>JAGNBF010000053.1 GCA_018004935.1 Chloroflexota bacterium | reverse complement strand
GGAAGGGGGAACCCACTCGGCGGGTAAAATCGGGGCGAAGCCCCGATTTTACCCGCCTTAAAAAACTCCCCGCCCCTGGGGGCGGGGTTGGGGGTGGGGGAAATCCGAATATGCAATCGCCCTGTCATCTAGAGTCTCATTCCGATATGTACTGAAGATCCTTCCCTCTCCCTGGGGAGAGGGTTAGGGTGAGGGGTCTTGTTATTCCACCAGCAAACGGCGCAGAATTTTACCGGTGTACGATTTGGGCAAATCGGTGCGGAATTCAATCTCGGTGGGGATGGCGTGGGGGGGGAGCCGTTTCTGGCACAGGGCCAATAACTCCTCAGCCGCGAGCTTTGTGCCCGGGCGCGGCACAACGAAGGCTTTCACCTGTTGCCCCTCAGCCTCTGGGCCAATGCCGATGACCACTGCTTCCAGTACTTTGTTGTTTTCGTACAGCACCTCTTCCACGTCGCGGGGATAAACTTTCTCCACCTTAGAAACGATGGTGTCTTTGCGGCGGCTGATGATTTGGAAGTAGCCGTCGTTATCTACGAGGGCCACATCGCCGGTGTCCAGCCAGCCGTCGTCTACCAGGGCCGTATCGAGCGGCTGATCGGGGCCGACCCAGTAGCCTTGCATCACCTGGGGGCCGCGCACCCACAGTTCGCCAATCTGCCCGGCGGGCAAATCCTCTTTGGTGTCCCAATCCACAATTTTGGCTTCGGTGTTGGCGATGGGCACGCCGATACTGCCCGGTTTCCGCATCCCGTACAGGGGGTTGGCGTGGGTGACGGTGGTGGCTTCGGTGAGGCCGTACCCTTCGACCAGGCGGCCGCGTGTCAACTTCTCAAACGCCTCTTGCACTTCGACGGGCAACGCGGCCGCGCCGCTGATACACGCCTTAATCGTATGCAGACCATACTCCCGCACCTTGGGGAACTGATTGATAGCCGTGTAGAGGGAAGGCACACCAGGGAAAATCGAGACTTTATGCTCGCGGATATGTTCCAACACCTGTTGCACATCGAAAATAGGTAATAAGACGGTGGTCGCGCCCATAGCGATGGGGATGTTCATGCCGCCGGTCATGCCATAACTGTGCAGGATGGGCAGGACGGAGAGGAATGCTTCTTTGCCGTAGACCATATCGGGGAACCAGTGGCGAGTCTGGATGGTGTTGGCGATAAGGTTTTTGTGCGACAGGCAGACCCCTTTGGGCTGATCAGTCGTGCCGCTGGTAAAGATGATGACCGCCAGATCATCGGGCTGAACCTTGATTTCCATTTCGTCGGTGGGGGCGTCACGGAGCGCGGCCGCCATACGATGCTCCAGCCGCACGATGGCCTCATCCTGGCTCATGTCCTGGGGCAAATTCCAGCGTTGGGTTAGCCCCTCGTACACGGCGGGGGGAACCTGACTGCGGATATCCACGTAGATGACGTGTTCGACGCCCGCCTGGGCCTGGATGGCCTGGGCGAGTTGGGCGAAGCTGGTGAGGGTGACGAGCACTTTGGGGCGGGTCTGTTGGGCGATGGCGACGAACTGCTTGCCCCGCGCATCGGGGTTGGGCATGACGGCGATGCCACCGATTTTGAGGGTAGCGTAGTAGGCGATGATTAGTTGGGGCATGTTGGCCATACCCAGCATGACGCGGTCGCCCGGTTTGACCCCCATGCCATGCAGGACGTGGGCAAACTGGTTAACCCGGTCGTTGAGTTGTTGGTAGGTGAGCCGGGTGTTGTAGAAGATGAGGGCGGTCTGTTTGGGGAGCCACGCGGCCGCGCTCCGCAAAAATTTGGTCACGGGCCTGTTAGGAATGGGGACGGTGTGCGGGATGTCTTTGCCGTAATTCTTCAGCCAGGTGCGGTGGCGCAACGGATCATCCTGTTGGGCATAACCCCGCCAGGAACGTTGCTGATCCCCTTCGATAAACCGTTCGATAGCCCGGTTGACCGCCTGATGCCGCTCCAACTGCACCTTATGTTTGGCCGACCCCACATCGTATAACTCGGCGTTGGGAACCATCTTGCCCACATCGTCGAAGACATAACGGGGGAAGTAGTTGTCCCGCTCGCCGGTGACGACCAGGGTGGGCATACTGAGGTTGCGGATGAGATGCCACCCTTTCCATTTGCGTAAATTATTAGCCATCATCCGCTTGACCACATGCAGTTCGGCATCCCACCGGTGACGGAAACGCCACAGCGGCCGCAGAAAATCCAACGGCAGGCGCAGAAGCAAATGGGCAATCTTGGGCAGAGGGAACTCCCCGGCGGTGGCGATGAGCACCAGCTTTTCCAGCCGCTCCGGGTGGGCGTTGGCATACTCCACGGCAATGGAGCCGCCAAAGGAGTGAGCCACCAGGGTGAACTGCTCCGGTAACTCCAAATCCTCGACAATGGCCTGGATGTCGCTGACCAGTTCGGGCATGGTGTATTGGGTGTAGGGGGCGTCGCTCTGGCCGTGGCCGCGCAGGTCGGGGGCAACAACGCGGTAACTACGGGCGAAATGGTTGATCTGGAACTCCCACGATTCCAGCACCCCGGCGTAGCCGTGCAGGAACATAATCGTCTTGGTGGCCCCTTCCGGTTGCAGGTCGAGCACGCTCAGGTGGGCGTTAGCCACGCCGCGAATAGGCACTTTGACGCGGTAGAGGTCGAAGTCTAGCTGAATATCTGCCCGTTTGACGCCGAGGAGTTTCTTTTTCATAGTGGGGAGGGGTGGTACACGGATTTCACGGATGGACACGGATATTAAAGAAGAAGCCGTGTTAATCCGTGAAATCCGTGTCCTAGAATTCTTTTCCGTTGTGGTGATTAAGAAGCCTGTTACTGGTGAGGGGATTGTAACACGGCGCGGCCGCGAACCGAAAATAACAACGAATGAGAGGAAGGAGCGAATTGCCGTGGGGGTGGGCAACCGGGGGGAGCGGGGGGAAAATGGGTAACGATCTTTCCCGGTTGCCTCACCCCGGTTTGGCTCAAAAACGGGGCGAGGCAGGCGGGAAATAAATTGAACCGTCTGACCAGACGATCTCTCGCCTGCCCCGCCCCTACACCTATTCCCCCCATTTGTGTTATAAAAGAAGGTAGATAGCCGTTAGCCGCGAGCAAAAGCCAACGGCCAGCCGCCACCCGCTCTTCCGAGGCCCCGCCCATGTCCATCCAACTCATCCAGCAATACCACAGTAAAGTAGAACGGCTCATCCGTTATGGGGGAACGCGCAAGGAGACGACGGTGCGGAAGCCGTTTATGGATTTGTTGGAGCATTATGCGCGGCCGCGAAACCTCGAACTTGTCCCTGAAGTAGAGTACCGTACCCGCTCCGGCCATACGGTGTACCCGGACGGCACACTAAAGGACGCCTTGCGCCAGGATTGGAGCATGGTTTTGTTGACACGACAGGTAAACTTAAATCTATGCCAACCCCGCGGCCGCAACTCCCCGCCACTACCACCTCACCCCCGGTATCCTGCTCCCTGGTCCCCACAATACCCTCACCGACGTGGCAGGGGTGCGGGTGGGTCATTTCACTCTGGAAACAAGCCGTGTGGATGGCTCCATTATGATGATCGTCGCCACCGATGCCTCCCTCTCTGATCGTAACCTGACGCGGCTGGCGGGGCGGGCGTTGGCCGGGTTGGCCTGCACTGGCGCGGCCATGAGTAATGGGTCGGGGGATTACGCCCTGGCTTTTTCTAGAGTGAGTGCCGTCCGCCGTACCCCCGAATGTCGTCAGCAATTAGCCACCCTGACCGAACTCCCCAATGTCAGGCCGCCATCGAAGCCACCGAAGAAGCGATTTATAATTCTCTGTTTGCGGCCGCGACGATGACCGGTTATCAGGGCACGATAGAAGCCTTGCCCGTTGAGCAAGTGATAGCCATTTAACGAAATTGTACCCGCAGGCGGCGGCCGCAAAATCTGGCCCGCTTAGTGAACATCTAAAAATAACTTCCCGGTTTAGACCTGACAGGTTTTCGGAAACCTGTCAGGTCTGCGCGGAACTTATTCTTGGACGATTACTTAGTGAACAGCTCACAAAGATACTGGTCACGGTCATTTGTTGCGCTTTTGGGCGGTGGCCGCGCTGAGTATCAACCGAAAGGAGAACGAAAATGAGAAAAATAGTTGTTCTAACGTTTGTGACGTTGGATGGGGTTATGCAAGCCCCCGGCGGCCCCGATGAAGATGTCTCCAGTAATTTCCAATACGGCGGCTGGGTCGTGCCGCATTTTGATGAATTTGTGGGCAACGAGATGGGGGCGCAAATGGGCCAACCCTTTGATTTGTTGCTGGGGCGCAAAACATTCGAGATATTTGCCACCTATTGGCCCCATCAGGAAAGCCCCATCAACGACGCCACCAAGTACGTCCCTTCCCACACCCTTACCGAGCATTGGTGGGACAAGACGGTTTTTCTCAATGGGGATGTTGTGGCCCAAATTCGTGAGATGAAGGCGGGTGACGGTCCTGACTTACAGGTTCACGGCAGTAGCAATCTCATCCAAACCCTTTTGCAACACGATCTGGTAGATGAGTTCTGGCTCAAAATTTTCCCCGTCACGGTGGGGGATGGCAAGCGGCTCTTCGCCGAGGGTACGATACCCGCCGGTTTCCAACTCCTTGAATGCAAGGCTTCCCCCAGCGGCGTCATCATTGCATCCTATACCCGGGCGGGCAAAATTCAGACAGGGACGGTGGTTTAGGAGAGGCGGGCAAGGGACGCCGCGATGCGGCGCTCTTTTACAATGCACCAAGAGGGATGAAAATCTGTAGGACGATTTACAAAATCGTCCTACATTTTCGTAGGAGTGATATGAGAAAAGTAATTGTTTCTACCATGATGACAGTGAATGGGGTAATAGAGAATCCCCAATTTTGGTCTTTTGATTATTGGAATGATGAAATTTCGCAATATGCGTATGACCAACTGTTTGCCTCAGATGCGCTGATCATGGGACGGCTAACGTATGAGGCGTTCGCGGCCGCGTGGTCATCCCGCGCTGGTTCTGATGTGTTTGCTGACCGGATGAACAGTTTGCCCAAGTACGTGGCCTCGCGCACGGTGGCAGAGCCATTAGAGTGGAATGCGAATTTAATCGAGGGGGATGTCGCGGCCGCGATTGCTACCCTTAAACAGCAATCCGGTCAGGACATCCTGCAATATGGCGTGGTGAACTGACTTACACCCTCATCCAGGCAGGCCTGGTAGATGAGTTACGTCTGCTGGTTTATCCTGTCACGGTTAATCAAGGTCGCCGCCTGCTAGACGAGGCAGACAAGATGGGGTTGAAGTTATTGACGACAAATACCTTTAGTTCTGGAGTCATGGCCCTGCATTATCAGCCGGTGCCGTCAGGATAAGAAAGGGGAATTGGGCGTAGCCTGAGCCTGGTCGTTTTTTGGGGGCGTCTGCCTCCAAACCGCGCCGGAAAAAGTTCCTCACCTCTGGGGCGGGGTTAGGGGTGGGGAATTCCACCGACAAACCAATGGGGTTGGCCTCACCCTTTCACCCTTGCCTCATCTCCCCCCTGCCTCACCCGGGTAGCAGACCGGGCATTGGTGGGGCAGGGGGCTAATTATTAGGCAAGAGCGGGATGAAGATAGAGTGGATAACAACGGGGCTGGGAATTACATTAACGATGACACTGGCCTGTGCCGCGGCCGCGTCGTCAGCATTCCAGGTTGCCAGATGTAGCTCACTAGTGCTGGCGGGAACGGTGATGGTGTAGCTAGTACTTGTGCCGGGTGTCAACATATAAATCCAGTTTTCCAACAGGTTCCCCATTACCGTATCCGTCAGATCATGGCTGTTCAAGGGAACGGGAGCCACATTTGTTACCGTGTAACAATAAGTTACAGGGGTATCTTCATCTACTGTCAACATAGTATCCGTGCCGCAACTCCCATCCGTGCTGAGAGTCACTTCCAGGGCCAACGCGGCCGCGCACATCTCATCCAACCCTTCAATCAACACATCAGCCATTTCCCACATTAGCACCGCACCAGGGTTATTCAGCGTATGGGCCAACTCATTGGTCAGTAAAAGGTCCGAGGCCGTCCCCTGACACAATTTCGGGTCGGCAACCACCTGATAAGTGATAATGGTGGGGGTAACACCCCCGGCGGGGAGTGTGCCTGACCACAAAATTTCGGTGTTGGTGCTATGACTCTCAATCGTAGCCCCACCCGTCAACGTATTAGGCACTACCTGAAGCCCAAAAGGCACAGTATTGGTGAGGATGTAGGTCACATCTTCAGCCCAGAGGTTGGGCTGAATGGTAAGCGTGTAAGTCATCACCTCGCCCAGGATCAGAGTGTTATCACTTTCATGAATAGTGACATCATCGGCATGGCGGATCACCGGCAGAGTAATTCGACCTATGTTGCCAGGGTTGCCCGCATCGGTGCCCAGGTCGAGCACGGCGTACCACAACTGCCCGGCCAGAGAATCCGGTAATGTCCAGAACAGGTCCAGAGTGAAGGGGGTATAGGCGGGCACGGCACTGGGGCCGGTCACACTCAGAGCGTTATTGTTTTCTGGGGTGATGGCAGTGAGGGCCAGGGTGATATTATCTGCGGCCGCGTCTGAGGCATGGGCGTTTTGGGCCACTAGCCACACTGAGCCAACAGTCAGATTATTTAGCACACACTGCTCCTGCCAGCCTATTTTAGCACTGGCACAGATAAGTTCTGCGGCCGCGGGTAGGCCATCCATATTCGTATCCACGCCCACATACAAATCCATATCTGGCGCTTCTGAGGTGATGATTTCCGCGATAATCTGCTCGGTCAGCGTGGGTAAGGTAGCCGTCATGAAGTAGGTTGTGCCCTCATTCAGGTTGTCGAAGGGGTCATCAGGCGTGGGGTCTTGGGTCAGGGTGATACTTATGGGTATTACCGGGGCCAGTCCGTACAGATTCAGCGCCAGGTCGGTAATCTCTTGTGCCTGTAGGCCAGTGAGTTGTGTCGAACCCTGGTCGCGCCGCACATCAACGGCAAAACTGCGAGGGATGAAGGTGTTCGTGTTGGCCGGGAGGACAGCGACAGGGAAACGGGCATCTGGAGCCTGGGCCGCCGGGTTGTGCATTGTCACGGCGGCAAATACCCAAGTGCTATTGGGCAGGTTGTTCACGGCGGCCGTTACCGTAAAGGTTTGGGACGCCCCAGGGAGTAGCGTAAAGCTGGTTGGAGTAACGGTCAGCGTCATACCCGTAGTGTGGCTGATGGCTACTTGCCAGGTGACGGTTTCATTGAGGGCATTGCTGACGGTGCGGGTCCAGCGGCACACCCGGTTGCAGTTGCTATCGGTCAGGCTGGGCAGGTTGAGGGTTGTGGGGTCGCCCATAATTTGCGGATTCGCGGCCGCAAACTTGGCTCCAGTTTCATTCAGGAGTAACCCGGCTTGTGCCGCCACCGTCAAATCCACCCGCCCCGCCCCTTGTTGCAAAGCATTGGCCGGAGTAGCCCAGTCATCCGTGCGTACCGGGGCCGAGAGGGCCGTCGTCATCATCGCTGATTGAATCTGGCCGGGTGTCCATTCAGGGTGTAGGGCGTGCAGGAGCGCGGCCGCGCCTGCCACATGGGGACTCGCTTGCGACGTACCGATATATTGGTTGATAGGCTGAGAGGCCCACGAGACCGCCGTATGGTAAGCCCCTTGAATCAGATAACCGGGGGCAATCAGGTCTGGTTTCAGCACATCCGGAGTGATGGGGTTGGGGCCACGAGAACTGGTAGTGTACAACACATCCCCCAGGTCGTTGGGCATCGTGGGGAAGTAAGAGCCAGTAATTGTCGCCGTATGCACCCCCCCACCATCGGTAATCCAACTTTTCAGACGTAAACCATCATTGTAGGTGATATGGGAAGCAGGCAGACTGTGAATGTTCCACATGCGCCATTCTGGCACACTGGCACTGCTGGCAATCACCACCCCTCCCGCGCCACCCGTGCGTACATTGTTACCCTTGGCTTTGTTCGTGGCGGTGTTCAGGTTGCCCCCTTCACACAGGACAATCTCCCCGTGCCAGGTACCGGCAGGAAAGGCGGTGGCGCAGTTAGGGTCGCCATAGCTCCCGGCATAAACAATCGTTGCCGGGCCATAACCACTGCTCATGCTCACCCCGATTAAATCCTCTGGGGGGGTGGTGTTACCACCACTCATGTTGATAACGGCACTGGCATAGGGGCGGCCATGATTGCTGTTACCTACAGCTACCACCCAGGGGGCGTTGGCGGGGGCGTTGATGGAGGATGCGCTGGGGCCAGTATTACCGGCGGCCACGGCAACGAAGATACCCGCTTCACGTAGGCTCAACAGAGCATGGGAAACATAGCTACTCCATGGGTCTCCGGCCCCCATCCCCAAAGAGATATTGATGACATCTACCCCATCCAATACCGTCTGATCAAGCGCCGCCAAAATACTGGCTTCTGCACAACCAGAGCTATAACAAACATCGTAGGCGATGAGGTTGGCGTGGGGGGCAACCCCGGAGAAGGTGGTAGGAATATTGATAGTGGTGGCGATGATGGTGACGGAGTAGAAGTTACCGGCGGCGATGCTGGCGACGTTGCTACCATGACCGGTGTTGTCACGAGGGCCATCGGCGTAGTTCCAGGCACCAATGAGTTTGTCGTTGCAAAGGAATGTTGCATCGTAATTACTGTTGGCTGGATTACAAACCCCAGCGTATTGATTACTACCCCAGGGATTGGTGTGGTTGTAGCCGTCGTGGCCTACATCGGCAAAGGCAATGTGGTTGGGATAGATGCCCGTATCCAAAACCCCGATGATGACCCCTTCGCCCTTTGTGCCCGGTAAACCGCCGGTGTTTGTCCCCTGCCAAACTGTATCTGCGCCAATCCAACGGGGGCCACCCTGAGTGAGGAGTTCGTATTGGGCCTGCGGCCGCACCTGTGTTACCTCGCTCCATTGGCTGATGGTTGTTACTTCGTCAGCCGTGAGGCTGACGGCGACACCGTTGAAGGCTACCTGGTATTGGTAAAGGAAAGTGATGGGCCGGTGCGCGGCCGCGGCCAATTCCTGGCGAAACTGCTCTTGTTGGCCGTCCAGATAAGCCAGATAAGCCTGACTGGTAGCACTGGTAGCATCGAATAAACCCGTTTTGGTCGCTTCGGCGCTGGTGGCGAGCAGGCCGTCTATACCGCCCCGGTAGCTGGCGAGAGGTTCAGCGCTGAGTTGTACAATATAGGTGGTGGTATTATTGCTGGCCTGGGTGGGAGAAAAAAGGGGATGCAGGAACGCGGCCGCGAACAGGATCATCATAAAAAAAGCGACAACAACAGACAAAAGACGGGGTTTCATATTGATGCCTCAAAATGGGAAAGTAAAGAACCCCCAAATTGCCCAGAGTGGCCCAGCGAAACAGGCACACGCGTTTCGAGGAACCCTGGTGTTCTTTGCTTTCCCAAGATCTTGCGACTGATGGCTAAACTACTTTTGGTTTTTACTCAACAAACAAAGGAGTATTGGACAGAATTATGATGATAACGAACTGGGTAATCAATAGGTAAAAAGGCATAGTTAAAAAATTACAAAATAAAATAAAAAAACAATTATTTGCAATAAATGTCATAACAAGCCATCCCTGAGAGCTAAAATATATTCTAAATTCCTCTTAGACTGGCCGATTGATGAAAAATGCTTCCTCGTGTGAGAATAACCTCGCAATTTATTGATGTTGGGCAGGAAATCGTAGTAAATAAATATTGATCGGCTGTAGATTTTTATCCTTATCGGAGAGGAATGTTTCCAGGTATTTAATATAGGGCTTATGGGGTTGCTCGAGCCGATCTCCTGACCGTGCTTGGTGTGGCTCGGTGGGGACACCGACTATAGTAGTTCTGAAGTTATTGTATTTATACAGCCCCTCACCCTAACCCTCTCCCCAGGGAGAGGAAACTAACACCCCTCTCCCGAAGCGGGAGAGGGGCGGGGGTGAGGGTCAGCCATAGCGTCCCAGAGGGAATTCCCACGCCGAGCGTAGGAATAAGTTGTGACACCTGAATAGTTACAAGTTATTTATACTTATCACGGGTAACGGTTAAGCACGTTGCTTGAGCTTGTCGAAGGCAAAACGGGCTTCGACAAGCTCAGCCCTCGAGAGGCTTAGTAGTCGTTCGGAAATAATATAGGTGGCTCGGTCAGGAGACCAGCCACAGCAAACCGCTAAGTTAAAAACGAACGCTTACTTAGTAGTTGCTACCACGGTTATAAAGTGGCATTTTGTTTACGGCCACAGATTGGGTAGGTTTAGGCTGAAGATCCATTCCCCGACGATTGTAGAGGGAAGGGGAGCAACTCGATGTTGCGGTTTTTTTTGGGGGGGTGGGGCTACGAGCAAACCGATCCTGAGACAGGTCACAAGAAAAGGGGATCAATAAACGAACGGGATTAATTTTTTGACTCGTTGCTGATAGCTGGCGTAATTGCTGAATTTGCGCCCTAAATATTTTTCTTCGCGACGCGATTTAATGTCAAAGAAGACCAAAAGAATGAGGGCCAGAGCCAGCGTAAGCCAACTGGCGGTCAGCAGGGCATAGCCAATGGCTCCCTGAATAATGCCACTGTAAATGGGGTGACGCACCAGTTTGTACGCCCCTTGCTCTACCATTTGGGCATCATCTTTTGGATGGGGCAGGGCACTGAGGTTACGCCCCAGATTTGCCAGGGCAATGAGCGCCATCCCTGCTCCCAGGGCCAATAGTCCCAACCCTAACACCAGGGTGATTGTGGAACCAGGAGCACCCCAATGGGGCATCCCGGGGACAATCGGGGCCACGGCGATTAGACCAAACAGGATAAATTGCATCACAACATACCATTCGCCTTTTGTCCCACGCCACCAGGGTTGAGAAGTGGAGTTCATATGAGCCTCATTATCTTCTTGTCGCACACTCGTTTTTGCCGGGGGCACGCCCTGGCTGGTGGCGGTTATCAGGTAAAAGCACCGGCTGAGGCCACGCGGCCGCAGACCGGACAACTTAAGTTGAAGAGAGAATCATACGCCAGTTTACCTTTCTGGCATTGTTGGCAGATAGAGCCAGGGCGTGGTGCACACACCTTTTTCTCCCCGGCTTCACTGCGCCACCAATACTGCTTTCCGGTAGTTGGCCCTTTTCCCTGAATGACTGACATAGAAATAATCCTCACAAGCTATAGCATAGGACTTAGGCGCTGAAAAAAGGGTTCTTTTACCACAAAGAACATTGAGAACATAAAGATTTTCTCTGGTAGTTCTGGGCGCCTTTTGTGATCTTTGTGTTTTTTCAGTGGACTCATCCGCATTTCTTTCTCCGACAGTCTGCCAGGGAGGTCTATATGTTTACCGGGTTTCGCCTCTTATGACTTCTAACACCTGGGGCAAAAGAGCGGGGTTGGTGCTGATAGCTTCATTGGCGTAAATCGTCTCATTACCTTGCCAGTCACCAAAGTATCCTCCTGCCTCCCGGAAGATAACCGGGAAGGGGCCACAATCCCAGGGGGCCATAACGGGTTCAACCATGACATCGAGTCGCCCGGTGGCGACTAAAAGCTGACCGTAGGCATCGCTCCAACCAACCCGGTAATAAACGGCATTTTGTAGCCGCTCCCACTCAGCCGTGCGGCCATAACGGGCAAACGCGCCAGGGTCTGTGCAACCCAGGTAAGACCGTTTGAGGTCGGTGGCCTGGCTAACATGGGCTGGTTGTCCATTCCACCAACAGCCGTGGTTTGTCGCGGCCGCGAGCATTTCCCCCATCGCTGGATAATAGGCTACCCCTACTTCTACTCGTCCCTCAATTTCTAGCCCCAATAGCACGGCATACAGCGGAACCCCGCGCATAAACGATTTTGTGCCATCAATGGGGTCAATAATCCAGCGGTGGCTGGCTCCGTCTTGGGTTGTGCCATATTCCTCACCTAGAATGGCGTGAGAAGGGTAAGCGGCTTCAATGCGGCCGCGAATAAAAGCTTCACATTCTTTATCGGCTATCGTTACTGGCGTATCATCCCCCTTATACTCTGGGCGTACCCCTGTTTGAAAATGGCCTAACGTCAGCCGTCCGGCCAGGTAAGCTGTCTCTGTGGCAAATTCTAGATAAGACCGCAAATGATCAGTCACGCTGAACTCCTTTTCTGACAAAGTAAGGTATTGATTTTGCCACAAGTACCAACACCTGTCACTCTTGGCAGAAATTCTCATTTTGGCCTGAGTTTCTAAATATGTAGAGGCCGCCCGGCTGTAAAACGGGCCGGGCTATTGGGAGAAGGCCATTGGCCTGCGGTTTCCCTCACCCCTAACCCCGCCCCCGGGGGCGGGGAACTTTTCTCGGCGCGGTTTGGGGGCGTCCGCCCCCAAACCGCGCCGTTGGGTTTTCCCCTTTGGGGGTAGGGGGGATGGGTCTTCAGCTTTATACGCTCACTAAATCTTCCGTAAGCGTACCAGCGATTCCCACACAGGAACTTTTCTCGACCGATCTCAGGGTAGCCAGGTGGGGCGAATACCTAGAGGGACGATTTCTTCCATCTCCCCGGTTTGAAGGTGCAGGAGCCAGATTCCCGGATCCCCGGCCGCTGTCAGCAGGTAACGTTGGTATAACAAGGATTGACCATCAGGGGACCATTGGGGTGGGCCATGATGAACGGTGGGGTCACTGGTTAGCGGCCGCGCTTCACTGCCATCCGTGCGCATCAGCCAGATCTGTTTACCAGAAGCCTCATTGGGGGCCTTACGGTTAAACGCCAGCCATTGTCCATCAGGGGACCATGCTGGCCAGCCATCGGTGTAAGGGACATCTCCGCTTATTTTAACCACCTCATTACTGGCCAGAGTAGCCCGGTAAATCACCACCGAAAAAACATCGGGTAATAGCTCCGCTTCGGTAAAGAGCAAGGTGGTACTGTCCGGACTCCAGGCCGCTGACTCTCCGGTGCGACTTTGGATGAGGAAAGTTTGGGCGGTTTCCAGGTTATAGGCCTGGACTTGTTGGGCCAGGGGAGAAACATAACCCAGCCATTGCCCATCCGGCGAGAATGTCGCCAGCAGGCCAAGCCATTGGCTGTCGGCAAACACCGCCACGGTATCCCCGGTGTTTACATCTAGCCACCAGAGGCGAGGGGGGCCAGGGGGAGCGCCCAGGGTCAAGACGTTGCGTCGTTCATAGACCAGACGCCGCCCATCGGGATGCCATACGGCATTGCTACAGGTAGAACCGCCACAATCCAGGAGTTGCCGTTTGTTTTGCCCATCTGTGCCGATGAGCCATAAATCACTGCCGCCATCGGCGCGGTACAGGGTGTAAGCAATGAAGAGGCCATCGGGGGCAACGGCGTAATCTAACACATCGAATGGTTCATTGGTGAGGGATTGGGGTGCTTCGCCGGGAGTTACCAGGGCCAGTTGCGTACTTTCATCTTCAGCATAACGGAGATAAACGATACGCGGCCGCGAGGTTTTAAATGACCAGCGTACCGGGTCTAACAAGGTGCGACCTTGTTGGCTGGTTAATCCGGCTCCCACTTCTACTGTGTATTCCGTTTCGGCCTGAAGCGCGGCCGCTGGCTGGAACACCAGTGTCCGGCCTTCCCAACGGGTGGTGCCTTCTACGGGGGGTTGTAAGGTTACTTGAGCGGATGCGGCCGCGAGCATATCTTGTGTAAACGTAATCCGTATAACTGCCTGAGTCGAAACCGCGGCCGCTCCCGGGGCCGGGAGAATTTGCTCTACCAGTATTCCCACTCGATCTCCACGCCAGATGAGGAGAGCCGTCAGCAGAATAGTGCCAATGATGGTGAGTACAACCGCCTTATCAAAAGAGGAAAACCGAGCCGGAGATGACGAGATAGTGGTCATGATGAGGAGTGAAGGAAATGTTGACAAGACCTGAGAGGTTTATCACAAATTCCTTGTTAAAGTTGTTTTGGTTCTTTCGGAATTTGTGGGGTGTGGCTAAATGTAGGGGTTGGCCTTGTGCCTGCCCCGTCGAGGGCACCACAAGGGTTGCCCTTACAGATGGTGTCATCCCCCCTGAAATCCCGAAGACCCGTTGTTTTAATCCGTAACCGTTCAGTTGTGTCAATTCATCCGCCAGTCGTTTTACGACCGGACTATCGTGACAAAGGCCGTTGGCCTGGCGTTTTAGCCCGGCGGTTTAACCGCCGGGCAGGGGTACTGAACGCTTGCCTATTGGCGAATAAAAGCTTACCCATACAAATAGGGATTGCTGGGTGGTTCAATTAGTAGGAGTTCATCGGCGACCAGGATGGGGATTTGCAGGCCATCAAATGTGCCTACCTCAAAATGACCACGTATTTCCACCCATTGGTCTTGGGCTAACGTACTGGTTTCTGGCCAACGCACAATTAGCCCAACTGGTGAGGCATCGGCCACGCAACAACTGAGGATAAAACGCCCTACCAAAAAAGAATCGGCGGTAAATCGTTCATCACGATAGACAAAACCAATGACATGCGCTTCTTGATCCACAAAAGAGGCAGGCTCTTGCTGTTGAAATTCTACCAGCCAATCTACGATGGTTTTTTCGCCTACTTGTACGTTGACCCGGTTATCACTACTCGGGGCTGTCACTGAAGTCATGGCGCTGACATTGACTTCCCGATTGCCTACCGCGGCCGCGCCCAGGGGTTGCGGCCGCACTAACAAACCTAATACCACTGGTATTGCCACAATCAGCCAGCCCACCCAGGTAAGGTTGCCATGTTCATGGTCACTATCATGGGCATGTTCATGAGCATGTTCATGAGCATGTTCATGAGCATGTTCATGAGCATGTTCCCCTTCGGATGCGTGCTCCGGTGCTTGTCCTAACGAACGGCGGTAATAACTGACAGCCACCAGGATAAATCCCACCGAGGCGGCTACCGTCAGGGTGACAAACCGCTGGTTGATGTAAAACAAAATCGAATCATTTAATACCCGGGTATACAAAAATAGACCGGTGGCAATGAGAATGAGAGCTTTGAGTAATGTTTGCATAGCATTTCCTTGAACTGATTTTACCGGTTCTTTGGGGTTTCGTGAGGTACGGGCAACCCGCCCCATACGGGGCAGGCACAAGGCCAGCCCCTACATCTGGTGTCATCTGGTGTCAATCCCCTGAATTCCTAAAGAACCATTTTACCTTGTGCTTTAGCCCTAAAACTGGCCGCAAACCTGTTTACCAGCCTAAATTCAGGTTGACAAAAACGGTAATGAGCAGGGTCAAAATCAAGGGCAAAATGATGAGATAAGCAACACTACGCCGCCGCATGACGCCTAAAAACATGAGCGAGCTTTTGATGTCTACCATTGGGCCAAAAACGAGGAAGGCCAGAATGGAGCCAGTGGTAAAGGTTCCGGCAAAAGAAAGGGCCACAAAAGCATCTACGGTGGAGCAAATGGAGAGAATAAAGGCCAACACCATCAGCGTGACGATGGAAACGATGGGGCCACTGCCCAGAGCTAACAGGGCAGACTGGGGAATGATGGTTTGCATTGCGGCCGCGATCATCGAACCCACAATGAGATACCGGGCCATGTCTAGCAGATCATCTCCACCAATCGCCAGCGCATTCCACAGCCGGTCTATGAGGGATGCTGGCTGTGTGTTGTGATGGTGGTGTTCATGGGGCGGAGTAGTCGCGAGGGGGAGCAGGACATCTTGCGGCCGCGCCAGGCTAAACAACAGCCCTACGACAAAGGCAATAAGCACACTAAACAGCACCCGCCCCCACAACACCGGTCCCCAGCCAAATGCCACATAGGTACTGATGATCACCACCGGGTTGACCACCGGGGCGGCTAACAAGAAAGCCACTCCCACCGAAAGAGGCATGCCTTTCTGATACAAGCGACGCGTCACCGGTACAACACCACATTCACACACAGGAAAGGCGAACCCCAACAACGCCCCGGCCAGCGCGGCCGGTATCGCCCGTCGGGGTATAAACCGGGCCAACGAATCCTTATCTATGAACTCCTCGATCAGCCCAGAAACCACCGAACCAATGAGTAAAAAAGGGATAGCCTCAATAAAGATACCCAAAAAAATGGTGACAAATGTTTGGAAGCGACCACTGATGGGCCAATCCGTAAGGCGCGGCAAAATAAGGGCCAGACTCACCAGCAGGCCCAATCCTAATGCCAGCCGCCAGGTATCATTGCGTTTGGGGCGCGTTTGGGGCGCGGCCGCTTTGTCAGGTTCAATGAGTTTGTTCGTTGTAGCCATAATTTTAATTGTTAGACCCTAACCTGGACGAGCCAAAACTAAAAAGAAGGAACACAGAGAGGCACAGAGAAAACACGGAGATACACAGAGTTTTAAAGAATTCTCTGTGAACCTCTGTGCATCCTCTGTGAATCTCTGTGTAACCTCTTTCTTGCTAACTGCACAAGAAGTTAACTCGTAAGGTACTAAAGGGTGGTTTAAACGCCCTCGATAGCAAAGGTTTCTGTCAAAATCGTCTCCAGAATGAACGGTTACTAATTTATACATGATTCATTTGCCTCTGTCGTCATTTTATGCCAAAGAATTATTTGATACAAAATATCAGTGTGTTTATAATTGATACAAAGTAGCAATAAGAAATCAGCTACCCAAGGAGAACGACAATGAAAAAGAAGGGAAACCATTTTGGGGGTGTTTTAAGTTGGTTGATCGGGATACTGCTAATAACCTCCTGCTCATCAGGCGGTGAGGGGCAGGCCACAGGGCGCGTACAGGTGGTGGCCACAACGACATTAGTAGGAGATGTGGTGCGTATTGTGGGAGGCGATCACATAGATTTGACGGTTATGTTACCGGTGGGAGGGGATCCCCATGGCTTCAACCCTACCCCCCGGGATGTGACAACCGCGGCCGCGGCCGCGGTTGTTTTCATCAATGGACTGGAGCTAGAAGCCTTTATGGCCGAAATGTTAGAAAATGCGGCTACCACCATGAATATCGTTGAACTTTCGGCGGATCTCGAGGCGATGCCTTTGCTTGAGGAACCTGGGGATGAGGCGGAACATGGGGATGAGGAGGAGCACGAACATGGAGAGTTTGATCCGCATGTGTGGTGGAACCCCTTGAATGTGGTTGTCTGGACGGAGGTAGTGGCGGCAGAATTGGCCCGGTTAGACCCAGAAAATGGGGCGGTATACGCCGCGAACGCGGCCGCGTACCAACAACAATTGCGCGACCTGGATAACTGGATCAAGGAGCAGGTAGCCCAAATCCCCGAAGCCAGGCGCATTCTCGTCACCGACCACGATTCCCTGGGTTATTTTGTCAACACCTATGGCTTTAGCCTCGTAGGAACAGTTTTTCCCGGTCTCAGCACCCAGACTGAACCATCCGCTCAGGAATTAGCCAGCCTCATCAATGCCATTCGTGAGCAGGGCGTTCCGGCCGTCTTTGTAGGGACAACCGTCAATACCGAACTGGCCGCACAGGTGGCTACTGAAACCGGGGTACAGGTGATCGCCATTTACACCGATTCGTTGAGTCAGGCTGATGAACCGGCCACTACCTATTTAGAGTTTATGCGTTGGAATGTAACCCAAATAGTCAGCGCTCTGCGCTGAGTGGGTGAGAAACACCTACCATTTTATACGTTATTCTTTCACGCCCGTCCCAGCACGGCCGCCAACAAAGCCATTCGTATATACATTCCATTCTGTACCTGGCGGAAATAAGCCGCCCGGGGATCGTTATCCACGTTGTAGTGAATTTCGCCTACGCGGGGTAGGGGGTGCATTACGATCATCTTCTTTTTTGCCCGGCTCATCAGGTCTGTCGTAATCTCATAAAAGTTTTTCACCTCTTCGTATTGGGCCAGATCCGAAAAACGCTCTTTCTGCACTCGTGTCACATACAACACATCCGCATTTTGAATAACATCGGCTACATCGTGAGTCTCACGCACGTCTACTCCGGCATCTTTTACCTCATTCATAATGGTCAGGGGCAGGCGTAACATCTCTGGGGAGACAAAGCGTAAGCTGACGTTGTAATGAAGGAGTAGTTTGGTGAGAGAATGAACAGTGCGGCCATACCGTAAGTCACCAATCATCGCCACCTTCAAACCATCGAGTGTGCCCAGTTCTTCTCTGATGGTGAACATATCCAGTAATGCCTGGCTGGGATGTTCACCCGGGCCGTCACCGGCGTTGATAACGGGAATATTGGCATAATCGGCGGCTACTTTGGCTGAGCCAAGTTCCGGGTGACGTAAAACGATAACATCGGAGTATTGCTCCAGGGTGCGAATGGTGTCGGGTAAGGTTTCCCCTTTGCTAACGGAGCTGAATTGCACTCCCTGAGTAATGGGAATGACACTACCACCTAGCCGCTCCATGGCCGCGATGAATGAGGCACTGGTGCGGGTACTGGGTTCATAGAAAAGGCAGGTGAGGATGTATCCTTTCAAGAGGTCGGCCGCACCCACCTTTTGCACCATTTCGCGCATCTCGTGGGCGCGGGCAAAGATGTATTCCAGTGTATCGGTGCTAAATTGGGCTACAGAGAGGATATCTTGTCCGACAAGAGGGTGGCTGTGTTGGCCGTTTTCTTTACCGATACGGGTGATCATGTCGTCTAGATTGAATAGAGGGTTTAAGGTTAAATTGGTCATGGTTTCTCCTTTTAACGTAACTAATAAGCCGTTGCCTGAGCTTGCCGGAGGCAACACGCGATTTCGACAAGCTCAGCTCTCGAGAGCCTTAGTCGTTACTTTTTAACTGTTATTTGGTATCTATTGTGGCAAAACGCGGCCGCGACCCCGTTCACCTATCACTTTCC
Source organism: Chloroflexota bacterium (assembly GCA_018004935.1). GTDB lineage: Bacteria > Chloroflexota > Anaerolineae > Promineifilales > Promineifilaceae > Trichofilum. Next base: position 31,797 of record JAGNBF010000053.1, on the reverse strand, counting down.
CCTTGGACACAACTACCTGGCCCCGTAATACCACCTGTTCTACCTGACCCACCATTTCCCATCCAGCAAAAGGTGTCCAGGCGCATTTCGTGTAGAGATTCTGATTTACTATTGTATATACAACATCCATATCCACTTCCACCCAGGTTTCTGCTTGCTCGGGCAGGTTGAAGATACGACGGGGATTATCGTGCATTAGCGCGATGAGGCGCTCCAGGGAAAGACGACCATGTTGTACGGCGGTCAACATGAGGGGTAAAGAAGTTTCTAAACCTGCGATACCGGGTGGTGGCGTTGCGGATTCTTTTTCGTGTAGCGAATGAGGAGCGTGATCTGTTGCCACACAATCAATTGTACTACCCAGGTGTTCCCACAGGGCGGCCACATCACTTTCCGTGCCCAATACGGGGCGCATATCACCCAAAGGGCCAAGTCGTTCAGCATCTTTGACGGTGAGAAACAGGTGGTGGGGGGTTACTTCGCAGGTGATGGGCAACCCCTGCGCTTTGGCGTCGGCAATCAATTCAATCTCTTCGCGGCGGCTGATGTGGCAAAAGTGAACAGGGCGATGGTACGCGGCCGCAAGTCCGATACCTACCGCCACACTCTGTTTTTCCGCGTGCATGGCTATTAACTTTTCACGGGGCCAATCTCGAAAACAGGTGCGCAGAGTAGGGAGATCATCCACACGTAACTGACCAAAGGTATCGTTGAGATAAATTTTGAGGGCGACTGTATGGGGAGCTAATTCGTGTAGACGATGAATTTCGGCTGGGCAAGCCCCGGCGAATAAGCCGACATCACACAGGCTATCAGCGGCCGCTTTTTGTTGTGTCTCTATCAGCACATCTGCTGTACACAACGGAGGGGAGGTGTTGGGCATAGCCAGGATCATCGTCATGCCACCAGCAAGTGCGGCCGCGGTGCCAGTGGCAAAATCTTCTTTATGCTCCCCACCAGGCACACGCAGGTGGGTATGAACATCTATCAAACCGGGAAGTCGAATGGTTGTCATAGGAAAACCTCAAGGAATTGAGCACCAACAAAATTCCAGAGTAACTAAAGAACCAAAAAAAAGACCTGCTTCCTTTTTAAAAGGAAGCAGGTCTGAGAAATTGATGAGAGTTGATCCCCTGAGGAAACAACGGTTTGTAGGAATATACTCTTTTGCGCCAGTACGCCAGATCATGATTTCATCCTTTTTGCACTGGAAAAGCAATGCTAACACGGTTGGGGGTTATGAGCAAATTGTCAACAATTCAAAATTGGTATGGGTTGCGGGCAGGTGTACGCCCAAAATCATGAAGGGTCTATTGATGTTGCTAAAATAAAAACCCCGCCGTAATACTTGCCAACCCCGGCGACAGTAGAGCTGATAAGCTACGGTGTCTGCCTGAATGGTGGAGAGAAGGGCGTGCCGCTGGGGTAAAACAGTATAGAGGTGATCATGTAATTGGGAGCCGATGCCTTGTCCCTGATACGCCGGTATGACGGCTAACTCTACCAGTTCAAAGGCATCATCTAACCAAAAGGTCTGTTCTGGAGTAAGGGCATGTTGTATCTGGTCGTGCCACCATTGGCCGGGCTGGCTGAGATAGCCATAAGCAATCCCCACGTAGCGCTGGTTGATGGTATCAAACGCGGCCGCACACAGGAACCCCTTTCGGCCACTATGAGACGGCAAAGACCGGGCAAACATCTGGGCTTCTTGTTCAGTGGCGTGGTAGGGTGGCGGGCCAAACGCCAGACGATAAATGGTCGTGAACTCTTCCGCGGCCGCGAGCACTTCTGTCATATTTAGCCAGTGTATCGTTATCATTGTCCTGTTTACCCTCTGTTTCCATTGCCCGTATCAGTCTGGTAAATAAGGTTTATTAGCCGCGCACCAGGCCATATCTAACCAATATTGATATTTTTCCCAATTGGTGCGCCAGGGCAATATCTGTTTGATAGCCTTGACCAGACAGGCCCAAGAAAGCCACTGCCAGGGAACACCAGGGAGATTGGATGTAACTTTAGTTTGACTATAGACATGCCAATAATCATTAATGAGCGGTCGGTGGGCCATGAGTGTGTTCCAACTTTCAGCAATTGAGCCAGAACGGTTGGCAAAGAGGGTGAGAGGGAAGTGCCAAAAATCTTCCCAGGGCAACCCCCCAATGTGACCGTCACCCCAATTACAGAGGCCAGAGATGCGGCCGCGAGCAATCTTTAGGTTATCGGCCTGAAAAGCCCCATGCACCACCGTAAGAGGAATTTTTTGCCCCAACAAAGGGTGCAGGGTGCACCAGACCCCCTTTTTTACCCCATTAAGCTGTTCGGGTAAGGGTAATAGGGCGGGTACAGGGTGCTGTTGGCCCCATAACTTGTCTAAATAGGTGGTAATGAGCCAATCCAGGCATTGGTTATCTAAAACAATCCAGGATGTCAAAGTGCGATTATGAAACTTGCCCAGCCATTGTCCACTTAAATTTAAATAGTAAGCCCGATTCCACCAATGGAGTGAATCAGACATGGCCCTGCCAGGTATGGGTGTTAAGAGCAAACCCCGGCTATGGCCCAACGACCGTGAACCATAGACATGAGCAAACTGTTGGTTGTAGGTTGGGTCCTGCCCCAGATGCCCATGCAAATAGTTTAGCATATCTTTTTCTCTTTGAATGCCTTCATTCATCTGGGGGTTACGGGCAACCTTTAGTGTTAGATCAATCTGATCCTTCCCCACGCCCGGCCAGGTAAACGACACAACGCCAGCTGAATCCGAATCATGACCTTCCTTCCATAATTGATGGGGTACCAGGGGCGCGGCCGCGCCCCATTCCCTTATCGGGGTATGTGTGACAGTTAATTCCAACATGATTCTTTTCTCCTCTCTGAGCGATCAACCCATAACCTGGGGCAGACCAGGCGCGGACATACCTATAAATTAGCCGATATAGTCGCTGACCAATTCCGTTGGTCAGCGCTGTTTGCGTCGTGGTGTTTGTTCCCTGCGGTAACATAATAGGGATCATCACCTGTGGTTGCCGACAATGGGGGTACTCTGCATATACTTGTTTTAAGTTAAGACCATTGTTGGCTAATAATTGACGATACCCGGCCAATGAATAGGTGTAACTGCGATATCCCTCTTTCTTTCCTCTATATCGGCTCAACCGGTTAGCCCAAGAGCGGGGTAAAAGTGACATAATTGATACGCTGTCTTGGGTGTTGTGCCCTCTAAAATTGTCATAAGACAGACGATTCTCTACCCCTAAGTAGAGAATTCCCCCCTTGCCCAAAACGCGATGGATTTCTTGCAAGGCTTTTGCCTGATATTCTGTAGGGGAGGCTTCGGTACGCGCTATGCCGATAGAGGCCAGGTTGCCGTTTAGAGCAACCAGATGAAAATAATTTTCTGGGTAAGGAATGGTGCTCCACTCGAGAGGATCGTTCTGTACTAACACCACATTATCCAGCCCTTCTTGTTTTGCTCGCCAATAAACAAACTGCAAGGCTACCAGGTTAGCATCTAGTGTATGTACCTCCTTGTAATGTTTAGCCAAAGGGGTGATGAGTTGTCCCCAATCGCACCCCAGCACCAGAATGCGGGCTTGTGAGGGCAAATTTAACAAGAAATGCCAATCTGCCGGGCTTTCTGATAATGCTAACTGATAGGTTTGAGCGTTGGTGAGCTGTTGGAGATTGTGGCGCAAGGCGGTTTGCCAGCCGCGACACGCGGCCGCGGTCACTATCTGTTCCATTTGCGCCAAGGTGAGGGAGTGCCACCAAAATGTCTGGTGGCCAAAGCGGGTGATGCCCTGTTGATCTATTGGATAAACCTGGCAACAATGTGGACAAAACTGATGGGTAGCTTTTACTATAAGCATCCCCTGACAGCGAGGGCAGATAAATTTGCTCATCACGTTATTTCCCGAGCAAAACTATAATTATAACTATTTAATCAAAAAACTGCTTTTTTAGCACCATAACAGCGCGTATTTAATATACACATGCCAACATGCTTTGTCCATAAAAAACAACTGGTTGTAAAGGAACAGCGATAGGCTTTTAGTCATGTTTAATCTACCGCGCCGTTAGGTTTCTCCCCTACCCTGTTATCGTTAAAAAAGGCTCTTTGGGAATTCAGGGGGTTGACACCATAGGTACGGGCTGGCCTTGTGCCTGCCCAGTGTGGGGCAACCACAAGGGTTGCCCGTACCCCACGAAATCCCGAAGACCCAAAAACTGGATGCGGGGAACTTTCTCCTGTGCCTGGTATTTCCCCCCTTCTCTCTGGGAAGGGGATGGGGGATGGGTCTGTCGAAGGCCGTTGGTTTCGACAGGCTCAACCAACGACACCACACCTTACTGAGAAGATACCCGTTCACCCCGAAAAACCACACCGGTGAGCGCCCCTTCCCACCGAGAAGGATGTGTAACACTTAATTTCGAGTGACCCCTACATAATTTCGGCCAATAGTTCATTGCGGATGACGCTTTGGCCCAGGGTTACGTGTAAGGTGGAGACAACACCGCTCCGGCTGGCACGAATTTCGTTCTCCATTTTCATCGCTTCCAGTACCAACAACGGTTGGTCAACTTCCACACTATCCCCTTGTTGCACCATCAGCCGGGTGATGAGGCCAGGGATAGGGGCTTTGAGACGACCATCACCGCTCCGCGGCCGCGCCACGGCCACCGCTTGATCCTCTACGTCTACCCGGTGAATACCCCGATACGCCTTGAGCCAGTGGAGTTCCGGGTCGAACACAATTTCGTAGGGCCGGTCTTGTACCACCAGCCACTCAATATCATGAAAATTTGCGGCCGCGTCAGGCAAACGTACCGTCAAGAGTTCGCCGTTCACGCGTACCCGCCACTCCCCATTGTGTACGTCTACTTTCTCCACATCCACTTCATAGGTGTGGTTTTCGATGGTTGTGATTAGTTTGGTCATGGTTTTATAGGGTTGTTGGTTATTAGTTATTAGTGTATTGGTATATTGGTGTGTTGGTGAACGCATAATAACCAATAACTAATAACTTGAGTTTAGAGTTCAGAGCTAGAGATCGAGGGTTTGCTAGAGTAATTTCCTCTCGCTCTCTCCTCTCGCTCTAAACTCCAGTAATAACCAATACACTTCTTCACTGCGGCAACCGCCGACTCTCCCGATGCCAGCCGCTCACCTGCCGGGGGGACTGGCTCGGCTGGAATGTTTCATTCTGTTGCAGATACAGCACCGCCATTATCGCCGCCAGGTCTCGGAAATACAGTTCAGAGCGTTTATCACTGGTAAACGGATGATGCAAGAACTCAGTGTCATATTGTCCGGCCAGGAATTCGGGCGAATGCAAGATGCGTTGCAGAAAGGGCAGATTGGTGGGTGTGCCAATAAGTTTGCTATCTTCCAGCGCACAACGGAGACGCAACGTACACATTTGCCGATCTGATCCCCAGGCGGTCAGTTTGGCGATCAAAGGATCATAGGTAGCCGGTACATCGGAACCACATTGTACATAGGTGTCTACCCGTACCCCATGACCCCCAGGCCACCGTACCCGCTGTAAGTGACCAGGGCTGGGCAGATAATGATTCCAGGGGTCTTCGGCATTGATGCGGGCTAACATCGCATGGCCCTGGAAGTGAATATCTTCTTGTTTCCAGGCCAGAGGTTCCCCGGCGGCCAACCGTATCTGTTCCCGTACCAGGTTGATGCGGGTACGGGCTTCGGTGATGGGATGTTCCACCTGGAGTCGGGATTTGAATTCGGTGAAGTAAAAGTTGCCCTCTTTGTCTACGAGGAATTCTACTGTGCCCACATTCTGGTAATTAAACAAACGCCCTAATTCCAGCGCTGTTTGCCATAACTGCTGGCGTTGCCTTTCGTCAAGACACGGTGCAGGTGACTCTTCCAGGAGTTTGCGACTGCCCACTTGTAATGACCCTTCCCGTTCTCCCAGGTGAATGAGGTTGCCATAACCGTCACCCAGAATCTGCACATTGACCTGATGCGCGGGCAAGAGGGCTTTTTCCAGGTACACCTGTTTGTGGCCGAAGACGGCCTGGGCTTCGGCCTGGGCGCGGCGCACCGTTTCGGCCAATTTGTCTGGGCTATGGACGAGGCGTTCCCCGGCCCCGCGGCCGCCCCGACATGATTTCACCACCAAAGGATAACCCATCTGGGCCGCTGTTTGGGTCAACGCTTCATATTCATGTTCCGTGAAGGGTATCTCCGAATGGGCGATGGTGGGATAACCGGCGGCTTTGGCTTCTTCTAAAGCCCCAATTTTGTTACGAACCCGCTCGACGACGGTGGCAGGGGGGCCGATGAAGGTGATCGCGGCCGCGTCACACGCCCTGATAAAACTGGCTTCTTCCGCCAGGAAGCCATAACCGGGATGAATGGCCTGGGCCTGCCGCTCCTGGGCAATGGCGATCAGTTTGGCCGAATCAAAAAAGTCGGCCGGGGAATCGAGCTGTATACATTCGTCGGCCAGGCGGATGTGCATAGAGCTTTTGTCTGATGCCTCATAGAGAGCCACCGTCGCAATGCCCATCTCCCGACAGGCACGAACGATCCGGACAGCGATTTCCCCGCGATTGGCGATGAGGATTTTGGTGAACATCGTGGATTCTCTTGGTGTATTGGTGTATTGGTGTATCGGTATATTTGTATATTGGTATATTGGTATATTGGTATATTGAATAAACTAATAATAACCGATGACCAATACACCAATACACTAATACACTAATACACTAATACACTAATACACTAATACACCAATACACTAACTATTACATCGGCGAAATGCCGTGCTTGCGCGGCACGTGGTTTTCCCGTTTGGACAGGGTGAGTTCCAGGCTTTTGATGAGGATGCGCCGGGTGTCACGGGGTTCGATCACATCGTCAATGAGGCCACGCGCGGCCGCGACGTAGGGATTGTTAAACCGTTTTTCGTAATCTTCGACCAGTTCGGTGCGGCGTGCGGCCGCGTCCTCAGCCTGCTTGATCTCATTACGAAACAAAATGTTGACCGCCCCTTCTGCCCCCATCACCGCGATTTCCGCATTGGGCCAGGCATAAAGCAAATCGCCCCGTAACCCTTTACTGCTCATCACGCAATATGCCCCGCCGTAACTCTTGCGCAAAATCACCATCAGCTTGGGCACAGTGGCCTCACTGTAGGCGTAAATCATCCGCGCCCCATTGCGGATGATGCCACCATACTCCTGATCCCTGCCCGGCAGGAAACCAGGCACATCTTGCAGGGTGATGATGGGAATGTTGTAAGCGTCGCAAATGCGAATGAAGTGGGTGGTTTTAATCGAGGCTTTGATGTCAATACAACCCGCCAGTACCATCGGTTGATTGGCGACGATACCGACGACCCAACCGTTGAGCCGGGCAAACCCGACCACCATGTTTTCCGCCCACAGGCTATGCACCTCGAAGAAGCGGCCATCGTCCACAATGCTGGCAATCACCTGGCGCACGTCATACGGTTTGTGGGGGTCGGTGGGGACGATTTGCTCCAGTTCGGGACAACGGCGGTCGGGGTCGTCATGCGGCCGCACATAAGGCGGGTCTTCTTTGTTGTTGGCGGGCAGGTAGGTGAGCAATTGCCGCACCCGGTCCAAACATTCCTGATCATCTTTGGTCAGGAAATGGGCCACGCCACTTTCCTGGCTGTGAATCAGGCCACCGCCCAGCTCTTCCAGGCTCACATTCTCCTGCATGACCGCCCGTACCACATCCGGCCCCGTGATGAACATGTAGCTGTTCTCCGTCATAAACACGAAGTCGGTCAACGCAGGCGAATAGACGGCTCCCCCGGCGCATGGCCCCAAAATGACGGAAATTTGGGGAATCACCCCAGAGGCTTCGCAGTTGGCGTCGAAAATGCGGGCATAACCGCCCAGGCTATCCACCCCTTCCTGAATCCGCGCCCCACCGGAATCGTTCATGGCGACGAAGGGGCAACCATACTCCAGAGCCATCCGCATCACCTTGACGATTTTGTTGGCGTGCATCTCCCCCAGCGACCCACCCATCACGGCGATGTCTTGCGCGGCCGCCATCACCTGCCGTCCATTAACCAGGCCAAAGCCGGTAACGACCCCATCCCCATAGCGCGACTCCTTCCCCCCCAGGTAGTTGTCGTAACGAGGTTGTACCAACGCATCAATCTCCGTAAACGTGCCCGGATCAAAGAGCTGATTGATGCGCTCCCGTGCCGTCAACCGCCCTTTTTTGTGTTGTGTCTCGGCCTCTTTAGCCGTGCCCAACGAAATCTCCTTCCGCTGGCGCAAATCTTGCCGGTAAAATTCCATTGTTTTCATACGATTTCCTAAAAGGTGTATTAGTGTATTGGTGTATTAGTGTATTGGTGTATTAGTGTATTGGTGTATTAGTATATTGGTGTATTAGTGTATTGGTTTCACCAATATACCAATATACCAATATACCAATAACCAATAACTACCCTAACGCCACATCCAACGTCATCATCAGGGCGAAACCGAGCATGGCTCCCATCGTGGCGATGTCGGTGTTTTTCCGCAACTGTGATTCCGGGATTAAATCTTCAACAACGACAAAAATCATGGCTCCGGCGGCGAAGGCCAGAGCGTAAGGTAAGAGGGTCTGCACGGATAAAACGGCCCAGGCCCCGATCACCCCGGCGGCTACTTCGACGATGCCGGAGAGTTGTCCGAACCAAAAACTACGGATTCGGGATAACCCTTCCCGGCGTAGGGGGACGGAGACGGCCATCCCTTCGGGAAAGTTCTGGATGCCGATGCCTAGAGCCAGAACCATTGCCCCTGCCAGCGTTGCCGCCGGGAGATGAGCCGCGGCCGCGCCGAAAGCCACACCCACCGCCAACCCTTCCGGAATGTTGTGCAAGGTAATCGCCAGCACCAACAAAATGCTCTTGCGCCACTGGGTATGAAACCCTTCCGCCTGCTCCGGGGGCAAACCCATGTGCAGATGGGGCAACACCCAGTCCACCGCCCGCAAAAACAGGCCGCCGAGCAAAAAACCGCTGGTCGCCGGAATCCAGGCGGGAACGTGGTTGGCTTCGGCCATCTCAATAGCCGGGGCCAAAAGGGACCAATAGCTGGCGGCGATCATCACCCCGGCGGCAAAACCCAACATGCCATCCAGCACTTTTTGGTTGATCGTTTTGAAAAGGAAGACGGCTGAAGCCCCTAAAGCGGTGACGAACCAGGTAAACCCGGTGGCGAAAAGGGCTTGAACGATGGGATTAAGCGTAGTAAACCAGGTGGTGATGACGGTCATGGGATGAGATGCTAGTGTATTGGTGTATTAGTATATTGGTGTATCAGTATGTCAGTACATTGGTATATTGGTTATTAACAGAGCGAATAACTTAATAACCAATAACTAATACACCAATACACCATCCGTCCGCCTGACCGCTTCCCGGAGCAGGTCTTCGAGCATCAGGTCGGGGTCAAAAGCCCGCTCTTTCCAGTCTGGCAAAAGGCGATCCAGCAGGATGGCCTGGGCCATGCCGGTGTAATAGAAACGGGTGTCTCCTTCGCGGCCGCTTAATCTCCCTATCTCGCCCACCTGCCCTGACCAGTACCGTTCCCGCGTGGTATAGGCGTGGAAATCCTCGTCAGCGGCGAGTTCGGGCCGAGGGGTGTAGGTGGGAGACGCGGCCGCGACCTGGCCAATGGTCACTTCGGCATATTTGGCTAACCCTTCCAGCCATTCCCGTTGCTGTTCAAAGGTGATTAGATCGTCACTCAGCCCCAGTGTGGCCCGGCGTTCATCTCGTTGGGTGAGGAATTGTTGTACCAACGCGGCCGCTTCTTCATCTGTTTCTGTTCTTACAGCCGCCTGAAGTAAATCTACTTCTGCCTGCCAGGCCGCCTCGGAAGTGGCATCATCCCAGGGGTATTGGCTGTTGAATTGGTTGGCAAACTCTGCGGCCGCGAGCCGTTCCGGGACCACCGTGCCCTGGAAAACATGGAACGATTCGTGCTCCAACCCGGCCAAATAGGTGTCCGTCTCACCCAAAATCAGATTCCACATAAACCGGTAGGGGAAAATGGCCGCCAGAAACGGGGGTAAACTGGCCTGGAAGTCCTGATAGAAAGCAATTTCGGCATACTCTCGCGTCCACATCGTTGCCACCCACCGTTCCCCAACCTTGACCGTGAAGTTTTCCGGTGTGATTTCCGGATCGGGTAGCGGTTGGCGGTAATAGGCTGTGCCAAAGAAATCATCCTCAGGAACCCGTTCCCAGGGGCCGCCCCGCGCTTCTTCCTGGGGCATTCGTAGCCACCCATCCGGCGGATCGGCGTAGCCTACCAGGAACGCATATTCCTCGTTGTAAACGATAATGGGCACATCCGCCTCGCCCCAACCGGGCCAGACCTCATCCCCCACGCTTTGCCGCAGTTGCATCACCTCAGCCAGATGGGCTTTGCTCTCAGCGGTGAGATGATCTGTCACCTGGGAATAGGTGGGCAAATTGCGGTTGCTGAGCGCGAGGATAACGGCACTCAGCAGGCACAATCCCACCAATCCCATGACAAACAGAAGCACACCGCGCAACACTTTTTTCATAATTCCTCAAAACGGCTTCATTTTTTAGGTATTCCCACGGCGACGGTCAAAACAAAATCTTCTTTGACCTGCCACCAACCATTCAGGTCTGGGGCCGGGTGGGGCAGACGGCTGTTATCGCATTGGATGGAAAACGGCGTCCAATCGGTTGGCGGCGCGATAAATGGCTCGATCAGGCATTCCACCGCCCGCGTATCCACACTCAACCCCAGGTGTAAGGCCTTGAGCACCGCTTCTTTGGCACTCCAGACGGCGTTGATGAACGTGGTACGTGGTGCATACCGGGCCGGAAATTCGGCCTGGCCTATGTCTTGCCCAAAGGAAGCCACACGTTTTTGTTCTTCAACCGTGAAATAATCATCTACAAACCCATTCACCCGTGCCTCAATTCGTTCCAGGTCGGCACCGATGGGACAGTGAGGGCGTTCGATAGCGGCACAGAAAGCATGGTCGTGGCTATGACTGAGGGAGAAGGAGTACCCTTTGGCCAGAGACCAATAGCCGGTAACACGGGGGACACCATCGGCATTATTGGTGATACTGAAGGAATCCAATGGGACGGTTTCCCCATTTCTTTCCCGGTACAAACTTTGCAGGAGCAATTTGGCCGTCCAGCGGCCGCAAAGCCAATCCCGTTTGCGTTTCTCCGTGGTCAATTGCTCAAACTTTTCCCATTCAATAGCACTTAACAACCCTGATGGGGGAATACCTCGCTCCAGGTCAGGGTGCGTGGCGGCAGATTGTATGAGCCAGGCAACAGGTAGTGTGCCCATGATTAAACTTCCTATGGCAGGGCTACTATAAATGTTCAGAAAATCATTTGGGGTTGGTTGGTAGTAACGGCTTTAGCCGTCCAGCGTGGGACCGCTAAAGCGGTTACTACGAACCCAAAATCTTTTTCTTGAAAGCTATAGATCACAGAATAGCCCTGCCGTAAGTCAGGCGATAAAGTTGATAAGGTTCATTAGGGAAAGGGTGGTGAATGGTATATTGTCTTGAGTTTAGCGTTCAGGGCTAGAGCTAGAGGGTTTTCCAGAGTAATTTCCTCTTGCTCTCTCCTCCCCGCTCTAAACTCCAGTATTGAGTAAACTACACCAATACACCAATACACCAATACACTTCTTCTTTAGAGCGTTACCGTGCCCGGCAACTGCACCGTCCGGTAATCCTTTAACTCGATAACGACATTGCCTGCCCCGTCTACCACCTGGGCGTTGAAGGATGCGCCGTTGTTGATAGCCTGGATGACAGCATAGAGCCGTTGGCCGTTGGCGGCTGGTGGGTAAGATTTGACCTCACCGATGGCAAGGGGCAGGGCCATGACCCCTTTGGTTTTGATTTCCCACACGCCTGCCGTCTGGAAACAGAGTTCGATCAAACGGGGGAGCATGAGGTCCGCGGCCGCGTTCGGGTGCGTATTCGCCGGTAATTTGTCTGCCAGCAGGCCCACCGCCGTCTCGCCATCCACCTGCGCCCGTTCCAACACCCGGTAGGCCGGGCCGTGGAAATAAATCTGGTAGATGGCGTCCTGTTTGATGTTCAACTTGCGCGTAGAGGGGGATGTAAACGCCACCATTGGTGCAGGAGCCGGGGTGCGGCTCAGACGGACATCAGCCAGGAAGTGCCGATTTTCTTGCAGGGGCAGGCCGGGCTTGGCCGGTTGTAACTTCGACCACAGTTCGCCGTGGGCCAGCAGTTCCCCATCAGCTACTGCTTCCAGCCACAGCTTGAGATAGAGGGTCTGCGGCCGCATCCTATGAAACTTAAACGGTCGCTCAAACTGCTCGTTCACGACGGCCTGCACGGTGTAGCCGGGGGCCAGTACCTGGGCCAGTTGGGCGAACGTTTCCGTGCCCATGACACCGGGCAGAAGCGGCACACCGTCCATCGCGTGGTCGTAGAGGAATGGCTGTTCGTTGGGGTCCAGGGTGGTTTCGGCGGTGACGGGGCCGTAGAGCGGGGCCGAGGTGAGTTGACCGACCATCAGGTAGGGTGGATGTTGTGCGGTCAGCCAGGTCGCGGCCGCATTCACATCCAACCCCCCATCCGCATCAAACTCCTCCACCATCAGGCCCAGTTTCCCGGCCACGACGATTTCACCACCGCCGTAGAGCAGTTCGCGCCGCACGGTGGGGATACCCACTTCCGGCGGGAGCATGTCAATCCCGGCCATTTCCATAATTTTGGGGATAGAACCCCGTGTCGCCATGCCGATGCCACCCCAGGCTGTCCAGTCGAGGGCGATGGCGCGGGTTTGGCCCGTCTGGTTCAGATAACTCGTCCATTTGCACAGTAAATCGTTGGCCGCGCTGTAATCGGTCTGGCCGTTGTTGCCGAACCGCCCCGCCACCGAGCTAAACACGACGGTGGCACCGATGGGCAGGTCTGCGGCCGCGTGCAACAAATGATAAAACCCGTCCGCCTTCACATCGTAAACCAGGTTGAACTGGGCCGGGTCTTTGTCGGGCAAACTGCGGCTGATTTCCACCCCGGCGGCGTGAATGAGGGCGTCAATCCGGCCAAAGCGCTGACGGATGTCGTTCACCACCTGGGTGATGGCGTTCCCATCGCGCAAATCCAGGCTGTGATAAAACGCCTGTCCGCCCGCCGCCTGCACCGTTTCCATCGCCCGCAGAGCCGCTTCGAGCCGTTCCACCACCATGATTTTCTTCTCAATCAGGGCAGGAGTGGGTTTTTCCCCGGCGGCTTTGGCCTCGGTGATGAGTTGTTGTTTGAGGGTGTCTTTGCTCTGGCGGAAGAGGGTGATGTGGGGGTCGTGGGGGTTGGGTTCCCCGGCCAGGTCGAGCAGGTAGAAGGTGGCCCCGGTCGCGGCTGCGAGGTCGGCAATGATGGCACTCGTTATCCCGCCAGCCGCGCCGGTCACAACCAACACACTATGCTCGTCCAGGCTGACACGGGGCGTCGTGTTCAGGTCAAGGGGTTGTTCGCGCAGGCTGATGCCCCACCGGTCCCCCTGCCGATAACCCACTTCTACCAGACCGGGGTCGTGCAGGGTTTCCGCAATGAGGGTCTGGGCGATGAATTCGGGCGCGGCCGCGTCGAAGTCCACCGCTTTGACCAGACAATCCCCTTTTTCCCGTTTGAACGCCTTCGTGAAGCCGGTCACACTCCCGCCCAGAGGTGTGGCCGCCCCTGTGGGGCCGTAACCATGTTGACCGCCTAGCCGGGTGGCTGTGACGAGGAAAGGATGGGCCGGGTAGAGTGCCCGCATGGTGGTATACAGTTCTTTAATCCGCACCTGGTTGAGGTGTTGCCAGGTGGGGTGGTCAATCTCGTTCAGGGCTGGCTCCGGGTCTAACGCTGAGAGCCAGTAGACGCCGGACACGGGCGCGGCCGCGAGCCATTCTTGCACCGTTTTCTCCACGTCACCGCCGTTCAGGGTCAGCACCGTGACACCCAACGCCTGCAACCGGGTCGTCAGTTCCGTCGCCACACCCCCCTGGTCGGGTTGGATGATGACACGGGCTGGTGCGCTGAGGACGACGCCAGTGGGTTTGCAGAGGGTGAGTTGCGGCCGCAGGACGGGCGTAGGAACCCGGCGGGGAACCTGATTGGTTATGTCGAGGGCTGGGGGTTGCGGCCGCTTAACCGGAAAAGGGCGGGCAGGTTCAACCGCCACCTCCTTCCCGTTGGGGGAACTGGGAGACTGTTGACTGTTCACTGTTGACTGTCCACTGTTCACCGCCAACTCCGGCCTCATCTCCTTCACAAACCCCACCACATGCCGCAGAGTCGGGTAATCACGCAGTTTCAAATCATCCCGTCGCGGAATGTCGAACGCCTTACGGATAGCCGCAAACGTTTCCGCCTGCTTCACCGTATCAATCCCCAAATCCGCTTCCATATCCAAATCCAGTTCCAGCATCTCCACCGGATACCCCGTCTGCGCGGCGACGATTTCCATCACTTTGGCCTGAACCTCGTCTAAAGAAGGAGACTGAGAGACTGAGAGACTGAGAGACTGGAGACTGGAGACTGGAGACTGGTCACTGGTGACTGGTGACTGGTGACTGCTCACTGCTAACTGTTGACTGGCTAATTCTGGCCTCATCTCCTTCACAAACCCCACCACATGCCGCAGAGTTGGATAATCACGCAGTTTCAAATCATCCCGTCGCGGAATGTCGAACGCCTTACGGATGGCGGCGAAGGTTTCCGCCTGCTTCACCGTATCAATGCCCAAATCCGCTTCCATGTCCAGGTCTAACTCCAACATTTCCACCGGATACCCCGTCTGCGCGGCGACGATTTCCATCACTTTGGCCTGAACCTCGTCCAAAGCGGGAGACTGAGAGACTGAGAGACTGAGAGACTGGTCACTGGTCACTGGTGACTGCTGACTGGCTAAGTCCGGCCTCATCTCCTTCACAAACCCGACCACATGGCGCAAGGTTGGGTAATCGCGCAGTTTCAAATCATCGCGGCGGGGGATGTCGAACGCCTTGCGGATAGCCGCGAAGGTTTCGGCCTGTTTCACCGTGTCAATGCCCAAATCCGCTTCCATATCCAGGTCTAACTCCAGCATATCCTGGGGGTAGCCGGTCTGCTCGGCCACAATCGCCATCACCTGGGCCTGAACCTCGTCTAAAGAAGGAGACTGAGAGACTGAGAGACTAAGAGACTGCTGACTGCTCACTGCTGACTGCTGACCGCTGACTGCTAACTGCTGACTGGCTAACTCCGGTCGCATTTCCTTCACAAACCCCACCACATGCCGCAGGGTTGGGTAGTCACGTAGTTTCAAATCATCGCGCCGGGGAATGTCGAACGCCTTGCGGATGGCGGCGAAGGTTTCGGCCTGCTTTACCGTGTCAATGCCCAAATCCGCTTCCATGTCTAGCTCCAGGTCGAGCATATCCATCGGGTAGCCGGTTTGTTGGGCGACGATGGTGAGTACCTGGGTTTGGATGTCGTCGAGAGAAGGAGACTGGGAGACTGGGAGACTGGGAGACTGAGAGACTGGAGACTGGAGACTAGAGACTGGTGACTGCTCACTGCTAACTGCTAACTGCTCCCTGCTCACTGCCAACGGGGCCGGGGCGATGCTCATGACCCGTACTGGCGCGGCCGCGATGGGTTTTTCTACCACAACGGGTTGGGGCGGAACGGGAGCCAATGGTGAATGGTGAATGGTGAATGGTGAATGGTGAATGGTGAGTGGCTGACTGCTGACTGCTGACTGCTGACTGCTCACCCTCACCACCGGCTCCGTGCCATACCGCCAGGGACTGGCGATGGGGGTACGGTGGGGCACACCGTCGGCTTTGATGCGGAGATTACGTTTCACCACTTCTAATTCGGCCCGGTCGTAGCCGCTGACATCGTCCAGCCAGCGTTGGTATTGCAACGGACTATCCACCCGATCCAACGCGCCGGGGATGCGCCGGGTGAGGGTCATGGCGATCTGGGAGCCAAACCCCGCCGCCAGATGGAGCGCAAATTGCACCGGATACCGACCGCCCCGGCTCAGGTTCAACGGGCCGAGGTCGGGGTCAATTTCTTTGTGGTTGGGCACAGGGGGCACGATGCCGTATTCGAGAATTTTTAGGGCGATCACGTCTTCAATGCCGACGCCCATAGGGTGGCCGGTGAACCCTTTGGTGTTAGCCATGATGATTTCGTTGGCCCCGTCGCCAAAGGTGTGACGGAGGGCGGTGACTTCCGCGGCCGCGCTTCCCCCCCGTGCTGGCGTAAATGTCTCATGGGACATAAACACCATCTGGTTCGTCATCACCTGCCGGTGCAGGCCAAACCGCCGTTCCGCCGTTGTCACCAGATTGTTCATAATCTGGGCGATGTGGCTCACGTCCAGACGGGTGCCGTGGAAGGCACTGTTGTTGGTTTCGCTGGCGAGCAGTTCCACCACACCGCGCATTCCGCGCTCACGCACCGCGTCTTCACTTTCCAGCACCAGGGCGCAGGCCCCCATGCCCATCAGTGTGCCATGACGGCGGCGGTCAAAGGGTAAGGCGGCTTCTTCGACACGATCATCGGTCGCGGCCGCGCCCGTCGCCAGGAATCCCGCCCCGACCCATTCCATCATGTTATCGCTGGTTACATTATCCGCCCCGATGACAATCACGCGGCGGCAACGACCCGTGCGAATCCAATCTTCGCCCAGGGCAATGGCCTGGGTGGTGCTGGCGCAGGCCGAGTTGACCTGGGTGTTGGGGCCACGCGCCCCGATGTACTCGGCGAACTGGCTGTGTCCCATCGAAAGGATGCGGAACAGGAAGCGGCGATCAAACTCATAAGGTTCACGGTTTAGGGCGTCACGCAAGCCCGCTACGCGCCGATCAATTTCGCGCAGGGTGTCGGTGTCATCACTGTAGCGGCGTAAATCGAGCAAGGCGTTGATCTGGTCGAGCCGGTTCTGGTAGGTGTAGTAACGGCTAAACTCATCGGCGAAGCGGTCGCCGCCAGGGAAGGCACTGGCGAAGATGACGCCGGTTTCGTCGCGGAGCGCTTCGGGCAGGAGCCAGCGGTCGGGCATAGATTTGCCGTTGGACATTTTGCGGAAGGTTTGCACCAGGGGAATGCCCGCCTCGCGTAAAGCATCCAACCCGGCGGCCATCGCCAGTTGGGTGGTGCTATCTAACGCCTCCACGAGCTTCTCCGGCACGCCGTACTCCTCGGTCAGGTCAAAAGAGCCGGGCCGCCCCGCCAGCTTAATCACGTCGTCCGCTTCGGTAATGGTCTCGAAGCGGCCGCTACCATCCTCAGATTTCACCAGCCGCGTGACCCGTTTCGCCAGAATGCGCTTGCGGAACCGTTCGGGAATCAAATCTACGAACTGCTCGCCGCGCAAAATCCGCAGGGCGTTGTCCGGGGCCATCACCGCCTTCTCCGCCCCTGGCAGTCCCAACCCCGTGCCGGTGATGACCACGGAGCCGTGGGGGGGATTGGCGCGGTCGAAAACGGGTGTGTTGGTTATTGGTGTATTGGTGTATTGGTTATTGGTTAGGAGTTGGGCCAGAAGTTGGGCGACATCCTGAACCGAGGCAGAACCATTTGCTGGTTGCATAATCTCTGTCCTTTCTACAGCTAACTGCTCACTGCTCATGGGTAACTGTTTACTGTTCACTGGTAACTGTTCACTGGTAACTGCTAACTGCTCACTCTTCACTTCCCCATACCCGGCGGCATACAACCCACAAATCGCCTGGTTAAAGCTGGCGAGTTCGCCGGTTTTGGGGTGATTGGTAAAGAGGGAGATGACATCGGCTTTCTGGCCTAAAACATCATCCACGAATCCTTTCAGGGCTTTCTTGGGGCCGACTTCGATGAAGGTGCGCACGCCTGCGGCGTACAGCGTCTCCAGCCCTTTGACCCATTGCACCGGTGAGGCGATCTGCTGTTCCAAAATGTCTTTGATCGCCTCGGCGGTGTGGGGATAGAACTCACCGGTGACGTTGCCCACCAGGGGTAGATGGCCGGGGGTAATGCGGAGCCGGTCGAGTACCTGGCGCAGGGGTTTGCTGGCGGGGGCGACGATGCGGGTGTGGAAGGCGTGGCTGACGGGGATGGGAATGGCGCGGAATCCTTTGTCGGTGAACACCTGGCAGGCGCGATCCACATCCACGCTACTGCCACCGATGACCGCCTGGCTGTAGCTGTTGATGTTGGCCGGGACGACATAGCCGCCCACTTCCTTGAGGGTTTGTTCGACCACAGCAATGGGAGCCAGAACAGCGGCCATTTTGCCGTTATCCCCCATGCTCAGCTTACTCATTTCACTGCCGCGTGCGGCCGCGGCCTCCAGCGCATCCGCAAACGGCATAATTCCGGCGGCAATCAGGGCGGCATACTCACCCAACGAATGCCCCATCACCATGTCCGGGCCGAAGCCGTAGCTGGCCAGAAGCTGGTAAATAGCCGTGTCCAGGGTGAGCATAGCCGGTTGGGTGATAGCCGTTTGCATCAGGGCAAACTCCGCCTGCATCCGGTTGGCCTCATCGGTCACAAACAGATAACTGGTAAGCGGCTGGCCGAGAATGGGGGTCATCACGGCGTCGGCCTGGGCGAACATCTCGGCCACGATGGGGGACACCTGGGCCAGTTCCCGCCCCATGTTGAGGTATTGGCTACCCTGACCAGGGAAGAGGAAGGCGATTTTGCCCGGTTTGCGGCCGCTACCCCGGAAAACACCTTGCGCCTGCAACGCTTTCCAGGCCGGAGCCGCGTCAAACCCCATCGCTTTTTGGGCTTTGTGGATTTTGTCGAGTAGTTCCTCGTGGTTAGCAAAGTCAATAATGAGCCGTTCCGCGGCCGCAAGCTCCACCTGTTTCGGCAGTTCCAGCGGCGGCGTCCAGCCCCCTTCCACCCGTTGCACCGTATTGTCCAGCCTGTCCTTCAGTTCGGCAGGTGTTTTGGCACCGAGGGCGAGGATGCCACGGAAGGGGGAGGGTTGAATTGTGAATGGTGAATGGTGAATGGTGAATGGTGAATGCTGGCCCTTCTCTGGCGACTGCTGACTACTCACTGTTGACTGTTCACTGTTCACTGTTGACTGCTTACTCACCGAAACCCCACCAAACACCCTCTTCTCCGTCAACATCCCCGGCACATGCTCCTCCAACGCCAGGTGGAAGTTGGTGCCGCCGAAGCCGTAGGCACTGACGGCGGCGCGGCGGGGTGTGCCGTTGCTTTTTTGCCATTCGCGGGCTTCGTGGGCCAGGTAAAATGGGCTGTGGGCGAAATCAATGTTGGGGTTGGGGGTGGCGGCGTTGAGGGTGGGGGGGATGATTTGGTGGTGCAGGGCCAGCGTTGCTTTGAGCAGACCGGCGGCTCCGGCTCCGGCCTTGAGGTGGCCGATGTTGCTTTTGACGGAACCGAGGGCGATAGAACGGGCCGCGGCCGCGCCAAAAATCTTCGCCAAACTTTCCACTTCCACCACATCACCCACACGGGTACTCGTGCCGTGCGCCTCGATGAGCGTGGCGGTAGCCGGGTCAATTCCGGCCTGTTCCCACGCCCTTTGCATGGCAAGCTGTTGCCCGATGGGGTTGGGAGCGGTGATCCCTTTGCCTTTGCCATCACTGGCCCCACCGACCCCCCGGATGACGGCGTAAATTTTGTCCCCGGCCCGCTCGGCATCTTCGAGACGTTTGAGCAGGAACGCGGCCGCGCCTTCACCCATCACAAACCCATCCGCCCCGTCGCCAAAGGGGCGGGTTCCGGTGGCACTCAACGCCCCGATTTTGCAGAACTTCACAAAACTGCTGATCCCCATGTTCCGGTCTACGCCCCCGGTCAGCACGGCGTCCACTTTATGCTCGGTGAGCAGTTCCACGGCGGCATCAACAGCGGCAAAACTGGAGGCGCAGGCGGCATCGGTGATGAAGTTGGGACCGCGCAGGTTGAGCACGTTGGCGACCCGCCCGGAGACGATGTTGGGTAGTTCGCCGGGCATGGAATCTTCGGTGATGGGGGGCAGGGTGTTGTCAATGACATCGTGCCAATGAGCGAGAATGGCTTCGCGTGCGGCCGCGGGCAGTTGCTGAAACTCCGGTACGGCCTTCAGGGCACGGGCATATTCCGGGAAAATAATGCGCGAATTGGTGATGTAATGGAGTTCCCCCCCCATGGCCGTGCCTAACACCACAGCAGTGCGATCCGTGTCCAGGGGGCGATTGGGGTAGCCGTAATCGGCCAGGGCATCGGCGGCAATCGTCACCGCCCACTGTTGCCCCTGATCCATCGAACCGGCCACTTTGGGCGGCATCTTAAACCGCTTCCAATCAAATTCGTATCCCCGCACCCAGCCCCCGATTTTGCTGTACGTTTTATCAGGTGTTCTGGGGTCCGGGTCATAATAATCGGCCAGCGACCAGCGGTCTGTGGGGGTTTCGCTGATGCTGTACCGTTTGCCGAGGATATTTTGCCAGAACGCCGCCACCCCCTCTGCATCTGGCAAGATAGCTCCCAACCCGACGATGGCGATGGCTCTGTCGGTTGTGTCAATCATGGGTAACTCCTGAAGAGTTGTTGGTATATTGGTATATTGGTGTATTGGTGTATTGGTATATTTATCGAGGATACCAATACACTAATACACTAATACACCCATACACTAATAACCATCACGCATGAAACGCCTTATTCAACTCATCCGCCGCACAATCCATATCTGCTACCAGACCGGTTTGGGCCTGGTAAATGGCGGGCAGGTTGAGGGAGTTGGCTAAATTGGGGTCGGTCTGACCGGCGCCGATGGCCCATTGCAGACCATCCGCCCCTACTTTCAGCGCGGCCTGCCGGGCATAGATACGCGCCAACGCCTGCCGCACCGGAATTGCCAACGGAATGGCTTCGGTCGGTTTGTCTACGACGCGCTCGGCAAAAATGGCCGCCGTTTCAGCCCAGGCGATGAGTTCACCCAGGCGGAACAGGACGTGCTGGTTGCGCGTGAGCCGGTCAATGCGGCAACGCTCCAAAATGACCGCCAGGGCACGCATGGCGAGGGCGGCAAAATTGGCCCCGTTGTCCGGTTGTTGGGCGTGAATGGCGTCCAGACGGGTGGCCCAATCGGTGTAATACGCGCCCCGTGTTTTCAGGTGCAACTGCCAACGGTCGCGGGCCATCGTCCACTCCATAATTTCCGAAGTGCCTTCATAAATGGTGGTGATGCGGACATCCCGTTTGATCTTCTCGACCATGTACTCTTTGGTGTAGCCGTAACCGCCGTGCCCCTGGATGGCATCTTCGGCCGCTTTGTTGCCTGCTTCGGTGGCGACATATTTGGCGACAGCTCCTTCGGTGGCCAACCCTTCCTCACCGCTGTCCAGCCGTTCCGCCACCCATTCGATGTAGGTGCGGGCGGCTTCCAACCGGGCGGCGTTGGGGACGATGAGTTTGTGGGTGTACCCTTGCTTCTGGCTGAGGGGCGCCCCGGCCTGGATGCGTTCTTGCGAGTAGCGAATGACGCGGCGTAGCGCTTCCCAACCGGCCCCGAGGCCAAAGGCTCCTACCATCAGGCGGGTGTAGCCAAAAACGGCCTGGGCCTGAGCTAAACCTTGTCCTTCTACCTCACCGACGAGCCGGTCGGCGGGCACGTACACATCTTCCAGGAAGAGGGCGGCGGTGTTGCTGGCGCGGATGCCGTGTTTGTCTTCCGGTTTGCCGTGCGCGAAGCCGGGGGTGTCCCGATCCACCACGAACCAGGTGGGGCCGCCGGGGGCCAGGGCCAGAATGGTGTACAAATCGGCCACACCGCCGTTGCTGATCCACTGCTTCTGCCCAGAAATTTTGTAGCCGACCACCTTACCGTCTTCTTCAACGGGCACGGCTTTGGTACGCAAGGAGCCGAGGTCACTCCCGGCCTGGGGTTCGGTGGCCCCGTAGGCCATGAGCAGTGCTTCTTCGGCCACACGCCCCATCCAGTAAGCTCGCTGTTCTTCGGTGGCCCCCACGGTGATGGGGTCGGAGCCGAGGAAAGTGGCTAATACGCCGGTCGCCACACCCAGGTCAAATGAAGCCATGAGTTCGGACACACGATAAATGTCATACGCGCCCCCATCCAGGCCGCCGTAGGCTTCCGGGATGAAGAGCAGGTGCAGACCGAGGTTGGCGGGGTCGTATAGCTCTTTGAGAACTTCGTGGGGGAATTGGTCGTTGTGATCGAGGTGTAGCAGGTATTCAAGGGTGAGTTTTTTCTCGCCGTATTTTTTGAGGGTGTCGAGAACCATCTCCAGGGTTTCTTTGTCTAATCCAGCCATAAGGGCCTCCTGAGCAGAGTTGTCTGTGAACAGTAATTGAGGGTAGCGAACAGAAACAGCTACTGTTGACGGGCAACGAGGTAACGTAAGAATGTGGGTGTTGGCACGAAAAATTGTCAGAGTTGATCTATCAATGCACCACGCCATGGGCTGTCGTGGTTGTGTTTAGAGTAGGGCATTTAGAGGAGTAGGTGAGAGTGATGAAGATCACGCAAAAAGGGTGATGGTTTTCTACAATATTGTGATGTTTTTCACAAACAGGGCATAAGCGTTCAGTTACCCCACCCGGTGGTCAACCCGCCGGGCTAAACATACGAAGCCCTGCGAGCTAAAAGCCCGGGCCAGCCTCTGTTTGTCCCCGAAAACTCCCACCCCTAACCCCGCCCCCAGGGGCGGGGAACTTTTCTCGGCGCGGTAGGTTATCTAATCCTTGAGCCTAAACATTTTCTTAACAATCTCTTTAGAGATTCTAAATAGGGGGAAAGTAGAATAGGAACATGCGGCCGCGGACGGGCTAACATCACCGTGAATAATTCAGGTTCGCGGCCGCGGTAAATTCACTCAACGAGGTCAATAGGTATGAAGAAGTCAGTCATGATTGGTGGGATAGTTGTTGTTTTGCTGGTAGCAATTCTGGCCTTCGCCTTCCTGCGCGAACCCGAAAGCGCCAGCGAACCGATTGCCGCTGTCCCGATTAGCGAAACGGCGGGCGAAACATCTCTGGGGGCAGAGGGGGCCATTCTTTTCCAGATTAGTTCCGCTGATTCTGAGGTGCGTTTTCAATTGGATGAAGATTTACGCGGCAATCGTGTCACCGTTGTGGGCCGTACCGACCAGGTAGCCGGGGAAATTTCCCTGGATTTGAACAATTTGTCCGCTACCCAGGTGGGGGTCATTCAAATCAATGCCCGTACCCTGGCAACCGATAACAACATGCGCAACCGCGCCCTGTCCAACCAAATTTTGGATACCGGGTCGTATGAATACATTACCTTCACCCCCACCGCCGTAAATGGTCTTCCCGCCACCGCCAGTGTGGGGAACACCGTCAGCTTCACCATTGATGGCGACCTGACCATCCGCGATGTGACCAGCCCGGCCACTTTTACCGTCGAAGCCACTGTCGTTTCGGCGACCCAAATTAGTGGCACGGCCACGTCTGTCGTCACCCGTGAAACCTATGGCCTGACCATTCCCAACGTTCCCAATGTGGCGAATGTGGAAGATGAGGTAGAGTTGACTATAGATTTTGTCGCCAATGCGTCGTGAGGGGAAGTAGGCAGTGAGTAGTGAACAGTTGACAGTGAACAGTTGACAGTTGCGCTTTTGCGCCCCAGGTGACCATTCAGTAATCGTTCGTTTTTAACTTAGCGGTTTGGAGACTAGAGACTGGAGACTGGAGACTGGAGACTGACAAACCTTTAGCCTCTAGTCTCCCTGTAACCGTGAACTTGTTTCCAAACGATTACTCACCATTCACCATTCACCATTCACCATTTCCCCTTCATTGTCCATTGACAATTGGCGATTAACCATTGACCATTCAGTGAGTTCCCAACCCGCTGTGTGATTGTGAGATGTCCTGATGGCGCAAACTGTTCTTGTTGTTGATGATGCGGAAAATCTCCGTGTTTTGCTCAAAAGTTACCTGACCCAGGAAGGTTACCGGGTAGTGACGGCCAATAATGGCCGAGAAGCGTTGTTTACGGTTCGCCAGGAAAAACCGGACATTATTATTTTGGATTTGATGATGCCGGAGATGGGTGGATATGATTTCATGCGCCATTACAGCCGGGAAGGCAACGCTCCCATTATCCTGCTCACGGCCAAAATTGAGGAAAGTGATAAGGTGTTGGGATTGGAACTGGGGGCTGATGATTATGTGACCAAGCCGTTCAGTATGCGGGAATTGGCGGCGCGGATACGGGCTGTGTTGCGCCGGGCGGGAAAGGCCGCGCCGCAAGCGGAAATTTTGCGGGCCGGAGAAATTACGCTGGATCGGGGCGGGCGTCTGGTGCAGGTCGCCAATCAGACGGTCAATCTGACCCCCTCGGAGTTTGATCTGTTGGCGGCTCTGATGGCCGAACCGGGGCGGGCTTTCTCCCGCGCCGATCTCCTGGACCTGTTGCAGGGAACGACCTTTGAAGGGTATGAACGCACAATTGATGTCCATGTGCGGAACCTGCGGACTAAAATCGAACCCGATCCCAGCCAGCCCCGTTATATCGAAACGGTGTATGGGCATGGGTATCGGTTGTCGCCAGATGCCCAATAATCAGTCTCTCAATCTCTCACTCTCCCTTTCATAGAAACTAAGAGATTGAGAGACTAAGAGATTAAAGATGAACACCCCATGCGTTCGCTCACCTTTAAACTCATTCTAGCGTTTTTGATGATTGGTCTGACTGGGGCCGGGTTGGTGGCTCTGTTTGTGGGGCAACTGACGCAACGGGAGTTTGATGAGTTTGTGTATGACAGTTATCAGTTAGAGTTTAGTGAACGTCTGGCTGGCTATTATCAAACGCATGGTAGTTGGGAAAATGTGGAGACGAACTTTAACGAGAATAATCAGAATCAGAACCCGGGTCCACCGCAAAATGATTGGCAACATTCACATCGGAATTGGGTACCGATGACGGTGGTGGATCTGAATAATAAGGTGGTGATGGGGGCGGGAACGTATCGGCGGGGGGATATGGTGAATGGGGATTTGCTCGCGGCCGCGTTGCCTATCCAATCAGACGGCACCACCGTCGGCTACATCCTACGCCCAGATTCCCCCCGTGATGACGCCGCACCCGACTCCCCTGAAGCCCAATTTATTGTTGGCGTGAAGCGGGCCATTGTGTACAGCGGCTTTGGGGCGACGGGGATTGCCTTGTTGTTGGGCATTTTGTTGGCGCGGACGATTTCGCGGCCGCTCCAAGACCTCACCCGGGCCACCCACCTGGTCGCCGAAGGGGATTTAAACCACGAAGTACCTATCCGCACAAAGGATGAAATCGGCGAACTGGCCCAATCATTCAACCAGATGACCAGCCGCCTGGCCCATGCCAACCAACTGCGCCGCCAGATGACCGCCGATATTGCCCATGATTTACGCACCCCAACGAGTGTGATCATGGGGTTTACGGAGGCGTTGAGTGATAACAAGCTGGATGGTTCGCCCGAGATTTACCAGATCATGCACCAGGAAGCGCAACATCTGAACCATCTCATTGATGATTTGCGGACCCTGTCGCTGGCGGATGCAGGCGAATTGCCGCTGATGAAACAGACAGTAGCCCCTCAGGAGTTGTTGGAACGGAGTGCGGCCGCGTACCAAATTCAGGCACAAAAACAGGGCATCACCCTGGAACTAGAAACCCCAACTACTTTGCCCTTGCTGAGTGTTGACCCCGACCGGATGGCCCAGGTGCTAGGCAATCTGGTGAGCAATGCCCTACGTTATACCCCGGCTCACGGACACATCACCCTCGCGGCCGCGGCCGAACCCAACCATATCATCCTCAAGGTGCAGGATACCGGGGCCGGTATCGCCCCCGACGATTTGCCCAACATTTTCCGTCGCTTCTACCGGGCTGATAAATCCCGCCAACAAAATGGTGAGTCCGGGTTGGGGCTGGCGATTGCCCGCTCAATTGTGGAAGCGCATGGAGGGACGATTGCGGCCGCGAGTACCCTCGGCCAGGGCACAACCTTCCTCATCCGCCTGCCCACGTAAACGCAAAAACCCCCGAAAGGGAAACCAAACGGCGCGGTTTAGTGGGCATCTGCCCGCCAAACCGCGCCAGAAATAATTCCCCACCCCTGGAGTGGGGTTAAGGGTAGCCTCGGATATGCCTGACGCGGCGCTAAAGCCACACGGCGACAGGGTGAAAAAACGGCCACATCTTAGCTTACGGCTTCCTTCACCTGGTTCCAACCATGACGAACAGCATCTTTCACGTCTTCCCAGGTGCCCTGATTTGTCTCTTCCCACCGCTTATGTACTTCCGGTTCGATTTCGTTCCAACCGCGGCCGCGGTAAGGGGCATAGTTCGCCAGATCATAGCCATAGCGATAAGCTGGCAGATATTCGTTGTAGCCATAACGACTATTGGTGAAATAGGTGTCATAATGTTGCCGGAAGTGATGATCATCGGTGTTGTAACTGCCACCGTTGTTATCTGTGGCGTAACTATCACTGTGAACACGTGCTCCACGCCAGGATGACGAGCCTACATAGTTGTCGTTTGCGGTATCGGTATCATCTTCAGTGATATCCATCACCCCGTCGTCATCGTCATCCATATCTAAGGCATCTTTGACCTCTTCCCAGGCATGACGAACGGAGTCTTTAAACTCTTCCCACGTACCATTAACGGCATGCTCCGTGCGAGACCAACCACCACGCGCTTCCGCCTCAATCTCATCCCACTCATCATAATCACGATACCGATCAGTGAGGGCCAGGTCATAGCCATAACGGTAAGCTGGTTCATACCAGTTATAGTCATGTCCTCTATCCGCAAATGAGGTTTCGTAGTGACGTTGAAAGGTGGGGCTAAACGTGGTGTAATCATCGTAAGGATAGCTGTTGTAATTCTCCCGCTCAGAGGCGATTTGGTCTGATGTATACCCACTTGCATGTGGATCATAACCAGTCCAACCCGATGCCCGCCAATATTCCGAACGTCGCTCTATATCCACTGGATTATGACGATCCATAATTTCCACCGCTTCTTCCACCTGACTCTCATCCACCTTAAGGGCGACCAGTGTGCTCCCCCGGCGTACACCTTCGGCGTAGTAAGTGGCGTGTTCTTCAGGAATACCCCAACCAATGAGTGCGCCCAAAAGACCGCCCGCGGCCGCGCCAATACCAGCACCCGTTAATCCGGCCACAATAGGTCCGGCCGCTATCACTGGCCCCAAGCCGGGTATAGCCAATGCCCCTAAACCAACAAGCATCCCCGCCATACCACCTATAGCGCCACCCGTCAGTGCTCCCGCCATAGCATTGGCCGTAGTCGTATCAGTCGTCATTTCCGTTTCCGTGCCTGTTGCATAGCTATTGTCACGATCACCGGATACCAGACTGATGTTATTTCGATCAAATCCTGCGGTAACGAGATCGTTGACAGTATCGTGAGCATTCGTTAGTTCATCATAAAGACCAACTACTGTTTTCATGTTTGCTTCTCCTTAGGAATGGAAATTAAATAACCTGTTCACTTAAAGTGGCATGGTCAGGAGATCCGCCACAGCAGTTCCGTAAGTTATTTAATCCGTGATCCTTATTGTGCCTATCTGTTTAAACGACGCATCGTTCTCAGCAAGCGACGCAAAATAGTTTATGGGGATGGGTTCTATCGCCCGGATAGGACCCATCCCTTTACTGAGGGTCCAGCCAATCCCTGGCAATGTATCCTCTCTTTAATGGGTCATGAGGGCAGGAAGTCCAAATCTGCCCACGAAGGGATCTAAAGGTGCGCTATGTTTTTTGAGAAGATACCCTGGAATAACAACGTTATAACCAGAGTTGCCAGATGATAATAGCGGTGATAAGGGCGAGGATGAGGATCGCTATCAAAACGGGTATGGTTAAGCGGTTATGTTTGGGGCGATCATAAACACCAAGACCAGAAGGTGGTGTTGTGTCTGTCGGGGCTGGTACTTGTGGTGGCTTTTGCTCACCTTCGTTTGATTCGTTCACTGCTCGTTGCTCCTTGACCAGATACGCCCGCATTATCAAAAAGGATTAACCTTCACTCATTGTAGGTGACTTAACGATTCGCCCTCATCTTCTTTAATACAAGAAAGGGGCGAAGTAGAGCGAACCTATGTTTAGGATAACAAAAGCCGCCCGCTATTTTGAAGAGATAAAGATATAAACCAGGGTATAGAAGTAGGTATAGATTTATCTGATTTTGTTTGAGGGAGTTATAAACAAACGAGGCCTGCCATGGGCTACAAAAATCTGGCTCAGTTCTCACCACGCTGGGCGAGCCATTGAAAACCCATCCCCTTGCCCCTTCCCTGTTGTCGTTTAAAAAATTAATCAGGTAATGGAATCCCCCCCCACCCCTAACCCCGCCCCCAGGGGCGGGGAACTTTTCTAAGGGGCATTTTTCGGGGCATTCGCCCCGAAAAATGCCCCATGGGAATTCCCCCCTTCCCTCGGGAATCGGCAGGGGGGATGGGGTCAATGAAGGCGTAACCCGACTAAAAATTTAATGAACAAGAGGGAAGGGGAGAAACCAACCGCGCCAGAAAAAGTTCCTCGGCCCCGGGGGTGGATATGGGGTGGGCTATAGGCAAAACTGGGCCTGCCATGGGCCACAAAAATCTGGCTCAGTTCTCACCACGCTGGGCGAGCCGTTGAAAACCCATCCCCTTATTTCGGGGCCATACGAATCGCCCCATCCAGGCGAATCACTTCCCCGTTGAGCATGGGGTTTTCGATGATATGTTGGGCCAGGGCGGCGTATTCGTCGGGCCGACCCAGGCGAGAGGGGAAGGGCACTTGCTGACCTAATGAAGCACGAGCCGCTTCTGGCAAACCGGCCATCATGGGGGTATCAAAAATCCCCGGCGCGATAGTCATCACCCGAATGCCAAAACGAGCCAGCTCGCGGGCAATAGGTAAAGTCATGCCCACCACGCCTCCTTTGGAGGCCGCGTAAGCCGCCTGCCCAATCTGCCCATCATAAGCGGCCACGGAAGCCGTATTGATAATGAGGCCCCGTTCCCCTTCATCGTTGGGTTCATTTTGAATCATCGCGGCCGCGGCCAGCCGAATCACATTAAATGAACCCGTCAGGTTTACGGCCAGAACTTTGGTGAAGGCATCTATTTCATGTGGGGCATCTTTCCCCAACACCTTTTTGGCAATAGCGATACCAGCGCAATTGATCACCCCATGCAGGCTCCCAAAACGCTCAATCGCCACCGCCAGCGCGGATTTTACGTTCACCTCTTCCGTGACATTCATCGGCGCAAAAACCACTGCGCCACCCAGTTCATCAGCCAATGCCTGGCCCATGGCCTGGTTAATGTCGGCAATCACTACATTGGCTTGTAAAGCCGCCAGACGCCGCACACAGGCCGCGCCCAATCCCGAACCACCACCACTTACTAAAAATGTATGACCTTGAATCTGCATGGTTTACTCCTGCGAAAATGTAGGGCGATTTGGCAAATCGCCCGGTGGACAATTTACAAAATTGTCCTACAGCTACTCGCCTACTCGCTCCTTTTAAAGATAAATGGTTTACTCCTGCGAAAATGTAGGGCGATTTGGCAAATCGCCCGGTGGACAATTTACAAAATTGTCCTACAGCTACTCGCCTACTCGCTCCTTTTAAAGATAAATCGTCGGGGCTGAATCGTCAATATTGGGTTATAATATCAATATGTGTGGTCGCTTTGCTCAAACCGCTTCTCCCGAAACCATTGCCGAGCAATTTGCTCTGGCCGAACCGCTGTCCCTGGTTCCGCGTTACAATATTGCCCCCAGCCAACCGGTAGCCACGGTACGCCTTAATCGAGATACGCGTCAGCGTGAATTGGTCCTCTTTCACTGGGGATTGATTCCCAGTTGGGCCAAAGATCCGGCGATTGGTTATAAAATGATCAATGCCCGCTCAGAAACGGTAACGGAAAAACCTTCTTTTCGCAATGCTTTCAAATATCGGCGGTGTCTCGTCCCTGCAACTGGTTTTTATGAATGGCAGAAGGTGGAAAAGGGGAAACAGCCTTATTACATCCAGGTACAGGATGGGTTACCCTTTGCTATTGCCGGGTTATGGGAGCATTGGCAATCAGCCGATGGGTCGGAAATTGAATCGGTGACGTTGCTGACGACAGCGGCGAATGAGATGATGCGGCCGCTTCATGACCGTATGCCTGTTATTATTCACCCTGATGATTATGGGTTATGGCTTGACCCTGACGAAACCAAACCCGAACCTTTGTTACCCCTTTTGCGCCCCTTTGCGACTGAACTGATGAGTGCATATCCTGTTAGTACCCTGGTCAACAGCCCCTTCAACGACCTGCCAGCCTGTACCCTGCCAGCGTAGATGTAGCACAGCTTTTTCAGGCTGTGCACCCTCTCTAAATCCGCTGAAGTAAGCCAAAATGGCCCAAAATCGTCTCTGGGCTGAACAGTTACCACAAATCAATTTCAATCTCAATATAATCAGCCGCGCTATCTTGTAAGCTCAGCATTGGTTCAAGATACTTCTCAGTTGTGGTAATACTTTCGTGACCGAGCATGGCCTGTATCTGGCGCATAGAAGCGCCACCTTTCAGGGCTAACCCGGCGGCTGTGCGGCGTAAATCATGAGGAGCCAACGCGGCCGCACCCTCATTGTCTACCAGACCCGCCTGTTGCGCATAATACTCTACCAGATTGGCAATTGCCTGGTCGGTCAGGTTGCCATCTGTCACATAACCAAACTTGGTTTTGACCTTGCCAGACAGCCGGGGATGTAACCCTTTGTTGATAGCGCGAAAGACGCGGCCGCGCTGTATCCCCGCCGCCTTCGCCCAGGCATCTATTGCCTTTTTTACCCAGCCGGGAATGCCAAAGGTACGTGGTTTTTCCCCTTTGCCCACCAGGTTGGCAAATACCCAACGGCCATCCCGTTGCTGAATGTGGGCAAAGGTCAGGCTGGCAACTTCAGCCCGGCGTAACCCGGAGCCAACCATCACACACAAAACGGCCCGATCCCGCAACGCTTTGACCTGGCTGATCACTTCTTCGCGGTAGAGACGCATTGGCACATGGATAAGGTGCTGAGCCTGATCCCGATCTAACCAACGGCCAACTTTGCGGCCGCGTTGTTTTTCATTTTTGATTTGATCTACACCCCATGCGTCCAATTGACTGATTAGCCCATTCGTAGCGGCTTGCCCGGCTAATTTTCGGATAGCGGTGAGGTGTTGATTGATGGCGGCCTTGCTACGCTCCGCTTGACGCAAGGATTCGATGTAGGCATTGATCGCGGCCGCGTTTAATGTGCTATAGCTACTTTCAGTGAACCAGGTAAGGAATTCAATGAGGGCACCCCGGTAGGCCCGTTTGCTATTAGGGCTGGCAACGGTGTTGGTCACCATTTCTACCAACGGCGCAAATGAGTCCACCGGAGCACGACGAATTTCCAGGGCCTGACTATTAACAATTGTCGTTTTGGGGTCAGTCATGCAATCTCCCGGGCATAAATGTGGCAGTGAGGTTCATCAGCCGATAAGTTTTGTCTACCTCTGGAAAACCCACCCATAGCTTGTGTTAATTGACCATATCACAAGCTATAAGTTTATGAAAAATATCTATGTTGTCAAATGAATAATGCCGGTATTGTAGGATTCCACAGTTTTTGAGAACTATCCCATAATTTTTGAGAATCCATTCCACAGTTTTTGAGAATGCCGTTTCACAGTTTTTGAGAACAGCCTACTGTAGCAAAGTTATTCCGTAATTTTTGA
>JAGNBF010000154.1 GCA_018004935.1 Chloroflexota bacterium | reverse complement strand
CGGCCAGGGCCTCTTCTTCGTTGGTGGCAAGGATGGCCTGGGGCACGGCAAAGGCACGGGGGAAATAGCCTTCGTTGAGGTAGATGCGAGTTTTACCATCTTCGTAGGCGAGTTGCGGCCGCGGCAGATAATAACTCACAAACGCCAACGCATCGGTAACCGGGTCGCTCATCCCCACTGCCAACTCCCCCCCCAAACCATCAAAGGCCACCGTCAAATAAAACGTCCGCCCCCATTCCGAAGGGAAAGCCGCGAAATAAAACGAATACCAGCCTTCTTGTTGCACCTCGGTGACATCCAGCGTGGCATGAGCCAACTCCAGCACCTCATCGGCCGTAAAGACCCGCACCGTGACCATACCCGTCGGCTCCCCTGTAGATTGCAATGACACATCCAGACGATGTAACCCCGCATCTGGCATGGTAAAAGTCTGGCTGATGAGTGACCCTGGCTCAAGTAGTTGCCACCCTGTCACTTTTTCTTGGGCCGCGCCCGGGAGAGGTGCGGCCGCCCACCAATCATTTGTGGTGACGACATATTTCACATTTAACATAGCCAGAAGAGGAGAATTAATCGCTTTGAAAGGAATAAGTGTGCGTTCCCCGCGAATGGCGTTTTCCCCTTCAGCCACATTCATAAAATTGACCGCCCGGCGCAAAATCCCCGGCTCATAACCACTGATGTTGGTGTGGCGTAATACCAGGGAGGTGTTGGGGGGATAGACCAATCCCTCAGCAATGGTGGCCATACGAAAAATTTCTGGGTCGCTGTGTAAAAACGTATCTATGGCTGTTTTTGGAAACAGGTCGTCCACGGAAGCCACCGGATTGTAACCATAACCAAAGAGAAATAGGTCGGTTGTGAGCCAGATAAGGGCCAACCAGCCAAAGAGTGTGGGCGGAATCCAGCCGCGCAAACGCCCCAGCAACAACACCCCTCCCACAAACAAGGATAAGAGGAAAAGGCCCATGTAGGGTTGCAGATAAGACCAGGTGCGTACCACATCTAGCCGATAGTAGAAACAATAAGCCAGCACTATCAGGGGCAAAAGCACCCATAAACCGGTGGTTGCTCGCATGAGGAGTTGGCGACGAGGTAGATGGATCTGGTTAACAACGAGGCGGTCAAGGGCTATGGCGGCCAGCACGGACAGACAAAACAGGATTAAAATAGCCGCCCGACTGGGCAATAATCCGCCAAAAACAGGCAGGACGTACAACAGGCCATAAACCGGGGTTCCCAACGCCCAAAGAA
Organism: Chloroflexota bacterium; assembly: GCA_018004935.1. Lineage (GTDB taxonomy): Bacteria > Chloroflexota > Anaerolineae > Promineifilales > Promineifilaceae > Trichofilum. The sequence goes on along the minus strand of JAGNBF010000154.1, from coordinate 12,176 downwards.
AACCGAGGGATCCCCAGGCCACAAAAAAGAGGGTTAACCGGTCACGCCGTAAAAAGGGAGCCAGGCAACCGAGCAGGAGAGCCAAAATGCCGATATAAAACGTCGTCTCCGCATAATTTGTGTGCGCCGGTCCCCACCAATTTTGATGGGCAGGATTGCCGAAAAAATTAGGGATGAAAAGCACAGCCAGCCGGTTTAAGAGACCTTGATGTAAAGAGGCGGCAAAGGTTAAGTCCCCTCGGTGACTCTGGGTGAGGTAGCTGAAGGCTGGCCACACCTGAACCAGGCTAAGGGCCAGACCTACAACCAGGGGCAGTAAGAAAAGGGTCACAATCTGGCCGCGGAGTCGCCCCACTTGCGCCTGGTGAAACAGCGGCCATAACCGCCACAGCAGGTATACACCTAAGGTCATACTGGCGTACAACGTCCAGTTCCAATGTCCCCCCAACCAGGAAAAGGCCAGGGCCATCCCCGCCAGGATCGCTTCCCGGCGGGCAGTCACAAAGAGTAGGCGAGCCAGGGGTTCATGACCCACGTTACCGCTCGTTTCTATCCGACGAACCATCCGTTCTACCAGAAAAAGTTGAAGAGGGAGCCAGATAACCGCGGCGTAAACGACTTGCCACTCCAGCCAGATAACCATCAGGCCGTTCAGGCTAAACAGAATGGCTCCTGCCAGAGCGGCCAGCCGCCGGGAGACGATCAGGCGCAGGTAGAGATACATAAACAGTGCGCCCAGAAACATTTGTAGGGCAATGGTGATGTTGACCGCCGCGGCCGCGGGCCACAAGTAGTAAATCACTGACAGGGGGTAAAGCAGTCCTGCCTGGGTATTGTAAGTAAACGGATACCCACCCAGAGTGTACGGGTTCCAGAGGGGGAACTCTCCCTGGCGTAGGGACGCGGCCGCGAACTCCTTCACCGGAAAGATATAGTTTACCGGATCGCCCAACACCAGATTTTGCGGCGGAATCGGCTGATTGGGTTGTTGCCAGGGGGGCCAAACATGAATGACAATATCCAGAGGCAACAAGATCTTCCCTGGCAATAACCCTGGTCCTAAAAAAAGTAACACAATAACCAGGAGCAAAACCACGGCCAGAACATCACGCAGAAGTGGCGATTGAAAACGGTGGCGGAAGGGTGACATAGAAGAGAATTGGGTTAATCAACAGCACATTATTCCACTCATCTGAACCACACACTTTGCTCATTCATTGGCGGTTGGCCAGGCGAATGAAGTCAGGTTTAGGGCGTTATCGGTAGCGTTGGGGTCGTTGATGATCAGGCGCACACCCGTGGCCCGCAAATACATGCCAATTGAGAGTTGGTACGTTCCGGCGGGTAAATCAGCCGGTAAGGCAATGGTGTATGGGTCGCGGATGATGTCGCCGGATTGCCAGCGGTGGGTGGGAGCCAAAATAGCCACCGGCTCCTGATCGGCCTGAGCTACCACGTTGCCGTTTTCATCCCGCACATGCACAAATACATCATACCCCTCGCTCACGGGGGCCAGGCTTTGCCAGTAGAGGGTGAGGGCCAACGGCTGGCCTGGGGTGAAATCGTACCCCAACAGTTGGATGGCGTCCCCCAGTTTGACGTTCTGGCTCACCTGGGGCGCGGCCGCAGACAGATAAGGCCAGGTCATCTCATAAACAATGGCTTCCTGTTCACCAATGATGGAATGGGTAGCGGTCCAGAACCGTTGGACTGGGGTGGCAACGAGAGGGTTGGTGGCAATTTCCCAATGCCAGACAGGAAAAGCGGCCATGTAATCCGGTTGGATGGCGGAGAGTAGACGCGCGGCCGCTTCGTTGCGTGGTCGTCCTTCCGCTTCACCCCGGATAATAGGCCACATCTCCGGCGATACCAGCCCATTCAGGTCAAAAATGCGCCGTTGGGCGATGAAGGTGATGGCCCCGATGTCGTCTATGGCGATGAGAGCATCGGCTGGGGTGTTTTCTGCCAGCCAGTGACCCATAGCCACGTCAATTTCGAGAATTTCGTTACTGTTGTAGCCGAGCATACCGGCCCAGTAGGGGAGGCGGATGACCCCACCGAGGATGATGAGACCGAAGAGGATGGCGGTGAGGAGTGAGGAGCGAGTGGCGAGTGGCGCGTAGCGGGAGGTGTGACGTGTGAGCCAGGCGGCACCGAGCGCGGCCGCAATCATTTGAAACGGTATGAGCGGCAGGGTGTAACGGCCATGATGCCAGATGAGGTCTACGATAATGGCGGTGAGCAGGGGCAGGCCCAGTAACCAGCCAATGAGGAGACGATGCCGTTTCGCGGCCGCGATCACCCCCAACGGAACCAGCAATAAAGACACCGGGTTATCTTGCCAATGGTAAGCCAGGGTTTCACGCCAGGCCCGCCAACTGAAAAAATGTTGGGAACCAGCTTTGGCGTAAAAGGTGTTGGGCAGGGGATTACCGGTGGTAGACAGGCTGAACAGGGCATAGGGTGCCGCAATGGCCCCGTAAATCAGGCCAGCGGTCAGGAGTTGCCGCCATTGCCAGCGGGACGTTTGCCAGCAGGTCAGCAGGGTGTCGGCTACGGCCAGGGCGAACAGGGCGTGCCCTTCCGGGCGTAACTGTCCCCCCAGGGCGAATAACAAAACCGGTAGCGGCCGCAATCCCTGACGATGATAAGCCCAAACGGCGGCTACGCTCGCGGCCGCGAAAGCCGTTGTCTCCATCGCCGCCAATCCCGCCCACATCATCCGCCCCGTCAATATCACCCCCAACGCGGCCATAATAGCCCAAATAGGACGCGGCGAGAGGGCGAGGGGGCGAGAGGGCGAAAGCGTCCCCCCGTCGCCGCGTCCCCCTGTCGCCGCGTCGCCTAACAAATCCCAGGTAAACCCATAAGTCAGCCACACCGTCAGCATAAGAAAAAAGGTACTGAGAATGAGCGACGGGATGAGGAAATCGGTGGTGAACAGCCCTACACCCGCCAGCATAAGTGTCCACAGGGGGGCCGTGGAGCCGGGGGTTGGTTCGCCGGGGTTGTAGCTGAAGCCATCCCCCTGGGCCAGATTCCGGGCAAACTGATAATGAATCCAGGCATCATCCAGAGGTACACCTAAGCGGCCACCGGTTAGACGCAACTCGGTTTGTAGAAAAACACCCAGCAGGAGCAGGAGTAAAACGGTGAGGGCGGCCAGATTCAGCCGATGGCGCGTAAGGGTCATTGCCGGGCGATTCTAGCAAAATGGCTGGGTTTGCACAAAGGGGAGTGGCTCTGCATAATTTCCTCTCTGACCAATCAGGATGAATAACAGGAAGATCTGTTTGTCATCTCTCTGGAAGTGAACAACTTTGTTCACCTGCGCGACGCCACGGGCTATGTCCATGCCCAACGCGACAACGTGCCGGTCATTGGGTTCGCCCCCACCTCTCAATGGCCACCTGAACAGATCATCGCTGACATGCACTGTCTACAAATTCCCCCTTCAATCCCGCCGGGGGAGTACCAACTGGTTGCCGGGCTGTATAATCCCGCCAATGGTGAACGCCTGTCTTTAAAAGATGAAGCGGCTGATGACGTTCTGCTCACACGTTTCACCCTTTCTGCTTATCAGCAATAGGACTGGAGCCTGGCGTTTTTATGTCAACAGAGAACGCACAGCCTGGAAAGGTGGTGCTACATCCAGAAGACTGAACGTAGCCTGAGCCTGTCGCAGATGGTTGGTTTCGACAAGCTCAACCAACATCATCACCAGGTCAAATAACCAACTTGCCCATACACCAATACACCAATAACCCCAAAGGTCAACCATGCTCAAAGGTAAAAAAATCGTCGTTGTCATGCCCGCGTACAACGCGGCCAAAACTGTGCGGCAAACATATGCCGAAATCCCCCACGACATTGTGGATGAGATTATTTTGGTGGATGATGCCAGCCAGGATCACACCGTCACCGTCTCCCAGGAATTGGGGATTAAAACCATCGTTCACCCTAAAAACCGGGGATACGGCGGTAATCAGAAGACCTGTTACAAAACGGCCCTGGATTTAGGGGCAGATATTATCATCATGCTCCACCCCGATTATCAATACACCCCTCTCCTGATCACGGCGATGGCTTCGCTGATGGCCGAAGGGTTGTTTGATTGTGTGCTGGGGTCGCGCATTCTGGGAGTAGGGGCGTTGCAGGGGGGAATGCCCATCTACAAATACATCTCTAACCGGTTCCTGACTGCCTTTCAGAATCTCGTCATGGGGTACAAACTGTCGGAATACCACACCGGTTACCGGGGATATACCCGGCAGGTTCTAGAAGCTTTGCCGCTGGAAGCTAATTCGGACAATTTTATTTTTGATAATCAGGTGTTGAGCCAGATTATCTTTAGCGGCTACTCCATCGGTGAGATCACCTGCCCTACCCGTTACATGGACGATTCTTCTTCGATTAACTTCAAGAATTCGTCTGTGTATGGCCTGGGGGTGCTCAAAATGTCTATCCTATTCCGCCTGCACAAATGGGGGGTGATGCGGTCGCCGCTGTTTGCCGGGGTGAAGAGGAAGGGGTGAGGGCGAGTGGGCGAGTGGCGAGTGGCGAGTGGGCGAGTGGGCGAGTGGCGAGTGGCGAGTGGGCGAGTGGCGAGTATGCGAGTAGCGAGTATGCGAGTGGCGAGTGGCGAGCGGGCGAGTGGGCGAGTGGCGAGTGGCGAGTGGGCGAGTTTGTGCTTACTGGTAACTTAGTAACTGTCCAAGAATAATTTCCCGATTTGCTGTGGCCGGTCTCCTGACTGCGCCATTCAACTTAGCGAACTTATTCCCACGCTCTTGTCGTTTAAAAAATTAATCAGGTAATGGAATCCCCCACCCCCAACCCCGCCCCCAGGGGCGGGGAGTTTTTTTTGAGGCGGGCAAAATCGGGGGTGAAACCCCCGATTTTGCCCGCCAAGTGGGTTCTCCTGGTTAATCATTCAACAATTCACGAATTCACCGATTAATTATTTTCTTCCTCTCAACTGAAATGAAACACGGCCAACAGCCATCGGCTTCTTGAGTTCCTACGAGTTCCCAAACGATCATGCCACGCTGGACGAAACATTTACCCTTTACCCTCATTCTATTGCTGGCGGCGCTTATGCGGCTGGTGAGTTTGCGGGACATGCCTCCTGGCCTGGCCCAAGATGAAGTCCTGGATGCGGGTATTGCGCGATTGATTCGCCTGGGGCAACATGCTCTTTTTTTTCGGGAAGGGTATGGGCATGAGCCGTTGTATCATTATCTGGCGGCACCGTTTGCCCCTTTGTTGGGGGCAAATGTGCTGGCGGCGCGGTTGCCGTCGGTGATTTTGGGCTTGATTCTGGTGGCTCTGACTATGCGCTGGGCACGACGAGAGTTTGGCTCAGTCGCGGCCGCAACCGCCGGTATCGGCCTGGCTATCAGTTGGTGGCCCATTGTGTTTAGCCGGATTGGGATTCGGCCCATTTTAGAACCTGTGTTGCTGGTCGCGGCCGCGTGGTTTTGGCCCCGTCGCCCTTGGTTAGCCGGTCTGTTCCTCGGCCTCACCGTCTATAGCTACACCCCCGCCCGCGTTGTTTATCTACTTCCCCTACTCTTCTGCCTTTACTGGATCGCTCAGGCAAAACTCACACCTCCCCCCCTCGCCGCGTCGCCCCGCCCCCCCCTCGCCGCGTCGCTCACTGTCCTATTCGCCGCTCTCACCCTGGCCATCCCGCTCTACCTGACTTTACGCGCCGATCCCAGTCTGCAACAGCGGGTAGACCAACTCAGCGGCCCGGTAGACGCGCTTCTTCAGGGGGATATTCAGCCCATTTGGGCAACGACATGGGCAACGCTCGGTGTTTTTAGCTTCACCGGCGATCCCCGTTGGACATATACGTTGCCCGGACACCCGTTGTTTGATGCCTTCACCGCCCTCTTTTTCTATGGTGGTCTGCTCCTGGCCTTGAGTCGGGCCTGGCGGCAACCGAAGTATGCCTTTATCCTCATCTGGTTGGGGGTGGGCCTGTTGCCTAGTGCCATTACCCCGGACGCCCCCAGCACGGTGCGTCTGGTGGGAGCCATGCCGGTGGTGTATCTTTTGCCGGGGTTGGCGGTGAAATGGATTTACGATTTACGATTGACAATTGACGATTGGATTTCCCGACTACGCATCACGCGTTACGCCTTCTCGCTCATCCTCATGGCTCTTTTTGCCATCAACCTCACGCGCACAGTGCGTGATGGATTTGGCCGCTGGTCAGCAGATTTGAAGACAGGTTTAAACTACCAGACGGTTGTATTGGAAGTTGCCCGGCACTGGCAGAAGGAACCTCTGGGGCCGCTTCTTATGGCCGATACGTTTTATGAGCCAATTGACCAGGAAACGTTGGATTTGAACCTGGGGTATCATCTGCCTGTGCGTTGGGTGCAGGGGGGGAAGGCAATTGTGTTTCCGGTGGAAGGCGCGGGGCGGCTTTATGTGCCAGAGTTTGCGCCACCAGATGTTTTTTTGTTAGAAGCGGCCGGTTTGTCGAATCCGGTTTTTCAGAATGATAGGCGTCCTTTTTTTGCCGTTTATGCCTTGCCTGTTGCCCCGGTTATTCCGGTTATCACCCCAACAGTCACTTTTGCGGAGGCGGTGACACTATTGGGGTATCAGGTTTTGCCTCGTGTTTCAACTGAGCCGTATCAGTTGCTTACCTATTGGCGAGTCGAACCATTTCCGGAAGGGGTGGCGGGTTTGCCCTGGGATCTGGCGATTTTTGTGCATTTGGTGAGGAGGGATGGGACGATGGTAGCTCAGGCGGATGGTCTGGACGCGGCCGCGATGACACTCCAACCCGGTGACATTTTCATCCAGTTAAATACCCTCACTCTACCCGAATCACTTCCCGGCAATACCTACAGTTTGCAACTGGGGCTTTACACGCGGTCTGATGGACGACGACTCACCCATCCCGGCGAACCATCCGATCATTTGATTCTCAAGACTGATGTGGCTGTTGATAGGCCTTAAGGGTCCATAAAAGATTAAGTTCCGTCAAGACCTGACAGGTTTTCGGAAACCTGTCAGGTCTAAACCGGGAAGTTATACTTACCACGGTCATAAAGTGACATTTTGTTAGCGGCAACAGATTGGTAGGTTTGGACTGAAGACCCATCCCCCTTCCTCTGCCCAGATGGAAGGGGAGAAACCTACCGGCGCGGTTTGGCGAGCGGACGCTCGCCAAACCGCGCCGAAAATAGTTCCCCGCCCCTGGGGGCGGGGTTAGGGGTGGGGGTGGCCTTGGATAAACCCAACACGACGATAAAGTGAGACGGCGACAGGGCGAAAAAATGTCAGATTATGCCCTTTGACAGTATATATTTTTACGAATCTAAATCCGCTGAAGTAATCCAAAACGGCCTAAAACCCTCTTTGAACTGAACGGTTACTATAGTTACTTAAGAATTACCTATGACCCCTGCCAAACTTACATCCTTTTTCAACCGACCCCAGTTGTTAATGGTGGTTGTACTCTTACTTCAATTTGCTCTGGCCCTGAGCAGTGTTACTTATAACACCCCCACGATGGATGAGCAGGGTTTTCTCGTGCGGGGGCTGGCTTACCTGCGTAACGAGCAGAGGCGGATACGAGTGGGGCATCCGCTTGGATTAAACGCGCTGAACGCCTCTCTCCTGGTTTATGATGAGACGGTAAATCTGCCTACACAAGACCCATCCTGGCAAGGAACCAGTTTTCATCGGCCAGGGGAACTGTTTTTGTGGGAGATTGGCAATGATGTATCCCATGTGATGTTTCTGGCCCGCCTGCCTTCGGTCTGGATGGGGATGCTTCTGGCGGCTGTGGTAGGGCGCTGGGCCGGGGAGATGAGTGGGCGGCGCTGGGCCGGATGGCTGGCCCTGACGCTGGTGGCCCTCGATCCGAATTTTCTGGCGCACAGCAGTCTAACCACAACGGATTTGGGACTCGCGGCCGCGGCCGCGTTAGCGGGTTACACCCTCTGGCGTTTTTTGCGGCAACCAGGGTGGAGGCGAGCCACCCTCGCCGGGGTTGCCTTTGGCCTGCTTCAAAATAGCAAATTCACCGCCGGTCTCTTCGTCCCTCTGTTTGGACTTGTCATCCTTATCTGGCTCATCAGCCAGTGGATGCGCCGGAGAGAAGCGAAAGGGTATCAATCTTTCGCTTTCCCATTGGTGCAACTCCTCATCGCTTACCCCCTGGCCGGATTCCTGACATTATGGGCCTGTTATGGCTTTAATATTGGAACCTTGCCCGACAACTTACCCACCCTGGCACAACTCAGCGGCCTGACACTCCCCCTGGCGCAACACCTGGAACAACTCCTGGACATCGGCGGCCGCCTACAGGTCAACACACCCTCATTTTTGTTAGGACAATACTCTGACCAGGGGTGGTGGACTTACTTCCCGGTGGCATTTCTGTTGAAAACCCCTTTACCCACATTAATTTTGTTGGTTTGGGCGGTGATCGTAAGAGTACGACGCGGGATAAAACCCGGAAAGAGTGGACTACGGCCAGACAGAATTGATCTTGTTGCTTTGCTCATCCCCTCGTTGGGGTATTTCGCCATTGCCCTTACCAGCAATATCAACCTGGGCTACCGCCACTTGTTACCCGTCTTGCCTTTCCTCTTCGTCTTCATTGCTACCACTCTGGCACCCTACGCGGAATCGCGTCCCCTGGCCTATGCGAGACCAGCCCTCTTCTTCAGTTTTCCCCTCTGGCTGGGCCTTAGCACCAGCCTCATCTCTCCCCATTTCCTCGCCTTCTTTAACATCCTGGCCGGGGGGCCAGAGAACGGCTGGCGGAGCCTGGTGGACAGCAACCTGGATTGGGGGCAGGATCTGGCGGGATTGAAAGGGTGGATGGATGAAAACGGGGTGGAACACCTCTGGCTCAGTTACTTTGGGGAAGCCCGGCCCGCGTATTACGCGCTTAACTATACCGGGCTGGATAGTTTCCCCCCGCGCCTGATGAACCCACAAACGCGCCCCTTTTATCCGGCGGATCCTGCACCGGGGTTTTATGCCATTAGTGCCAGCAATTTGCAAGGAGTTCTCTTTGCCGACCACGATCGTTTTGCCTGGTTTCGCGAGCAGGAACCCGTGGACAAGGTTGGGTATAGCATCTTTTTGTATGAGGTTCCCGCTTATGGCGAACCGGTTTCCCTGGCGCTTAGTGGGGTGCAAATAGATGAACTGCTCCCTGCCGATTATGCCTTGTTGGGCACTAATCAGGTGACGCCCCTCTGGTTTGAGGCGGGGCAAAGCCTGCTGGCGGCACCCGATTGGCTGGTTTTGGCGGATGGCGTGGTGTTTGATCCACTTTTGCAACCGTTGTTCGCGGCCGCGTCCCCTACGATAGCCGCTCAACGTGCCGGGTACACCCTCTACCAGATGCACTGGCCGGAAATAACCCCACCTGACCCGGTGCGGGCCACTTTTGCCCAGGCAGAAGGACAAATCACCCTAAACGAAGTGGTGTTTTATACTGAGGATGTAAGGCCAGGGGATGAGTTCATGGTGATGACAGTCTGGGCACAGGCCGCACGGCCGCGGCCTGTCAAACTCTTTCTCCATCTTGTTGCGCCAGACGGGCAACTGATCAGCCAGTGGGATGGGTTAGGTCCAGCCTGGGAAGGTTGGCGCACGGGCTACACCCTCTACCAACTCCAACGCCTGATAATCCCTGCCAACGCTCTGGCCGGAACTTACCAACTGTGGGCTGGCCTATACCATCCCGATACCCTGGACCGCTGGACAACACCCGCCAACTCTGAGGGACGGGTTCTGCTCGGTGAGGTCACTGTCACGAACCAGTATCTTCTCAATGTTTCGGGGCAAACGAGGCCTGAGCTTGTCGCAGGCCGTTGGTTTCGACAGGCTCAACCAACGGCATCGCGCTTAATTGAGAAGATACCAAACTATGAATAAATTTACCTTATTGCCCCGCCATTTGTTCCTACTGGCTCTGTTCGCGGCCGCGTTCCTGCGTTTCTGGCGTCTGGACAGCCTGCCCCCCGGTCTCTATCATGACGAGGCTTATTACGCCCTGGATGCTCTTTCCTTACTGGAAGGCAAAACATTTCCCCTTTACTACGAAGGCTGGGAGTTATATGCCCAGGATGCTCATGCCGAACGTCCGGCCACGCCCACCCGGTTTCCCGTTTTTTTTGAAGGCAACTATGGCCGCGAACCACTTCACGTTTATCTATTGGCCCTTTCCATCACCCTTTTTGGGGTCACGCCGCTGGCCATTCGGGTGGTGGTGGCTGTATCAGGGGTTGTGGGCGTATGGACAACTTATCTGGCGGCAGGGGCACTCTTTAAGGCCGATGAATCCAACGAAATTCACGCCTCACCCTTCAACGCGCAACGCTTTATTCCGGCCCTGGCGGCCTTCGCCCTGGCGATTCTTTACCCGGCCCTGACTTTTAGCCGTTTTGGCATCCGGGCCATGCATTTTGTCCCTATCGAGACATTGGCGGTTTATTGTTTCTGGCGGGGCATTGCGGCTGGGGTGGGGGGGTATGACGAAGCGGCAAGAGGGAGGTATGGGCATGGGATCTTGCGGCGCGTGCGGCCAGACACCTGGTGGTTTGTAGGCGCGGGGTTTTTTCTGGGGTTGGGGCTATACACCTACGCGGCCGCGCGTCTCCTGCCTCTTCTCTTTGTCGTTTTTGTGCCCTTATGGTTCTGGCGGGATCGGGTAGCCTTGCGACAACAGTGGCAGGCTGTAGGATTGATGGCGCTGGTTGCGGCCGCAACTGCCGCTCCCTTGCTCCTATTCTTCGCCCGTTACCCCTACTTTTTCATCTTTCGTACCGGCTACGTGGCAAACAAAGGATTAGGCGCAGTACCGGGTAAACCGTGGCTAACCTGGCTGGGTAATGTGGGGCGGGTTTTAGCCGGACTGTTCTGGCAGGGAGAAGGGCATCTACGGCATAATCTGCCTGGTCGGCCCTATTTGGATGTCATCCAGGCTTTCTTATTCCTGTCAGGGCTGGGACAGATGGCCCGCCCCGCCCCAGATAAAACCGGCTCACGATGGTTATCAAATCGCCATCTGTTTCTCCTTATCTGGTTGGCGGTGATGCTGTTACCCACTATCATGAGTGGCGACGCGCCCCATTTTGGCCGCATGACCGGAGCCGCACCGGTTATCGCCATCATTATTGCCGCCGGAGCGGGCTGGCTGATGGCCTTCATCAGCCAAATGCGCTTCTCAGTTTTCAGCCCACAGTCTGTCCTTCTTCTGTTGTTCTTGCTTAGCACCGGTATCACCGGTTACGACTATTTTGTTCGCTATGCCCACCACCCAGAATTGCCCTCGTTCTTTTATGTGGCTGACTGGGAACTGGGCCAGTACGCGGCCGCGCAATCTGCCGACACCGTCATGTACCTCACACCTACTCAGCAAGAGATGGCCACCATTTATTACGCCCTATCCGGGCAACAGGAACGACTGCATAGCTATTACGCTCCTGATGGTGTCTTGCCTGTAGGACGTTCAGACGTTCCAGCCCTCTATTTTTTGCGCCCCGGTGATGAGGCGACCTTACAACGTCTGGTTGCCTATTTTCCCACCGGGGTAATAGGTGAGGCCCATACAGGTTTCATCTCCTTCCATGTCCCCCCCACGGCCCCCCGCATCCGCACCGATCACCCAGCCGATGTGTCTTGGGGTGAGCAGATTCGGCTGGTGGGTTGGTCACAGACAGAAGTGGCGGAGCAGTTAGAGGTAACATTGACCTGGCAGGCAGAAGCCAATATGGAACGAGCCTATACAGCCTTTGTTCATCTGCTCGATAGTCAGGGAACATTGGTGGCGCAATTAGACCGGCCACCGGGAGGGTATCCCACCAACGATTGGCAACCGGGCGAACTGGTTGTGGATCGTTATGTTGTTCCTTTGCCCGGCACCCTCACTTCCGGCACTTATACCATAGAAACCGGATTCTATTATTTGCCCACACTAGAACCGTTGGGTGAACCAGCCCCATTGGGGGCCGTAACCCTGACGCGATAACCCAAAGGCTTCATTCGTAAATATACTTAGCCTGGGCGGTAGCGTCTCTTCCCAGTGAGAAGGGGGAAAATCCATTCGTGTCATTTTTTGCGGGCGTCTGCCCGCAAAAAATGACACGAGAAAAAGTTCCTGCCCCGAGGGGCGGGGGAAGCTCTATACC
>JAGNBF010000153.1 GCA_018004935.1 Chloroflexota bacterium | reverse complement strand
TAATTTTTTAAGGAATCTGGGTTACGAAAAAGGTGGGATACCTTTTGAGGTTTCTTGTTACCCCTAACAAGAACAGTATTCCACCCTGAAATGTCTGGAATTGTTTTGGCGTTAAGGAGTAGGGTTACATGATTCTGGTTACAGGCGCAACAGGTCAGGTTGGTTCCATCGTTGTTCAGGAACTTGCGGCAAAAAGGACACCCATACGGGCATTGGTTCGTAATCCGGACAAAGCCGCACGGATCGCCGCGCAGGGAATTGAGGTATTCGTTGGTGACTTAGGCGACCCTGCCAGCATCGAAGCGGCACTTGTGGGCATTGAACGCATTGTACTCATCACATCGAACGCGCCTGACATGGCAGAACTTCAAGGAAATGTGATCGCGGCCGCAAAGCAACGGGGCGGAATACAGCAGATTGTCAAATTATCGGGCGGAAACTACGTTGGGCCTAACGCGCCAACAGAAGTGGGTGTGAAACATTGGCAGATTGAAGAACAGCTCGCGCAGTCGGGTATTCCCTATACTTGCATCCGGTCCAACCTATTTTTGCAGACAATCATACAGCTTGTGCATGTGCCACTGTTGAAATTCGGTGTCTTAGTTGCCCCCATGCAGGAGGCGCGTTTTGCCGTAATAGATGCACGCGATGTTGCCGCCGCGCTCGTCGGGGCAATGGGGAACGACGAATGTTTAGGCAAAACATTCTATGTTACGGGGCCAGACGCGTTTTCAATGACAGATGTGGCTATGTCGCTCGCGGCCGCGACGGGCAAACCAATTTCATATATGCCGATTCCACTGCCGCTGTGGATGGGGGGACTGAAAGCGGCAGGCTTGCCCCAACAGCAAATTGAGCACTATGCCGGGCTCGTTCAGCTCGTACTCAAGGGCGAGATGGAGATGATCACAAACGATTTCGCCGCCATCACCGGGAACTCGCCGCGCCCATTCGGCGAGTTCGCACGTGGATATGCTCAGGTGAACGGCAGTACGATTCGAATTCCCGAACCGATGGTGCCGCCGCATCCTACATTGGCGACGAACGCCATCAAGGGTGTTGGGCATCTGGCGATATTTGTTTCTGACCTCGAACGCTCGCGAAAGTTTTATGAAGATGTCTTGGGCATGTTTCACAGCGAAACGATTGAGCCGCACATGCATCCGCTTAACGCGGCAACACGGCAGACCTTGTGCTTTATGAGTTTTGGCAAACAGCATCACGATGTTGTGTTGGTATACGAAACAACACCCGACGGCCAACCCATTCCTGTCCAGAATCACGGCTTGATGCACATGGCACTGCGACTTGACGATGCTCGTTCTACGGCCGAATTCGCGCAGTCGCTTTTGCAAAATGGCAATCCGATTTTTTATGGTCCCGCGCTCCACATACGTGGCCCACAAGGCGATGGACTATCGGGCGGTAACCATGCCGTTTATATTCAAGACCCCGATGGGCATTTAATCGAAATTTATCAAGGAATGAATTCATTCTGAAGGCGGACCCTGGACTGTGAAATTTCCGCAATCCAGGAATCAGCCTGAATGCGAGTCTCGTCATAGAGGAGTAATGATCATGTCTCAATACATGACGCTCGGTGCGCGTTTGGAACAATCTGCGGCCGCATACAATAACAAAACATATTTGTACTGGCAGGATGAGCAAGTTTCATTCGCCACCTTCAATTCTCGCGTCAATCAGGTCGCACACGGTTTGCGCTCGTTAAATGTAGGGCATGGGCAAAAGGTCGCTCTCTTGCTCAAAAATTGCCCCGAATTCCTGTACAGCTTCTTCGCCTGTAACAAAATCGGCGCAGTAGTTGTGCCGATTAATCCATTGCTCAAAGGTGAAGAAGTCCAATACATCCTGGATAACTCCGAAAGTATCGCCCTGATCGCCGGTGCGGAATTTGAGCCTCTATTGAACGAGATTCGCGCCAATTGTCCCCTGTTGCGCGAGGTGCGGTATGTTGGCGCGACACCCGAGGGTCAACAGGCATTTGATGAATTCTGGCAGATGCCTGAAACTGGCCTGGGTGTACAGGTTTCACCAAATGATATTGCCAGCATCATCTACACCTCCGGGACAACAGGCAAGCCCAAAGGGGTACTCCTATCTCACGCCAACTATGACTATGATGTGTGGGCCTCTATCGAAGGCGTCCAGGCCAGCGAAAAAGATCGCATGTTGTGCATGTTGCCTTTGTTCCATGTCAACGCGCAGGTGGTCAGCGTACTCCCCTCATTACGCCAGGGCGCATCTCTCATTTTGTTACCAGGATTTTCTGCACGTGACTTTTTGCCAACCCTGGCCCGCTATCAGGCGACAACGTTTAGCTCAGTACCGACCGTTTATGCCATTTTGAACAATAGTCCTGAGGCGGCGCAGTACGATTTGAGTAATTTGCGTGTGTGCATTTGCGGCGCGGCCCCCATGCCCGTAGAAGTGTATAACGAATTCGAGCGCAAGTTCAAAGCCTTCATTCTGGAGGGGTACGGCTTGAGCGAGGCCACGTGTTCCGTGACCCTGAATCCGATTGATGGGCGGCGGAAGATTGGCTCAATTGGTGTGCCGCTACCGGGGCAGGAAGTAAAGATATTTGATAACCAGGGCGATGAAGTCCGGCCGGGCAGGTCGGTGAAATTGTCGTACGCGGTCCCAACGTCATGCAGGGCTACTATCGCAATCCTGAGGCGACGGCCGCGACGATTCGCAAGGGCTGGCTCCATACGGGCGACCTCGGTAAGGTAGACGATGAGGGATATTTTTATATCGTTGGCCGCAAAAAGGAAATGATCATTCGCGGCGGTGAAAACATCTACCCAAAAGAAATCGAAGAAGTTTTATATCGCCATCCCGCAATATTAGAGGCGGCGGTCATCGGCATGCCGCACCCTGTTTGGGGCGAGGAAGTCGTCGCGGTGTTGGTGCTCCGTGAAAATCAAACCATTTCAGAGCCAGAGATCATTGATTACTGCAAACAACACCTTGCCAATTATAAATGTCCGCGCCAGGTGCTCCTGGTCGCGGGGTTTCCCAAAACGGCGACAGGAAAAATTCAAAAACCTGAATTGGTCAAAATACTTGTCACTGCCCAGCAGGAAGCATAGGAGGTCCCATGCCAGAATTTCAAGTGGATTATGATGTCGTGATCGTGGGCTTCGGTCCCGCGGGCGTGTTGGCGGCAAACTTTTTGGGCAAACAAGGACACCGCGTGCTTGTCCTGGAAAAAGACATGACGATATATCCGCTACCGCGTGCCATTCACTTCGATGCCGAGATTATGCGCGTGTATCAGGCGGCAGGACTCGCTGACAAAATCGCACCCACAGTGGTATCCGCCAATGAATGTGAGTTTGTCACCGATAAACGCAAGCGGCTGTTTTGTGTCGTCAACGGGCATATCCCCGAACCTTACGGTTGGCCTGAGCGTATTTTGTTCCGGCAACCGGAACTGGAAGCCCTACTTCGAGAAGGGTTAACCCACTATCCAAACGTAACCGTGAAATTGGGGTGGAACGTCACCGCATATTCACAGGATGAGAACTGGATCACACTGGTCGCTGAGGGAACAGATGGGCAAAGCAGGCAGGTACGTGCCCGTTACGCGCTGGGCTGTGATGGTGGGTCAAGCACCATGAGACGCCTTAGCGGGATCGAATACGTCAAGATGGCGGAGTTCAAACAACCCTGGCTGGTAGTTGATACCTTCATTGATGTTGAGGACGATACGCTACCCAAGATCATGATGCAGTTATGTGATTCAGCCCGTCCCACAACATACATTCCCCGTGTGGGAACAAAAGAACGGCGTTGGGAATTTTTCATCCTGGAAGGCGAGACCCCGGAAGAAATGCAAAAACCGGAACGTATCCGTGAATTGCTTCGCCGTTGGATTGACCCGCAACGTGTCACCATTGAGCGAACGGCTATTTATACCTTCCGCGCCCTGATCGCAGAGCATTGGCGTGATGGACGGATGTTCCTTGTAGGGGATGCCGCCCACCTGATGCCCCCATTTGCCGGACAGGGGTTGTGTTCAGGTGCTCGTGACGCGCACAATATCACCTGGAAACTTGATCTGGTTCTGCGCCATAAGGCCGACCCGGTGCTCCTGGATACCTACGAGCAGGAACGTAGCCCTCATATCAAGGCGGTCACTCAACTTGCCGTGAACCTCGGACGATTCATCATGGTTCGGCAACCAATCGTCAAGGCATTACGCGATGCGATTTTACCCACATTGGGTCATACACCGTTGTTGAGTCGAGAGGTTCTCTTGCCTGGTTTGACCAAGGGGCTTTTACTGCGGGGAACCCCTGCCGCCGGAACACGGTTTATTCAGCCGCACGTGACTATGGAGAATGGCGGTGTCTCTGTCCGGTTGGATGAGGCTCTGGGAGACGAGTTTGCCATCCTGGCGATGAATGTTGATCCGCGAACACAGTT
This sequence comes from Chloroflexota bacterium, assembly GCA_018004935.1. GTDB lineage: Bacteria > Chloroflexota > Anaerolineae > Promineifilales > Promineifilaceae > Trichofilum. Next base: position 9,024 of record JAGNBF010000153.1, on the reverse strand, counting down.
GGAGCCGGGCGCGGCCGCTTTGTGGCAAAACCTGGGTACTCGTTTTATTCAAGTGTTACCCGCCAATCAGCCCTTTCCAGGCAATGTGGCAGACGGGCTGAACTTCATTCGCGATGACAACGGAGAATTATCTGGTTGGTTTGCTCGCCAACGCCGCACCACCGTGATAATACGGCCCGACCGCTATGTTTTTGGCACATTCAACACCGACACCCAGGCGACGCGCACCCTGCGTGAAGCATTGCGCCTTTCCTGAAATATCACCAAACCAATATCCATTCGCAGTGAACGACTATCGCGTTTCCAGCCAAGAAAGAGGTACTTTATGGGTGTCTTAACCGCACGGTTTGAATATAAAAGTCAAATTCTTTGGGGCATAGTGCGAGGGCAGGAGATTATGCCTGCTGGCGAGTTTGCCAGCACACGGGATTTTCTGGAGCGTGGACGACTAGAACTTGAGCATGTGAGGCAAACGGCCGTTCCGCTGGACGAGGTGCGTTTGCTCAGTCCCGTGACCCGGCCCGCCCGCCTGATCGCTCAGGGCGTGAACTACGCAGACCACCGCCAAGAGGGTGGGTATAGCGCGACCAAGCCTGCCTACAACATGATCTTTACGAAGGCTGATAGCAGTCTGTGTGGCCCACGGGACGAAGTAATCTGTCCGCCTCATGTCAAACTACTCGATTATGAAATCGAATTGGGGCTGGTGATCGGTCAACGGATTACCAGTCCCGTCGAGGTTACGCACGAAAATTTGCATGAATTCGTCGCTGGTATAACCATCGCCAACGATGTATCCGCTCGAGACATCCAGATTCCGCAGGAACAGTGGGACAAAGGGAAGAGTTATCGGACTTTCTGTCCTACCGGGCCGTATCTATATCTACTTCAGGCAGAGGATGTCCCATTGTTAGACAGGCTGGAATTGCGTCTTTGGGTAAACGATGAACTACGCCAGAATGCCAGCACTGCCAGCTTACTTTACAAACCCGCCGAAACCATCCGAGAGTTGTCCGGGGTGATGGACCTGGACCCCGGCGACCTCATTTTGACAGGGACACCAGCCGGAGTCGCCATCGCCCCTCCGCCCAGATTTGTTCAAAAGGTTATGGCGTTTTTGCTTTCATCCGAGCGGCGCTATGAACTATTTATTCAAAGTCAGCTCAAGAACCCGCGTTATCTGAAAGATGGCGATGTGATCCGTGCCTGCATTTCCAGCCATGATGGACAGATCGATCTTGGTACGCAAATCAACTCGGTAAAGAAGGGTAAATGACGGAGTCTTATATGGAAATCAGCTTCAAACTTACCGACGAACAAAAAATGATCCAGAAACTCGCCCGGGATTTTTCGCAAAACGAAATTGCTCCTGTTGCCGAGCATTATGATAAAACCCACGAATATCCCTGGCCGGTTATCAGGAAGGCGCAGGAATTGGGCCTGACCAGCATGAATGTCCCCGAAGAGTACGGTGGGTTGGATCTTAGCCTGGTTGAAGAATGTCTGATTGCGGAAGAATTATCCTGGGGTTGTTCCGGGATTAATACGGCTTTGAGCATCAATAATCTGGCACTTTTGCCCATTCTGATCGCCGGGAACGTGGCTCAAAAAACCGAATACTTTGGACGGATTGTAGATGGCAAGATGGCAGCTTACTGTCTCACCGAACCAGAAGCGGGGTCCGATGTTGCAGGCATCCGTACCATGGCGACAAAAGCAGAGGGTGATTACCTGCTCAAAGGTAACAAAACCTTCATCACGGGGGCAACTGTCGCAGATTTTTATACCGTGTTTGCTTACACCGACCCCGCCAAACGCCACAACGGGATGAGTTGCTTTATTGTAGACCGGAACTGGGAAGGAGTCAGCGTGAGTAAACCGTTTGACAAAATGGGCCAACACGCTTCCGACACCGCAGAAGTCATCCTCGACAATGTGCGCGTCCCGAAAGAAAACCTGCTTGGGAATGAAGGGGATGGGTTTATGATTGCGATGAAGGTGTTTGACCGAAGCCGACCAGGGATCGCATCCGGGGCTGTTGGCGTGGCCCGCCGCGCCCTTGAAGAAGCCGTCAAATATGCCAAAGAGCGTGTCACTATGGGCCACCCCATCTGGCAGTACCAGGCCATCGGGCACATGATTGCCGACATGGCGATGGAGATCGAAGCCGCCCGTTTGCTGGTCTGGAAAGCGGCGTGGAGCGTGGATGCCAGTGAACGCAACCCAACCGCCTCCGCCTTCGCCAAAGCCTTTGCTGCCGACATGGCGATGCGTGTCTGCACCAATGCCGTCCAGGTCTTTGGTGGTTATGGGTTCATGGCCGAGTACCCAGTCGAAAAACTCATGCGTGATGTCAAGATTTACCAGATTTATGAGGGGACGAGTCAAATTCAGCGGAACATCGTTGTGAGAGAGTTATTTAAAAAGTAGGATATTGGATATAGTGTAGTGAGTAATGCGTATTTCGATTTGCGTATCCTGACTTGATACGAAATACGTTTTAGGAGAGGCTTATGACCCCAATCGGATATTCATGGGCAACCATTCAGGAATTTGTCGGACGCGAACTGGGCACATCGGGTTGGCTGACGATTGACCAGGAGAGAATCAACCAGTTCGCAACCTGTACTGGCGATCACCAATGGATTCATGTGGACGATGAACGCGCCCGGCGCGAAAGTCCTTACGGGGCCACGATTGCCCATGGCTACTTAATCCTCTCCCTGCTTCCCCAATTCCAATATGAAATCGGGCTTGTCCCTGCGGACGTGGTACAGGCGATTAATTAGGGAATCGGACAGGTGCGTTTCCTGCTCCCTGTCAAGCCAGGTGACCGGATTAGGAGTCGAGCAACTCTGTTGTCGGCAGAGAACAAAGGCGCGGGGCGACTACTTCTAACCGTACAGAACAGTGTCGAGATTGCCGGGGAAAATAAACCGGCGATGGTCGCAGAAACAGTCGCTCTGTTAATTGGCCAATAAGGATTGACGATTGAATAACTTGAACAATGTAGATTGGTTCAATCTTGAGATTGACCAATCTTGACTAGATTATCTAATTGCCATCCTAAACCATAAAAGGATTCGTGTTTTGATGACCCAACAATTGGTAGAAACCTTGCAAGAAGATACTCAGCCACGGAAACAAAACCGAGCTGAGGGGCAAAAGGCAACGCCGCCACGCAAACGAGGCAAAACGAAACCAGTTCCGCCACCCACCGAACCTTCTCTCACGACTGAGGAAGCCCTTGAACGGCTTAAGCGCGAAGCGGCGAATTTAAGAGCGGAGCTAAATAAATTACAGGCATTGCGGGAAAAGGGGGAGAGCCTTCATACAGCTCAATCGCCTCCTGAGATTGCCGAAAATGCCGCACATAATGCAGGTGCAGCCGATGGCGCGCTGGGACTGGGGCCACTCATTGGCTTCAACCGTGCTGATATTCGCATTGGTCTTCAAAAAATCGCTAGCCAGGCAGTGAAACAACCTTTACGGGCAATGCAACATTCCGTCGGATTTCTCGGTGAGGTTAGCCGGGTCTTGCGCGGAAAATCAACTCTGGCCCCGGAGCCAAAAGACCGCCGCTTTAGTGATCCGGCATGGGAAACGAATCGTCTCTATGGCGTGTTGTTACAAACTTACCTGGCTTTGCAAGAAAGCTTATCTGCATACGTTGAGGGTGCCGAACTGCCGCCTAAAGATGCCGTGCGTGCTCAATTTGCGTTAAAGATTGTTATGGAAGCCCTGGCTCCAACCAATAGTTTGTTGGGCAACCCCACTGCGCTCAAGAAAGTCATTGATACGGGAGGGGAAAGCCTTTGGCGTGGGTTTCAAAATTTTCTTGGTGACATGGCCTACAACGGCGGGATGCCGTCGCAGGTGGACATGACGGCTTATGAGATTGGAAAGAACCTCGCTCGCTCCTCTGGTGCGGTCGTGTTCAAGAATGAGGTATTGGAACTGATCCAATACGCACCTGTGACAGCGGAAGTATACAGTCGTCCATTGTTGATGATTCCACCGCAGATCAATAAATTCTATGTGCTGGATTTGGCCCCGGGAAAGAGCCTGGTTGAATACCTGGTTAAACAGGGATTTACGGTGTTCATCATCAGTTGGCGAAACCCGATAGCCGATCAACGTCACTGGGGATTGGAAACCTATTTACGTGCGGTTAAGGAGGCCATTGATGCCAGCCGAGCCATCACGGGAAGCGAGGATGTCAACATCATGGCGGCATGTGCAGGTGGAATGACTCTGGCAACCCTCCTGGCACACCTGGCCGCCACTAAAGACGCACGTGTCCACGCTGTCACGATGTTGGTAACGGTCATTGACTCAAAAACCGACTCGATGTTTGAAATGTTTGCCTCGCCAGAAATGATTGCGGCCGCCAAAGCATACTCCCGCGCCAGAGGAGTGCTTAAGGGGAGTGACATGGCCCGTGTCTTCAATTGGATGCGGCCAAATGATCTGATTTGGAATTACTGGGTCAACAATTACCTGCTTGGGGAGACCCCGCCAGCCTTTGATGTACTCTATTGGAATAATGATACGACGAACTTACCCGCCCAATTTCACAGTGATTTGCTGGATATTCTGACAAAAAATCCGTTTCGAAACCCTGGCGTGTTGACATTCCTGGGCACGCCGATCTACGGTTCGGAGATCAAGAATGACACCTTCATTGTTGCCGGTGCCACCGACCATATCACACCTTGGAGGGGGTGTTATGCAACCACGCAAATTTTCGGTGGCGAGTGCGAGTTTATCTTGAGTACGAGCGGTCATATTCAAAGCATTCTGAACCCACCGGGGAACCCAAAGTCCAGTTATTTCACCAACCCGGAACATCCGCCCAATCCTGACCAGTGGTTGGAGGGAGCCAAAAAGCAATCTGGTTCCTGGTGGGAGCATTGGCGAAATTGGCTTGAGGAACGGTCGGGTGGGAAACAACCTGCCTCACAATCACCTGGGAATGAGCAGTACAAACCGGGCGCGGCCGCGCCCGGTTTGTACGCGCTTGCTCGTTGAAATCGGAGTCACATTGTCACCTACATCGTCAAATCCTTCAAATAGAACCATCAAGGTCAAGGGCTACCGGCTCCATGTCACCATTCGGCCAGGTGAAAGTCGCCCCGAAGTCAAACAGACACCTCTTCTGTTAATCAACGGGATCGGTGCTAACCTGGAACTGCTCCAACCCGTCGTGGATGCCCTTGACCCAACCATTGAAGTGATCCGCTTCGATGTGCCGGGGGTTGGGGCTTCGCCCGCACCTCTCCTGCCTTACCGGCCTGTTGCCCTGGCCTGGCTAATCATGCAGATGCTCAAACAGCTTGGTTATGCACAAGTGGATGTTCTGGGCATTTCGTGGGGTGGGGGGATGGCCCAGCAATTCGCGAGGCAATATTCACGTTACTGCCGCCGGTTGGTCCTGGTCAGCACCAGTATGGGTATGTTGATGGTGCCAGGCCATCCCCGTGCGCTTCTAAAATTAGCCACACCACATCGTTACATCGATCAGTCCTATATGGAAATGGTTGCCCCAGACTTGTATGGAGGGAGTGCCCGGTCTGATCCGGAAATGATACGTGGCTTGACAAAGAATTTGCGTGCCGTCAGTACACGCGGCTATCTCTATCAATTACTGGCCGGGGTAGGGTGGACGAGCCTGCCCTGGCTTCCGTTTATCCAACAACCCACTCTGATCATGGCAGGCAATGATGATCCGATTATTCCCCTTGTCAATGCGAAGATCATGCAACGCTTGATACCCCACGCGCAACTCCACGTCTTCAACGGCGGACACCTGGGGTTGATCACACACGCCACTGAACTGGTACCCATTGTGGCGCAGTTTTTAAGGGATGGAGCCAAACCAGTTTCAGCAAACCATTCAGGCGTCTCAGACAAATCAGCCTAACGTGCGTATTGTGCAATTGACGGCGAAAAGCTAAAAATCGCCGAAAATAAAAGCCAATCTTTATAGATGACTCAGAGGTGGCAGACTCATAAACTGTTGTCCCGTTATTTACCTGAGTAAATCTTCGTTACTTCTAGGGTAGACCCAAATTTTCTTGCCCCCGTTTTTTGGCGGTCTCCATGTATGGCAACATTTCTCTTCTTGATGTATGATTGTTGTAACTATGATAGTTGTAACAATCATATACGAAGAAGGAAGTAGCATATGTTCATCGCCCGCGAAGAGGAATTGGCTTTTTTGAGCCGTTTGCTTACCCGCCAACGCCCTGGTCCAGGTCAGATGGTACTTCTCTATGGTCGCCGCAGGGTAGGGAAGACGGAATTACTCAAACATTGGGCCGATGCCAGTGGTTTGCCCTTCACTTACTGGGCGGCCGACAAAGAGCCACCTGTGCTACAACGCCGTAGCTTCATGGCTACCATGTTAGACATGCCTGAAGAACAAGCCATCCCCTTCGATAGCTGGCCAGCTTTGTGGCGTTGGTTGGCTCCCCGGCTGGCTGAGAAGAAAGAAAAGCAGATTCTCATTCTGGATGAACTCTCCTACGCGGCCGCGGCCGACCCGGCCCTGCTCTCCGCCTTGCAACATGCGTGGGATCATCACCTGCAAAACTCAAATGTCATTCTTGTCCTGTGTGGCTCGCAGGTCACAACCATGGAAGCCATCATGCAACACCAATCGCCACTTTTTGGCCGATTTACCGGGCAGTGGCATCTACAGCCATTGCCTTATGCCAGTTTAGGGGCGTTTTTCCCCACTTGGTCGGCTGAGGAACGTGTTGCTCTGTATGCGGTCGTGGGGGGAATTCCCGCCTACTTAAGATGGCTGGATCATGACCTTAGCCTGGTCGAGAACATCAAACAAGTCATCCTGCAACCCGGCAATACCTTCCTGGGCGAACCCCAACTCCTGCTCCATGATGAACTACGCGATTTATCCACCTACCAGGCTATCCTCAGGGCTATCAGCAAGGGGCACCACACCTTGCAGGCGATTAGCGACGACTGCCTGATAGGTTCGTCCAGTCTCACTTTTCATTTGGGCAAATTGCAGGAGTTGCGCCTGGTAGAGCGGCGTTTGCCCGGTACGCTGACCACAGCCCAACAACGCATCTCCAAACAGGGGCGGTATCACCTGAGTGATCCTTTTTTCCGCTTCTATTTTCGTTTTTTGTTGCCCCACCAGAAATCCTTGCTGTCCCCGGAAGAGACAACGGCTCATATCAAGAGTGAATTACGGGCGTTTGTGGCTTTGACGTTTGAAAACCTGGCCCAACAGTGGGTCGTCGCTCAGGCTAGAGCCGGAAACTTGCCCTTCAAACCGGAAACGGTGGGCAGTCATTGGAGCCGCCGGGTACAGGTGGATGTGGTAGCCCTTAACTGGCAAAAACGAGAAATTCTGTTGGGTGAGTGCAAATGGGGGGAAGGACAGGTTGATAGGCAGGTAGTGCGTGAGTTAATGGAAAAGAAGGGGCCGCGTGTGCGTCAGGAATTGCCGGACGGCGATGCCTGGACTTTCCACTATGCTGTTTTTGCGCGGGCGGGATTTACGCCTGCGGCCGCAACTGAACTCACGGCTCGTCAAGGGTTATTGATTGATCTGCCAACCCTGGATGAGGTATTAACTTCCCCTGCCGAATAATCGGTCTATCTTGGGTAACGTCGAGTGATGTTTCTGCTCTTTTAGGCGTAAGACGAGTATGATACTTTTCTTACTCCTTCCGCTGCATCAATAGGGGATGCATCCTCAACAGCGGTAATATGTTTATCGAGTCAGTACCAACTCAATCTGGATGAAATCCCCGGCCGTCACCTGTAAACTCCGCATGGGTTCCAGGTAACGCTCTGTCGTCGTGATGCTGGCATGGCCCAACATCTGCTGGATTTGCCGCAGATCCGCCCCTCCTTTTAAGGCCAACGCGGCCGCTGTCCGGCGCAGGTCATGGGCGGCTAAATTAGCCACTCCCTTCCTATTAGTATAGCCAGCCAATTTGACGTATTCTTCGACAATGTAATAGATGGCTTGCGGCGTCAGATTACCATCGGCCCAGCCACCCCCTTTGGTTTTCACCCGACCTGCCAACTGCCCATCTTTGTTTAAGGCCCGGAAGATGCGGCCGCTCGTCACCCCCGACGCCTGCACCCAACCATCCAGCGCCACCTTGACCCAGGGGGGAATGCCGATAGAACGGACGCGGCCGCGTTTCCCCACCAGGTTAATAATCGCCCAGCGGCCATCCCGTTGTTGAACGTGTTCCCAGGTCAACTCGGCCACCTCGAAGCGGCGTAAGCCGGTGCCGACCATCACCGCCAAGATGGCCTGGTCACGCACTGCTTTGAGTAGGGGAGTCTCCTCGCGCCGCCACAGATGCACCGGTGTATTCACCAGTTTCTCCGCTTCCTCTTTGGTCAGCCAATTGCCAGCTCGTATGCCTTCCTGTTTCACTCCTTTCACCCGTTCCACGCCATAGGCCAGGGTGGGGGGAACCAGCCCGTTGTCGGCCGCTTCTTCAGCCAGCTTGCGTATCGCCGACAAGGCCTGGTTGATGCTACTACGACTTTTGCCTTCCTGAAGCAATTGTTCGCGGTACGCATTGACGGTCGCCTTTGTGAATCCGGGGCGACCACGTTGTTCGTACCAATCCAGGAAGTGAATGAGAGCACGGCTGTAGGCCCGTTTGCTGTGTGGGCTATCCACGCTCTGGGTGACCAGATCAATGATCTCGTACCACTCGTTGTGCTCGTTGTAAGGAATGAGTTCTGCCGTTGGTGTTGTCATACCCATGCTCCAGGTGAGTGCAATGCCTCAGAATGCCTTAAAACCCATTTTCGATAATAGGTTACGGTAATTATCATTATCATAAGCTAATAGTTTACATAAAACATTCCTTTTGTCAACGAACTTTCTGCCGATATGTAGGATTCCACAGTTTTTGAGAACTATCCCATAATTTTTGAGAATCCATTCCACAGTTTTTGAGAATGCCGTTTCACAGTTTTTGAGAACAGCCTACTGTAGCAAAGTTATTCCGTAATTTTTGA
>JAGNBF010000223.1 GCA_018004935.1 Chloroflexota bacterium | reverse complement strand
ACATAGAGACTTTGCAACAAGAATATTTTGGTTTGTTAAGCCGGAAACGGCATTCAAATAAGACAAGTAAGTAGTCGTTTGAACATACCATAACAAAGATGGTCAAGCTGATGCGGTAGATCATCCCAAGCCTGAACTATCCAAGAGGTACTCATGAGCCGTGATGTGCTTAAAGCAACTGCCTGGGGATTAGGGGTCACTCTGGTTTTAGGCCTGTTGATTTTGATTGGTTCGCGGAATCTGGCTCACTTTGATGCCGCCCTGGTGGCTTACACAGCGGCCGTTTTGTTTGCCTCCTTTGGTCTAACCTACCGGTATGCTATGTGGTTACAGCGGCCACCAACCGCTCTCTATTGGAAACGAGGCTGGCAGACGTTCTTCAAGCGTCAGCACCGCTCTCGTAATCTACGGAGCTGGATCAGTCACGTCTTTAATGATGTTCTGATCAACCGTTTTATTTTGGCCCGTGACAAACTGCGTGGCGTGACGCATCTCTTGTTGATGTGGGGCTGTATTATCGCTATCGCCATCACCTTTCCCCTCGTTTTTGGGTGGCTCCACTTTCAGTCTATCCCGGAAGACCTGAGTTTGTACCAGGCGTATGTATTTGGATTCCCCGCCTTCACCTTTCCAGTGGAGTCTGTTTTTGCCTTTTTTGCCTTTCATGGCCTGGTTTGGTCTTCTTTCATCGTGATTGCCGGGGTGATGCTGGCGATGCGCCGCCGGATGCGCGAAGAAGGCGCGGCCGCGTTGCAACGATTCACCGAAGATTTCTTGCCTCTCATTCTCCTCTTTGCCGTCAGCCTCAGTGGCCTCATGCTGACCGCCAGCTATACCTGGTTGCGCGGTTACGCCTACGACTTTATCGCCATTCTGCATGCCATCACCGTTATCATGACCTTTTTGTGGCTACCCTTTGGTAAATTTTTTCACATTTTCCAACGCCCAGCCCAAATTGGTGTGCGCTTCTACAAAGAAGTAGGCCAACGGGAAGAAGCGGCCCACTGCCGCCGCTGTGGACAGCCATTTACCTCCCTTATGCACGTAAACGATTTGATTCAGACGGAACGGGAATTGGGCTACCAGTATGAGATGCCAGACAGCCCCGTCGAGCATTACCAATGGATTTGCCCACCCTGCCGCCGGGTCGCGCTGGCTCTGGCACAGGGGCAAATCTGGCAGGCGCAACGCGGGACGATTGCGGCCGCGACCCCCGTTCCCTATACCCCAGCCCCACCCAGCTATGCCAACCCAGGTCTGGGCGAAGGCCCGCTTGGCGAAGAGGATGCCCGCAATTTCCACCCCTAAAACGAGTATTTGACTGGTATACACCAGCCAAAAAGTGAGAGAACCTATGAGAACTTTTGATATATTTGACAATGTCATCTTCAATGACACAACTCCCCATGCCGAATCCCTGTATTTTGATCAAAATGGGCGCATTTTGCGGTTTGCTCTTAAACCCGGACAGGTGGTACGTGAACATAACGCCCCGCATTCACCGGTCAATATTGTCATCTTACAAGGACAGGGGCTATTTGCCGGTGAGGATGGGGTAGAACAAAGACTTGGCCCCCAAACGACGATCTTGTTTGATCCAGGCGAAAATCATGTCATCAGGGCTTTGGATGAACCGTTAGTTTTCCTGGTCTTCCTGCATGAGGCCCCCAACCCCAACCGAGAAGGAGCTTAAAACCATGAGCCGTGTTGCTCTCGATTCGATTCAGGCACTAGACCCCTTTGGCCCGACGCTGGCTTATGCCAATAGGGCGCACCTGGATACCAGTCTGGAACCGGACAAAGTCGTGCGAACCCATTGTTGTTTTTGTGGCCAGCAGTGCAGCATGTTTCTGAAGGTGAAAGACAATCAAGTGATTGGTTTGGAACCGGATTACGATTTCCCCTTCAACCGGGGCAAGTTGTGCCCTAAAGGGATCAAGCGGTATCTCCAGAACGGCCACCCGGATCGCCTGTTACACGCTTATGAACGAGACGCGGCCGCGCCCGGTGGCTTCAAAGCCCTGGCTTACGACCAGGCCATCGGCCGCGTCGCCGCGGAGATGGAACGCATCCAGTCTACCTATGGTCGTGACGCTTTTGGTATCTTGAGTGGAGCCAGCCTGACCACCGAAAAAACCTATCTGATGGGCAAGTTTGCCCACATGACCTTACGCACCAGCAACATTGATTACAACGGTCGGCTTTGTATGGTCAGCGCGGCCGCGGGCAATAAAAAAGCGTTTGGGATTGATCGGGCCGCGAACCCGTGGAGCGACATCGTAGGGTCAGAAGTCATCTGGATCAGCGGCTCCAACGTGGCCGAATGCGCCCCCATTACCACCGACTATGTGTGGCAGGCACGGGAGCACGGGGCCAAAATCATCGTGGTTGATCCCCGCATTACGCCCATTGCCCGCACCTGCGATCTCTTCCTGCCGGTCAAGCCTGGCCGAGACGCCGCCCTCTTTAATGGCATCCTGCACCTGATGATTAAGCACGACTGGCTGGATCATGCGTTTATCAACCAGCATACGGTCGGCTTTGAGGCCCTGGCCGAACATGTCCAACCCTGGACACCGCAACGCACGGCTGAGGTCACGGGTATTGCTGAGAAAGCGATCCATCAGGCGGCGGAGTGGTGGGGGACGGCTCGCAGCAGCTTTCTCTTGCACGCCCGTGGCCTGGAACATCACAGCAACGGGGTGCAGAATGTGATGGGGGCCATCAATATCGTGCTGGCTTCGGGGCGCATTGGCCGTCCCCACTGCGGTTACGGCACGATTACGGGTCAGGGCAATGGGCAAGGCGGCCGCGAACATGGTCAGAAATGCGATCAACTGCCGGGGGCGCGTGATCTGGGCAACCCGGAACACCGCGCCTATGTGGCCAGCGTTTGGGGGATGAACCCGGATGACCTGCCCGCGCCCGGTGTGGATGCGTATGAAATCTTCCGCAAGATTGACCAGGGTGAAATCAAAGGGTTGTTGAGCATCTGCTTCAACCCGATGGTTTCCCTGCCTGACAATGATTATGTGCGGCAACAGCTCGAGAAGTTGGAATTTTACGTGGTGATTGATTTCTTCATGAGCGACACGGCCCGTTATGCCCACGTCGTTTTACCCGGTTCACTCCATGAAGAAGATGAAGGGACGGTGACAACGGTCGAAGGACGGGTAGTCAAAATCAACAAGGCGGTGGACTGTCCGGGCGAGGCGCGCGAGGATTGGCGTATCATTCAGGACATCGCTCGTGTGCTGGGGCGAGAGCAGGGGATGACGTTCAGCGGCCCGGCGGCGATCTTTGCCGAACTGCGCCAGGCGTCAGAAGGGGGCATTGCCGATTATTCAGGTATCACCTATGAGAAGATTGAGCGGCAGCAAGGGGTCTTCTGGCCCTGCCCCACGGAAGATCATCCCGGTACACCCCGCCTCTTTGAACCCGGCTCCTGGAACCCGGTGGCCCAGGGCAAGGGGCCGTTTTATTTCCCCGATGGGAAAGCCCGTTTTAACCTCTCCGTTTACGCACCCCCAGCCGAGGATGTAGATGAAACATACCCCATTATTTTGACCACTGGTCGTGTTGTCAGCCAGTTTCTCTCCGGCACCCAGACCCGGCGCATCGGCCCGCTGGTTGATCATTACCCGGAACCACGAGTCGAGATGCACCCCCTGCTGGCGCAAAAGTTGGCTATTGCCGATGGGGAGTGGGTAGAGGTTGCCTCGCGCCGCGGCCGCATCACGTTACGTGCTCAAGTCGTGCAAACGATTCG
>JAGNBF010000222.1 GCA_018004935.1 Chloroflexota bacterium | reverse complement strand
TTACTAAGTAACGATACACGTTCCTAGAGGGCTGAGCTTAAGGGCGAAGACTTGTTTACCGACAGGTCTTCGCCCTTTTTTTTTGCTCGTAACCCCCAGGCAAACATTGATTTTGACCCCTGTTTGCCAGAAAAAAGGTAACATGCTAATATATCAATGTAAATTGATTCATTATAAATTAACATATTATGTCCACCCTCCCCAATGCTCCCCCTCTACCCACTTTTCTCAAGCTACTAGCCCATGAGGTACGCTGGCACTTACTCACAGCTCTGGTGGTCAGTGATCATCGTGTTCAGGAACTGGTAAACCAGCTACAACGACCACAAAATCTTATCTCCTACCACCTGCGCCTCTTAAAAAATGAGCAGATCGTCCGGGAACGCCGTAGCAGTGCCGATGGCCGCGATGTCTATTACAGCCTGGATGTAGAGCACCTGCACACCCTCTACCTGGACAGCGGACAAATGCTCCACCCCGCCTTTGCCTTGACCCCACCAGTGATAAAGCCAGGGGATGTACCACCGGGCCTAAATGAACAGCCCTTTCGCGTCCTTTTTCTCTGTACCCACAATAGTGCCCGCTCCCAATTAGCCGAAGGCATCCTACGCACCAGCGGCGGGGCGCTCGTTGCGGCTTTCAGCGCCGGTAGCCAACCGGGGAGCATTCACCCTCTGGCAATTCGTGCCGCCCAAACATTTAACATTGACCTGAGCGGCCAACGCCCCAAACATATGGACGAATTTACGGGGCAGACCTTTGACTATGTCATCACCGTATGCGACCAGGTGCGGGAGATCTGTCCGGTTTTCCCCCACGAGCCACAGCAGATTCACTGGAGTTTCCCCGATCCAGTCGCGCTGAACGGACCCGAGGCCGAGCAGATTCAGGCGTTTCTGCAAACGGCACGCGAACTCACAGTTCGCATTCGTTATTTGCGTCTGATGATGGAACGCCGCCGCCAGGAAAACAAAGTATCCTCATGAAACAAGCCCACTTCTGAGACTATGATACGGAACCCTGCACGCAACCATTCAGTTCAGAGACGGTTTTAGGCTGTTTTGGTTACTTCAACGGATTTAGAAAGGTGAAACCATTGTCATCCATTACCATTTTTGCGGATATCCACGCTAACTTACCGGCATTAGAGGCTGTATTTGCCGATATGACTATGCGACAATTAACTCAACTCTATTGTCTGGGCGACCTGGTAGGTTACGGTACCTTCCCTAATGAAGTTATTGATGCTATCCGGGCACGCAACATTCCCACCCTCAAAGGTAACTACGACCAGGGCGTCGGTCAGGATAGCGACGATTGTGGTTGTGCTTACAAAACGCCAGAAGCTCGGGCACTAGGCGAGCGTTCCATTGCCTGGTCAAATACCCACACTTCAGCCGCGAATAAGGCATTCCTGCGCCAATTGGTAGACAGTATCTCCTTGCAATTAGGTGATTTGAGGGTACTGTTAGTGCATGGCAGTCCACGGCGGGTAAATGAATATTTGTATGAAGATCGGCCAGAAGCCAGCCTGGAGCGATTGCTTGATTTAGCTGAAGTAGATGTGCTTGTCTGTGGCCACACGCATTTACCCTATCATCGGGTGTTAGGCAGTGGTCGCCATGTGATCAATGCTGGCAGTGTCGGTAAACCCAAAGACAATAACCCCCGCGCTGGTTATTTGGTGTTGACGGCTGAAGGCAAAATGCTTACGGTCGAATTTGTTCGCGTGCCGTATGATGTGGAAATGGCGGCCCAGGCGATAGAAGCGACGACGATGCCCATTGAATTTGCGGAGATGTTGCGCCTGGGCAGAGGCTGAAGTAAGCGTTTAGTTATCCCACCCGGTAGTCAAAACCACCGGGCCACACCGAGCACGGTCAGGAGACCGACTCGAGCAACCCCGTAAGTCCTATATTAATGTCTGTTGAAGTTCATTCCCAATTGGTAACGACTAAATCCGTTGCCTGAGGTTGTCGAAGGCAAATGGGCTGAGACAAGCTCAGCCCTCGAGAGGGTTAGTCGTTACCCCAACTGAAACTCTAAATTCAAATAGGAGAAAGCTCACATGAAAAAATACCTGTTTATTTTACTGATCAGCCTCATGACCGGGTTAATTTACGCGCCCAAGGTGGTTGCAAGCAATCCCAGCCAATCCAACAAGGCAGAGAACCATACCCCAACCAACGCCACCATCGAAATCACCTATCAAGGAACCTGGCCCGCGGCCGCGCAGACAGCCCTGGAATATGCCGCCAACATTTGGGAGCCGCTGGTAGATTCCACCCTACCCATTAAAATCATAGCCACTTGGGGCACACCCTTTAACACCCCGCTGGCTTCGACCTTGATCCTGTCTTACGTTAAATCAAATTCATTGCCGATCAGTTACGCTTACTACCCCAGATCTTTAGCCAATGCGATTTTAGGCAGTACCAGTTGCCCAACCTGCGACGACATGGAATTGACCTTTGATAGTAGCCTGCCCAACTGGTATTTTGGCACAGACGGGCAACCAACCGGTACACAATATGACTTCGTGACGGTAGCTTTACGCCAGATCGGTTTGGGGTTAGGCTTTTCCCACTCCTTTGCTTATTACCCGCAAAATGGCACGGGGCAATGGGGAACACCTACTTATCCCAGAATTTATGACTTGTTCCTTTTCAATGGCAGTAACCAACAACTCATAGATACCTCTGTGTTTCCAAACCCATCAACAGATCTGTATGCCCAAATGATCAGCAACAACATCTTCTTTTCCGGTCCCTTAACGTTGGCCGCCAACAATAACAACCCGGCTAAGCTGTATGCCCCAGCCAGTTGGGGTGCCGATAGTTTCACCAATCTGGATGAGGCAACTTACCCCACAGGCACGACGAATGGGCTGATAACACCTGTGATTCAACCGGGGGAAGTCATTCACCACCCCGGCTCACTCACCCTGGCTATCTTACAAGATATGGGCTGGCCTCGTCCTAACCTCACGCCGACGTTTGCGGAGTTACCCGACCAGTTTGTGCTGATGAATACGGTACGCAATAATGCCATTGATTTGTGGGCCTATGTCAATGACGATGATCCTGATAATCAGTTGGTATTTCAAATTATCAACACTCCAGCGGCTGGAGCTGGCATCACCTTGAACAGCAATCGTTATATTGACATCAATCCCACCTTCAATTGGGTCGGACAAACGACGGTCATTGTCAGGGTGACGGATCCAGCCCAGGCATCTAGCAACGATTCCTTTTCTGTTACCGTCGTTGATTTGCCCTTCAGTTTTTATTTACCGAACATCCAGCAACCGTAACTGTTTGTCCCATTTCCGTTTCTTCTATCCCGGAGATCTGTATAGATATCCACTCTGTATCTATACTTACCACGGTCATATCAGTGTCTAAAAATAACCGGGGTGGCGCAGGTTTAGGGGAAGACCCATCCCCCCTACCCCCCTTCCCGGGGGGAAGGGGGGAACTCAAAAGCGCGGTTTTTCGGGGCCTTCGCCCCGAAAAACCGCGCTTAGAAAAGTTCCCCGCCCCTGGGGGCGGGGTTAGGGATGGGGATTTCCGGCGACAAATCAGGCGAGGGTCTAAAAATAAGTTGGGTGGCGCAGGTTTAGGGGAACACCCACCCCCCTACCCCCGGGAACTCAAAAGCGCGGTTTTTCGGGGCCTTCGCCCCGAAAAACCGCGCTTAGAAAAGTTCCCCGCCCCTGGGGGCGGGGTTAGGGATGGGGATTTCCGGCGACAAATCAGGCGAGGGTCTAAAAA
>JAGNBF010000052.1 GCA_018004935.1 Chloroflexota bacterium | reverse complement strand
GGCCTTCCCTTTCAACGCCAGCACTTTGGTAATCGCCGCTGTCAGGCTGGTTTTCCCGTGGTCAATATGACCGATGGTGCCGATGTTGCAGTGTGGTTTTTCACGTGCGAATTTTTCCTTGGCCATTGTTTAAATCCCTCTCTTTACTGAATTGGTTAAAACAAAAGGTGCAGGGCACTCTTAATCGTTTATTCTTACGCCTTGCCACTGATGATGTCTTTGGCCAGGTTGGGTGAGACCTGGGCATAATGATGGAATTCCATCGTGAAACTACCACGACCCTGTGACATAGAGCGCAGACGGGTAGCATAACCAAACATTTCAGCCAGTGGACA
The DNA here is from genome assembly GCA_018004935.1 of Chloroflexota bacterium. Lineage (GTDB taxonomy): Bacteria > Chloroflexota > Anaerolineae > Promineifilales > Promineifilaceae > Trichofilum. The sequence continues at coordinate 51,046 of JAGNBF010000052.1, read as the reverse complement.
TTTAGCCCGGATGGTTTGAATGCCATCGGAGCGCATTTCAATCCCTTCAATCATACCGCGTTGAGCTGAAAGGCTACCGACCACATCACCGGTATATTCTTCCGGTATGGTTACTTCAAGTGCCATGATGGGTTCAAGCAAAACAGGTTGCGCTTTTTGTGCTCCCTCTTTGAAACCCATTGACCCAGCAATTTTGAAAGCCATTTCAGAGGAGTCTACTTCATGGAAAGAGCCATCATAAAGAACGACTTTGATGTCGGTCATAGGATAACCGGCCAATATACCCCCTTCCATCGCTTCACGGATACCTTCCTGGACTGGGGAAACATATTCTTTGGGAATTACCCCTCCCACCAGACCATTTTCAAAAACAAATCCTGAGCCTGGTTCCAAAGGTTCCAGACGCAAAATAACATGACCAAACTGGCCGCGCCCGCCGCTCTGCCGAACAAATCGTCCTTCGGCCTTCTCTACCAATCGGGTAATGGTTTCACGGTAAGCCACACGGGGTTTCCCCACATTTGCAGCAACCTTGAACTCCCGTAACATCCGGTCTACCAGTACTTCAAGGTGTAGTTCACCCATACCATACAGCACTGTCTGTCCGGTTTGTTCATCTCCCTTAACCTGGAAGGTAGGGTCTTCATCGGCTAGAGCACGTAAGGCAATGCCCATTTTATCTTGATCGGCGGTTGTCTTAGGTTCAATTGCCAATTGAATGACAGGTTCGGGAAAACTAATCGTTTCTAGAACTACGGCTTTGTCAGGATCTGATAATGTATCACCTGTAATGGTTTGCTTCAGACCCAAAATGGCGGCAATATCTCCCGCTCGTACTTCTTTCAGATCTTCACGGTGATCGGCGTGCATACGAACGATACGGCCAATGCGTTCTTTGCGGTTTTTCGTGCTATTGGTCAGGGTTGAGCCAGCTGTCACAATACCGGAGTAAACACGGAAATAAGCCAGTTTACCCACATATGGATCCGTAACAATTTTGAAGACTAGTGCTGAAACAGGCTCATTGTCACCGGCTAGACGGAGTTCAGTTTCACCGGTATAAGGATTGGTTCCCTCAATAGCGGGAATATCCAATGGAGAGGGGAGATAATCTACTACTGCATCCAGGAGTTTTTGTACTCCTTTATTGCGAAGGGCGGTACCACAGAGAACAGGGGCGACCTGATTAGAAATTGTTGCTTTCCGGAGAGCGACCTGCAATTCATCTTGGGTGATTTCCTCACCTTCAAGATAGCGCATGGTGAGTTCATCGTTCGTTTCGGCGATACGTTCAATCAGGGTTTCACGTGCGGCCGCGACTTCATCCGCTAAGTCTACAGGTATTGGCACAACCGTACTGGTAACACCCTGATCACTATCTTCCCAAATGATGGCTTCCATCGTCATCAGGTCTACTACCCCACGGAATTCAGCTTCCTGGCCTATAGGCCATTGAATCGCCACCGGGTTAGCTTTCAGGCGATCTTTGATCATGTCAATGGTGCGTGTAAAGTTTGCCCCAATGCGATCCATTTTGTTTACGAAGCAAATACGGGGTACCCCATATTGATTCGCCTGACGCCAGACCGTCTCAGATTGTGGTTCAACACCGGCTACGGCATCAAATACCGTCACGCCACCATCTAACACACGGAGACTACGTTGCACTTCAGCCGTGAAGTCAATATGACCGGGGGTATCAATAATATTAATCTGACAATCCCGCCAAAAAGTGGTTGTTGCGGCCGAAGTGATTGTAATACCACGTTCGCGTTCCTGAACCATATGATCCATCGTGGTTGTCCCTTCATGGACTTCACCCATACGGTGGATCATACCGGTGTAATACAGGATACGCTCGGTAGTAGTAGTTTTACCGGCGTCAATGTGGGCAATAATGCCAATGTTGCGTAATTTGTCTAACGGGTAACGACTCATGATAAACCTGCTCTACAGACCAGGATAGCCTGCATAATTAAAACCGGAAATGGGAGAAGGCACGGTTGGCCTCTGCCATACGGTGAGTATCATCTTTCTTCTTAATGGCTGAACCCTGGTTTTTTGCCGCATCCATAAATTCGGCAGCCAATTTTTCGGCCATAGAACGGCCAGCGCGACTGCGTGCGGCCGCTAACAGCCAGCGCATTGCCAAAGAAACCTGCCGTGAAGTTTCTACCGGAACCGGTACCTGGTATGTAGCCCCACCCACGCGCCGGGGTTTGACTTCTACCTGTGGGCCAACGTTCTTCAATGCTTGTTCAAAGGTTTCCATTGCCGGACGGCCTGTCTTATCCTCTACGGACGCCAGAGCATCATACATCAGGCCAATAGCCACACTCTTTTTGCCATTCCGCATCAAGCGGTTCACAAACATCGAGACATGATTACTATCATAACGGAGATCGGGTACAACATCTCGCTTTTCCGGGGTGTATCGTCTTGGCATAATTCAACCTCACTATTTTCTCTTCGGGGCGGGCTTGGCTCCGGGTTTGGTTCCGGTCTTGGCTCCAGCCTTCGGTACTTTCGCACCGTATTTTGAACGCGCCTTACGACGCCCGTCAACACCAGTCGTGTCCAGTGCCCCACGTACAATGTGGTAACGCACACCGGGCAAGTCTTTTACGCGGCCGCCACGTACCAACACCACAGAGTGATCCTGCAATGTATGCCCTTCACCAGGAATGTAAGCCGTGACTTCCACACCATTTGTCAAACGAACACGAGCCACCTTACGCAAAGCCGAATTCGGTTTCTTCGGTGTAGCTGTTTTCACTTGCGTACAAACACCACGCTTCTGTGGCGCGCCTTTGGGCTGGCGTGTGCGCCGCTGTTTGAAGATATTTAACGTCCACTGCAAGGCAGGTGCCGTGCTTTTCTTTGTCTTAGGTGAACGTCCCTTGCGTATCAATTGATTAATCGTAGGCACGCTTAACTTTCTCCTTCCACTTCTCGTGATTCACGAACTTTCTATCAGTTACCTTAAGGCGACAAAATGGAGGCCATCAATTCCTCATTGATGGCCTCCATGTCTATCTTTGCCTATGCAATTGGTAACTTGATTCAGTCTCTATCTATCTAGTGGATAGACTTAAACCCTGGTTACCGGTGCGTTTTCAAGAGTACGAAGGTGGATTATAACACAGGCGCATAGCTTGTCAAAAATTTCACATAACAAAACCCTGATGTCACCGTTATGCACAGGACATCAGGGTTTAATTCCCAATTAGCCCCGGCTACGGGCCAGGTCCATTAACCCAGTACCCGCATACTGACGATTCTTCTTATCGTCATCCTTGCCAAAGCGGATTACATCCCCATTCTCGGTAACTGCTTCTACCGCAAGGCCCAAACTCTGCAATTCTTTCACCAAAACACGGAACGAAGCCGGAATACCGGGAGATTCAATAGGTTCATCTTTGACGATGGACTCGTAGGTCTTAACCCGTCCTTGTACATCGTCAGATTTCACGGTCAAAAGCTCCTGAAGGGTATACGCCGCACCATATGCTTCCAACGCCCACACTTCCATCTCACCAAAGCGTTGACCACCAAACTGAGCTTTACCACCTAGCGGCTGTTGTGTCACCAGTGAGTATGGGCCAGTGGAACGAGCATGGGCCTTATCCTCAACCAGATGGGCTAACTTCAGCATGTGGATGATGCCGGTTGTAACAGGCTGATCAAAAGATTGGCCTGATTTACCATCAAATAAGCGCTCTTTGCCTAATACGGGAATAGGCACACCTGCAAGTAGGACAACCTTGCTGGCCTTTTCCCACAACAATTCAGTCCCATCATTGGCTTCGGGGCGCAAATCAGATGATAGTTCGTACTTCTCTACCATATAAGTAGACCATTCACGCACACAGGCATCTACAGCAATCTGATTAAAGTGGATATACTCCGTTTCCGCAATGCCTTCGGGGAAGACCGTTTCCGGCTTATATCCTTTATCCCTCAACCATTCACTCACCACTGCACGACGAGCATAAAACTCATCTGTGGCCAATCGTTCCTGATCATAGGGTTTTTCAGCCAACCAGGCAGAAATAAAGAGGCGACGAACCTCATTATCAGCTGTCAGGTTTTGCGTGTCATAGCTGATTTCATTCAACCAATCCCAAGCCCAATCATTCATGACATCCCAGGCGTGATCCGTCAACCAGGCACGAGCCAATTCAGCGGCAATGTCATCTTCGTTGGCCCCATCAAAAACAGGTGTTACCACTCGGAAACCCAGGCGGCTTGCGGCCCAACCCAAGTGTGTTTCTAGGACTTGACCCAAATTCATACGCCCAGGTACACCCATGGGGTTCAGAATAATGTCTACCGCACGGCCATTTTCCAGGTAAGGCATGTCCTCTTCAGGAACAATCATAGAGATAACACCCTTATTACCATGGCGACCAGCCATTTTGTCACCCACAGAGATTTTGCGTCGTTGGGCTACGCTTACACGCACCATTGTCTCGACCCCAGCAGGTAAGTCGCGATCATGCTGGCGCGTAAACACTTGCACATCTACTACCTTACCACGCGCCCCATGGGGCAAACGCAAGCTCGTGTCTTTGACTTCACGTGCCTTATCACCAAAGATAGCGCGAAGTAATTTTTCTTCTGGTGTCAGCTCTTTCTCGCCTTTCGGGGTGATTTTACCCACCAAAATGTCATTTTCATTGACATCCGCACCAACACGAATAATACCGCGCTCATCCAAGTCTTTTAAGGCATCCTCACTGACATTAGGAATGTCGTAAGTGATTTCTTCGGGCCCTAATTTGGTGTCACGGGCCTCTACTTCATGTTTCTCTATATGAACAGAGGTGAAGAGATCATCACGTACCAGGCGTTCGTTGAGAATAATGGCGTCTTCGTAATTCCCACCTTCCCAGGACAGGAAAGCAACAACTACGTCCTGGCCCAATGCCAGTTCGCCAAATCGGGTAGATGAGCTGTCGGCTAGAATATTGTCTTTGTGAACAATCTGCCCTTTATAGACGACCGGTTGCTGATCTACTACAGTACTCTGATTAGAGCGTTTGTATTTGCGGAGAGCATACGTGACGGGTCCTGATGCACCCATCACCACAATCGTATCACCACTAACGCTTATGACTTCTCCATCTTCACGGGCAATGACAACCTGACCGGAGTTACGAGCCGCTTGCATTTCCATGCCTGTACTGATAATCGGGACATCAGGTTTAATGAGGGGGACAGCTTGCCGTTGCATGTTGGAACCCATGAGGGCGCGGTTTGCGTCGTCATGTTCCAAGAAAGGAATGAGTGACGCAGACACACCAACAATCTGTCGGGGAGCCACGTCCATGAAGTCAATACGCTCAACAGAGGCAAACCGGAATTCTTGATTACGCCGTGCTGTGATACGATCACCAGTAAATTGCTGGCGTTCATCTAATTCGGCATTGGCCTGGGCAATTGTAAAGTGGTCTTCTTCATCAGCAGACATGTACAGGATCTCTTCTGTAAGGAAAGGACGCACTTTAACTTCAGGAATACCTGCGGCTTTGATCTGGGCAATAGCCTCTTCTGTAATGGGTTTGGTGGACTCTACCAGGATTTCACCCGTTTCGGGGTGAACGATGTTACCCATTGCACTACGACCGGGTAGTTCGGGACTATCATTGGTCAGTTTGTTAAGAACGCGGCGATATGGGGTTTCAATGAACCCGTATTTATTCACTCGTCCATACGTTGCCAGACGTCCAATCAAACCAATGTTAGGACCTTCCGGTGTTTCGATGGGGCAGATGCGGCCGTAATGGCTGTGATGCACGTCACGGACTTCAAAGCCAGCGCGTTCTCGACGCAGACCGCCCGGACCCAAAGCAGAGAGTGTCCGTTTGTGGGTCAGTTCGGCCAGAGGATTGGTTTGTTCCATGAACTGGCTTAATTGTGAGCTACCGAAGAATTCACGAACGGCCGCAACGACGGGGCGGATATTGATGAGAGTGACTGGGGTGATATTATCACTCTCGCGAATGGACATGCGTTCTTTGACGACACGTTCCATACGGCGCAGACCAACGCGCAGTTTAGCCTGGAGCAATTCACCGACAGTTTTAACCCGACGATTTCCTAAGTGGTCAATATCATCTGGTCTTTCCTGGCCGTTATTGATGAGGATCATACGGCGCACCAGATTGACTACGTCGTACTGGGTGAGGGTGCGATGCTGTAAAGGAACTTGTGTCTGGAGGCCCAGCCGTTTATTTAGTTTATAACGCCCAACACTGGCAACATCATAACGACGTTTGTCAAACAGTTGCTCGATGAGATATTCGCGGGCATTGTCAAGTGTTGGCGGGTCACCAGGGCGCATTCTCTTGTAAAATTCGATCAGGGCCTGTTCTGATTGGGGCCGATCTTGATCCCACGGGGGTTCTTGCTCAATGCTACCGGGGATGTACCGATGTTCACCATTGGTGTCTACGTCAGCAAATAGGGCTAAGAGTTCTTCGTCAGAGCCTTGTTTAATGAGTTGGTTGCCCAAGCCGTCATCTACGGCGGCCAGGGCACGCAGGAACATAGTGACAGGTACAGTACGTTTACGGTTAAATTTAACCGTAATGTAATCGGTTTTCCGTGTTTCGAACTCCATCCAGGCACCACGGTCAGGGATAAGCTTTCCCATGGCCAGTGGTCGTCCAGTGGTACGTTCTTCCTGAACTTCAAAGTAGGCACCAGGGGAGCGTATTAACTGGCTGACAACGACACGTTCGGTACCATTGATGACAAAGGTACCGGCATTGGTCATCAGGGGAAAATCGCCCATGAAGATATCCTGGACAATGGGTTGATCCTGATCTTGACTGTAGAGAAGGGCCTGAACGGAGAGAGGTGCGGCGTAGCTCATGTCACGTTCAACACACTCTTCGACGCTATATTTGGGATCACCAAACCAGTATTTCAGGCTGAAATCTTTTACTTCCGGCAAAGTGGACGGGAAGTACAGTTTGAGATCACCATTAAAGCTAATGATGGGTGATATTTCTTCAAAGAGTTCAGCCAGGCCTTCTTTGACAAATAGATCAAAGGAATCTAGCTGAACATCAATGAGTTTGGGCAGTTCTAGCGGATCTTTACTACGGGCATAGCTTTTAATAGGAAGTCTAGCCATAAACGTCACCTGCTCCCTTTGGGCAGACATGGGATGATGTCTGCAACTCAAAAATAGCAATTCGCCAAAAAGGGGTGCAACGGACAAGTGTGTTGCACCCCTAGATTAACTCAGTTTAAACCTGGGTTTCAAAAAAATGTGGATTTCTCCTCTTTTTGGCTTTACAGACCAATAAAACTTGCCGACAAAGGGTCAATGCACCGATTTATGTACTCTTTCTGACAACCCTCGGGGAAGGGAACATTGTACCTGAAGTTTTACGGCTAGTAAGCGAAAGAGGATTATAACAAATTTAGCTCAGTGCGTCAAGCTACGATATAGGGCAACGATTCGTTCGCTTGCGGTGTGCCAACTGTAGTTCGCGGCCGCACGCTGGCGCAATTGTTGTCCTAAAATGGTTCGTCGGGCGGGGTCCTCAGTTAATTGCCCAATTGCTTCTGCCAGGGCTATGATATCCCCTTCTGGCGCATAAACACCTAGCTCGGCCAGGTATTCACGATGAACGACCGTATCATAGGCCACAATGGGCTGAGCCATCGCCATGTAGTTTAGGACTTTGCCACTGCCTTCTGTTTTGGACATTTTGGCCGAGACGGCGACATCGCCTAAAGAGAGAAAGAGAGGGGCGCTGGTGTAAGGTACTTTGCCGGTAAGGGTGACACAATCAGTGACGCCAAGTGTTTCGGCCAGGGCACGGTAATATTCTACATTGGGGAAACCCATGATGAGAAAGTGAATGGGCTGACCCTTTTTTTTAAGGTACGCGGCCGCTTCCAAAAGATGCGGCGTCCCTTGATAATCGGCGAGTAGGCCCAGGTAGGCAACTACGGGTTTATCCAGGGGGATACCGAGATGCTGTTTAAGGGCGTTTTTTTCGGGGGTGGTGAATTGGTGGGGATCGAACCGGGTGATATCTACGCAATCGGGCAGGGGGTGAATCGTTCGCGGCCGCATAGCAAATTCATGTTCTAGAAGCCGGGCCGAACGTAGAGAACTGGTTAGCGTGGCCTGGGGCAGGCGACAAATGAACCTTTCCAGGTGGTGGATGATGTGATAGAGGAAGCTATCTGGCTTTAAGAAGCCATGATCTAACATTTCACCGGTCAGACTCCCCTGAAAATCAAAGATGAGGGGAATACGAAAGAGGCGAGCCAGAACACCTCCGATCAAAGCACCTTCGTGCATGTGCCCATGTATGATATCTGGGCGTATTTGCCACGCGAGCCGTAAGGCCTGGGCAAAAAGATAGAGATCAAAGGCCAGTTTATGGCGCGATGAACCTACTTCATATTCGGCATGCCAGAGCAGGCGGGGGGTACGATGAATATCTAGCCCTGGTACGTCATTGCCTTTGTAATAGGTAACAATGGTAACTTGATGGCCTAAGCGTTGTAGCGCCAGTGTTTCTTCCAAGATGCGGATATGGCCCCCATAATCGGCAAAGAAAGAGGTAGGGGTGACCATGAGAATGCGTAATGGCCTGGTGACTGCGGCCGCGAGAGGTGCCATTGGCTGTTGTTTTTCGCGTTTAGGCAGGGAAATCATAAGGTGGATATGTTCAGGGGGCTGGTTTTAATGGCGACGTTTAAAGGTGAAAAGTTGGCGCAGGAAGTTTCGATCCTGCACTTCATCTAGTAAGTCTGGTTCACCCGGGTGAGAGGTGAGACGTTTTTGGAGCCACCGGGCATGGGTTTGGGACAGGGGGTTTAGCCAGTTAGGGAGCGCGGCCGCATCATCTTGGGTGATGAGGTGTCGAAGCTGTTGCAAGTGTGTTACCAGATTATCAAGTAAGGGCAAGATAGCCGTCTGGTTTTGGGCGACCATCCAGATGGCTTCTTGGTATTGGTCCAGGGCGTTGGTTGTACCGGCAAAGGTTAGCCCGGCAAATCGGCCCACATCTTCCCACCCTTCTGAACGACTGGCGGTCTGGAAGATTGCGGCCGCGCTCAGTATCGGCAAAAGTTCCGTCATTTGCATCAAACCATCATATTCCCAAGGATCGGCGAAGGTAGGTTCGGCGCCTAACAGGCGACCAAAAGCGATAGCCTGATCGAGTGTTTCCTGGGTAGTGGTAGGGTGGGCAACCAGGCAGAAATGGCTACCAGCAAACAGTTTAGGCGTCGCGGCCGCGAGGGTGGTTGCCCCGTTTGCTAATTGATTGGCGGCCAACAGAGGAGCCACACCAATAAATTTGCGGCTTTTGAGATGAGCCTGGGCCAGTTGATAGACTGGTGACTTAAGGCGAGAAAAATCGAGAACAAGCGTTTCTGGACGTAACCGGAAACCAATTTCCCGGTACAAAGTCTCTAGATCAGGGGCAGGCCAATCTATGATAAGCAAATCAGTCTGGGCTAATGTGTCTCGCCAGTTTTTTGGCGTCTGATCGAGGGCATCTAAAGCCAGGGCCTGTTTAACATCTGCTTCGTGGGGGGAATGCCCCACAACAAGCCCTTCGCCATGAAAAAGTTGACGCAGGATAAGGCCAATAGAACAGGTGGTGCGAGTAAGTCCCAAGATGGTGACATGATGAATTTGCATAGGGCGTTTATACCACCCTGTGACGGGTTTTTCAATGTGGGCGCGGCCGCAAAAAGGAGCGTAGAGCCAAATGAGTATACCCATAAATCGTGGGGCACAGACCTGACAGGTTTTAGAAGCCTGTCAGGTCTTCCACAAAATGTAGATATACTCGAGCCAAATAAATTAGTTTCCCCTTTGAATGAACTTACATATAATTAGATAATTATCAAATCCCATTCGCGAGTATATTCAGTCAGAAGGCCCATCCCACCTAACGATTCTCAGGGGCGGGGGTAGGGGTGAGGAAAATCCGAGTATGCAATCACCCTTCCAGCCACAGCGTAAAAGCGCAATAACTGACCGCGAACAGTAGGGGTGTCAAAGAAGGTAAGCGTTCAGTTACCCCACCCGGCGGTCAAACCGCCGGACTAAATAGATGGAGCTTTGCGGGCTAAAAGCCCAGGCCAGCGGCCTTCGTAACCATAGTCCGGTCGTTATGCGTTTTGAAAATCAAAATCGGTATAAACAGTACACCCCACAGAAAGGTACACGCCCTTTTTTACCGGTTTTGACGGAAACGGGTTCACCCTTAAAAATGAAGAGTCTGAGAATATGTTTGGTCTCACAAAATCAACGAACACTCACTCTTCCATACTTATGGTTTTCAAGAAAAAGGTTTTGGCGGTACGGGCAACCCTCGTGGTTGCCCTCTCGTGGTAGGGCAGGGACAAGGCCAGCCTGTACCCAAAATCATTATCTTAAGCTTTATAGCAATCGTCCCAAAATAACCAGGTAGCTCGGTCAGGCGACTGTCCCCAGCAAATCACCAAGTTAATTGTGCACGATTATTTAATCCCATCTCACTGGAGGTTTATCATGCTTGTGCTACGCAGGCGAGTTGCTGTTGGGTTATTGTCTTTATTCATGTTTCTCATCCTGACTATTGTTTTGATCCAGCAATCTGTGGACATTTCTCAGGATAAAATGGTAGCCGCAGAGTCAGGGCTAGAAGAAGCTCTACAACTTTCTGCCGCTGGCCGTGAGGCTTATACTGCGGGTAATCCATATGACGAAACAGTGGCGTTACTCGGTATGGGTGACTACTGGGCCACACGCTATACCTACCCCACCTTCAATTTTGATCAAAGGTGGCTTGTGGAAGCGGCCGCACAGGATCGCTTCGTTCCGAGTGGCATACCCAGTGGCGAGTATGTAGAAAATGTCTCTGCCCCCCTCAACCTGGACCCCGATAGTTTCACCTTTGTGGGACCACTGCCGCTTCTGCAAAGCGGCCGCAATGTGGCCGGTCGTACCAATGTCATCGCCGTAGACCCTACCAATCCGGCAGTTGTTTACATCGGCTCTGATGGGGGCGGCGTGTGGAAAACCACTAACTGCTGTAGTGCCACCACCACCTGGACAAATGTCACCGATGATTTGCAAATCAACAGCATCGCCATTGGTGACATCATCATTGACCCCAATGATCCTAACACCATTTACGCCGGTACTGGGGATCTTCGTTATGGCTCTTTCTCCTTTGGTGGCTCTGGTTTGCTCAAGAGTACCAATGCCGGGGCCAGTTGGACCGTCTTAGGTGAAACTGTCTTCGCCCCCAACTACCCCATCACCGGGTTCCCCCAATATCAGGCCATTGGCAAAGTGCAAATTGACCCCAACAACAGCAACACCATTATCGTGGGAACAAAAACAGGCCTCTATTTTTCGTACGACGCAGGCAACAACTGGGCTGGGCCTTGTGTAACCAATGCTCACAGTAGCCAACGTCAGGACATTACAGGCCTGCTGGTGCGTGACGAGGGAAGCAGTACAACACTCTACGCCGCTGTTGGGACACGAGGATTCCCCACCACTGTACAGCCCGATCTGGGTAATACCGGAGCCAATGGTGTTTATCGCTCAACGGTTCCAGTTTCTGGCTGTCCGGCATCCTGGACACTGTTAAACAATGGTTGGCCCACCGGTACAGGCGACGGCAACCCAGCAAACGATCAGGTGGGGCGTATTGATCTGGCGATGGCTCCCAGTAACCCACAGATTATTTATGCACAGGTTGCAGATAACACCAACGGAAGCGCAACCAGAGGTGTCTGGCGCACCACAGATGGCGGCACTACCTGGACACAACAAGCTACCCCTGCCACCTTCACCGCGGCAGGCTGTAGCTCAGGGATTGGTCAAACCTGGTACAACGCCGGTTTGACTGTAGATCCCAACAATTCAGATACTGTTTTCCTCAGTATGATTGACGTTTATAAAACAACCAACGGTGGAACAACCTTTACCAACACAACCAGAGGGTACTGTGGTGGGCTTGTACATGTGGATAATCACGCCCGTGCCTTTGTGGGTAACTCTTCGGCGAATCTGTTGCTTGGTAGCGATGGGGGGGTGTGGTATAGCAGTAATGCCAATTCTGCCACCCCTACCTTCATTTCGCTCAACGATACGCTGGGAACAATTGAGTTCTATGGTGGCGATATCACCGCCAACTTTGCCTTCTCTGCCAATCCGGGCATTATTGCCGGGGCACAAGACAATGGTTCGTCCGTTGCGGTTTGGAGTGGCAGTCCTGGCCCAATCCAATGGCAACATCGGTTGGGTGGGGACGGTGTGTATGCTCGCATTGAACCGGTACAGGCGCAACGCTGGTACATGGAAACACAAAATGGGGGTATGCAGGTTGCTTTGAGTGGGCCGTTTAGCTCTCCAACTTCAACAAGCGGAAGTTGGTCAGGGGATCGTATCAGTTTCCTTTTTCCTTATGAGATTTATAAAGAATGTGCGACATCTACCTGTGATCACATGATTGCTGGCAGTCAGCGTGTTTGGGAAACCATTCAAGGGGGGAACCCCGGAACTACGTGGTTTGTCAATAGTGGCGATCTCACCAAAGGCACATTGGTAGATCGCTCGTTTATCAATCAATTAGCTTTTGCTGTCACCGATGACAGTATGGCTATTGTTGGTACAAATGACGGTAATGTGCAGTTTGGTTTTGGTTTGGGCACAGGTGTCCCAAACTCCGCAACCTGGGTAGATGTAACTGGTGCAAATGCCATTCTGCCCAATCGGCCTATCCTGGATGTTGCCAGTAGTCCAGCGAATGCCCTGGTGGCTTATGCGGCGGTAGGTGGTTTTGATCAGAATACGGTGGCAACCCCCGGTCATGTCTTCAAAGTGACTTGTACGGCCAATTGTGCTTCTTTCACCTGGGAAAACAAAAGTGGTAATCTGCCCAATATTCCCGTAAACGCCATTATGGCCAATCCCAATTATCCACAACAGGTGTTTGCGGGTACGGATTGGGGTTTGTATTACACCAATGACATCAATGCGGCCGCACCGCTGTGGTACCGCTTTGAGAATGGTATACCCCATGTGATGATTTGGGATATGTCTATTGATCGGGGAGCCACAACTCTGGCCGTCTTTACCCGGTCACGAGGGGCGTATGTGTGGCCTTTGCCTTCAGCACCCGTAGCAACGCCCCATGCTATCATTGCGCCGCAAGAAAGCGATCTGGATGCTGACCCGAATAGCTCGGTGGTGCACGATTTTGCGTTCTACAATTTGCTTCAAGCAGATAGTTATACCGTAACCCTTAGCGGGAACTCCTGGCCAACAACGTTGTTGACACCATCCACTCTGAATATGACCATGAATTCACTGGCTACAGTTTCGGTGCAGGTAGACGTGCCGAATGCGGTCAATGTGAATGACGCCTTTATGTTGACCATTACCTCCGTTACTACCCCCACACTGGTGTATACAGCCACCGGAACAACCTATGCCGTGTTGCAGGTGGGCATCCTCACATCTGGGGATATGAATGGAAACGGGTACGTCGGAGAGACGATTACCTATACCATTGCGGTGACGAATACCGGCAATTTCACAGATACATTCTCTGTCGGTATGGCAAATAATGTCTGGCCGACAACGTCTAGTGCCTCCAGTGTGATTCTTGCGCCCGGGGAAAGCACGACCGTAGAAGTGTATGTGGTAGTAGGAGTGGGGAGTTCGGATATGGCCCATGTCACGTTTACTTCTGCGCTGAACAGTGGGGTGACAGCGGTTGTTATGCTGAATAGCACGAGTCTGGGTGAAATAATGCAGAATCTCTTTCTACCGTTAATGATGAAGAATTAGCATAACCCGGATCGGTGACGATCTGATAGGCGATTAAAAAAGGTGACGGTCAGGGGTCTGACCGTCACCTTTTTGTTTTTTGGTGTCGCTACTAACCCTCTCGAGGGCTGAGCCTGTCGAAGCCCGTTTGCCTGGGACAAGCTCAGGCAACAGGTTTAGGAGTTGCTTTTTGTATCAATAACCGGGGTATCGCGGCCGCAACCATCGCCCACTTCTATTCTCATTCAACTTTGATCATCCGCCCATTGTAAGGAACGGAGCAGGTTATTTTCAGGCGTCGCGGCCGCATCTGGGGCAAGTACATCCTGGTGATAACGAATTAAGCGGATGGTCAAAGGGTGGCCCCCAATGGCCTGAACCATCTCTGCTCCCCAGGTGGGGTGTTGCGCCTTAACAACCAGGGCTTTACGCCAACCATACGGTTCCCCTTGCCCCCAACGTGCGGCCGCGTCTTTGCCCGCTACCATCGCCAGTACAATGACCACCCGTTCCCACCAATGGAGGGTAACACGGGTTTTACCAATATCATGCAGGAGCGCGGCCGCGAGTAATGCCTGATTCTCCTCGCCACGTAATTGTAACAATCGCATCACCCGGTAACTATGCCCCTGGTCGCTACGCGAAAATTGATAAAACAAGGATTGTTCAGCCGGAGAGAGAATAACGGCAATTTCCTGGTGCGCCGCCGGGGGAAGCGGCCGCGCCCTCATAATTTGCCCCAATTGCCAAACCCGATACCGGAATCGTTGCCACATTACAAATCCACCAACAAAAAGAATAATTGTTGCGTCATTGTGCTGATAGGCGCTAAAACATTAATGCCCAGCCGGGGCAAAAGAAAAAACAACAGCAGAAAAGGGACGAAGCCCAGGCGCAATAGATCATCCATGCGATAAGACAATTCCACCGGGAGCAAACCGCGCAACACCCAGAAACCATCCAGGGGGGGAATGGGCAAGAGGTTAAATCCCATCAAAAACAAATTCCACAACACCCCCAGGCGAAATAAGAGCGCCAAATTTTGTATGACCAAATCTGAGGCCACCCCTTGCCAGAGAATAGCCAGAGGGGTGTCGTAGAAGATACGGTAAGCAATAGCAAACAATACGGCCATAATCAAGTTGGCAACAGGCCCAGCCACAGCGACATAGGCATGAGATGTACGGGGATTACCACGAAGCAGGCTGGGGTTAATAGGAGTAGTAGCCCAACCAAAACCGAAGACGATAACGAGGATAAGGCCTAGTGCATTCAGGTGGGGCAATGGGTTAATGGTAATACGTCCCTGGCTCCGGGGAGTGGGATCCCCCAAATAATCAGCAACCAGAGCATGACCTAATTCATGATAGGCAAAGGCAAAAAATACGACGATGACAAAAGCAACAAAGGTGGCGAGATCCACAGAACCATTAATGAGTTCAAATAACATAGAGAGTCCTTACAGTTATGTGTGGCGGGTGTTGGGCAATTTTTAATATCGTAACCCGTTTTTTATCACCAGCCAACTATATCAGCAATTCTTATAGGGCGATTGCATATTCGGATTTCCCCTACCCCTAACCCTAACCCCAGGGGCGGAGAATTGGATAAAGTGTCGTTTTTGAGGGCGTACGCCCTCAAAAAACGACATAAATAGGTTCCCCCTTCTCCCCGGGAAGAGGGGTTTCTGCTCATGCCCGGCAATGCTATAATCAAACGGTATGATTCCTGAAGTACAAGTAGGTGACATTGCTCGATTGCGTAAGATTCACCCCTGCGGGAGCTATGAATGGCGGGTGGTACGAATTGGGGTGGATATTGGTCTGGTGTGTTTGGGCTGTCAACGGCGGGTACTGATTCCTCGTAGTCTGTTTAATAAACGAGTGAAAACGTTCACTCGTCCCCCTGCGGATGCCTGAGTTGTAAGGTGTGCCTATAAGTTGGGGAAATATCGTTCATAAGGCGTAACTTGTCGAAGCCCGGCTCTGGCTTCGACAAGCTCAGGCAGAGCCGTATCCCACTTGTATAGTTACCATAAGTCACCTGGTTTCCCGGAATTTCCCTTTTATGATGATCTGGTTGAGTGTTATTTATCTCGCGGCCGCGGCCGCGCTGGCTGTGTATGGTTTTTGGGGGCTGTTTACGCTACTCGTTTACTGGCGGTATCGTCATACAAGCTACCCAGCCCCGCTTTCACCTACAGTATGGCCCCTGGTAACGGTGCAATTGCCCGTATTTAATGAACAATTTGTGATCGAACGGCTAATTGACGCGGCCGCGGCCCTGGATTACCCTCGTGACTGTCTGCACATTCAGGTGCTAGACGATTCGACAGATGAAACGACAGCACTTGCGGCCGCGAAAGTAACTCAGTACCAAAATCAAGGTTTCCACATCACCTTGCATCATCGCCATAACCGTGAAGGGTACAAAGCCGGAGCCTTGGCCACCGGTCTACAACTGGCCCAGGGTGAATTCATGGCTATTTTTGATGCCGACTTCCAACCCAAACCCGACTTTTTGCGCCAGACCGTGCCCCATTTCCTCACAGATCCCCAGTTAGGTATGATTCAGGTGCGATGGGAACACCTGAATCACCACCAATCCAGCCTGACGGCCGCCCAGGCAATTGCGATGGACAAACATTTCGCCATTGATCAGGCGGTCCGTTTTCGCGCCAACTATTTTCCTAAGTTTAACGGCTCCGGCGGGATATGGCGGCGCGAATGTCTGGAGCGTTCTGGGGGTTGGCAAGATGATACCGTGTGTGAGGATTTATGCCTGAGCACGCGGGCCGTTTTGCACGGCTGGCGCTTCCAATTTCTCCCTCACGTAACGGCCCCGGCCGAATTACCGCTGAGCATGACCGCCTATAAAAACCAGCAAGCCCGCTGGGCCAAAGGATCAGCCCAATGTCTCAGCAAATTTGGTAGAGAGATCTTGTCTAATCAGGCGCAATCTGTGGTGGGGCGTGGGTATGCCCTTCTCTCCATGTCAGCTTATACGGCCAGTTTGTGGGTGATTCTCGTACTCCTGACTCTGGTACCGCTGGTCTATTTGCGTTATCCGTTTCCTCCCTGGCTTCTGGCGCTGAGTATGGCGGGGTTGAGCCAACCGGTGCTTTTTTCCTTATCACAACAATTTTTACACCAGGACTGGGGACAACGGCTCCGCCATCTGCCCACATTACTATTAGTGGCGATTGGTCTCTCGCCAGCTATTGGGCGGGGACTGATTCAGGCCTGGACGGGCAAACAACATGTGTTTGTCCGTACGCCAAAAGGGGAGAAAGGGCAACAAGTGTACCGCCTGCCCTTTGATGGCATTATTTTTGTCGAATTAGGGTTAGCTCTGTACGCGGCCGCGGGGTTGGGTATCTGCCTGCTTCGCCAAACATACGGGCCAGCCCTCTTTCTCTTCACCTGTCTTTTGGGCTTGGGCATGGTTGGCTTGTCAAGTTTACGGGAACAATTTGTAGCTTCTCGTCACTACTAACGCTCTCAAGAACTGAGCTTAGCGAAGCCTCGTGTTGCCTTCGACAAGCAGTGACATTTTGTTTGCGGCAACAGCTTGGGTAAATTTAGGCTGAAGTCCCATCTCCCCTAACCCCGCCCCAAGGGCGGGGAACTTTTCTAAGGGGCATTTTTCGGGGCGAATGCCCCGAAAAATGCCCCATGGGAATTCCCCCCTTCCCGAGGGAATCGGCAGGGGGGATGGGGTCAATGAAGGCGTTACCCGATTAAAAATTTAATGAACAAAGGGGCGGGGAACTTTTTCTCGTGTCATTTTTCGCGGGCGTCTGCCCGCGAAAAATGACACGAATAGGTTTTCCCCCTTCCCGGCGGGAATCGTCGGGGGGATGGGTCTTTCTTTGAACCATGCCGGAAAATACAACAATTTCACAAGGAAGGGTCATAATATGCGCCGACAATCCGTTATCTTTTTACTGTTGTGTAAAGTTGTACTAGGGCTGGCATTAGTGGCTTGCGGCCGCACCGACACCCCATCCTCAACACCACCCAACACCACCGCGGCCATCGTCGGCGAAGGAGTGTCTTCACTACAAACCTTTGTTGTCACCGATGATTTCGCCATAGGCCAACCACGAGTGCCCTTCATTCTTTTTGATGGCACCAGCCAGGTGGCAACCGCCCAGGCCGTAACCATCCAACTGTTTGATCTGAGCCAAGAGCCACCTTTAGAAGTGTGGCAGGGCGAAGCCATTGGTTACAACGATTATGAAGTCCCCTACTGGGTAGTTCGCCCGGAGATACCGACCCCAGGCAACTGGGGGTTAGGGGCCACCGTTACCCTGGCTGATGGATCTGAAGTCCAGACCCAATTTGTCATTGCCGTGGCCGCAAATACGCAGGCTCCAGCCGTGGGCACGCGGCCGCCTGCCAGCCAAAACCGCACCCTAACCACCGAGCCAGACATTAGCAAACTGTCATCTGGTCAGGACCCGGTTCCCGCTCTCTACCAGATGACCGTCGCCGAGGCGTTGGCTTCGGGAAAACCGACGGTAGTCGCCTTCTCTACCCCGGCTTTTTGTCAGACGGCCATCTGTGCGCCAGTGCTTCATTCCGTCGAAGCGGTTTATGCAGAGATGGGGGAACAGGTCAATTTTATTCACCTGGAAATTTATAAAACGTTTGAGCCGCTGGTACAGGCAGATGAAGTAACCGAATGGCGTTTGACCAGTGAACCGTGGATTTTTGTACTAGACGGTGAAGGCCAGATCGCGGCCGCGTTGGGTGGTCCGGTATCCCCTCAGGAGTTATTAGATGAACTGGCACATGTTTTGCCGTAACCGGTGGCCCACTTTTGTGCTTTTAAGCCTGGTATTATGGGGAATAGCGCGGCCGCAACGCCTTTACGCCCATATCGAATTACGCCAGACCTTCCCTGCCCCCGGGCAGGTCTTCGCGGCATCACCCCGAGAAATTCGCCTGACCTTTAGCGAGCCACCTCTCTCAGCCTATGTACAGGTATATGGGCGTCAGTTTGAGGAAATACCAGGGGTTGAGGTTCTACCGTTAATGCCCAATGCCGTTAATGTGATAGCCACGGTTCCCCCATTGATGAGCGGGGCTTATACGGTGCAATGGCTTACCCTTTCCGCTGATAATCACACGGTTACGGGCACATTTCAATTTGAAGTGCAAAGCGCACCCCCATCGCCAGTGATAAATACAGTGGTAGCGGCTGTACTGGCGGCCGCGGTGCTGACCGGCATAGGAATCTTCATTCGGTCTTGGTCTGCGGCCGCGAGAATCCCCCCTCAAATGTAGTGGGTTAAATGAGTTTCATAGTAAGCCAGGGTACGTGCCAACCCTTCCCGCAAAGGGACACGGGGCCGCCATCCCAGTTTACTCCGCAATTTGCGGTAATCCCCATAAAAATCGCCAATATCAATCCGCTTGCGATCTTCAGGGAAGGGAACAATTTCGTAGCGGCCGCGGCCATACACATCAATCATAATCTCTGCCAAATCTTTCAAATTAATAGGATCATCACTCCCCAGGTTATAAATTTGCCCATTGGCGGCATTATTAAAGGCCACCAGCAACAACGCATCTACCACATCGCTCACAAAATTAAAATCGCGCACCTGCAAACCATCACCAAAAATCTGTAAAGGTTGCCCTTCCACCAACTGCCGAAACCACCAACCAATAAAGGTTTGGCGGGCATCCTTAATGCGCATTCGTGGACCATACGTATTGGTCAGACGCAGGGACACCGTTTTGAGGTCATACGCCTTGTGATAAACAATATGGTACCACTCCCCCGCCATCTTATTAATACCATTCACATCCACCGGCTGAAGGGGATGTCGTTCATCAACCGGTAAATACTCCGGTTTGCCATAAATCTGGCGCGTGCTGGCAAAAATAATCTTCGCTTTCTGATTCCCATAGCGGCACGCTTCCAACAGAAAAAGCTGGCTCCGCACATTAATCTCCAAATCGGTGTAAGGGTTGCTCATGCTGTCCGTATGACTCACCTGACCAGCCAGATTAAAGATGTAATCCTGTTCCTGCACCAGGTAACGCAAACCATACTCATCCCGCATGTCGGCAATATTGACTTGCAGTTGCTCCCGAATAGGCTGAATATTAAATAAATTACCCCCATACTCTGGGATGAGCGAATCTACCAGCAAGACGTTAGCTCCCAATTCCACCAGACGTGTAGCCAGGTTAGAGCCAATAAAACCCAACCCCCCGGTAATGAGGACTTTTTTCCCTTCGTAGTACGGTCGAAAATCAGGTAATGTCGGCATAATCAACTCTTTGGATATTGACCCTGGAAGGGACAAAGAATGGACGAAGATTATTGCAAATGCTCTTTGCGCCAGACAAGTTTGCGCCATAGTACCTGCAAATCAAAAGCCACCCGGGCCAGGCGGCGAAAGTTAAAAAATTGGGAGCGGCCATAGGCCCGGTGAAAATGGTGAACTGGTGTTTCCGTGAGGTGGAAATGGGCATCTTGCACCTTTTTCATCAACTCCACACAGATGACACCACTATCGGCGGTCAGGTGTACTTTATCAAAAACACAGCGGCGCATGAGCCGGAAATCGCAATCTACATCTTTGAGTTTTAAACCAAAGGCTAACTTAATGATGTATTGGTAAATTTTGCCAATGATGATACGGTGCCAGGGGTCATTCCGTTCAATTTTCCAACCATTGATGAAATCTACCTCATCATTAGCCAGAGCTACCAATTGTTTCAGTTCACGCGGATCATACTGAGCATCCCCATCGGTATAAAAAATCCACTCTTTTGTTGCCTGGGAAAAACCAGAACGCAGTGCCCCTCCATAACCCCGATTTTTAACATGATGAATCACTCGTACTTCCTGGGGGTAAATGCGGGCCAGTTCATCTAAAACCTGTGGGGTATGATCTTGACTGCCATCATTTATGATAATCACTTCATAGTCATCACATAATTCGCGCAGGGTCAGCAATACAGTAATGACCATGCTGGGAATGGTACCAGCGTCGTTATATGCGGGAAAGAACGCAGAAATAGCAAGTTTATGCTTCTGGCTCATACAAGAGTCATCCTTTGTGCATGCGCTGTCAGATAAAATACGGGTGTAATAGGGTGGCCTACCCTGGTTTGCGACTCAAGGCGATAACTGAAAGGCCGAAAGGCAGATTAAAATAATTTAACCAACGTGCTTCCCAGCCTAGAATACCGGCCAATAGGGTATCTTGCCAGGCAGGGTTGGGTTTTACGTCCGACTGTTCTGAACCAGGGGGCACGAGACGATCAAAGATGCGTTTGCCTGCGGCCGCAGGGAAGAGCAAACTATTGGCATAACTGATTTTCTCATTAAAAAATCCGGTCTCGGCCAGGGCCTGGCGACATTCGCCCACAGAAAAGCGACGTTCCGTGTGAATAACTTCATCATGATGTCCACGTAGCCAGTTATAGGCAGGCAAACGCAGAAAAATATGACCACCGGGTTTAAGTACACGATAAAACTCGGCCAGGGCTACCCGGTAATCACCCACGGCTCGGTGATATAACACATCAAATGAGGTAATGAGATCAAAACTCGCGGCCGCGAAGGGGAGTTGGGTGATGGTGCCCTGGCTAAGGTGTTGCAGGCCCCGCTGTTGGCAAAAACTGAGCGCTAAAGAGGAGAAATCCAGGCTGGCCACAGTACCAAAAACAGACAAGTAGGTTGCGGCCGCGCCTGTACCACAACCGGCATCCAAAATAGCTAAATTCGCTACTTCACCATACACCTGGTGAAGCAAGCGAAGCGTCAGACGTTGCATCCCCACATACCACCAATGGCGATCCTCCACCTCAAACATCATTTTATATTCGGAAGGTTCCATAACGTCTCAAAAAAAGTCCCGATATGGTCTGGGGCCAATAACCGGCGGGATCATACTCGAAATACCAGTGAATGACGAATGGCTCAGGGCTTTACCCAGGGCAATTGTATACTCGGATTTCCCCCACCCCGCCCCAAATTCCGAAAGAGCCAGAAAAGGCTCTCCGTATGTACTATCCTTTTAACGCCCCGGACATCAACCCACGCAGGAAATACCGACCTAACAAAACATAAACCAATAACGTAGGCAAAGCGGCCAGAAATGATCCCGCCATCTGCACATTCCAGGAGATGATCTGGCTCCCGGCCATGTTATTCAGCGCCACAGTAATAGGCCAGTTACGGTTATCTGTTAGAACAACCGCAAAGAGAAAATCATTCCAGGCCGCCGTAAACTGCCAGATCAAAACGACAACAAAGGCCGGAATGGAGATGGGCAACAAAATATAACGGTAAACGCCTAACATCGTAGCCCCATCAATCTTAGCCGCCTCTACCAGTTCACCCGGTATTGTGGCGTAATAGTTGCGAAAAGTCAGTGTGGTAATAGGAATGCCATAAATGACATGAGTCAAAATCAGCCCCGGTAGAGTCCCATACAGACCGATCTTTTCTACAAACTCCACCAGAGGAATTAAAACACTTTGGTAAGGTATGAACATGCCAAACAAAATCACGGGAAAGATGATATCTGCGCCACGGAATTTCCACTTGGCCAGAATGTAACCGTTAAGTGAACCCAGCACGGAGGAGATAAGTGCGGCTGGAACTACCAATTTGGCACTATTCCACAGATGAGGAGCAAGGGCATCATAGGCCGCAACAAAGTTATCAAAGGAAAAATCCTGCGGTAAGCGCCACATCGTCTTCAGATCTATTTCGGCAAAACTCTTAAACCCGGTATTCAACATGACAAACAGCGGCAACAGATAAAATACGGACATTGCTATCAAGGGCACATAAACCCAGTTGCGGCGTAATTTTAGGGTGGTCATTGTTCTGTCTCCGTGCGGACGGTATACCAGATATAAGGAATAACCAATACCGCAACACTAAGCAGGAGCAAAATGCCAATAGCGGCCCCTCGCCCATAGAAATTGCCATCAAATGTGGTTTGCCACATATAAATGGCCGGTACATCTAGCTGTAACTGCTTACCGGCTACCGCGATTATGAGGTCAAATACTTTAAGAGAAATGTGCCCCAGTATAATTAATGCACTCAGGGTAATAGGGCGTAAAAGAGGCATAATAATTTGCCAGTAGATTTGCCATTCGCTGGCACCATCTACTCGTGCCGCCTCACGTAAGGATTCAGGCACGGCTCGGAGTCCACCCAGGTAAAGGGCCATGGTGTAACCAGACATCTGCCAGATGGCGGGTATGGCTACAGCGGCCATACCCCATTGGGGAATGGTGTACCACCGGTTGATCAGAAAATCGAGTCCTAATGAATCAAAAAGCAGGTTAAGGCCACTAATGCGGCTTCCCAGTGCCGGATTCATTAACCAACGCCACACGACCCCCGTAACAATGAATGATATAGCCATGGGAAAGAGGAAGAGGCTACGAAAAAAGCTTTCCCCTTTAAGCCCTTGATCCAATAAAATAGCTAATCCCAGACCAATTACCAGACACCCACCCACGAAAAGGGTTGTAAATAGAACGGTATTACGCACATCAATTTGAAACCGTTGGTCACTGAAGAGGTTAATATAATTTTGCAGGCCAGCCCAGGTGTAATCTGGGTTTAGTCCTTTCCATTGGCTTAAAGAAACCCGGATTGACCAGAGAATGAAGCCGTAAACGAAGATGAGGACGGCAATGATGGATGGGCTTATGAGTAGTACATTCAACCATTTTTCGCTCCGGGCACGCATTTTTCCCTCCCATGCAAAACTGACAAAGACAGGTATCTTCTCGAAATTTCGGGGATAACGAGGTCTGAGCTTGTGAAAGGCCGTGGGTTTCGACAAGTTCAGGCAACGGCTTAGTAATCGTTCGCAATTAACTTAGCGATTTGCTGTGGCCGGTCTCCTGACCGCGCCACCCAACTTAATCTTGAGTGAACCCTTAATCGTTACAATTATTGTAAAAAACCGGGTTCCTGAATTTTTCGGAACCCGGTTTTTACAAGCAGAGAGAGATACTGTAGCGCAATTGAGACAATTGCCTACATTAAAGCGTTATTGACCACAGGGGCCAGAAGCAGTACACGCGGCCGCGAGACCAGCCTGCAAATCAGCCACAGTCCCACCACCCAGGAATAACCCCAGAGCGGTATCAATTTCTGATTTCCAGGAGTCATTCGCTACAACACCATGTGTCAAGCTACCCACAACGGTGTTGCTGGCCCAATCATCCATTGCTGAGAGCAGATACTCGCCATACAGGCTACGATCCGCATCATTACGGGCGGGGATAGAACCTTTCACCGGGTTGAAGGCATCTTGACCTGCCGATGAACCGGCAATTTTAAGCCAGGCAATGGCGGCATCACGATGGGGGGCGTTCTTGGGCAGAACAAAGCTATCAGACAGGAATTGGAAGTTACCACCTGTACCGGGAACCGGGGCCCAACCGTAGCCTTCGTTCGGCACGGAGCCGATTTCACGGAAGAACCCTTCCGCCCAGTCACCCATGACGTTAAAAGCGGCGTCGCCATTGATAACCAGTTGGGCCGCATCTTGCCAGCTCAGAGCTGAGGCATCACTGTTGGTATAGGTCAGAACGTTTTGGAAATTCTCCAAAGCGGTTGTTACTTCGGCGCTGGCCCAATCGGTAGAGCCATCCCATAAACCGTTGTAGCCATCGGTGCCCAAAGAGGCCAACATTACCGTTTCAAAGAGGTGCATGGCGGTCCATTGTTCACCCAAAGCTAACGGGGCTTCCATCCCATTGGCTTTCAGGGTGTCCATGGCGGCAAACCACTCTTCTACTGTGGTGGGGACTTCCAGGCCATTATCAGACAGGACGGTGGGGTTGTACCACAACACATTGGCGCGATGAATGTTGACCGGCACAGAGTAGATGTTGCCATCGGCAGAGATAAGGGGGATGAGGGTCTCGGGCATGACAGCCAACCAACCTTCTTCTTCGTACAAGAAGTTCAGCGGTTCGAGCTGATCCGCGGCCACGTATGTGCCGATGAGTTCCTGACCAGCATGACCCTGCCAGCTATCGGGAGGGTTGTCGGCCTGGAGACGGGTAGCCAGGACAGCACGGGCATTGGTTCCAGCCCCACCGGCTACGGCGGCGTTGACAAATTCAACATCTGGATTTTGGGCCTTGAATACTTCGATCATGGCTTCCAAACCAGCCGCTTCTCCACCGCCGGTCCACCAACTGAACACTTCCACCTGATTCATGCTGGCTTCATCGCCACCTTCTTCGGTAGTGGCTTCTTCGCCTGTGTTTTCGGTGGTATTGCCTTCATTACCACTATTGTTGGCTTCATTACCACCATTATTGGCGGTGTTGTTCCCATTGTTGCCCCCACAGGCAACGAGGGCCAGAACAAATAGCAATATTAACAAGAAATATTTGCTGGTACGCATTTTCTTCTCCTTCTCAAACTAAGTGTAAATAAGGGTTTTCAGGAATTCAGGGGGTTGATACCATAGGTAGGGGCAACCCTCTGTAGTGGCCTTCAACGGGGTGGTAAACGGAATAAGCAGGGATACTGTCTCTATTACGAAACGCCCCACTCCGACAAAGAGCTTGCTCGTAATATGCGCTATCACCTCCTTTATCAGTAACCATTCAGAACACGTCAGAAACCGGGTTTTTCTCTTGCAGGGCATGAGTTGGCTTAAGCAAAAACCCGGTTTCTCCAGAGGCACTGAACGATTACCTTTACCTTTATTAGCCTTTCAACATTGTTGACAGGTTAGAGGGTTGAAAGGCGTGATGAATAACCAGGGTAGCCGCGCCGATGGCCACAGCATCATCACCTAGCTGGCTCACGGTGATGGTGGCTTCACTGGCGGCTTTGGGCATGGCTCGTTGGGTGACAGATTCATGGACCGTATTGAGCAGAAGATCGCCCGCGGCCGCTAATTCTCCACCTAAAACGATAAGGCCAGGGTTAAACAGGTTGATCAGGTTGGCAATGGCAATACCCAAAAATTTACCCGCCTTACGAATAACCTGGCAACTCACAGGATCATTGTGCTCCGCGGCCGCGACAATATCTATAATCGCCTGGACGGCTTCTTGCCCATTGGGTTGTCGTTGCCCATTAACTTCCTCTATCAATGCAGGTGCGCCCACATAACTTTCCAGACAGCCCCGGTTGCCACAACGGCAGATAGGGCCATCTGTGGTAATAGTGGTATGGCCGATTTCTCCGGCTGTACCACCATCACCCCGGTATATTTCATGCCGCACAATAAGGCCACTGCCCACCCCGGTACCGAGCTTGATGTAAGCCAGATTAGCAAAGTCGCGGCCGCGGCCCCACCATTGTTCCGCTATCACCCCGGCATTGGCATCATTTTCCAGGTAAACCGTCAGCCCGGTTGCCCGTTCTAACGTCTCGGCCAGTGCATATCCTTGCCAGGCAGGCAAAATAACGTGAGAGAGACGGCGCAAGTTTTCCCCTTCTAAGGGCGCAGGCACAGCCACGCCTAACCCCAAAAGAATAGACGGAGATAGATTGGCCTCTTGTAAAAGTTGTTGTATAAGGTGCTGAATCGCGGCCGCAGTTCCTTCCGGATCTTGCATCACGGCAAAACGAAGATACCGTTGGGCCACAACCTCACCCTGCAAATCCATAACCACTGCTGTCAGATGCGTGGCACCCATATCTACACCCAGCACATAACGCACCTGATAATCAAACTCCAACAAAATTGGGGGGCGTCCCCCACTTGATTCACCCATGCCAGTCTCACGGACAAATCCGCTTTCTAACAATACGTTCGCCAGAGCCGAAATTGTGGTCGCACTCAGATTTGTCTGCCGTACCAGATCTGCACGAGAAATAGCCCCTGCCTGGCGAATCAGATTGAGTACCAGTCCCAGATTATTTTCTCGTACAGAAGTTAAATCGGTTGCTTGATGACGAGACATGGATGTTAATAAACCATTACCAAAAAATAGTAAATCGTAGTTGGTGATAGAAAGAAGCGCAAGGAGGCAAGAGTATCAACGTGTGCCCCAGAGGTGAAAGTAGTAGATAAAATGGGCGCAAATTGGTCGGAGTAAAGAGATCATAGTCCCATTCAACCACTTCGTCAAGTATGCGGAGAAAGTGTAGTAACAGAGGGAGTTTACAAATTGCGCTTGTTTATGGCACAATAGAATCGCGGCCGCAGAGAAATATACTTACTACGGTCTTAAAGTGACATTTTGTTAGCGGCAACAGATTGGTAGGTTTGGACTGAAGACCCATCCCCCTTCGATCCCAGAGGGCAAGGGGGAGAAATCTACCGGCGCGGTTTGGCGAGCGGACGCTCGCCAAACCGCGCCGAAAATAGTTCCCCGCCCCTGGGGGTGGCCCTGGATAAACCCAACACGACGATAAAGTGAGACGGCGACAGGGCGAAAAAATGTCAGATTATGCCCTTTGACAGTATAAATTGCTCTGCGGTTTTTGTTTAGGACTTATGGGGTTGCTCGAGCCGGTATCCTGACCGCGCCACAGCAAACTCAAAAGTGGTTCTTTGGGGTTTCGTGGGGTACGGGCAACCCTTGTGGTTGCCCTACACGGGGCAGGCACAAGGCCAGCCCCTACATTTGGTGTCAACCCCCTGAATTCCCCAAGAACCTCAAAATTTATTTGTGAGCGAACCCGTAATGTACGACTCTGCCTGAACTGGTCGAAGGCGGAGCCGGGCTTCGACAGGCTCAGCCCTCGGGGGTGTTGTGTATGGTAGACCAATTTTTCAACTGGGGAAAGCATTGACGCGTCCGCAGTTTCTCACCCTCGCTTTGTGACTTTTTCCCCCATTCCTTTGTCTTAAAACTTTGGCTCTACCAATTCATACGAGGCAAACAAGAAGTTGAGCTTCGGCCTGTGGCTACAGACCGTTGATTATCTCCACTCACGACATTTTCCCTGGCTAAAAGGCTAGACCCACCTGTTTTCGGTCATCTTTCTCTCGCTTTACAAAAACAGGGTGGTTCTTGTGCAATTCGCGGGGTGCGGTGACGTGTAGTGGCTGGCCTTGTACTTGTCCAGACCAGGGCAACGACAAGGGTTGCCCACAAGGGGGGCAACCCCCTGAATTCCCAAACAGCCAGACAACATTTCTATCAACGTAAAATATTAGTTCTTGTCGCTCTGAAAGGATTAACCAGGAGGAATTTATGTGGCAGACATCGCTCCAACGATTTATTATCCTTTTGTCCTTATGTCTATTGATTGCCTGTACTCCCCAAGCGGATCCCACAGTGGCCGTTGATGAGGGAAAAACACATTCCCTGGTCTTAGGCGACATTTCTGATGAGGCCGCGGAAACAATTCGGGGAACACAACCTCTAGCAGATTATTTGGCGGCACAGTTGAGTGAACAAGGTATTACTCAGGGAGAAGTGAAGATTGCCCCCGATTTTGACACGATGATTCAATGGATCAAAGAGGGGGAAGTCGATCTTTATTTTGATAGCCCTTATCCGGTGTTGGTTATCAGCGAACAAACAGGGGCACAACCACTTCTGCGTCGCCTGCGTTTTGGTGTATCAGAATATCATTCGGTCTTTTTTGTCCGTGCCGATAGCCCCATTCAGTCATTAACCGAACTGAAAGGGCAAATTGTCGCTTTTGAAGAAACATTTTCTACCTCCGGCTATATGTTGCCCCTGGCTTATTTAATAAAAGAGGGATTTAACCCGGTAGAGAAAACCGACCCGGAAGCGGTCGTTAATCCAGATGAAGTAGGTTATGCTTTCAGCACAGCCGATGACACAACCATTCAATGGGTTATCAGTGGGGTTGTGCCTGCTGGGGTGATTGATAATACAACCTTCCAGCGCCTCCCAGAAGAAACACAGGCAGAATTACGAATTATTGCCTCCACAGAAGATGTGCCCCGGCAAATGGTGTTGGTGCGTCCAGGTCTGGATGAAGCATTGGTAGAAGCCATTACCAAAGAATTGTTGGCGATGGACGAGAACGAAGAAGGCGCGGCCGCGCTCGAGGCTTTCCAGACCACAGCATTTGAGGAGTTTCCCCAAGGGTACGCGGCCGCAATGGAACAAATGCAATCCCTTTACGGACTGATACAGGAACGGTAAACTAGATCGCGATGCACAAATATTTCTGGAACCAATGGCCCCTGGCCCTGCGTCTTACCATTACCATCACCCTCGCGGTGGTTTTGGTTGTGGTATTTATCTCAGCAGTGACCATCCGCCGGGAGCGGCAAACCTTCCAGGGCGAGTTGGAACAACAAGCCAAGCTACTGCTTGATACACTGGCCGCCGCCAGCGCTGATTCTCTTTACTTTCTGGAAGCCGATTTCCTCTCCGACCTGATGCGCGATCTGGGGGAGTTCCAGGTGGTTACATTTGGCCGCATTTACGACTCTGAAGGCCGCGTGGTCGCCGATGCAATCAACTTCAACTCCCGCTTTACTATCACACCCGATATCTTTGGTCTGGAGTTGTTGGCTGGTGACGAGGTAGTTTTTCAATGGTCTGAGGATCAGTTATTGGCGGGCAAAGCGGTGATAGTGGGGAATCAACGGATTGGGGCGGTTAGTGTGGGTTTACCCACCGCTCCATTGGCGGCAAAGATAGAAACGGTACGAACACAAGGGGTCATCGTCGCGGCCGCGGCCGCGACCGTCGGCTTGCTCCTCGCCCTCTTCATCAGCCGGTCCATCACCGAACCCATCCAACATCTCATCGAAGCCACAGACAAAGTAGCCGAAGGTCATCTGGCCCAACAAGTTATCATACAGGGCAACGATGAACTGGCTCACCTGGGTAGCCGCTTTAATCAGATGACTAACCGCCTGGAGCAAACGCTGGCGCAAATGGAAGATGAAATAGAAGAGCGGAAACGCCAGGTCGCCGAATTGGACGCCTTTGCTCATACAGTCGCTCATGACCTGAAAAATCCCCTCACCCTCATTACCGGCTTCGCCGATCTGTTGCGCACCAATTATGCCAAAATGGCTCTCCCTGATCGGGAATTGGCTCTGCATCGCATCGAAAAATCGGCTTACCGGGCGGTCAACATCATCGAAGAACTGCTCCTGTTGGCCAGCGTGCGCAAACAGGACGTGATGCTTGCCCCAGTAGATATGGGGGTTGTGGTGGAGCAGGTGTTAGATCGCCTGGCATTTATGACAGAAGAGCATAACGCCACCATCCGCCTGCCACGAAATTGGCCGGTTGTTATGGGTTATGGCCCCTGGATAGAAGAGGTTTGGGCCAACTATATTAGCAATGGCATCAAATATGGGGGTAAGCCACCCTGTCTGGAATTAGGTGCTACCATCCAGACCAACGGTATGATCCGTTTCTGGGTGCGTGATGATGGCCCTGGTTTACCGGCCGAAAAACTGGCCGTCCTTTTTACGGAGTTTGTCCGTCTGAGCGAACTACAAATTGAAGGACATGGCCTGGGGCTGTCTATTGTGCAACGAATTATGAGTAAATTAGGCGGCCGCGTGGGCGTTGAGAGCGAATTAGGCAAGGGGAGCGAGTTCTACTTTGTTTTACCCATCGCTGACTAAAACACCTCGGTGATAATTTTTCCTTCCCAATCACGGTGTGCCACTAACCCCAAAATATGCGCCAGCGTCGGTGTCGTATCCAACAGGCTGACCTCTGACTGGATGGTGTACCCCTGCCGGATGGTTGGTCCGGCGATGATCCAGGGGATAGTCAGATCTTCGGGGCAGTCGGTGCCATGATCACGATCATGACCCCCGTGATCGCTTTGGAGCAAAATGGTGTATTCCGGGGGAAGAACCGCCAAAAGTCGTCCCAGGTAATTATCGGCTAAAGACACTTGCGCCAGATATTCCTGGCTCATCCAACCGGCGATATGGCCCACCGTATCCACAGTTCCCAGATAAACGAAAGCAAAATCGGGCTGGGCTTTGCTTATGTAACTCGCGGCCGCGTCCACAATCAATCCATCACCCGCCATATCCGTATAGGCATTATTGTGGCAATAGCTAAATACCAGGCTACCCGGTCGGCTTAAGTCACGCAACTCTTCCCAATTATAAAAAGATGCACAGCGGCGATAATTCTGCGCGGCCTCATCCATCAGGCCCGGGAGCGGCCGCGCCATAGGGTGCCAGGTATTGGAGGTAATGCCATGCCGGGTGGGGGGTACGCTATGAAAAATGCTCATGTGACAGGGCAACGTAATTGAAGGCATGACCGATTGAGCCATCAGGGTAGACGCCCCTCGGGCGATTAAACTTTGGATATGGGGGCAGGCGGTTTGGTGAAGCGCATCGGGGCGCAAACCATCAATGAGAACAAGTACGACTTTGGACATGGGGGGTTTGATGCTCACTTGGCTTTGACTCTAAGAAAAGGTGGGCATTTTGCCCAGGACGGGGCGAGGTAGGAGTTGCTCAAAATGATCTACCAGACGCTCTTTACCGGCAAGGGGTAAGAAGGCGGCCGCGGCCGCGTTAAGAATCGCCTGTCGTATATGGTTATAGCTCAGGTCAGCTTCCTGCATACCTACCAAAAACTCATCCGACAGGTCGCTATCACTGACACTCGGATCATCCGTGTTGAGGGTAACGCGCACCCCGGCATCTAGAAGTGCTCGGGCTGGGTGTTGGGCCAGACTGCTCACGGCTCCAGTTTGCAGATTACTAACCAGGCACATCTCCAATGCCGTTCCCCGTTCTTTTACCATAGCTATCATGTTTGGATCGTCTATGACACGAACACCATGGCCTAACCGTTGGGCGTGAAGATCTTCAATGGCCGTGCGGATGGTATCACCACCCACCACTTCGCCAGCGTGAACAGTGATGCCCAAACCAAGTTGTTGCGCTTCGGCAAAAATGTGTTTGAAGGGATCACAGGGGAAACGAATTTCGTTGCCTGCCAGGTCAATGCCGACAATACCTTTGTGCCGTCGGGCAAAGGCAATATGGGCTACTTTTTCAGCCAGGGCAATATCTTCATGACGAAGGAGGGTGACAATGAGTCCCAACTCAATTTCGTACACACGGCTGGCCTGATGAGCGGCTTCAATTACCCAATCGGTAACATCGGCCAGGGGAAAGCCCCGCTTACGGGCCAGGGCCTGAGGACTAAACCGTAGCTCAAGATAGTGAACATTGTCCGCGGCCGCGTCCACAATTGCTTCATAGGTCAGGCGGGCAATGGCTTCGTCGCTGTGATAAAAACGACGCAATACCTCAAACTTGGCCAGGAAATGCTCCAGGTTTGCCGGGTCATTTTTTGTCATCTGAACCAGCGGGCGCAATTGAGCCGTTGTGGCGACAGGGACATCTACCCCATGATCACGTGCGATTTGGGTCAATGTTCCCAACCTTAATGAGCCTTCCAGGTGACGATGAAGGTCAATTTTGGGCATTGCTTTTAACGCGGCCGCATATAGCTCATTACTTCTTGGCGTCATGCAAACTGCTCACCACAAGTCAAGTCAACAGAACTCCAGTCTTATATCTCTGAAGCCCTGACGCCTTGCTCCCTATGAACTCATATCGCTTTAGGTAAAGCCACGAAAAACGAGCTCCCCTTCTTTAATTCACTCGTCACCCACACCCGTCCTTTATGGGCTTCGACAATCCGTTTCACCAGGGCCAACCCAATGCCCGTGCCCCCAAAACGACGTTTGGAAGAACCATCTACCTGGTAAAAACGGTCAAAAATACGATCCAATTTATCTTGCGGCACGCCAATCCCCTGATCAGAAATAATCATAACCACTTCAGTTTCGGTTTCGCGAACTTCAATGGCTATCGTTCCGCCTTCAGGACTAAACTTAACGGCATTGGCGACCAGATTATCTAACACCTGGGTCATCCGTCCTTTATCAGCAAAAATGGCCCCAGGAGCAAGGGGTTGTATGGCCACAATCTTTAGACGCACTCCGGGTTTCACGTTTAAGTTGTGCCCCGCCACAGATACACGCACCAGATCACTGAGCCGGAAATGGGTGCAATCCAGGTTGCCTTCCTCAATACGTTGCAAGGTGACAATATCTTCAATGAGTCGAGTAATTTCTGATGTTTTGTGGGCCACAATCTGCAAAGCTGAACGTTGTTCATCGGTAAGCAGACCCATCTCCCCATCCATCAGCAAATCTACATACCCTTTCACAAAAGTCAAAGGGGTTCTTAACTCGTGGGAGACATTTTGCACCAGCTCATCCTTCAGGCGATCACTTTCCTTTAGCTCTTCATAGGCCAGAGTAAGCTCTTCGGTGTGCTCCTGAATTTCGCGCACAAAGTTAGCATTGACAATAGCAACACTCACCTGCGCGGCCGCGACAGTCAAAAATTGTTCATCATGCGCATCGAACGCATTGGGCAAATGACTATCCACAGTCAACGTGCCCAACACCGTCTCCCGGTGAATCAACGGCACCGCCAACAGACTCCGCACCGTCTTATCAAAAAACAAGAAATTCGGATCCGATTGCGTATCACGCTGATAAATCGGCCGCCGCTCCATCACCGCCTGACCCGAAACACCCTGCCCCACTCGCATCCGCTTCTTCAAATATTCTGGTTTAATACCTGTGGCCGCTTCAATGACTAAATCTTCCTCATGCAACAGAGAAATGGAGCTGGCACGTGCTTCAAGCAACCGTTGCAAAATTTCCACCGTTGTCTGCATAACCGAAGCCAGCTCCAACTTTCCTGTCACCTGCTGGGCCATATCCACCAGGGCCGACATTGCCTGGAGTTGATGTTGCAGATTATCAAACAGATTAGCATTGTGAATCGCCACTGCCGCCTGATCCGCCAGCAAATTTAGCAAGATCAACTCATCATCACTAAATGTATGTTCATGCAAATAAGCGGCGGTAAATGCCCCAATAACCCGCTCCCCGTGCATTAAGGGGAACCCGGCAATCGCTTTTACTTCCCACATTTGATTTTCTTGCGACAAGAAAAGGGGGTGCTGTTGCGCTTGATTAATGACCAATGGTTGCCCATTTTTAACCACTGTCGCCGTCAGACCATCCGGGCGCGGCGGGGCAATAGGCACCTGATGACCATCCCGCCACAAGGCCAGCCCATACCCAAACGTCTGACGATCCGCATCATACAGGTAAATGTGCAAATTAGTGGCATTAACAAGCCGCAAAGCCGCCTCACCAATGGTATGCAATACCTCGCGTAAAGCCAGCGGGGAGTTAATTTGTAAGGCGATTTTCTGGAAAGCCGAAAGCTCATCAATGCGCTGTTGTGCCTGGGCAAACAAACGGGCATGATCCAGGGCCACAGCCGCCTGGCTGGCCAGATTCTTCGTCAGGCGGATTTCGTGTGAAGCAAAAGCTCGGGACTCTTGACCCAGCCCTAACCCCAACAAACCCAGAAAGCGATCCCCCCAAACCAAGGGCACTAACAACAGGGATTGTAAACCAACCATATCTAACAGGGCGTACTCATCTGGCGTCTGCGCCTGGGAGCGAATCAGTTGGCGTACTTCTTGCCCGGTGATCAATTGGCGAATAATGGGCAATTTATCTAGATCGGGTAATGTGCCCAGACTCATTGGCCCGGCAGATTTGGCTGGTTCAGTTTTATTTTCATGGGCCACGGTAGCCAAAACCTGGCGTATTTCATCCCAAACAAAAATGGTACAGCTATCTACTTCCAAAGCCCGCACCATTTCTTTGAGAATCGTTTTTAATACGGTTTCCCGATCCAGGTTAGCAGACATGGTCGCGCTGGCTTCGTAGAGGGTGGTCAATTCCGCCAGTTGTTGTTGCGTCTGGCGATGCAAATCGGCATTATGCACAGCCACAGCCGCATGAGAAGCCAGGGTTGTAATAAGCCACACTTCTTGTTCGCCATAAGCCTTTACTTGTTGGCTTTCTAGCAAGAGCAAACCTAACACCTGATCACTGGCTACCAGTGGTGCACCCATCCAGGAATGTACATTTTCTTTGCCGCTCAGATCCAGCCAACGTGGGTCTTGTGTGACATCATCTATGACGATAGGTTCACGTGTTTTGAGAATGGTCTGTAAGAGGGCCGTTTGCTCCCAGGTACGCCGAATGTGGTCTTTGATGATTTCGCTTTCTCCTTGCCCCCGATGGACAAAGAAGCTGGGTTCGTTATTTTTAATGAGGGCGACGATACCACAATCAAAAGCAACCACCTGGGCTAAGGCGCTGAGAATATGATCCAGCACGATGTCTAATTCCAGGGAAGTGCTGACAATCGCGGCCGCTTTCTGAAGGGCTTCCGCCATGCGGAACTGTCGGGTAGACCGTTCCGCCAGTTCATTCGTGGTGGTATAGAGGTGGGCATTGTCTATGATTACAGCCAGATGCCCGGCAATAGCCGCCAACAAATAATAGTCAGATTCATCAAACTGGCGCGGCTCTGGGTGTTGAATCGAAATAGCCCCTACCACCGCATCCTTTACCTGCATAGGAAAACAGAGAATGGAACGGGGATGTGGGTCTTCAGCCAGCCGTCCAGGGACGGGGCGTTTGGCTGTAAGCCAGTCCTCAGTGGCAAAAGGTTCATTATTGCGGATGACCCAAGTCATCAGGCTATTCCGATCAAAAATGGAGATGGGGTCGAGTTCCACCTCTTTGTGGTTGAAGTATGACAGGGGAAAATGGACCAGTTGTTCTTCTACGTCATACAGGCCAATATAACAAGTAGGCGCTTCAAAGGCCTCAATGAGTCGCTGGTGTATTTCGCTCAGGGTGGGTTTGAGGGGTTTGAGCAAACGAGCCGATTCGGTGATGTTATAGATGGTTTCGACGCGCTGGGTAAGTTGCCATTTCTGCCGGTGATATTTGTCCTGGCTCAGGGCGATGCCTAATTGTCCGGCCACCACCTGCAAAGTCGCAAAGGCTGGATGGGTGTCTAGTTGTTCTGAGGCACCAATAACGCGCCATATCCCTTCAGGGGTTTCGCCGATAGTGATGGGAATGAGGACTTCGCTCGTCTGGCTATCCAGGTGGCGCACAATGGGAGTGTTTTGGGCCAGGGCCTGGGCAAAACCATCATGAACGGGGGCAGGGCTACTGAGCAGATCGGGGCGTATTTCACCAAGGGTAAGCCGGGGGTGGAGTTGCCATTCGACCGCATCTACCAGGAGGAGTTGGGCGGTAGTTGCGGCAAAAGTCTTGGGCCATTCGTCCTGGAGCAGGGTCAATACGGCCTTGAGATCACGCCGCCCAGACAGGACCTGATTCATTTTTTGGAGCAGGCTGGCATGGGCTGGGGGTAGGTGTTGCTCCGCGGCCGCGCTACCGGCAATCTCTCCTATTAATTCGACCAATGCCGTTTCGTCAGCCGAGAAGGGGATCTCGCGCACCAGGGTGAACCAGATAAACAGGCCTGGCAGGGGGCAAACCAGGACGCCGGGGGCGGTATCGGGAGGTGAAGAGGTGATGGTGATGGTCGCGGCCGCGAACTGTTGCCGCAAAAAGTTCTCGACAAGGATGATGACCTTGTCAGGAGCGTGCGCCTGGCGCACTTCTTGGTGCAGGCGATTTAAAGAAACAAAAAGCTCGGCAGTAACGGGCATCATATATAAATGTCACCTGCATCGTGGAAAATATGGATTGTTCACCCTTGCGAGTATACCGTATTCAACCCGGCAAGTCAGCAGAAAAACCGTAAAAATAGTTGTACCCCGACTCAGCGTCTTGACTTCCATCAATTCCCTACTACAATTCCTGACGCTGATGATACAAAATATCGTTTGTCAAGATGGACCAACCTGTTATGCGTCAAAATCATGTTTCCCTACACCAGGAAAAAACTCCGGCCCTGCGACTTCAGAAAGTATGTGTTCGTTATCCCAGTACCGCTAAAGATGCCCTGGAAATGGTTTCTTTTCAGGTAGAACGAGGCGAGCGAATCGCCATCGTTGGGCCAAATGGCGCTGGCAAAAGCACCCTTTTTAATCTCATTGTCGGCACATTACGCCCAACGGCAGGCCAAATACAGATTTACGGCCACCAACCAGCCACCCATACCTGCATCGGTTATGTACCTCAACGAAGTCAGATTGATTGGAAATTCCCCGTTACAGTGACGGAAGTGGTTATGATGGGGCGGGTTGGCAAGATGGGGCTGTTCCGGTGGCCGCGCAAACAGGATTGGGATGTGGTACATCACAGTCTGGAACGGGTGAATGCCTTGCATCTGGTCAACAAGCAAATTGGCGAATTATCTGGGGGGCAACAACAACGGGTTTTTATTGCCCGCGCCCTGGCTCAAGAAGCGTCTCTCCTATTGTTGGATGAACCTCTGACCGGGTTAGATGCACCTAACCAGGAGGCGATTTTCACCATTTTGGATAACTTACGGCCAGATGGGGTGACGGTGTTGGTGGCGACACATGATCTGAACCTCGCGGCCGCACGTTTTGACAAAGTGCTTCTCCTTAACCGGCAAATCGTGGCCTATGGGTCAGCCGATACATCCCTTACCGCGCCCCATCTGTTGGCCGCGTATGGAGGGCATATGCACCTCCTTCATACAGGTGCTGATACCCTGATATTAGCTGACACTTGTTGTGAACATTAATCAGCAATTCTCCGTTTGAACGATAAACGTTCCGTTTTAACTTAGCGGTTTGCTGTGGCCGGTCTCCTGACTGCGCCACCTATCTTATTTCCGAACGATTACTAAGGAATGAGAACTAAATAACGGGTTCTTTGGGGTCTCATGGGGTACAGGCAACCCTTGTAGTTGCCCTACACAGGGTAGGCACAAGGCCAGCCCCTACATCTAGTGTCAATCTCCTGAATTCCCCAAAGAACCAATAACTTGTTCGCGGGGAGTGGCACCGTCAGGCGATCAGCCACAGTAAATGTTCAAGTTATTTAATCGTCAATCCTAAGAACCAAATTCCCCTTAAGACTTACGCGATTACTCGAGCGGGTCTCACTTCGGCTTTGCTCAGTGCAAGCCTGACCGTGCTCGTTGGGCTTTGGTGGGGATACCATCCACCACACGTAAGTCCTGAGTTACACAGGAAAATATGAACTGGCTTCTTGATCCGCTCCAATATAATTTTATCTTACGTGGTCTGTTGGCCTCGCTTCTGGTAGGGCTTGTGTGCCCGGTTATCGGGGCCTACATTGTCCTGCGCGGAATGTCCTTTCTGGGCGATGCCCTGGCTCATGCCATTTTACCCGGCGTGGTTGTTGCCTTCTTTCTGGGGTGGCCTCTTTCGTGGGGGGCCTTGTTGGCTGGGGTGATAACGGCTGTAGCCATTGGCCTGGTCACAGAGCAAGGCCAGGTAAAAGAGGATACAGCGATTGGGGTGCTGTTTTCTGGGATGTTTGCCCTGGGAATTGCGCTTCTCTCCACACAACGGGATTATTCCGTAGACCTGACCCACATTCTTTTTGGCAATTTACTAGGCGTTTCCGTAAATGATTTAATTATTTCGACGGTGCTGGGAACCGTGGTTTTATTGACCATTCTGGTGTTTTACAAAGAGTTTTTGGTCATCGCCTTTGATCCACTTCTGGCGGTCACGCTCCGTTTGCCGGTGCGTTTTTTCCGCTACCTGTTGTTAGTTCTATTGGCGGTAACGATTGTGGTGGCCTTGCAAACGGTGGGGGTCTCATTGATGTTGGCGATGTTGGTAACACCGGCCGCGGCCGCGTACCAATTAACAAATCGCTTACACTGGATGATGATGCTCGCGGCCGCGATTGGCGTCTTCTCCGGTATCAGCGGCTTATATTTATCCTACTACGCCAACATTGCCTCCGGCCCTGCCGTCGTATTGATCGCCACTCTTATTTTTATCCTGGTTTTCCTCTTCGCTCCGGGTAAAGGGGTTGTGTGGCGGTACGGCTGGGGAGCGCGAACGAGAGGCAAGAGCCAGAGCGAGAGAGGCTAAAATGGGCGCAAATCACTCAGAAAAACGATTACAGACAACATTAGATACATTACAAAAGCAAGGCTTCCGCCTGACTCAGGCGCGGCGGATTATTTTAGACACGTTTATTACTGCCGGGGGGCACCTCAGTGCCGACGATCTGGCCGAACGGGTTCATACTGTAGCCCCCCAGGTGGGCCGGATGACAGTCTACCGCACACTGGAATTATTGTGTGAGTTAGGGGTTGTACGTCCTATTTATCAAGGAACGGGGGCGGCCCATTATATTTTTCTCCACGAGGGCCATCACCACCATCTGGTGTGCAACTTATGCCACCAGGTGATTGAATTTGATGATTGTGCCTTAGAAGAGGTAGCAAAAGTGATTTGCGGCCGCTTTAATTTCCGCATTCAGGGTCATCTCCTGGAACTTTATGGCATCTGCCCTAAATGCCAGGAATGAGTATTTTGGCGCTTCACAAATGCGGGCTGTTTGCCCTACATGGGGTGTCGTCCGCGTAACATGGTGCGCAGTTGCGGCCCTAACACGGCAATCACGGGAGATGGCTCGGCGGGTTGCCACGCTTTCATGGCTTCAACCGCCGGGACGGGCCACACCTCATCACTGTGAACAATCGTACCGGGTATGGTAGCTGTCCTCAACACCGCTAACGCCTGCGCGATAACACGCCTCTGGGTGGTAATGTCACCCGGTTGCCCCAGCATATGCCCAAAGGGAAACTCCACCGCCAGGGTACGCGGCACCCCTATTTTTTCCGCCCAAAAAGGCATATTGGTGACAAGAACGGTAGAGAGGCCATACGCTTCTAGTGTGCGTGCCAACACGGGCACGTTGATGGAGCAATCCGGTCAGGCTGGCGTGAGGAGAACGCCTGTCACCCCCTCGGCTTTGAGTAGACCGGCTACCTGGGGACCATACACATGTTGCCACGCGGCCGCGTTCGGGGGAAAACCCTGATACCCCATAAACGAGTAAGCTGTCCGCGCCACCCCCCCAATCATCCCTTCTTCCGCCATTTCCTGAAACCGATCTAGCGGTAATTGAATATTAACATCTCTCAATAAATCGGTACTGTTGAGGTGCAAATGACTCACCGCAATCTGATCGCGAGGGATGGTGGCGGCAATAGGGCGGAAACTGGGATCTCCCCAGGTGGGTTCCGCTTTTTCTCGTTCCAGGTCAAAAGGGGGTTGTGTACCCCGGTCATATAACCCGGCTGAGGTAATGAGGCCAAAAATGGTTTCGGATTGCGGCCGCGTTACGGCTGTCCAGGGAATGGGCATCTCCGGTTCACGGGCCACGGTCTGGTAAAACGTACTGATGAGACGGGGGAGAAACTTAAAGCTGTCTACGGGCATGGTTTCGTTAAGGGCGCCCGATAGTCACACTATCAGGCGAAAAATAGCGGGTAACAGATACCGGGCCAGCCGGGTGGGTTCATCCAGCGGACACATGATATAGGGTGAGCCGCTCGCCAGGCAGGCGGCGCTGAGCGGCCAAGCCGATACTATATCCTTGTTGCCGAAACAGGCGCAAGAAACGTTCTTCGTCCGCGCTAGTAGAGAGAAGCAGGAGTAGGTGACCGGTGGGAACGAGGTATTGAGGCAACGCGGCCGCGAACCGTTCCACAACATCTTCCCCTCGAAACGCCCGATCCAGCATATTTTTGGGCTGGCCCCGATAATAAGGGGGGTTAAATAAGATCACCTCAAACTGTTGTCCCACCAGAGGGGCAAACAAATCCCCTTCATACACCTGAATGCGCTCTTCCACCTGGTTGAGCAAGGCGTTGAGGCGGGCCGAACGCACGGCGGCCGGGTTGATGTCTATGGCAGTGACGTGGGCTGTAAACGCGGCCGCGAATACCGCACCTATGCCACTTCCCGTCCCCATGTCCAAAAAACGGCAATCAGGTGGTACCAGGCTTTCATTGAGTACCTGCACCATAAATTCACTGGTCAAAAACATGCCAGGATTAAACACCTGCGGCAGAACCACAAACGGCTTTCCGGCCACCCATTCCAAAACTGGCCGCTTCAGTTTATGTTTTTGCCAAAGGTGAAAACGAAACCAGAGGAGTACGCGCCAAAGATGACCAGGAAGGTTGTGCATCAACTACACCTGTTAAGATATACTGTCAAAGGGCATAATCTGACATTTTTTCGCCCTGTCGCCGTCTCACTTTATCGTCGTGTTGGGTTTATCCAAGGCCACCCCCACCCCTAACCCCGCCCCCAGGGGTGGGAAATTTTTTTCGGCGCGGTTTGGCGAGCGGACGCTCGCCAAACCGCGCCGGTAGGTTTCTCCCCCCTTTCCTCTGGGATC
Organism: Chloroflexota bacterium; assembly: GCA_018004935.1. Taxonomy (GTDB): domain Bacteria; phylum Chloroflexota; class Anaerolineae; order Promineifilales; family Promineifilaceae; genus Trichofilum. Next base: position 10,026 of record JAGNBF010000052.1, on the reverse strand, counting down.
GAAGGGGATGGGTCTTCAGTCCAAACCTACCAATCTGTTGCCGCTAACAAAATGTCACTTTATGACCGTGGTAAGTATAGCTGTATTTTAGGAGTTACGCGTGACCATCGTTAAATCGCCCATTTCCCGGTTCACTCTCACCATGCCCATTAACAATTTCATGGATAAACGGTTGCATCCGGCGAAAGTGTGAGCCTTGCCAATAAATTTGCTGGCATGATTGGCAAATCTGGAATTCGTCGTAGTAAAGACGCGTCTTGGGTTCCAGCCGGTCGGCAATGGCGTCTTTGGCAATGGGAATGAGATCCCCGTTACAGCGAATACACCGTTGCCAGGGGCGAATATGCGGCCGCAAAGCAAATCGGTGCATCATTTCCAACAACTGTTGCCGGGGATCCGAAGCCCGCAAACAGTAGCCATGAATCACCTGTTTGCGCATGAGCAACCGCCGATCACGGGTTAACAGAACCCGATTCTCATCATGAGAAACCTGTGCCAGTTCCGGGTCATCATAATTGTTGCGATAAAGGCAATCGAAGCCCAACATACGCAGGTAGGCCGCCAGTTGGCCCAGGTGTCCATCTAAAATAAAGATGAGCGGGTCAGGAAGACGCGGCCGCAAGGCTGGTCTCGCCTCCCATTCCCAGGTGTGAAACAAGGGATACACCGCCACCCGATCCCCATCCTGCACCAAAGCCGAAAAATCCACCGGTTGATCATGGCGCAAGATCAGTTCAACCTCTGGGTGAGGAACACCAATCGCCTCAATGAGATGCTTAACCGATACCGGTTCATTGAAGGGCACAATCAATGTGCGCTGGCGTTTATCAGGGGGTAAAAAATCATTTAAATCGGCATAAAAACGGAAGGTTGCTTCCATACAGGTTAAGTATAACGACCATTCGCCAACCTGTCAGCCTCATCAGCAGTTCTCAATTTAGCCAACGGTTATTGACGATTTCCGAATTAACCCTGGTAAAGATGTAGGGGCAGTGCCTTGTGCCTGCCCTGGGACAACCACAAGGGTTGCCCGTACAATATCGGTATTATTTTGTTAAGCCTCAGAAACCATTGGACTCCAGAAGCACGCTCGAAAAATCACCCAATCTGCTGTCACCCCCCTGAATTCCCAAAGACTCACTATTTTTTAAAACAACAAGCGGGAAGGAGAGAAACCCACCGGCACGGTTTGGGGGCGGACGCCCCCAAACCGTGCCGAGAAAAGTTCCCCGCCCCCAGGGGCGGGGTTAGGGGTGGGGGAAACCCTATTACCTGACTATTTTTTAAACAACAATCAGGCTATTCTACCTCTCGTGAAAATAAAAACGGGTGTACTTCAAGGGTAGATCAGGGCTGATCAGAGGTTTCCCCAGCCCCCGTCTCGCGGGGGGTAGACCGAATTTCAATAGGGCCGAAGAGGGTTTCCTGGTAAGCAGTAAGTTCCTGCCGTTTCATCAGTTCCAGCACCGCCAATAAAGTCACAGAAATTTCCACGCGGGATGTCTCAGAGGACAAAACCTGGCTAAACCAGACAGGTGTAGTGTGTTGCACCACCTGGCGCAAATATTCCATACGTCCTTCTACGGTAATGCGGCGGGGGTGGACAATGGCGACACTTTTTTCTAAATCGGCAAGGCGGGAGAGTGCTTCGCCAACCAGGCTGTGAAGTAGTTGGGGGGTGATACCACTGAGATCGAGGCGACCTTCGATTTTTGGGGGTGGAGCCACACGCAGGTAAGTGCGGTAGCCTTGTTCTTGACGGTGATGCAGGAACGCGGCCGCGGTTTTGAACCGTTTATACTGCTGTAACTGCCGCACCAGGGCCTCAGCCGGGTCTTCCTCTTCTTCACCTTCCACTAACACCGGTGTTTGCGGCAACAACGCCCGACTCTTGATCAGCACCAGCCGCGCCCCAATGACCAAAAAATCCATCAACTCTTCCATCCGCTCCTGCTTCATCTGCTCAATCTGGGCCAAATATTGCTCCGTTACTTTCACCAAAGAGATAGCAGTGATGTCTAACTCATGGCGTTCAATCAGATGGAGCAATAAATCTAATGGCCCATTGAAGGCCGGGAGTTCGATTTGGTAGTTTTTGGGCATGGAACTTTCTTGGGCGTGGTATCTATACCCTCTCACCCGCCGAGCAGGGTATAGGCGAGGATGAGGACGAAAAAGAGGGCACCAAAACCCAAAACAAGCATCAGCATAGTACGTTGGCGAGCGCGTTCTTTGATCAGGCGGCGTTTCAATTCTTCAATACGCAACCGTTCCATTTCCATCAGTTCGGCCATCCGTTTACGCGAAGATTCTTCTTCTTGTTGTTTAACCCGGGCAATATTCTGACGGCGCTGTTCTTGTTGCTCATAACGGGCTTCTCTGTGGCGGTGAGTCACCAGGTCGAGGATATCCATGGCCTGGCCGCAGTGGCAACAATACTCATCTCCCGTCCAGTTACTGGTGTAACAGCGGCCGCAAACCCGTGTCAGGGATGTCCCACAGCGGCCGCAAAACGCTGTTTCTTGCCGATGATAGGTATGACACTGGGGGCAAAGATGCCCCTGCAAAATAAATTGACTATTACAGGCCTCACAATTCACTGCTTGACCCCGCCCATCCAACTTTATGGGGCTTTGGCAATTGGGGCAACGAATCTCCTGTAGAATATCATCGCTCATAACAAACCTCTGGGAACTCGAAAATGGTCATTGGTTTTAACCAGCCAGGTGGCCGAAAACCTGTCCGGTCTGGAGAGAACCTGAATGCCCCCAAAACCCACGTCGCCGTCACGGATCACAGCTCACGACTCCCCACGGGGGAACATGATGCAATACACAAAGCCATTCATCTCAATTAACTCGTTCGTTTCATACCGTTGACCGATCATCTGGAGAACCGGATAGGGGTAAAACTGGGAACGCAAGATGACCGTACCAAACGATTGTTGATCCAGAGCCGTGATCATTTCGCTCAAGTCTATCAGATTATTTTCAAAGAGATTGAGAATATAAGGGGGATTGGTTAGAACTTCCTGGTTAGTATAAAAATTGAACCCTGCATCTTCGCTAAATGAGGGTGTGCCGGAGGCGGCCACCAGGGCGGCGATGGCCTGCCCGGCCGCCGTATCCTGGTCATTAGGGGGTACACCTAACAAAGAAACCCCGGCTGAGTCTACATAATAAACTTTTTCTACCGGACGGCGGTCAGAACAACCCGTCTGGGGGGCAATCTCGACGTAGGTGGGTTTGCCCACCGCGGCCGCGACTCCTCGCAAAAAAGGTGTATGGGTCGGCATGTGAAAAACCCGATCCGCCTGGAAAAGGTACAACAAGGCCACCAGCACCAGGGCCAACGCCGGGTAAAACGGGCGCAAAACCGGAGAAGATGGCCCCTTTTCTGTTCCCGCCTTTCTTTCGACCCAGGTAAGCCAGCGATGAAAAGCCACACCACTCAACAGACACGCGGCCGCAATCGCCGTCGCATAATAGGATTCACCCGCCCCCCATTTACCCGCCGTCAGACCATTTAGCATTGTCAGAACAAACCAGATGCTATAAAGCGATAGTCGCTCAAAATAAAATTGGTAGACAGCAAACAGGGCCGCTACGATCACCAGTACCGGGTGCAGGCTGACAAACTGGCGCAATATCGCCACCGTCTGGCCCGGCACAAAGCGGTTGATATTGGAAGCAACGGCACTGATAAACCAGTAACCATCCGTGAGCCAATAAAGCAGAACAAACACCAACCCGGTGGCTACGACAAAACCGATGGCCCAGGCAATGGCCCGTTTCCATTGGCGCAAGAAGAGAAAAATGAACGCGGCCGCAATCGTGGCATACGCCAGTTGTTTGGTATATCCAGCCAGCAGAAGCAATATCATCCCCACCAGCCAGCCCCAGTTATGCTTTTGTCCGCTTTGCTCCTCTTTTTCAACCGTGCGTGTGAGCCACACCACCGCCACCGTCTCCAACATCACCATAAACAAATGTTGCCGAAACAGCGGCCCAACATGGTAAATATAATTAGAGGCCAGAAAAGCCAGCCCACTGATAACCGCCAACCACCAACGGCGGCTCTCCCGGTGCACCGCATAACCAATGGCGCTGGCGGTGATCAGAGTGCCCAGGTAAGACACCAATCGCCCCGTCCAATATTGGGGACCGAATATCAGCACCAGCGGCAAAATGATGAGATGAAAAACAGGCGCGTAATTGGTAGAGAAAAACGGGTAGGTGCTGGTATCCCGATAAGGGGTTTCACCACGGGCATACCAGACCACATTCATCAGTTCAAACCCTTCCCCCTGTTCATAATCAAAGGGAAAACGAAACAACGCGGCCGCGTAAACATTGTAAACCACAAAATACCAGACAAAGGCCAGCACCGCCAGCCCGATGAGGCCATAGGCCAACCAGAGAAACCAGGGTCGCTTCATCACTATGTTTTACTCGTTGCCTGCCATTCGGCAGTGTGGATGTGGGGATAAAGCAGGCGCAAACGTTGCCGCAAGGTCGCCTGCATAGATTGACTGAGCGGGGCCAACAAATCATGCAAATGGGCATCTACATCCAGAATGGAATCATGATCCAGGCCATCTAGTTGGGGTAAGGCATACATAATAAACGCCTCACCAAAAATATCGGGCAACGCGGCCGCGATTCCCTCCTCCCCATATCGATCCCGCACATAGGCAATCATATCCTTCAAAATCGCCGGGCCAAGCGCACGGCGGCGCATCAACGGGGTTTGCGGGTTACTCAGGCGCAAAAACAGCCGGAACAAGCCGCGAATATGGGCAATGGTAGCCACATCCAGCGGCGGAAAACGATCATCAGGTTGAGTCAACCAGCCCCGAATGAGCCGATTATAGGTATGGCGTGGGGGCAGATCTACATCAATGAAGGCAAAGCGGCGCATAAAAGCAAACGACATGTTAAACAAAAATGACTTGTCATACACATTCATCGTGCCAATAATGCGCCAGGCCGGGTAAATGACAATATTATGAAACCCTTCGTCCAGCGGCGGAACCCAAAGAACATCTTTAACCGAAGGTAAGACCCTTACCGGCTTCTCCTCAACCGTATAAGACAACTCAATAGGCTGACCAGAGAGCACGGTGAACAGTTCCCCAAATGCCTTGTCAATCTCCGCCCGATTCATCTCATCAATCACCAGCCATGAGGCTTCACGAATGGCCCGCAAGAAGATACCCGGACGGAATTGCAACTGCCCTGTGGCATTAGGCACATAACCACCAATCGTATCAAAGGTAGTCCAGTCAGCAGTGGCGGTGGTGAGAATAGGATCTTCGGTATGATCCTGGCTCTGGGCGTAGGCACAAATAGCCTGGGCCAGTGACGTTTTGCCCGTTCCCGGTGGCCCGGTAAGCAAGATATGTTTCCCCGCATTCAGAGCTGAGGCTACCTGCCGGTACACAATCGGGGGTACTTCCAGGCCACTATTTTTCTTTACCATCTCAGCCAATAGGTCTGACTTAAAATGCACTTGCGGCCGCAAATGGTCATTCAAGTAGGGCAGGTTTTGCGCCGGAGCCAGTGGACGGGTAGGCACAGCGGCCGTTTGCGCCAAAGGCGGCCGCAAAAATTCCGGCCAGTTCCCCCCCCACATCCCTTCCACCTTTTGACGAATAGTTTCCCAGTCGCCTTCACGCAACAGTTTTCGGGCTTCTTCAGGCAGGCGGGGCAAAGATTCTAACTGTTTGACCTTCCGTTTATCTAACCCAAAAAGCCAGTCATCATCCGTACCCATAAACAGGGTAGGTACACCCCAGCCCGATTGGGGTCGGTTTTTCTCAGCGTCGTAAATGGCCCCACGGGTAACGGCCAGCGCCCGAGCAACGCGGCCATTACGGGCCAGGTCGTCGTAAAAATGGCGGTGGAAGAGGGCGGCCGTATCCACTTTGAGCAAACCCTGCATCGCAATGACAGCGGGAATATCGGCCTCGCGCACCAGTTGTTGCCCCAAACTGGGCAAAACGAGAGTAGAATCAGGCGACGCGGCCGCGTCATCCTCACCCTCATCTCCCGGAACCGAGGCCGTGAAACAGGTACTCAAAATAACCAGGCGCACCTCACCCCGGGCCAGCACCGTCTTAAAATCGGTAGCCGTCACCAGCGCATGGGGGGTTTCTTCCCCTTCCATCACCAGGCGGAACTGCCCCCCCGCCTGCGTGCCGTGGGCAATCAGATGGACAATGTGATACGCCTCTTCATCCCGTTTTTCCAGTTCATCGCGTAAATTTTGTAACGTTGCCTTACGACCCTCGCCCCCATCATAAAGGGTATATTCCACCAGGCCCGCCTCACGCAACCGCGACAACGCCCCTTCGATGAGGGCCTGCTCTGCTTCCACGTTAATGGGGGCCAACCCCTGCAAAATCGTATTTTCGGAAGTAGGGCCAAGATTGATGGGGCTACAAATCATCACCAAAATACGCAATTTGCCGTAATCTACCCGTGTTTTATTGACATTCGCCCGCACGCGCCGGTAAAGCGGGGTGCGGTCACTGATACCAATGGGCAACCCATCCGGGTTACACAGATTTTCCCAACAATATTGATGCAGGCTGTCATCCAGGTTTAACTCAATATACAACCCTTCGCGGGCTTCCCGGCGGGCAAATTCATAACCGATATGGGTGGCGGTTTTGCGCTCATTCTGGCGATCCCGGTCGTGAATAATGGCCTCGAATAGTGCCATGCCATATTCGCGCCGCTTCAGAGTCAATTGGCGCAGGAGCATCTCATCGAGCCGGGTGGGGCTTTCATAATTTTCACCCCCAAAGGTGAGTTTGCTCCACTGGGGGCCAATGTCCAGAACGACTTTTTGCGGTAAGGGTTGGCTCTGGGCAATCTGTTCCGGGGGTAAAATAAAGGAGGGCAAGAAGGGGCGCTGAAGGATGGAAGATGGACGACCAAAGAGGCCATCCTGTACTGGTTCGCGATCCGCCAGCAGGCGATCACGGCTAACTGTTGACGGCTCATCAACAACCGGTACCGATGTCCGCTCTTTGAGGGCTTTCAGGTGCTCTTGTAACCAATCTTTTAAGCGCTGGCTGGTGCTACGGTGGTCAATCAGGCTTTGCACATTGATCTGCGCGGCCGCATTGCCCTGTAAAAAGGTCGTTACCAGATCGTTTACTGTGCCCTGGGTCACTGGCAGAGGGGCAAGTTGGTGTAAAGCGTTCGCGGCCGCGTTCAGCACACGCACACTACCCCCATTACCCCAGATAGCCAGAAACGTATCCAGCAACACCACCTCCCGCTCCGTGGGGGTGATGGTTTCCCCCTGAACTCTCTGTCGCAGGGCTTCCAGCCACACTCGTTCCCCGGCCACCGTCAAATTGGTCGGTGATTCCCGTAACTCAGCCAGCGTCAGTTGGGCCAAATCAGTTACCTGCATCACAAAGGGATCCGTCTCGATGGCGATTTCCTGGACCTCGGTTTCTTTGTGAATCCGTTGTAACTGGCATTGCAGGTAATACTTATCCGGTTGGCGCGGGGTCGTCAGGTGGACATCACTTACCCGCCGCTCCAGACTGGGAATATTTTCCTTTAGCTCAATAATCTGCTGGCCCACGTTTTCACCCGTGACCGTGGCCAGGCTACTTCTAATGCGCCATTGCCAGGGGGAGTCAGCAATTTGCCATTCATCTTCGCCCAGATTCATCAATCCGACGACAAAATTGAGCGACTGACCAGGCCAGGCTTCTGGGGGTAGGTCTTTAAAAAAGCGAAATTCCCCCTTGATAGGGGCTGGGGTAAGAGGGGGTGGCTCTGGTTCTTTATTGGCAGGGGGGATGTTGGCCTGCGGCCGCGTTGTTTCAGTAATTATTGGGTCGGCTGTTTCCCGCTGTGGAGAGGTGTAACTATTGGCGTCAGTACGCGCCACTTGTTCCATCTCCTCGGCCACCGGCATAGGCTGAGAACGAATCGTCTGTTGGGCATAAGATGAGTCTGGGGCCGTAACCGTAGTCGAAGGTTTATCCGGGAGGAGCAAACGCCGCGATTGGAATAACTCGTTGGCCGCTTCCCGGCCTTTTTGGGCATACGCCTTGGCTTTAGTCCAAAAACTCGGTTGTTCTTCCGGCTCAACATCTTTCACCGCCTGCCAGGCAGAAAGGAACTCCGGCACAGAGGCAAAACGGCGTGCCGGGTCGGTAGCTGTAGCCCGTGCCAACACAGCCCGCCAGCCTTCGGGTAAGCCGGAATGGGGGCCAATTTCGGCCAGTTGTTTTTCCAAAGGTACATCATGGTATGGCAACTTGCCTGTAACCATGAACCACAAAACCACGGCCAGGGCATACACATCTACTTGGGGCGCAATCAAGACTTCTTTGGCGGAAACTTGCTCAGGAACGGTGTATTCGTCTCTACCAGCGGCCGGGTCAACGAAACGCCAGATACGGCCAAAACCGAGGGAGAGATGCGGCCGCGAATCCTCATCATACACAATACTCTCCGCCGATACATTCAAATGGGGCATCTCCTGATCATGCAAATAAACCAGGGCCGCGCCAATGTGATCAACAACTTCATCCGTTTCTTCCGCCGTCCACTGACGAGCCACATGCTCACTTAGCGCCCCACCACTGAGAAACGGACTGACCATAAATAATCTATCCCGCACCTCACCCACTGCCAAAATTGGCACAAGAGCCGGATGTTCTAATGATTGCAAACGGCGGTTTTGTTTGTCAAATTCATTTCGGAAGAGGGAATTTTGACTAAACTCGGGGTTCGCCAGGTGAATGACAACCGGGACTTCGGTGTGAGAATCTACACCTTTATATAACGCGGCCGCTCTGGTGTTGTAATATAACGATTCGATACGATAACGCTCGGCCACAACATAACCAATCCAGGAATCATCAGCCATATTCTTATCCTAACCTGGACAAGCCAGAAAAAAAATACGTAACGATACTGGCAACGGGCACAATCTGCGGTTTTTTCGCCTTCTCGTCGTGTTGCTTTATCGCCGCGTCGGGTAAATCCAAGGCCGCCCCACCCCCGGGGGCGGGGCGCTATTTCTGGTGCGGTTTGGCGGGCGGACGCCCGCCAAACCGCGCCGTTGAGTTTCTCCCCTTCCCACAGGGATCGCTGGGGAATGGGTCGTCAGCCGGAGCTTACGCCATCTGTTACCACTAACAAAATGTCATTTTATGACTGTGGTAAGTATCCTAAACCGTTGCCTGAGCTTGTCGAAGGCAACACGGGAATGCGCTGTGGCCGGTCTCCTGACCGCACCACACCCAAAAGCGCAACAAATGACCGTAAATAGTATAGCGCTTTAAGACCCGCCTTTTCTCTGTGAATCTCGTTGTAGGGTTAACTGGTAGCGGGGGCAGGGTTAAGGGCTTTTTCAATCGCGGAAAGGAGTTTTTGCCGGTTAAACGGTTTGGCAATGAAACCACTGGCTCCCATTTCCTGAGCCGTCTTTTCGTCACTTCGGGTGGAACGAGCGGTAAAAACAATAACCGGCATATCGGGCACAATTTCACGGATACGTTTCAAGACGGCAAACCCATCCATACGCGGCATCATAATATCAACAATGACCACCGCCGGGTGTTGTTCCTCGACCAGTTGCAATCCTCGTTCGGCATCACTGGCCTTTAGCAGTTCATACTCTGTATTCCAAAGCAAAAACTCAACCAGTTTTAATACATCTATTTCATCATCTATCACCAGGAGAGTGGTTTTGTTGGGCATAGTATTCTCTGAAAACAACTTATTTTGATCTCCAAAGGAGTTTATGAAACACTATTTCAGCCACGATTACCCGGGGCGTTTTTTAGGGTTCGCTCAAGATTAAGTTGGGTGGCACGGCCAGGAGACCGTGCCCCTTTTAGTGAGTGGATTGTTTGGTTGTTTCTAATTCTGATGGATTTTGTGGTAAGGGATAGATTGGGGCAATATTGACTGCAAACCTTCGCCAAGGATGCGTCAATATGCCCCAAAGAAAGTGTACCAAAACCAAAGTGAATGTCACAAGAGC
>JAGNBF010000051.1:19214-51810 GCA_018004935.1 Chloroflexota bacterium | reverse complement strand
GCCATGTGACACCCTTATCTGGGCTACAAGAGAAGCTTCTTGCTTTGTTAGAATTGCCTCCCGACATTTACACCAGACTTGTTACCGTATCAACAAACTCGACCTAAAAATGACCGAACCATAAGTCTAAACTCAAGTCCTGAACGAAAACAAAAAAGCCGCCTTACGTTGTATAAGGCGGCTTTTGCCAATAACCAATAACCAATAACCGTTTACACTTCGCCTGTCGCCAACGCTTGCTTCACCTCAGCAATCGCCCTCGTCACCTCAATCTCACGGGGGCAGGCATTGGTGCAGTTGAAGGCTGTACGGCAACGCCATACGCCAAACGTATCACCCACCACCTGAAGCCGTTCAGCCGTCGCCTGATCACGGGTGTCAAAGATGAAACGATGGGCCTGGACAATGGCCGCCGGGCCGACATATTTATCGTTGGCCCAAAAACTGGGGCAAGAAGTAGTGCAGGCGGCACACAAAATACATTTGGTCGTATCATCGAACCGCGCCCGGTCTTCTGGCGATTGTAGCCGTTCCCGGCCATTGGCGGGCACAGGATCATTATTGACCATGTACGGCAACACCGAACGATAATGCTCAAAGAACGGATCCATGTTGACGATTAAATCTTTCTCCACCGCCAACCCCAGAATCGGTTCCACCTGAATTTTGACTGTGGGTGCTCCAGCCTCAGCCAGACGGGAGACCAGAGTTTTGCAGGCCAGAGCATTGGCCCCATTGATACGCATGGCATCAGAACCACACACCCCATGCGCACAGGAGCGGCGTAGGGCTAACGTGCCATCAATTTCCCATTTAACGCGATGAAGCAGGTCGAGAACCGTGTCGGTGCGGTTGACGTTTTGCAAGGTGTAATCACCCCAGTAGGGTTTTTGGTCTTTTTCCGGGTTATAGCGGCGGACCCGCAGTTGTACTTGCATGACGGTCTCCTTGAAGAAGGAGACTAAGCGACTCAGAAACGAAGAGATTGAACCGTCAAACTCTTCGTCTCTCAATCTCTCAGTCTCTTAATACACGCGCTCCTTCGGTTGATGGCGCAGAATCGTGACAGGTTTGTATTCCAGGTCGAATTGCCCTTCCCCTTTTTTGTGGCAGAAGGTATGTTTGAGCCAGTTAGCATCGTCCCGGTTAGGATAATCTTCACGGGCATGGCCCCCCCGGCTTTCAGTACGGTTGCCCGCGGCGAAGGCGGTTACTTCCGCCAGTTCCAACAGGCAACCCAATTCCCAGGCTTCGAGTATATCCGTGTTAAACCGGTTACCTTTATCGTCAATGGCGATATTGGCACTGTATTCCTGGCGTAACTGCTTCAGGTCTTGCATGGCCTGGTTCATGCTTTCGGCAGTGCGGAAAACACCCACGTTGTCGGTCATTGTTTTCTGCATCTGTTTGCGTAGTTCGTAGGGTTTAACTTTACCCTTGCCGTTACGGATGCGCTCAAACTCGGCGATGACGGTCGCGGCCGCGTCCTTTGGCAACGGCGGCAAAGCCATCTGATGCACGTTGGCGGCAATGTGCATCCCTGCCCGGCGACCAAACACCACCAGGTCTACCAGCGAGTTTGTGCCCAACCGGTTAGCCCCATGCACAGACACACAGGCCACTTCCCCGGCGGCATACAACCCCGTAATCACATTCCCCTTCGCATCCGCCAAAACACGGGCATCCACATCCGTAGGAATGCCACCCATCGCATAATGGGCCGTAGGCTGAATCGGCATCGGCTCTTCCACCGGGTCAATTCCCAGGTAAGTGCGGGTAAAGTCGGCAATGTCCGGCAATTTTTGCTCAATATCCTCACGCGTAATACGGCGCGATTCTCCCGCCAATTCAAAATATTTGTTGACGGTAGCCGGAGTCACATCCAGATGGACATAATTTTGCCCATTGACCCCATTGCCATCACGCAGTTCCAGGAAAATCGCCCGGCTAACCACGTCACGGCTGGCGAGGTCTTTGATGGTGGGGGCATATTTCTCCATGAAACGCTCCCCTTTGCCATTTAAAAGAATACCCCCCTCACCACGTACCCCTTCGGTAATCAGGATACCCAGCTTATAAATGCCGGTGGGGTGAAACTGGAAAAATTCCATATCTTCCATGGGCACACCCCGGCGGAAGCAGATAGCCGCCCCATCCCCGGTGAGAGAATGTGCATTCGAGGTAACTTCCCAGCAACGGCCCCAGCCTCCAGTAGCGAACATAACCGCTTTGCCGTGGAAAATGTGGAAATCTCCGGTGGAAATCTCCACCGCCACAATCCCGGCCACGGCATCTCCTACCCGAATCAGGTCTACCACATGGAATTCATCAAAGAAATTAACTTTGTTTTTGATGCATTGTTGATAAAGCGTCTGCAAAATCATGTGCCCGGTACGGTCGGCGGCGTGGCAGGCTCGTTGCACCGGTTTTTTGGTCTCGTTGTTGGTATGACCGCCAAAACGGCGTTGGGAGATTTTGCCGTTGGGGAAACGGTCAAAGGGCAGACCCATATGCTCCAGTTCGATCACAGCGTCAATGGCTTCTTTGCACAAGACATCTACCGCATCCTGATCGGCCAGATAGTCAGACCCTTTAATGGTGTCAAAGGCGTGCCATTCCCAATGGTCTTCTTCAAAGTTGCCCAGGGCGGCACTGATTCCCCCTTGGGCCGCGCCAGTGTGGGAGCGGGTGGGGTACAGCTTGGAAACGACGGCGACATTGGCATTTTTGCTGGCATATAGCGCGGCCATCAGACCGGCCCCGCCTGCGCCAACGATGATGGCATCGTGTTGGTGGGTATGTACTTTGGTCATAGTGGTTCTCGGTGGGTTATTGGTTAGTGGTCATTGGTTATTGGGAGGAACCCCAACGAATAACCAATAACGAATAACGAATAACCAATAACGTAGGGTTCGCTCGCAAATAACGTTTGAGCTTGCTGTGGTCGGTCTCCTGACCGTGCCACCCAACTTAATCTTGAGCAAACCCTTAGGGCAAAGAGTTCGCCGCATCAATCGCCGCTTGTGGATCAAACGAGGCAATCGCAATCCCGGCCCAGATGATGGTCAGGATACAGAAAACAACCAGGAAGCGGTTGATCCAGGCAGTGGTGGTCCGATTGTGGATGTAATCTTCCAGGACATTGCGCAGGCCGTTGAAGCCATGCATGATGGCGAAGGCCAGCAGAAGCATGTCGTAGGCTTTCCAGCCCCAGGAGTTCCATTGTTGGGCCACAAAATGCAGGGTGAGGTTGCCACTGCTGTTGAGGACGTGTTGGATGAGCATGTGTCCCACAGCCAGGACGAGTAAAGCAACACCGGATAAGCGCATAAACATGAAGGCATATCGCTCTATGTTGGCGGGGACACGAACCTTGCGGATGGTTATTTTGTGTTTGGCAGTTCCGACGACGGTGGTCATAGATCTTCTCACGTGTTGCGTGTTGCGGGGTGCGTTGTTGTTACTGTAGCGCCATAACGCACGAGGAACGACGCAGGCTAGAGTTATTGTTGCAGATAGGAGGCCAACGAAGGAATGACCCAGCAGGTGGCTCCTTCTGCCGCCAGTTCACTACAGCGATGAAGGAGTTCTGTGAACATGTAAATGCCGATGGGCAGAAAAACCAGGAAAAAGAGGCCCCAGGAGATGGTGGCACTTTTCTTTTGGTGTTTCCATAACTCTGGTTTGAAGTCGAGCAGAGTGATACGGATGCCGTTGAAGGCGTGGTAGAGCACGGCGGCCATGAGGGCAATTTCACCGACGGCGAAGAGGGGAAATTTGAACAGCTCCACCGACCAGGCGTATAGCTCTGGGTAGAAATGGGTGTTGGCTGTGTCCCACACATGCATGATGAGGAAGAAGAGGATGGCCAGGCCGGAGATGCGGTGTGCCACCCAGCTATAATGTCCACTGCGGCCGCGATAGCGTATGCTTTCACGGACAGTGAGGATGAGGGTTGACATAAAAACCTCCTGCAAACTGAAGTGAACGATGACCAGTCCGGCCCCATCAATGAGACTCTCACGGAAAGGCAGAACTGGCGTGGGTAGAAATTTGACCAGGGTAATAGCAAAGGCAACGGTCTCTGTGAATTATAGCACAACTGCGGGAATCGCCAGTTTTCGCGGCGCGGGTTGAAGCTATTACCTGGGTATCTTTACGTCCTGTTAAATCCTTGTGAAAGCTATTGCTTTCCCCCCTGGCTCTTGTTACACTTTCTCCAAATGATCAGACCTTTTGATCTGCGTGACCTGGCCCTGATCCGTCGGCTCAATGACCAGGTTATTACCCTCCACACAGAGTTTGCCCTGACCAACAATCGGCACCCTTTACGGGGAGCCATTACCAGTATGTTGGTTGGCGGTCAGTTTCCTACGTATGTTTGGAAAGCTGAAGAACGGGATGCGGAAGGTTACGTCCAACTTCACCTGGATGATGCGGGTGTGCACGCTCATATGGTACGGGCGGCTTTGCAAACAGATAACGCGGCCGCAGATGGACTCTGGCTTAGTTTCTTAGATCAGCTGATTGCAGAACTGGGTAGCCGGGGCGTACAAAGCGTCATCGCCGAAGTAAACGAAAACGGTGAAGAACTGATGTGGCTGAAACAGGCTGGTTTTGCCGTTTATACGCGGCAGGATATCTGGATCAGTCAACAGGCAGGAGAAAACGATCATGCTGATATATTTCGTCCCCGACAAAGCCTGGATGATTGGGACATCCAACTCCTCTATGCCCATACCGTCCCGCCAATGGTTCAACTCGTTGAACCACTCCCCCCTTTAGACAGAGGGGAAAGCTGGGTTTTCCGGGAAGGGCAAGAATTAGTCGCCGTCGTGCATCTGCATTATGGCCCTTCGGCAACCTGGTTGCGTTTTTTCATTCACCCCAATGCCGATACCAAAATAGAGACGTTCGTTGCGGCCGCGCTCCGGCTCAAACGTCCCCATCCTGATCATCCCGTTTATTGCTGTGTTCGTCGCTATCAAAGCTGGCTCCAAAATGGATTGGAACGAAATGGCTTTCAATTCTGGAGCAACCAGGCCGTGATGGTAAAACATACCATCCACCGGGCGCAGGCCGCACAGGTAGATTTGGCCACCCTCATTAAAGGGAAAACCGTACCCAATTCAGCTCCTTTGGTTCAGCGTTATGACGGCCAGTAAATCAACTGTTGAGTGTGAGTAGTAAACGTTTACTTCACACTACCCATCACGTATTACGGAATCATGTCTCAACTTACACACTACGAACTATCACAAAAACACGCCTACGAAGATTTACAAACACTCCTGGCAGTATTGCCTGATAGTATCCAAAACGCCATCCGGCAAGCGGGTCAGGAAAACAACCTGTTAGAAATTGTGCTGGATTTAGGTCGGCTCCCCAGTGCTCGCTATGTAGAAGGGGAAATAATCCTACGCCCAGAAGAAGTAACTACCCGAGAAATTGAGCAGGTAGTGAACAATATCGGTGATTTTGATGATGATAACCGGGCGGGTATTGCCCGTACCCTGCATCGTATTTCCGGTATTCGTAATCGGAAAGGCGCGGTGGTGGGTCTGACCTGCCGTGTCGCCCGCGCCGTTTATGGCACCATTGACATCATGGCCGACATCGTGGAGGAAGGGCACAGCATTCTTTTGCTGGGCCGCCCTGGGGTGGGTAAAACCACCATGCTCCGCGAAATGGCCCGTGTCCTGGCCGAAAAAAAGCGCGTCATCATTGTTGATACTTCCAATGAGATTGGGGGTGATGGTGATATTCCTCATCCGGCGGTGGGCAAAGCCCGACGGATGCAGGTTCCCCGACCCTCGCATCAGGATGAAACGATGATCGAAGCGGTTGAGAATCATAACCCGGAAGTCATCGTTATTGATGAGATTGGCCGGGAGAAGGAAGCGGCCGCGGCGCGTACCATTAACGAGCGTGGCGTTCAACTCATCGGCACGGCCCACGGGCGTACTCTGGAAAACTTGCTCCTCAACCCCACCCTGTCAGACTTAATTGGGGGTATTGAGAGTGTTACCCTGTCTGACGAAGAAGCCCGGCGACGTGGCACACAAAAAACTGTCCTGGAACGCCGTTCACCACCCACGTTTGATATTTTGATTGAGATTCAGGATCGGCAAAAGTTGGTGGTGCATCGTGATGTCGCGGCCGCGGTAGATGAAATGTTACGGCAACGCCCCCTCACCGTGGAATTACGTTCCCGTGACGAAGAAGGCCAGATTCATATCGAACAGCAGGAATCGTATTATTGGACACCTGGAGCAACTAGCCGCCGCGAGAGCCGGGAAAACCGGGAATTACGGGGACAACGCGGTGAGGGTCGGGAACGCGTTGTGAACGGAGGCAATGGCCGACCTGTGCCTGTGGCCGTAGAAGGGAATAATCGTAACTACGCGGCCGCGGCCGCTCGATCTGAACCCGTTGCCTTATCTACTGACCGCCCCCCAGTGAAGTTATACCCTTATGGGGTGGCACGTAATCGGCTTATCCAGGCCGCCCGGCGCTTACGTGTACCTCTGGAAATCGTTGATGACCTGACCCAGGCCAACATGCTGGTTACTCTCAAGAGCCTATACCGCAAGCGTCGCCAGCTCATCAGCGATGCCGAGCGGCGCCGTGTCTCTGTCTATGTCTTACGTGCCAATACAAATAGTCAGATAGATAGCTTCCTGGCCGATGCGTTTAACCTGGAGAATGTTATCCCTTCCAATGATGACCCTTTTGAATCCGCTATTGCCGAAGCACAACGCGCCATCGAGATGATCCATTCTGGGCAACAAAGTGTGGATCTGGCTCCAGTTAACCCGTCCTTGCGACGTTACCAGCATCAGATGGCCCGCCAGGCTAATCTGGTTTCCCATAGCTATGGCCGTGAGCCAAACCGGCATGTACGTATTTTTAGCACCCCCCGAAATGAGGCTAATGCCAGTATGGGTGAATAAACACGCCAGACCTGACAGGCTTTCAGAAGCCTGTCAGGTTAAAACCAGGAAGTTAGAGTTTACAGACAATGATGCCAGGTATGGAGAAAAATGAATTCAAGCACAGATCGTAATGTTCTGTTAATAGCCGCTATTATCATCGTGATTCTTATTTGTTGTTGCCTGATCGCCGCTTTATTCTTGCTCTTTGGCGGGTTTGGTTTTGCGTTTGGCAGTACGAGTACTTTTGTCACCCCGATTCCCTGAGACAGGGGCTTCCCAACTGACAGGCTATTTTCACAGGAAATTGCCCACAGCGGTTTTCTGGTCACCACAGATTTGACACACACCCAATTGCTGGATAAATGTTGTCAACCTTCTGGGTTCGGTTTACCATACCCGGCACTCGAAATTGGAAATGTACAACGCCTATGTTTATAACTTTTGAAGGCCCTGAGGGCAGTGGCAAAACGACGCAGATTAAATTATTAGTAACGCATTTGCAGGAGCAAGGTCGGCAGGTTATTGCTACGCGTGAGCCGGGTGGGACAGCGATTGGTGATCAAATTCGGGCGTGTCTGCATGATGTCAGTAACACAGCTATGACCGCGGCCGCGGAACTTCTCCTCTACTCTGCCTCACGAGCACAACTGGTGGGGGAACTCATCCGCCCGGCTTTGGCACAGGGATCAATTGTTTTGTGTGATCGCTATGCGGATAGCACGCTGGCTTACCAGGGGTACGGGCGTGGCCTGGATGTGGCCACCTTGCGCCAGATCACCCGGTTTGCGACTGGGGGGTTAGAGCCGGATCTGACGCTTTTGTTGGATGTAGATGTAGAAGCAGGGCTGGCCCGGCGCCAAAATGGCGGTGAGGAAATGAACCGCCTGGATCGGGAAGCCGTGGTGTTTCATCAGCGGGTACGGCAAGGCTATTTCCGTTTAGCAGAAGAGGATCCGTCTCGCTGGGTAATAATCAATGCAGAAAGGCCCATTACGATGGTGCAGGCAGAAATACGGCAGGTCGTGCGCGGCCGCATTCGCCAGGGTCGTTTTTGTGAAGGGTAAACCGGTTTAGAAATCATCCCCCAATCCGGCCCCCATACCTCCCATACCCCCATCTGCCAGTTCTGGCATAGAGGCTTCAATTGAATCAGGCGATTCCCCTTTTTCCAGGCGTCCTACCACCTCATTAAACTCATCCCCTAACTCTTCCCCCATCTCGTGGCTCATGCGACGCATAAATTTACCTAAGGCCCGGGGATCTTCCTCATCCAACCCCGCCAAAGAAGGATCGTCCATCAGTGAATCCATCCGGTTTTCTTCCGATTTGGCCAGGGCGATACGGCTGATGAGCCGTTTCAAGTTTTGACTCTGGCAATGGGTACATACTGGTTGGGTAGTATCATATTCTTTATAAGACAGGAAGAGCCGAACTCTGCGGCCGCAATCTCGACAACGATAATCATAAAAAGGCATAACGTATTTCCTCAACAAGAGATTTGCCGAACGTTAGTAGATGTTGGTTGAACTTGTCGCAACCAACCGCCTTCGACAGGCTCAGGCTACGTTTCCCTCACAATATTGAGAAGGTACACCGATCAGGTCTAAACCGGAAAGTTAATTTTAGTGGGTCTTCGGGATTTCGTAGGGTACGCGCAACCCTTGTGGTTGCCCCACACGGGGCAGGCACAAGGCCAGCCCGTACATATGGTGTCAACCTGAATTCCCAAAGAGCCATTTTAGATCCTCACCTCGGTTTCGTCATTCGGGTTTTGTCATTATACTTTTGCCGCATGAGTGATTCAACCTTTCTTTCTTTAGTGACATCACGCCGTTCAATTCGGCGCTACCGACCGGACCCTGTGCCCCTGGAACTGGTGCATGCGTTGCTCGCGGCCGCGACTTTTGCCCCTTCGGCTCATAACCGTCAGCCCTGGCGGTTTGTTGTTTTACAGACTACAGCGACCCGGCACCGGCTTGCGGCCGCCATGGGAGCCAAATTGCGGGCCGATTTGCAGGCCGATGGGATAACGCCAGAGCGCATCGAACAGGATGTTGGCCGTTCTTACCAACGCCTGACCAATGCCCCTGTGCTCATCCTTGTGTGTCTGACGATGCAAGATATGGACAGCTACCCCGATGCTCAACGCCAACATCACGAATGGACTATGGCCACTCAAAGTGTCGCCATGGCCGGGCAAACACTCTTGCTGGCCGCTCATGCCCAGGGGTTGGGGGCTTGTTGGGTGTGTGCTCCCCTTTTTTGCCCTGAGGTGGTGCAACAGGCATTAGCCCTCCCGAGCCAATGGCAACCGCAAGGGCTGATTACTCTGGGCTACCCCGCCGAAACCAAGGTCAAAGAGCGTGCACCTATCGAGAGCCGTGTCCTGTGGCTGATAGATTAGTCATCGTTCGGGAATAAGGGGGGTAGCACGGTCAGGAGACCGGCCACAGCAAATCGCTAAGTTAAAAACGAACTTAGTAGTTACTTGTAGGGCGATTTTGTCAATTGCCCAGTGGATGATTGACAAAATCGTCCTATATATTTGTAAAGCTGACCTGAACCATGCCTGTTTTTGTCATGGTGTATTGGTCCCGTCTACAATCCTAACCCCCATGTATATTCCAGATTGCCAAACCCTTGGCCGAGTTTTTTCTCATTGAGGGGACGGCCAGCGATGCGGCCGCTTAAATCGCGGATGTGAAAGAGATACTCGTTGTAGTTAAAGCGAGTTTTCCACAAACCCCGCCACAAGGGGCGGTCTAATAGAAAACCGGTGTGGGCGTGTGGTTCCAGGCGGTATTGAATGAAATCCCCGTTAACTGCCTGACACTGAACAGCGAATTGGGGGTACCTCCCTTTGTGCGGTAAAACCTTTACCTGGGTCTGGTTAAAATCTACCTGTTGCCAGGTTCCTCCTTGGGCAAAGTAGGAGCTAGGTTTGATAGACGCGGCCGCACGTTCTAGCCAGTGAGGGAAAAAACGGTGCCCCCGGCGTAGGAGATGAGGCCCCACATACGGGACAAAAGCCGAGAAAACACTTTCATCATTGAAGGTGGCCCAAATCCATTTCCAGGGGAAGGGGGGAAAATTGAGGCACACACGCTGAAAATAACCAATCCCTTCCAGCCATTCGGTGCCTGCAGGTGAACTAAATTCACCGGCAAAACGCAGATGCGGCCAATAAATCACATTAGCTCCCCCCAATAACGTTTGCACATCGGCTTCTATAGGCCCGGTGACCGGGTATGCCGGATCGCCCCACACCTGAAAATGGGCACAACCCCTTTCCCCCATAAACCGGGCTTCCAGGCCATAAGGTTTATCTGGGAGCCGTTCAATGCCGCCGCCATATTGAGCACCATGAGGTTGTTCGGCCCAGGCGTGGAGAAAGCCATCACGGGAGAGGGTGGCCGCGGCCGCGTCATGGACAATTTTCTCATGAACAGTCTGTCCATCATTGATCCAGCCCACAGCAAAGGTGTTGAATCTATCCGGAACTCCGTCTGGTTCGGGTTGCAGGCTGAGGCTGGGATGGGGAACCTGAGCAATTTCAATCATCTGGCCCATACGGGAAACCAGGGCAAACATCATCTGTTTGGGGCCAAAACCCGCTTTCTGCCGGGGAAACAGGAGAAAGAACCACCAGGATGAAGAATGCCGGTTTTGTAAAGCACGTAATTGAGTCCAAATCAGATCAAAAGGAGTAGGAGATGGGGTTATGACGTTTTGACGCATAGCAGGTAATTGGATGTGGGTTATATACTCAGTCTGTGTTTTCTCAAGAATATGCGGTAGCGGTTGGTTGAGTTTGTTGAAACCAATGGCCTTCGACAGGCTCAGGCCACGATACCCTCGAAATTCTGAGAAGATACCTCAGCCTGGTCAAAAAGGTTTATTCCGTAGATGTTCAGAAATGATTTTGAGCCTGGTTTGTAGTAACGGCTTTAGCCATCCGCGTGGGACTGCTAAAGCGGTTACTACGAACCCAAAATCTTTTTCTTAAAAGCTATAGCGACAAAAATTGTTGCTGTTGGTTACTGAAGCACAGCTTTTTGTTATCTATTTTTGACTAAAATGTGGGTGGCAATGGTAGCACCACTTCCGCCAATATTTTGGGTCATAGCCACATGAACATCATCAATTTGAGCATCACCTGCCTGACCGCGTAGTTGCAAGGTGGCTTCAACAATCTGGTACAGCCCCGTTGCGCCTACCGGATGCCCGCGTGCCTTAAGTCCACCCATTGTGCTGATGGGCAACTCTCCTTCGGGAAAAATGACTCCAGATTGGGCCAATTTGACCCCCTGCCCTCGGGCGGCAAAACCACACGCTTCCAGGGAAAGGGCGGCCATGATGCTGAAGGCGTCATGTAACTCAAAGATGTCTATATCTTTTGGCCCTATCCCGGCTTGCCGGTAGGCTTTTTGGGCGGATTGTTCCGCGGCCGCAAGCCATAAGGGGTCTTCCCGATCATGGATCGCCAGGGTATCGGTGGCTACGGCCGACCCGGCTACCCGCACGGCCTGGGGTGCATCAGCGGCCGGGACTAGCAGAACCGCGGCCGCGCCATCCCCAATGGGTGAAGCATCATACAGTTGAATGGGTGGAGCTACAGACCGCCCTTTGCGATACTCCTTTAGCCCGATGGGTTCATGGAAGAGGGCATAAGGGTTTTTAACGCCATTGGCGTGAGCGTTGATGGCAAAGGGGGCAAAATCGTCGTGACTGTAGCCGTATTCGTGCATGTAACGACGCATTACCAGAGCGTTTAGGGCCACAAAGGTTACCCCAGATGGGGTTTCGTAATCAGCATCAGCGGCCTGAGCCAGAGCGGCGGTAGTTTTCCTGGGAGATGAATCTAACATTTTCTCCACACCAATGACCAATACCGCATCCATAACCCCACTGGCAATTGCCATAATGCCCTGGCGCATGGCTGACCCGGCTGAGCCGCAGGCGGCTTCAAAGCGCATGGCTTCTATGCCCCACATGCCCAGGGCATCTACAGCTACGGTGCCCAGGTGGAGTTGCTGGTTGAGGGTGCCCGCGGTCATGTTACCTACAAAAATGGCGTCTACACGGTTGCGGCCGCAATCAGCCAACGCCGCTTTCCCGGCATCGGCCAGTAAATCTCGGACGGAAAGTTCCCAATGTTCTCTTACTGGCGTCCGTCCTACGCCCAGAATGGCTACATCGCGCATTGTAATGACTCCTACGAAAATGTAGGGCGATTTGGCAAATCGCCCACTGGACGATTTACAAAATCGTCCTACAAATTTTCATTCCTCTGGGTGAGTGCCCCACGCATAGGGCACTCCTTAGAAAGGGAAGTGAATTGTAAATTGTATGGGCATTGAGTTTCTGGTCAGGCCAAAATTCAGGGGGTTGAGCCGTAATGGAAGAACAGTCACTGACCCAAGCCTATTGTCTATGAATTCCCTTTTGTGCCCATCAGTTCTATTGATTTTGGTTTTGTCTCTGTTTGTTGGAGTGACCAATTTACCATTACCGCCAGGTAAGCTCCCAAAAAGGCGGGGATAAGGGCATTGAGCGTGGCGAGGTGATTGGATTCCAGGGTATGAGTGGGTACAAACCTGATCCAGTCTGCCAGTAGATGAGTGCAGAAGATGCTCCCGCCGATGAGGCTGGCCCAGACCCAGGCCCGGTTAGGGTGAATATAAGCCAGGAGAAAGGCCGCGGCCGCGATGCCCACAACAATCGTTTGCGCCCCGGGCTGGGTCAGGTCCAACCAGCCCAAGGTCATGCCGATCAGCAGAGCCATTCCCAATAAACTTTTAGTTTGATTTGTCATAAAATCATCCTGTCTAAAGTGTAAATCTAGGGGGGAATGTAACACGCGAAGACCGCCAGAAACTGTCATCGGTGGGTAGACGACTGCCAAAATGTGGCGGGGAATCTTTTATGGGCCGTTTTTCGTGGGCGTCTGCCCGCGAAAAACGGCTCCCATTAATATTTTTGTTCCCTTCCCAGTGGCAAGGGGGAAACCCGCGCAAAATTGGCAAAGTAAGCGTAGAAAGGCTATCACTCGCGGGATAATTACTATCAGGTTAAGGGCGAGGTGTCGTCAATGAAAGGGGATTTGTTTGGTCTACAGAGGGAACGCACACGAGGAAAATACTCACTTCTTGACTTCTCGCCAGGGCAGGTGAATAATTGGAGATACTACAGGGAAAAAATAACTTTTCCATCGCAACTGTTTGCTGAGAAAGTCCAACTTTTTTCGGATCAAAAATGAGTTGGTCAACCCAAAATTGGACTCCTTCTTAATAAGTCAAGCGGTTATAGACCATCTTCATTTTAGTACCCACAATACCAGGTGAAACAAGTATGAGCCAATTTTCTGGTTTGACGATGCCGGTTTTTTCTGCTTTTGGCTGGGCCGGACAAGAAACCGCCGTCAAATATGCCATGTCGCAGTTGGAACTATTTATCAGCCGCCTTCATGCTGCCTTGCCACAAGAATTGCAGGGCCTTATGCCCCATTTTGGGGTAGATGCTGAAAGTCAGATTGTCTACATTGCCAGTGGTGCACAGCTAGAGCCGGAGCCTTATCTGACATTTCAGGCGCGGCCGCTTAGCTTTGAAATGACATTACACATTACTGATGAGATGTATGTCGGCAAGATGTTGAGCGTGGCGGAAAGGCAATTTGATTCGTGGTATACCGCGGTAAAACAGTTGGGCGAGAGCTGGCATTTGCGTATTCAACAAATGGAAGTGATTGAAGGGGGCCACCCTTCCCATTATCAAGACCTTTACAAAGGGCCAGTGATTGAGTTGGAGCGTGAGGCGGCCAATGAAATCACCAATCGAGCGATTTACTTGCATGGCGAGGAGAAATGGGTCACACCCATCTATTTTTCGCTCCGGTTGCATTCTGAACTGGTGGCCGCTATGGGGCTGGGGGTTATCCCAACCATACGAGATCATGTTATGCAACTAATGCCCTTGTTGCAATTTGTGCATGTTTTACGCAAGAGTTCAGCTTCTGGTCGTACGCCTAAAGCGGCTAAAACTCGTGCGCCCCGCCCCGCGGCCGCGCCCATTCCTGCCCCTATTACACGCACTGTCACAACAGAAGCGGGTGGTGAAGGCAAAGGGCAACGAGAACAACTCTTTCATTTTGTGTCGGAGTTAAAACCGTTGCATCTCCGCAAAGGGTTTGTCAACCTGCTTCCCCAGCATTGGCCGTATTTTGCCATCAGCACCCGCACCGAAACCCGCCCCATTGTGGTGCGTTATGGTAGTAAACGGGATGAAGAAAGCTCGGCCTGGCATCTTATGCCTGATGATCAAACACGTATTGTTTTAGGCCCGACTTCCAAGGTTTGGTTAGAAGATAACTTTGTGGCGAATGATATGGTTGACGTGACAGCTTATCGTCTGGGGGAGAATGGCGTAGAAGTGGTATTGCAGGCCCCTGAATCATGAGGGCAAATCTTCGGCAATCAGCATGATCTCATGAGCTTGCCGTAAGGTGACTCGTTCGCGGCCACTGTTGACTAGCCCCTTTTGTTCCCATTCGCTTAAAATACGACTCACTGTATAGAGCGTTGTACCTGTCATTTCGGCCAAATCCTGCCGGGAGAGGGGGATATCAATGAGGACCCCCTCCTCGGTACGTTTGCCCGCCTGCCGAACCAGACGCAAGAGTGCCCGCGCAACGCGGCGCTCTACGCGTTCTGTCGCTAATTCCCGATAACGATCCTGTAAATCAGTAAAGTGTTGAGCCAATAACCTCATGCTGTTAAGTGCTACCTGGGGAATTTGGAGCATCTGTCGCTGGATATCTTCGGCAGTCCAGGCCAGGGCCATGCAATCATCCACGGCCTCGGCAGAGACGGGATATTTCATATTGCTGAGGGCGGCAATAATGCCCAGCCCATCTCCAGGACTCAGCAAAGCGGCAATGAGTTGATGCCCTTCGGCTGTTACCTGGGTGAGGCGTACCCGCCCCCGGAGCAAAATGTAGAAGGTGCGGGCTGGTTCGCCCTGGTACAAAAAATATTGTCCACGAGGTACTTCACGCAGGATCGCGGCCGCGCACAGCTTTTCCATATCGGTGGGTGATACCTGCTGAAATAGGGATGACTGTGTCAGGAGTGGCCGGGGGTCAAAGGGTAGTTGTTTGCTCATGCGGGCATTGTACTGATCTTTAGCCTTCAGGGACAGGCATAGGGATGAGGCGGCGAATGGCATCACGGGTGCTGGCAAAGGCCAGTTCAGGGAGTTCATGAAGGGCAAAGAAAGCGGCCGCGGCCGCGTCATCCCCAGCCCGACACTCACCCCCAGTTACTCTGCCTCGATACAAAATGAAGATAGATGCCCCCCCCTTTGTTAATGATTCCGGGTTATAGTAAACATCTACCAGTGTTTCCACCTCAACCACCAGCCCCGTCTCTTCCCACGTTTCCTTGGCGGCTACCAACCGGGGATCTTCGCCGTAATCCAAAAAACCGGCGGGAATACTCCATTTGCCTTGTTCCGGCGGCATAGCCCGTTGCACTAGCAAAATTTTGCCATCGGTAACCACCATAACCCCAACACCTACTTTAGGTTCAGGGAAGTAGATGTAGGTACAGGCCTGACAAAAGCGACGTGGTTTGTCGCCTACCAATTGTGTGACAAGCGGTGTAGCACATTGAGGGCAAAAAGCGATACGTTCGGGAGCGGAAAGCATAATGACACCTGAGAATTTGCCTGGAGTCTGGCTATCAGGGCGCAGAGTCTTGTGTTTTGTGTGGATGTTTGGCCTGCCAGGTAGGTTTGTTAAAGAGAGGCGCGACGGCGCTGGCTGAGGGTAGCAAAGAGTAAGACAACAAAAATGATTCCCATCCCTATTTGACCTAAACGTAGCGGGTTTGGGCTGATTGGTGGGGATGTGGGTGATACGGTGATGGGTACGGCAGTCAGTGAAGGGGTAAGCGAGGGTGTGGCTGATGGAGTAGGTATAGGGGCCAGGATAGTCGCGGCCGCGTCCGATTTAATGGTGGCTGTAACTGCGGCGGCTGATAGAGTCACACTCACCTCCTCGGCTGGAACAGGTATCTCCACATTGCCGGTCTCCGCTTCAGTTTGTGTCATATCTGCGGCGGGCGCGGCCGCAGGTTCAACAGGCTCCTCTGCTTCTTCAGACGCGGTTTCGCCCCCGTCGTAAGCCAATGTTTCGGCATCATCAGACATAACATCCGCATTTGCCGATGATTCATAGGCACTATCTGGTGCGTTCATAACCGGCAAGATTAGCTCTAATGAAAGCAACGCCACCAATAAGAAGGCAGTAAGTGTAGTAGCCAGGCGGAGGGCCGGGTATAGGGGTGTGCGGTAAGGGTGTGTTCGCTGGGAAACCATGTCTGGTGTCAGCGTGAATTGACGGGGCGCAGGCACATGGGGCAACTGGCGTATGGCGGCTCGTAGCCAGCGTAATTCCATCAACTCCTGTTGGAGTGGGCTATTACGGCTCAGTTCCTGCTCTAATGCCAGTCGTTCTTGGGGCGAAAGGGCATTATCCAAATAGGCATTGAGCCGTTCTTGTTGTTTTGCCTCATTGTTTTGGCCGAGGCGGCGTAACCAATCAAACATAATAGGAAAGGGAAATTGTACAGGGCGATTGCCTACTTACCAGAATGAATCTATCTCCCTGACGATTCCCGAAATCGGGAAGGGGGGAACCCACTCGGCGGGCAAAGGGCATAATCTGACATTTTCAAAGAGAGGGGAGGCTCTCCTTTTGCTGTGGTCGGTCTCTTGACCGGGCCACCCACATTATTCCCAAACGATGACTTACTACACAGGTCCCGAAATCGGAACTTGTTTATCCATTCTCTAAACGGTATTGGGTGGGTAGAAGTTCCCTAAACGCCTGTAAACAATCACGCAATTTGGTCCGTGCCCGACTGATACGAGATTTAACAGTTCCCAGAGAAGAAGTGATGATGGCCGCGATTTCGTTGTAATCGTATTCTTCTACATCGCAGAGCACCAAAGCGACGCGTTGATCTTCGGGTAAACGTTTGAGGCAATCCTGAATGGCTTGAACCAGTTCATGGCGTTGCCGTATTTGTTCTGGGCCAGGCTCATCACTTTGGAGGAAAGCAGGGCTATCGTTTTCGGCGGTCATTTCGTCCAGGGAAGTTTGGGGGCGGCGCTTGCGGCGGCGGAATTCGTCGTAGCAGGCGTTGGTAGCGATGCGGATGAGCCAGGCCTTAAAACTTCCTTCGCTGAAGCGAGAGATGGCATGGTAGGCGGAAACGAAGGCATCTTGGGTGATGTCCGCGGCCGCGGCCCCATCGCCCATAATACGATAGACGATGTTGAACACTGCATCCTGGTACAACAAAACTAACCGATTATAAGCGGTCAGGTCGCCTTCTTGAGCCAGTTTGATTAGACGTGTTTCGTCCATGGGGTAGGGTGTGCGTTGTAGAACACGGTTCTAGAGAGAGTGAATGCCGAGAATGTAAAAACAAAAGGGGCACTCAACTGAGTACCCCTGATGGTTGGCCGTGCTTCCGAGCGGGGTTATAATCCGACCCGGTTTGCTGATGGATGCCGAAGGTGGGAATCGAACCCACACTCCCGAGGGAACACGATTTTGAGTCGTGCGCGTCTGCCTGTTCCGCCACTTCGGCTCACCCTCTTGTTAAAGACAGGCGGGAAGTATAATTCAAGGTGGTAGATTAGTCAATTGAAGTGTGGTGTGAAAACAGGGCGATTGCCTACTACCAGAATGAACCCATCCCCCTGACGATTCCCGATTTCGGGAAGGGGGAACCCACTCGGCGGGCAAAATCGGGGGCGATTGTCGTTTAAAAAATTAATCAGGTAATGGAATCCCCCCCACCCCTAACCCCGTTCCCATGGGCGGGGAACTTTTCTAAGGGGCATTTTTCGGGGCATTCGCCCCGAAAAATGCCCCATTGCAATTCCCCCCTTCCCTCGGGAATCGGCAGGGGGGATGGGGTCAATGAAGGCGTTACCCGATTAAAAATTTAATGAACAAAGCCCCCGATTTTGCCCGCCTTAAAAAATCCCTCGCCTTATGACCGGGGTAAGTATAAATTCATCTGCCAGTGCGGTCGTTTTACGACCCGGTGGGCTGGTGGATGAATTTACATAACACTGAACCGTTACCAGTCATTCATTCATTCTTATGATTCGTCGTCTGTTGATTCTTTTATTGGGGTTGGCCGCTGGGGTTGGCCTGGGGTTGTTTTTGGGTTGGTATGCCTGGCCTACGGAGTATGCTGATGCTGATCCTACGCTTCTGGCGGAGGCGTATCGTTATGATTATGTGGTCATGATTGCGGCCGCGTACAGTGCTGATCATGATTTGCCTAGCGCCAGCCAACGACTCCGCTCTGCCTGGATTGGTGCTTCAGACCCGTTCCAGGAATACCTGGCTTTCACTGTTGAAGCTATTCTCGAAGGGGGCAATGAGGCAGATATGCGCCATCTAGCTCGTCTGGCAACTGATTTGGGGTTGAGTTCACCCGCCCTTGCCCCCTATTTGATTGACGATTGACGATTACCATTTTTAGCCATCAATAATCCTTATGTCTGCCCGCCAACGGTACGAAGAACGTCGCCAACAACAACGCCCACGCTCACTGAGTGCTATGGGGGTCGCCAGTTTGTTGCTTATGGGTTTACTGCTGGGGCTGGCTGGTGGGTTAGCCTATGCCTGGTTAATCAGTCCGGTGGTTTATGTGTCAGCCGGGCCTTCCCGGCTAAGAGATGATTATCAGGAAGTGTATATTTTCCTGGTGGCCCAAAGTTATGCTTTGGATGGGGATTGGAACCGGGCACAAACACGGCTGACAGCTCTGGAGAACCCTAATATTACGCAGACGGTGACTGATTTGCTTCAGGTTTATTTGCGTCAGGGTGAGCCGGAATCTCGGGTGCGGCCGCTGGCTTTGCTGGCGGATCGGTTAGGGGTACGGGATCCGGCGGTGGCTTTGTTTGTGACACCGGAGTTTCAGCCTTCCCCCACACTCTCTGCCACCCCAGAACCTTCGGCAACCCCCACGTTACCACCAACTGTCACTTTTACGCCTTTACCCTCCGCCACACCTTCTTCTACGTGGACGCCGCAACCGACAATTACACCTTCGCCTACGCGATTGCCGGTGTATCAATTGTTGGATCAGGAGCGGGTGTGTGAACGGGAACGACCGGCTCCTCGGATTGAGGTGGTGGTATTGGATGCGAATTTGCAACCATTGCCGGGGGTAGAGGTGTTGGTAACATGGGATAATGGGGCAGACCGTTTTTTTACTGGCTTTAAGCCGGAGTTGGGGGTGGGGTATGGGGATTTTATCATGACGCCGGAATTGTCATATGGAGTGATGTTGGCGGAAGGTAGCCCGCTGGTGAGTGGATTGCGGGTTGAGGATTGCCCAACGGGTGAAGGGGGACAGGCGGGTGGCTGGCGGCTCACGTTTCAAAATACGCAGTTTGCTCAGATGACGGTGACGCCTGTGCCAACGGCTACACAGAGCCGGAGTGGAGGATAGTTCGGACAGGTTTTCTGTTTTCGATGAGGCAGGTATAAGGCCAGTCTGTATCTCATGTTTGGCGGGATAGGACGATTTCGGGTTCCCTGCCCTGGGGGTGGGGAACTTTTTATGGGCCGTTTTTGTGGGCGAATGCCTACGAAAAACGGCTATTGTCCTGGTTGAGGGTGGGGAAGGGAGACTTCGGGATGGGAAATAAGGGGGATTGCCGCGGCCGCGAGCAATCTTTGGGCTATATCCATTAACGGCTCATCTGTTTCCGGGTGGCGTAGGGTGGGGGCCAGATCTGCCAGGGGAACGGCTACATGGGCAAACCGTAGCAGATCAGGATCGGGAATGTGGTGGTGGTTGTAATCCAAAACAGCATTGTTGAAGAGAATAATGTCCAGGTCAATGGTGCGGGGGGCGTTTTTATCGGCCTGACGCACCCGTTTTAGTGTTTGCTCGATGGGGTGGATGATGGCCTGTTTGATCTGTGGCGGTGAGAGGGGGGTACGAATGTGTGCGGCCGCGTTGAAAAAAGCAGGTTGTTCAGTCAGTCCTACGGGGGCCGTTTCATACACTGGGGATACAGCCACCAGTTCGACACTTTCCGCCAACAAGCGCACGGCTTCCGGTAAATTCCGTTCCCGGTCAATATTGGAGCCGAGGAGCAGATAGACGTTGTTCACGCAATTGCTCTTAGTCATCGTTCGGGAACAACAGGGGTGACACAGTATCCGCTGAAGTAATCCAAAATGGCCTAAAATCGTCTCTGAACTGAACGGTTACGCGAACCCTAAGTTGAAAACGAACGATTACTTAATAGTTATCTTAGGAAGCAAAATCCTCACGCGTACGTTCAATTTCGATGCCCACGCTGGTGGCAAAACGGAGCGCACTCGGTTTTTCTACCCGGACAATGGCCCGGCTAACGTTAAATTCGGTGAGGACTAAACGGGCAATGTCGGTGACTAATCTTTCTACCAGGAAGTCAGATGAGGCTTCAATGTGCTGGATGACTCGTTTGGTGATGCTTTTGTAATTGGTGGCGTAGGTAATGTCATCGGTTGCGGCCGCGGGGCGAATATCGGTAAACAGGATGAGGTTAATCAGAATGTCCTGTTTATTTTTGCGTTCTTCCGGGTTGATGCCGATGATACCCCGGAGTAAAAGGTCGCGGATGATAATTTTGTCCATGGGAACCTCGTCTGGCGTGGGGGAGTGCTTATAAAAATTCACCGCCGTCAATGGGCAGGGTTACGCCGGTGAGAAAATCCTGGCGTAGCAGATGCAGGATGTTTTCCACTACGATGTGGGTATTACCTGCCCGACGCAGGGGAACACGCTGTTGGGCAATGGCATTTAGATAACTATCGGCCTGACCGGGAGGGGGTAGAATGGCCCCGAGAGCTACCTCATTAACGGTTACGCGGGGGGCCAGGGCATGGGCCAGGATTTCGGTCATATTCCACAAGGCCCCTTTGCTCAGCCGATAGGCAAAATGATCGGGCGCGGGACGAGAAACACGGGCATCGTTCAGATTGATGATTCGGCCATTTTGCCCTTCGTGCAGGTGATGAGCCAGTGCCTGACTGAGCAGGAACGGGGCACGCAGGTTAATGTCCATGATTTCTTGCCATTGATCCAGGTTTAGGGTGGAAAATTGATCGGTTTCGGGGAAGACAGCGGCG
This sequence comes from Chloroflexota bacterium, assembly GCA_018004935.1. Classification (GTDB taxonomy): domain Bacteria; phylum Chloroflexota; class Anaerolineae; order Promineifilales; family Promineifilaceae; genus Trichofilum. The sequence continues at coordinate 30,660 of JAGNBF010000051.1, read as the reverse complement.
TTGTTGATGAGAATGTCTACGCGGCCAAAATGGTGGCAGGCGGTGGGGATGATGGTCTGGGTCGCGGCCGCGTCGCAGAGGTCTGCCTGATAGGTGATGGCTTTTACCCCTTGGGCCTGGGCTAACAAACGGGTTTCCTGGGACGCGGCCGCGGAATGTCCATAATGAATCAGCACATTACACCCGGCTTCGGCCAGCGCCAGGGTGATAGCCCGACCCAACCGTACAGCGCCGCCGGTGATTACTGCCACTTTACCCCGTAGTTCCATAATGTTTATTGTGTTATGCCACTGATTGTATTGGCCGGATCTACCAGATCCACAAATTCGAGCAGAGGCGTTGTATGACGTACCCGCACCCGTGTCCATTCAAACCGGTCATTAAATCCATGCCACTTGCCCCCTTGGGTGGTAACGGCGCCCCAATAATTCAACTCCATCAATACCGTGATGGCTTCTTCATCATAACGACCACCGGGATAGGCGAAGTAACGGGGGGCATAGCCAATATGGGCGGCAATGGTCTCCTGAGAACCGAGCATCTGGTAAATGAGGAAGTCTCGTTCGCGGCCGCTTAAATCTGGGTGGTTTTTACTGTGTGGTTCAATACGCATTCCCGCGGCCGCCATCGTCTCGATCATTTCCCAACTCATGTAATTAGGATTGTTGTTATCAATAAACTCTGTGACGACAAAAAAAGTAGCCTTCAGCCCAAATTCCTGTAACACCGGGAAAGCATACCAGTAATTGTCCACATACCCATCATCCAGAGTAATGATGACCGGTTTGGCTGGGAGTACAATCTGATTCGTAATAGCCAGGGACAAATCGTACAGGTCAATCGTACTATACCCATTCTCCACCAGATATTGCATTTGTGCGCGGAACATTGCTGGCTCCACGGACAAATCCAGCCGGTACACATCGGCGTCTTCTGGGGGGGTACTCACATAATGATACATAAGGATAGGCACACGTAAGGTCCGGCTATAGATGCCATTGGGTGTTGGTAGGGGAACAGGTGTGGCTGTTGCGGTGGGGGCGGGTGTTTCGGTAATGGTGGGAGTGATGGAAGGGTGTAATGTCGGTGTGAATGTAGGGGTATTAGTTTCGGTAGGGGTGGGGAAAGGGGTGAAGGTGTTGGTAGGTGTGAGGGTGAAGGTAGGCGTTTGGGTCCAGGTTGGGGGCAGGGGGGAAGTTGTAGCTGTGTTCGTGGAGGGAATAACCCGCGTAATCAGGGTGAAGGGATTGGCGGTAGGATAGTTCGCCGCTGTCGCGGCCGCGATGTTACCCGCCTCTGCCTGTGTATGTTGCTCGCTGGCTCCATTAAGTAAAACCACAATAAAGAAAAATAGCAATAATATCACTCCTGTCAGAGTGATAGCGTCAAAATTGGGACGTTGTGAACTGTCGTTTATCATTATTCTTACTGTATACGCCAGTGGCGTTTTTGGCCTGGTTCAGGTCAGCTTTACAAATTTGCAGGACGATTTGGTAAATTGTCTCGTGGGCGATTTACCAAATCGTCCTACAAAATGTTAAGCACCGTTTGCCGACTTTTGAACCACGCCGCGTTCTTGTATTTCTCAGAATAAGGTACTTATACTTACCACGGTCACAAAATGACATTTTGTTGGCGGCCACAGAATGGGGGGGGGAAAACGTGGCCTGAGCTTGTCGAAGGTCATCGGTTTCGACAAGCCCAACCAATGTCACCACGTTTTATTGAAAAGATAGCCGTGTCAGGTACCAACTGTTATGTCTTGTAGCAAATTGCCCTACATGACAGTCAAGAGGATAACCAGCAAAATAGTGCGCGTCAAGCCGATAAGTTTAGGCGGGTGCGCGTCATTTTCATGGATACGAAGTGGTACCGTTCAAAATGAGAATTGCTACCAACTGATTGTACTAACTGACAGAGTGACAGACAGGCGTTATACTACCTCTCCGGTCAATGATCACGCTACGATTCCCCTACCGTTCCGTTATCAGCCAATACATCGTAACCACCATCCGCTCGCTGGGTTTTTACCTGTGGCGGTAGAGAAAGAGGTTCGGACGTGGATGAACTTCAACTCATTGAGCAAGCCAAAACAGACAAAGAAGCCTTTGGCTTGCTTTATGAACAGTATCATAAACAAATCTACAGCTACATTTATTATCGCGTGGGGAATGCCCATGATGCGGAAGACCTGACCACCCGTGTGTTTATGCGAGCAATGCAACATATTGTGCATTATGAGGATCAGGGTGTGCCGTTTTCGGCCTGGCTTTACCGTATTGCCCGTAATCTGGTTGCCAACTGGCATCGTGACCAGAATCGGCGTCAGATTATCTCGCTCGATGATATGAATCAGTGGCATTTCCATGAAGAAAGCCCGGAGTTAGCCCTGGAATGGACAGAACATAAAGAGGCCCTGTACAACGCTATCCGTCGTTTACCCCGAGACCGGCAAGAGTTACTGATATTGAAGTTTGTTGACCGCCTCTCAAATGCGGCGGTAGGTGAAATTTTGGAACGGAGCGAAGGGGCTATCAAATCACTTTATCACCGCACTCTCCTGGCATTACGTGAAGAAATTGACGCGGAAACCCAGGAAGCACAGCCAATAGTTGAAGAGAAACGTACTTTGTTTCGTCTGCCCTGGCGGCGTTCATAGTATCTGGCGGGTTGAAAATCCGCCCTACTTTATTTATATGTCAATGGGGTATCTTCTCAATGTTTCGGGGGAAACGTGACCTGAGCTTGTCGAAGGCCGTTGGTTGCGACAGGCTCAACCAACGTCACCGCGCTTTATTGAGAAGATACTCAATGAGGAGGAAATATGCGCGTTGTTATGGATGATACGGGAGATTTGCCCCTAGATCTGGCAAAGAAACATCATATCCACATTATTCCTATCAATATTCATTTTGGCACGGAAGAGTATCTTTCCGGGGTCAATATCAGCCGGGCACAGTTTTATGAGAAGACGAAGACGGTGGGTGCCCATAACTTTCCGAAAACCTCACAACCCAATCCCTATCAGTTTCGCGAGGTGTATGAAAGTATTTTAGCGGAGGGGGAAGAGGAAATCTTGACGGTGGTGGTGAGTGAAAAGCTGAGCAAGACGTATGAATCGGCGGCTCAGGCAGGGAAAGAATTGGCGAACCGCGGCCGCTTCTATTTGCATGACTCTTTGGCTGGCTCTGCGGCGCAAGGGTTTCAGGCATTGGAAGCCGCCCGCATGGCTGAACAAGGGGTGCCGATAAAGGATATTTTGCGCCGTTTGGAGCAGATGCGGCAAGAACAGGTCATTTATCTAATGATTGATAACCTGGAATATGCGGTGAAAGGCGGCCGCGTTAGCTCTTTGCAATCCGTTGTCGCCTCCTTACTCAATATCAAACCCATCATGAAACTAGATGATGGGCATATTGTTCCGGCCAGCAAGGTGCGTACCCGCAAGAAAGCGTTGGGTGAACTGCTGGATTCGGTGAAGGCCAAAGTGGGGAGCCGCAAAGTGAAATTAGGCATTGTTCATGCCAATGCTCCCAAAGAAGCCGAAGAGTTATTGGCTCAGGCCAGCCAGATTTTTAATACCAGCGATAAGATGTTTATGGATTTGACATTGCCCGTGGCGATCAACCTGGGGCCTGGGGCTTTGGGTGTAATTGCTATTCCTGACGCGCAATAGGGTCGGGGAGACAGGTCTGAGGGATAGTTGTGCTGGCGGTGGCCGGTCTCCTGACCGTGCCACCCCATTTATTTTTAGACACTCAGGGATCGCCCGCAAATAACTTTTGAATCTGCTGTGGCTGGTCTCCTGACCGAACCACCAATATGTGACCGTGATGGGTTGTGGCCGGTGTCCTCATCAAGCCACGACGAGCACAGTCAGAAGACCGGCTCGAGCGACCCCGCAAGTCCTAAACGACTAAGCTCGTTGCCTGAGTTTGTCGAAGGCAAACGGACTTCGACAAGCTCAGCTCTTGAGAGGGTTAGCCGGTACCTTTAATTGGGGTAATTCGTGGTAAAAATGTTTGATTCTAGCCTGCCCAGGTTAGGGTTCTTGCAGGGCTTTTTCTTCGTGGGGGATGCGGATGAGGCCAAGTAGCGCACTGTTGAGTAGGGTAGCAACCAGAGCGGTGAACCAGGCGTTGAAGATGAGAGGGATGACGAGTAGTTCAAGGGTGACGGCCACGTAGTTGGGGTGACGCAGGTAACGATATGGGCCTTGCTGAATGGGGGGAAGGCCCGGAATGACCAGGATGCGGGTATTCCAACGTGGACCGAGGGTGGTAATGGCCCAATAGCGAAGTAGTTGCGCGGCCGCGAACACAGTTAGCCATAACCACCACACCCGACTCACTGTCAGCCCACGCGCCATGGCTTCACCTATCCAGCCCACAAACCAGCCCACATGCAAAAGAAAAAACAACGGATAATGGCCCGCGCCACTCTCTTTGGCTCCTTGGGCCATGGCCCATTGCCGGTTTCGCGCCGCCAGGCGCAACTCTACAAGCCTTTGCCCAATGAGGAAAACCAGGATAACAGAGAGGAGGATTGAGTGCTGAGTGTCCAAAGATCTCCTTATGGGTAACCGTAACCCCGCCCCCAGGGGCGGAGAACTTTTCTGGGCGCGGTTTGGGGGCAGACGCCCCCAAACCGCGCCGGTGGGGTGCTTTCCTTCCCTCTGGGAAGTTTGTCCGGGGCAACTCCCACCCCTAACCCCGCCCCAGGGATGGGAACGATTTCCGGCACGGTTTGGCGGGCGGCCCGCCCGCCAAACCGTGCCGTTGGGTTTCCCCCCTTTGGGAAGGGGAAGGGGGATGGGTCTTCCACCTGAACCTGCCTAAGCTGTTGCCGCAAACAAAATGTCACTTTATGACCGTGGCAACTATATACAGATGTGCCTGGGCGATTGCCTGTTGGATTTTCCCCACTCGGGCGGACTTACCTACCATTTAAATAATACCTGTTCCGCACTAAACCCTGGCCCCAGGGCGGCCATGAGGCCGTAATCTCCGGTTGCTTTGACTTCGCGTAGAAATCGTTCTAAAACAAATAATACCGTCGGACTAGACATATTGCCATAATCGGCCCACACCTGGTGAGCCTGGGCAAGCTTTTCTGGGGGAAGTTTGAGACTTAGGGAATATGCTTGTAACACTTTGGGGCCACCAGGATGGAAAACAAAATGGGTGAGGGCGGTGGGGGGAATGCCCCAGGCGGTGCTGGCCGCCTGCACCAGAGTGGGCATGTGTTGTTCTATCAGAGTGGGAATAGAGCGGGCAAAACGGACTTTGAGACCTGTAGGCACGATATCCCAGCCCATAATGTCCTCAGAGTGAGGAAAGAGGTGACTAAAGCGGTTGAGGATTTGTGGCCCTTCACCTGGACCGAGGCGGAGGAGGATCGCGGCCGCGCCGTCGCCAAATAAGGTTGTAGCTACCAGATTAGATTTGGATAAATCTTCTAACTGGAAGGTGAGGCTACACAACTCCACAGTTACCAGCAAAATGGATTTACCGGGGAAAGCTTGAGCCAATTCAGCGGCACGGGCCAGGCCAGCGACACCCCCAGCACAACCTAATCCCCAGATGGGTAGGCGGGCCGTGTGGGCGGGCAATCCCAGACTTTGAATGAGGCGGCTATCCAGACTGGGGGTTGCCAATCCCGTACTAGAGACAAAGATCACCAGAGCAATTTCATCTGGTGTGATGCCTGCCTGTTCGATAGCCCGGCAACTGGCTTGCTCACTTAGCTGGAGGGCCATTTGCTCATAGATGGTGTTGGCCTCAGCGAAGGTGTGAGGTTCACCAAACCATTCTAGCGGTTGTGACAGGTGCCGGTGTTCAATCAGGGTATGCTCAAAAACAGAGATGAGGCGGTCTAGCTGGTGCACGCGGCCGCGGAACAACCGGGTAGCAAATGCCCGCAAATCGGTCTGGGCCAGGCGGTAAGGGGGAACGGCGGTAGCAATGGCTTGAATGGTAGGTATAAGTGACATAGAGGATAGTAGTGGATTTGACTATCAATTGGGGTCAGGGTGTTTCCGGTTGTTCGCAGGTGTCACGGTAGGCCAGACGGGCCAGGGCACGCCGTTGACTACTTTGCCAATGGATACGCGGCCGCACTTTGGAGGGTTCATCCGGCACATAGCCTAACCGATAAATGGCCATCAGTTCCAACGTGTCCGGCACTTTGAGCAGGTTTTTGATTTCTTGCCAGGCTTCTGGCACTTCCATCGGTGTGCTAACGAATTGGATACCCATCCCCAAAGCTGTTGTTGTCAACCAGATATTCTCAATTGCCATTCCCAACGAGAGCAGACAGTAAAACCCGGATAGGTCGTCGGGTACATATTCCTCTTTGGTGAGGAGTACAGCCAGGTGTAAGGGACTCTCAGCCACCAGTTTCATGTTGTCATTACCTAGCACTTTGGGCACACCCAGTGTATTCAGCAACCCCAAAGCCTTTTCGCTAAATACTTGTTTGATGAAGGGGCGCAAAGGAGCAGGCATGGTGTCAATGTAAATGCCGTCCTGACGTTCATCCATCTCTTGTTGGCTGAAGCGAAAGTATTTGCGGTAGCGGCGGAAAAAACGCCCTTCGGCAAACAGTTGGGTCATGGTGCGGCCGCCTATTTCGGCTATTTGGCGGCGGGTATGAGCATCTTCAATGAGGACAAAACGCCAGGGCTGGGAATTGAAATGACTGGGGGCACGGCTCGCGGCTTCGATGAGGAGATGTTGGTGTTCTTTGCTTACAGGGTCCGGTTTGAAAGGGCCATTAGTGGTGTGTCTATTACGGATGGCGTCAATGAGGTCCATAGATTCTCCTATTCTTCATAGAGGTTAAACATAATATATACAGCCCTTCACCCGACCCCTCTCCCCAGGGAGAGGGGTCGGGGGTGAGGGTCAGCCATTTTACCTTCTCATTCCAGGCCGAGCGGGGAATAAGTTTTGATATCTGTATAGATAAAAACGTAATTAGATTATAAAGCCGAAAAATCACTCAGCCATTGCAAATCCAGAAAAGGCCTAGAGTGGTCACCCCTGCTGTCAACAAAATATCATTTGCTGTGGCCGGTCTCCTGACCATACCACTTTGGAAAACCCCACGCTCTTGCGAACGGGGCGAAATTCAGATAAATTTTGCCACCGATTGATAACCATCAAGGAAAAGGAGATGCCCTATGGATCCTGCACTTACTCAAAATCTTATTGCATTAGCCACGTTGTTTGTCCTGGAGGTGGTATTAGGCATTGATAACGTTATTTTTCTGGCTATTTTGGCGGCCAAATTACCTCAGGAACAACAAGAGCGTGCCCGCCGCCTGGGTATTATTTTGGCGGTACTGACCCGTATTATTTTGTTGTTTGCTATTAACCTTGTTCAACAAGCGACAAACCCCCTGTTCAACATTTTCGGTAACGCACTTTCGGGCAAAGACCTGGTTTTGCTGATTGGAGGAACATTTCTGATCGGCAAGAGTACCCATGAAATTCATAGTAAGTTGGAAGGGGAAGAGAAGGGGCATGGAGCAGGCAAAGCGGTGGCCACTATGGCGTCTGTTCTTGTTCAAGTTATGATTGTTGACATGGTCTTTTCGTTAGACTCTGTTATTACGGCGGTTGGTATTTCTGGGGTGTTGTGGGTCATGATTACGGCGATTATGCTCGCGGCCGCGGTAATGATTTTCTTTGCCGGAGCCATTAGCCGTTTTGTCGAGAAACATCCTACCACCAAAATTTTGGCACTGGCCTTTCTTATTTTGATTGGCGCCTTATTAGTTATTGAAGGGTGGAATGCAGAAGTGGCGCATGATTTGCACCTGAAGAACTACGCCTATTTTGCGATGGCTTTCTCCTTCATTGTGGAGTTAGTTAATATTCGGGCACGTAAACAAGTGGAGCCGGTTCATTTGCATAATCAGCCCACCATGGCCGAATTGCAGGCCGCCATATCACAATTAAAAATGGAGAATGCCCGCTTATTGGCTCAAAAGACGACTCCGGCAGGCAAAGGGCAGGGAACGCGGCCACAGGGAAACAACAAACCCAAACGTCGCTAAAAAACCGGGCAGTGTACTGTTGAGCATCCAGATTTCGATCCGATTTAAAGGTGTTGTCGTAGGACAACACCTTTTTAATTTGTATCTATACAGTCACTTTTGGTGTATCAGATCATAATGTACCCTTAACCTGATGTTTACACACGTAGCCCTTTATTGCCTTGCCCCGCCCCCTTGCCATGATATAATGTCTTAAAGGACAGCGGTACTACTGTACATAATTTGTGGAGCCTGACCTATGAGCGACTACTCAATTTCCCCCAAGTCGGCCCCTTCGGTGTCATCTGGCGGTTCGTCTTTTACGGATCGTTTATTCGCCGGACGGCGCGGCCGCAGACTTAAAGAATCTCTGACCGCCTATGCCCTTCTCGCCCCCGCGTTTTTCATCATCTTTATTTTTGGCCTTTTCCCATTGGCCTTCTCCGTCTATCAAAGCCTGCTCACCGGTTTAAACAAAATTGTGGGCCGGTATGATGGTCTCGGAAACTACGTCAAAGCCATAGATAATCTGGCGTATGTTCTCGGGTTTTGGGCGGCGTTGGTTTTTGTGTATCTGGCCATACAACAGCTTGGCAAAGTGCGGGAATTGGGGCGTAAAGAGGCCCGTCAGCCCTGGATTTGGGCGTTACCAGGGACAATCACCGCCGCTGGTTTACTTCTTTTTGCCCGTTTTGTCTTCGTTCTTCTCCCTGAACTTCTGCTCATTCCTGATAAGGCTCCACGCGGTCAACAAATCACTGGCGAATTATTTAGACAACTTCTGGGTGAAGCCTGGGGCCTTGAAACCGTCCAGGCTACCTTCCGCCTTAGTGTGTTGGTTGTGGTTATGGCCGTGCTCCTGACCTTTTTTGTCAATCGCTACGCCCCTGACAGTCCCAACAATAGCACTTACTGGGGCATGTTCACCCAGGTGGGCATTTTGGTGTTACTGGCAATAGCCCTCAGTTGGCTTACATACACCGAAATTGTGAAGGTCTATGCCGAGGCCTTAGAAGATGGCACAGAATTAACCGTCTGGTCTCAGGTGGTCACAATCAGCGCTGGTTTCGTTCTGCTCATCTTTTCCTACCTGTTGTGGCGTACGGCTCATGGCCAGGATTCTATGCGTCAAACCTTATTTCGTATTGGCGCGGCCGCGGCTCTCGCAGTGGGTGGATGGGTGCTGATTGGCGAATTGCCCCTGGCTATTACCTCGGGGGATAAAGATTGGTGGCAGGGGTTGCGAACGACCGTTTTCTTTGCCGCCGGAACCATCCCTCTCCAATTTATCCTGTCTTTACTCATTGCCAATCTGCTTTTTCAAAATATTCGCGGTAAATCCATTTATCGTATGATTTATTTCCTGCCTTATATCTCACCTCTGGTAGGAACCGCCGCTGTTTTTCGTATCCTTTTCTCAGAACGACCCACTGCCCCTGTTAACTCCTTGTGGACAGCAATCGGGTTTGAGCCATTGCGCTGGCTGAATGAACCCAACGGTATTTTTAAACTCATTGCCGGTAACAGCCCTGATTTTCCCGATTGGGCGGCCGGTCCCAGTCTGGCTCTGGTTGCCATTATTCTCTACAATGTCTGGACCTATGTTGGTTTTGATATTGTAATTTTTTTGGCCGGACTGGGGAGTATTCCCAGTGAATTATATGAAGCGGCTTCTATTGACGGGGCTGGACGTTGGGCGCAATTCCGCCATGTAACCCTGCCTTTGTTATCGCCAACGATTTATTTTCTGATGCTGTTAGCTGTTATTGGCACATTTAAAGCCTTTAACCACATTTACGTCATGCGGAATGGGGCCGCTTTGGGCACAACCGATACCGCCAGCGTGGTCATCTTTGAAGCATTTAAACGGGATACCCGTTATGGCTACGCGGCCGCGTTAGCCATGCTTCTTCTTATTATCATCACCGGCCTGACGGTTGTTAACAACCGGATCGCCCGCGAGAGAGTGTTCTATGGCTAGTAATGCTTCTGTCACAACGCCTAACGCGGCCGCGAAGCCCACAGCCGCGGCTATTCGCCCTGAAACCCGCCGTCTAGATATGTGGCAGATACTTATCTACTTCTTCTTAACCGTGGGGGCCATCATTTCGCTCATCCCCTTCTTTTACACCATTAGTGTCTCCCTCATGAACCTGACCGAGGCCACGGGTGGTTCGTTCTTACCCAGTACACCCCAATGGAGTAACTATGTCGAAGCCTGGGAAGAAGCGAACTTTTCTGACTACTTTTGGAATACCGTACAAATTACCGCCATCACCCTTACAGGTCAGGTGTTATTTTGTACCCTGGCGGCTTATGCTTTTGCTCAACTGGAATTCCCTGGCAAAAATTTACTCTTTGCCTTGTTACTTTCCACTCTGCTCCTTCCTGAAGCTATCACCTGGGTCCCCAATTTCATCACCGTTTCCTGGTTAGGGCGCATCGGTCCTATTCCCTGGCTTAATAACTGGCCTGCACTAACCATTCCCTTTATGGCCAGCGCATTTAACATCTTCTTACTCAGACAGTTCTTCATGCAGATTCCCCGTGAATTGTGGGATTCTGCCCAAATTGATGGGGCCAGTCATTTACGCTACCTGTTCCAGGTTGTTTTGCCCCTCTCACGCGCCCCGCTGGTAACTGTCATCCTGTTTGGTTTCCTCGGTTCTTGGAATGCCCTGGCATGGCCCATTTTAGTGACAACCACCCCAGATTGGCGTCCCATCTCTTATGGGTTGCTGGCTTTCTTAGACGAAGCCGGGGCTTTGTTTCATTTGCAGATGGCCGGAGCCGTCATTACTATCCTGCCAATCCTGCTCCTTTACTTCTTTACGCAAAAGCAATTTACCGAAGGCATAGCTACAACCGGTTTGAAAGGTTGATCCGAATACGTTCGGAACCATTCATCTAGGCCGCTGTTTTACGGTAAATTGAATGTGCGTTATAATTGGCTGGTTTTCAGCCTATAAACCCTTAAGGGGGTGATGCACAACCAACAATAGCAACATATGAATGCACACAGATTTTTTGAAACCATCAAATTGAATCAAACTTTGGAAGGAGAAGATAAAATGTCTCGCAAAATTTCTCGCTGGTTATTACTGTTCGCACTGCTACTGCCTCTCGTACTGGTAGCTTGCGGCGGTAACACCACCACCAACAATGGCGAAGAAAACGCCAATACCACGAACACAACCAATACAACCGAAGAGAACACCGCTGAAGAGCCAGCCGCTGAGCCAACCGAAGAGCCAGCCGCCGAACCGACGGAAGAACCGGCCGCTGAGCCAACCGAAGAGCCAGCCGAAGAGCCAGCCGCCGAACCGACGGAAGAACCGGCCGCTGAGCCAACCGAAGAACCCGTTGCTGAAGCTGAACCCTGTGCTCCGGCGACGGAAGGCCCTC
>JAGNBF010000051.1:17425-19114 GCA_018004935.1 Chloroflexota bacterium | reverse complement strand
GCCGCTGAGCCAACCGAAGAGCCAGCCGAAGAGCCAGCCGCCGAACCGACGGAAGAACCGGCCGCTGAGCCAACCGAAGAACCCGTTGCTGAAGCTGAACCCTGTGCTCCGGCGACGGAAGGCCCTCTGGCTGGTGTTGATCCCCGTGGTCAGACCATTGTCTGGTGGCACAACCACAGTGGTGGACGTGAAGAAGGTCTGATCGAAATGGTCGCCGAATTCAACGAAACCAACGAATGTGGTATCACCCTCGAAGCTCAGAATCAAGGTAGCTACAATGACATTCGCGACAAAGTGAATGCCAGTACTGCCGCCGGTGAAGCTCCTGCCGCTTTGGTTGTGGGTTATCAGAATGACCAGGCTTTCTATCAACTGAACGATGGCCTGACTGATCTGAATGTTTTCCTCAATGATCCCTATTGGGGGCTGAGCGCGGAAGAACAAGCTGACTTCTATGCCAGTTTCTTCAATCAGAGCATCCACACAGCGTTTGATAACCAACGCCTGGGCTTCCCGCCCAACCGCTCTATGGAAGTTATGTTCTACAACCAAACCTGGCTCGAAGAACTTGGCTTCTCTGGCCCGCCCACCACACCTGAAGAATTCCAAGAAATGTCTTGCGCGGCCGCGGCCGCCAATGGGGATGGTACCGGTGGTTTCATTCTCCGTGACGATGCCTCTGCTGTCGCCGCCTGGACTTATGCCTTTGGTGGCGACGTCCTGAGTGAAGACGGTCTGGGTTATGTTTACAACAGCGAAGCCACCGTTGCGGCTATGACCTTCTTGAAAGGCCTGTATGATGAAGGTTGCGCTTACTTCTTCACCGAAGGGTTCCCCAACCCCGAATTCGCCGCCCGTCGCGCTCTCTTCACTATGGGTTCCAGCTCCGGCATTCCGTTCTATGCCGGTGACGTAGCCACCTTCGCGGAAGAAAATAGCAAAACTGCTGATGCCTGGGGCGTAACAGCCATTCCTCACACCACGGCCGAACCCGTTCAGAACATCTACGGTGGCGACATCATGATCACCAACACCGCCCCCGAACAACAACTGGCCGCCTGGGAATTCATCAAGTGGTTTACCTCCCCTGAAGTAATGGCCCGTTGGGACATTCTCAGCGGTTACTTCCCCACCCGCGCCAGTGCCGCCGACTTCCTGACCGACTACCTGACGGAAAATCCGCAGTGGGCGCAGGCTGTTGAAATGCTCCCCTTCAGCTACTATGAACCGCAACTTATCTCCTACACCGGTGTCCGTGACGACGCTACCGCCGCCTTCAATGAAATCATGCAAGGTGATGGCAGTGACATACAGGACATTCTGGATGCGTTGACGGAAGAAGCCAATGCGAAGCAAGAAGAGCTGATGGCCGAAGTCGAATAACTTTTCCTCGTTCTAATTCTATGCGGCTTATGTTATGGCTGAAATAGATTAGGTTGAGACAAAAGAGGGTCAGGGTGAACACCCTGGCCCTCTTTTTTGTATTTATGTATCTTCTTAGTTTTGGGGGGAAAACGAGACCTGAACTTGTCGAAGGGCGTTGGTTTCGACAGGCTCAACCAATCCACCACGCTTTATTGAGATGTTACGTGTTTATACACTGAGGAATGGTTGCAAAATAAGTTCCACACTCTGCCATTGCCGCTGAAAGGTGGTGAAGGCTGGCGCAGTCGGGAAGTAGAACAGGTG
>JAGNBF010000051.1:0-17325 GCA_018004935.1 Chloroflexota bacterium | reverse complement strand
TCTGCCTTAGCCCAAGCCACTTTATCTTCAGGATCGATCCCTTCAAAACACAAATTGAAATCACCTCCAGAAACCTTTTGCAAAGGACTTACATCAATCCCCAGTTTTTTAGCAACCTTATCAAGGGGTGAAGGTGCTCCTTCAGGGAAAAAGCGGCCTTGTGCAAATGCTTGCAGTAACACACTAGAACCCCAATGTACAAATCGGGGCAAGGATTCTTTATCGTGGTCTGGATAGTCAATATCCACATGTAACCAAAAGCCCATCAGTATCTCCTAAAGATATTATCTATTATCGCGGCCGCACCAACACCAACGTCATATCATCAAACTGCGGCGCGTCCCCCACAAACTGGTTGATGGTGGTGATGATCTGGGCCTGGACATTTTGCAACGGGGCGTGGTCGGTGTGCGCGGCCGCAACCAGCCTTTCCATCCCAAACTCAGCATTCCGGCTATCCTGCGCCTCCGATACCCCATCCGAATACATCACCAGCAAATCGCCCTGCTTCAGCGACACACATTTCGTCTGCCAGGCCATTCCCTCAAACATGCCCAACGGAATCCCGGTCTGCCCCAGTTCTTGCCTCGTACCATTGTTTAGAATGAGGGCGGGATTGTGCCCGGCATTGGCGTAGGTCAGCGTCCCTTCCGCCGGATCGAGCACACCATAAAAAACGGTCACAAACTGATCCGACTCGGTATCCGTGAAGAGACGCTCGTTGCTGGCCCGGAGCACCTGGGCGGGGTCGTCGGGGAATTGGCTAGCGTAGGTGCGGAGCAATGTCCGGCTAAGGGCCATGTACAGAGCGGCTCCCGTGCCTTTGTCGGCCACATCGGCTACCACCAGGGCCACGCGGCCGCGATCCAGGCTGACAAAATCGTAAAAATCACCGGATGTCTGGCGAGCCGGAATGAGCGCGGCCGCGATCTCCCACCCCTCGATTTGCGGCACAGTGCGGGGCAAAAAGCTGGCCTGAATCCGCCCTGCCACTTCTAACTCCCGGGCCATCTTCTCACTGGCGATCTGTTGGGCAACCACCTCAGCCCGGTGCAAGGCCGAAGCAATTTGCGCCGCCAGCGATTGCAGGGCCGGTAACACCTGGCGCACTGGTTCACTATCTGACCGCGCCACCAGATGAATACCCCCCAGTCGTATACCACTGTCACTTTGGATGGGCACAATGAGTTCCTGGAAGGTCAGGCGTGGGTGATCGGGCAGGTGGAGAGTCGGGGTGAGGATATAGGGTTCGGTATGGTTGGCCACCCATTGACGGGCGTAGGTCTCGCGTGCGGCCGCGGACATTTGTCCCTTTGCCCGGTAAAGCGTTTCCCCCGACTCCAACCAGACCACTAACCACACCCCCGACAACATTTGCGGCACATATTCTTGCAAAATTGCGGGAAGAGTCGAACCATCGGCTGGGGCATTAATAATGGCCCGGCCCAATTTCTCCAACATCGCCAGTTCGCGTGAACGCTGATTGCTTTGCGCCGCCCAACGGCTCAGGCGGCTGGCTAGCACATTGGCGAGGAAGGCTCCAGCGACAAAGAACAAAAACAATTCCAGGCCATTCTCTACATACAGCCCGGCTCCCAGCATGGCAAAAGGATTGGCTAATGTACTCAGCCCACTCACCACCAAAATGAACCGGATAAAATCCCAGCCACGTATGCGCAAACCACCGCTTTGCCAGAAGGTCCGGTCTTGGGTGAGGCTGAGGACAAAGGGGAGGGACAGGAATAGTTGGAGGACAAATTCGAGGAACATGGCCGCGGCCGCGATCACCATCACTCGCCCCTGAAAGCCAGGAAAGGGGTAAGTGCCCCCCAAACGACCATAAAGTGATAGGGCGACCAGAGACATCAGAATGCCAGGGCCATTGTTTAGCATCTGCATAGCGAACAGACCCCAACGCGAAGATGGGCTGGTTTCGCGGCGCAACGTCCAAAGCAAAATCGCCCAATCGGCCAGGAAGCTATACCAAAGCACAATAGGGCCTAACAGCAAGGCCGCCACCCACAAAATCATCGTATCCAACGAACCACGCGCCGTCGTGTATTGACCGGGCCGCATCTCCAGCCGCATCTCAAACGGATACCGGGCAAAAAGACGTTGCAACACGAAAAAGAAGAGCAAAGCCACCCACTGCTCACGGATAAAGGTCAGGTCGGTCAGGCTGATGAGCCAGAAAATGACCATCACCATAAAAGGCAATGAATAGACGAGGATACGCATGTTGATCATATTGCCAACACGCTCCACCTCGTTCATCTGCGCCAAATCCGGGCGCAAACGCAAGGCCAAACGGTCGAGGAAGGGGGGGGAAGGAGGCATGGGGATTGGGGAATTGAGAGACTGAGAGACTGGTTATTGGTTATTGGTACTGTTCACTGCTGACTGCTCACTGCCCTCTGCCGCCAAAGAAGACTTTCCAAATAAACTCGCGGTCGGGCACGTTGCGCTCCTGGAACGCGGCCGCAACCAGAACATCATCATACGGGACGGCATGGTGTGTCAGGTGGTATTGTCCCTCATGGCACTCCAGAACGGCAAACCGGGCTACGGCCTCCGTGTGACAGCCCAACGAACCAGGGTTGACATAACGGCGTTGCCCCGTCAGATCGGAAAGCTGATGGGTGTGCCCGTAAAAGATCAGGTCGCCGGGATAAGGGGCAAAGAGGGTATCGAGCGCGGCCGCGTCCGGGTTCTTCACAATCGGTGCAAAATCACGCCCTGTCTCATCCAGAGCATAATGCAAAAACGTCACCGTTACCCCATCCCACGTTTCCGTCAGGACAAAAGGCCACCGGGCTACCCGATCCCGCCATTCGGGGCGCAGTTGGGCATGAACCCATTGCTCATGGGCTAACTCACCCTCACCCATCCAGGCGGGTCGCGGCCGCGGGATACCAAACGCAAACATCGCATCATGGTTCCCCATCACCAGGCGCCCATCGGGCCTCTCCAGCAAACAACCCAACGTCTCCGCCGGATAAGGGCCAATCGAGACAGTGTCGCCGACATGCACCAGCACATCACAGTGCAACGGCGCAATGGCGTTTAAGGCCGCTTCCAAAGCAGGCCAGTTGGCATGAACATCGGTAAAAATGGCAATTTTTGTCATAGGATTGCGTATGGGTCTCGTGCTCCGATAAGTGAGAGCTTCTCATTCGTGTTGATTCGTTATTGTAGAGCAAAACGCCTGACGCATCGTAGAGCCAATCACCCCTAAAATCAGGATCAAAAAGACCCTAAAGGTTTGCTCAACCTTTAGGGTCTTAAACAAATCATCTCACGACGTGCAAAGTTACGCCTTCACCAGCCAGAACGTCGCCTCGTTGTCGCCGATTTTGGCGGTTTGGGGTTGGGAGCCGTTGGCGGGGGGTTCGGCGACCGTTTCCAGCGACAGGGCCAGGGTTTCTTGCTGGATGTAACTGCTGAAAGTTGTCAACGACGCCGAAACCTCAGCGTCGCCATCCTGCACGTACACATGCACCCGGTCGTTGATCTCGAAGCCGAGGTTTTTGCGGGCGTCGTTGATCTGGCGCACGAAGTCGCGGGCGTACCCTTCCTGGATAAGTTCGGGCGTTAATTCCGTATCCACCGCCACCGTGACACCCTTCTCGCTGGCAACGGCCAGGCCACCACGGGATTCGGTTTGGACAAGCACCTCATCACTGCCGAGTTCGAGGGTTTGGCCGGAGACTGAGAGAGTGAGAGATTGGCCGGATTGGAGAAGACGCGCGGCCGCGACCGGGTCCACCTTCGCCAACGCCTGCCGAATCGCCGGGAACTGCTGTCCATACTTTGGCCCCATCACCCGGTTGTTGGGCATGAGTTTGTAATTCACCAACTCACCCACTTCCGAGACGATTTCGATAGCCTTGACGTTAATCTCTTCCTTCAACACATCGGCCAGTTCACGCAAATCTTGCTCTTCCTGGGCCGACCCCACATTGACCCGCGCCCGTGCCAACGGTTGACGCAATTTCAAATCGGCCTCGCCACGAGCGGAGCGGCCCAGGCTGGCGGTGGTGATGGCCAGGCGCATTTTGTCGAGTAGGCGTTGATCGAGCGCGGCCGCGTCCGCTTCTGGATACAAACAATGATGCACACTACGCGGCGCATCAGCATCCACATTCGCCACCAAATTCTGGTACATCGCCTCGGTCACAAACGGGATGAACGGAGCCAACAGCCGCCCAAAATCCACCAGCACCCGGTAAAGCGTGCTATACGCCGCCTGCTTATCCGCATCCGATTCGCTCTTCCAGAAACGACGCCGGGAGCGGCGCACATACCAGTTTGAGAGATCATCCAGCAGGCTCTCCAGCACCGCCGACGCTTTTTCGGCATCATATTTGTCCAGAGCCGCCTTCACCGCCAACGTCGTCTCCTGCACGCGGGCCAGAATCCAGTTGTCCAGTTGGGCGTGGGCTTCCACCGGTGATGTCACCGGACTGCCGGGTGTCCATTTGTCCAGGTTGGCGTAGGTCACGAAGAAGCTGTACACGTTCCAGAGCGGAATCAGGAAGCGGCGACGTGTCTCATCACCCCGCGTAAAACCGAAAAGCAGGTTTTGCTCCGGTTTACAACTGGCGTAAAGCCAACGCATCGTATCCGCGCCCATCTGGTTGGCGGCCTGGTTGAACTCGATGGAGTTGCCCCACGATTTGTGCATTTCGCGACCATCTTCGGCCAGCAGGGTGGCGTAGCCGAACAGGTTGCGGAAGGGGGGTTCTTCGGCCAGGACGGTGCTTTGGGCCAGCAAGCTGTAAAACCAGTTGCGGAACTGGCCGGGGAAACTTTCGCTGATGAAGTCGGCGGGATACCATTTGTTCCAGCTTTCCCGGTCAACGGTGTAGTGCATGGTGCTGAAGGCGACAATCCCGGCGTCCAACCAGGGGTTGCCCACATCAGCGATACGGCTGACTTTGCCGCCACAGCCGCAAGCCACTTTAACGGCATCAATGTGTGGCCGATGGGGGGTGTGGCCCTCAAAGGCGTCCCACCCCTCGACGGCCCGCTCTTCCAACTCTTCTTTGCTACCGATGACGGTGACGCGGCCGCAATGCCCACATTCATAAATCGGCAGGGCCAGCCCCCAATACCGCTTCTTGCTGATCATCCAGTCGTGCATGTTGCGGAGCCAGTCCATCTCCCGGTCAAACCCAAACGAGGGGAACCAGTTGATCTGCTCAACCCGATCCATGATCTGATAACGCAGACTGCGCTTTTTCTCCTCAGCGGTCACTTCCTCACGCGGTTTGTCGTACAGCTCCCCCATGCTGATAAACCATTCATCCACCAGCCGGTAGACCAGTTCTTCACCGCAACGCCAGCAATGGGGGTAGCGATGGGCGTACCGCTGTTTGCGGTAATATGCCCCTTTCTGGCGCAGGCTTTCAAAGATGGGTTCGGCCACGCCAAACACGGAGCGACTACTAAGCCAGTCGAAGCCCTCCACATACACGCCGTTCTCATCCAATGGGGCGACGATGGGCAAATTGTGTTCTTTGCTCAGGCCAAAGTCCTCAGCCCCACAGCCGGGGGCGATGTGGACGATGCCGGTTCCTTCTTCGGCCCCAACCTCACGCCAGGGCACAACACGATGGGTATACTCTGCGGCCGCGAACGCCTTCTGCACCGCCGGTAACTCATCAAACGGGCCGCTGTAGGTCCAGCCCACCATCTCACTCCCCTTGAGGCGATCCACCACTTCGTTTTTGCCCAGCAGGGTGTTTTTCATGGCGGCTTCGGCCAGGTAGTAGAACCAGCCATCTTCGGCCTGCACTTTGACGTAATCGAGGTCTGGCCCGACCGCGGCCGCGACGTTGCTCGTCAACGTCCAGGGGGTTGTCGTCCAGACCAACAGGGCCTCATTCTCCCGCCCCAACAACGGGAACTTGAGGAACACCGAGTCATGGGTCACTTCTTTGTACCCATCGGTCACGATTTCATGCTGGCTGATACCCGTGCCACAACGGGCACACCAGGGCATCACATCCCGCCCTTTGTACAACCAGCCATTGTCGTGGCATTTCTTCAAGAAGCTCCAAATCTGGTAATTGTTCTCGTCGCTGAAGGTGAAATAGGAGCCACCCAGTTGCGGCAAACCCAGTTGGGCCACGATCTGCTCCACCGTGCCCGTCACCGGCCCTTGCGGCCCTTGCACCGTGATTTCCTGGCCTGGGTCTTCCAGCAGGAGTTGGGCCAGGCGGCGCAGTTCTTGCGGGTTATTCCAATCGGTCCAATACCCCAGGCGGGTAGATTGCTCCGTCTGCACGGCGGCGAAGTTCAAGACACGGGCTTTGCACCGTTTGATGAACTCTTCCATACCAAACGCCTCGATGTCCCGCTTGCTCTTGAACCCTAGCTCCTTCTCCACCTCGACTTCCACCCACAACCCCTGGCAGTCGAACCCATTTTGCCACCGTTCATTTTTGCCCAGCATGGCGTGGTAACGCTGGTACAAATCTTTGTAGGTGCGCCCCCAGGCGTGGTGGACACCCATCGGGTTATTGGCGGTAATGGGGCCGTCGAGGAAGCTGTACGTGCCGTATTGGCTCTCTGATTTGGCCCGCAGGCGGCGCAGTTCGTTAAAAGCGTCCGTTTCCTGCCAGAAATCCAGGATGCTCTTCTCCAGAACAACGAAATCTACTTTGTTGGATACCTCTTGAAAGGTCATACTCTTCTCCTGATGCGTGATGCGTAATTCGTGGTGCGTGTTGCGTCTAAAGGGCTGGGCGCAACTCCAGATTTTCTAATGTGACGGCGCGGCCGCGATAAGAAACAGTGACGGTTCAAGCGGCATAAGCCAACTTCTCTCGTACCCACTGGTTTATCAAGGCTTCAACCGATACACCCTGTTGAGCGGCGGTATCCAAGAGTTTAGGAAGAAGTGCTTTTTCAATAGGGTAGTAATAATAGATACTCCGGGCTGTAGGACTCATCTCAAGTTCTACTTCCTCTCCCAAAGCATCTTCATAATCGGCTGAATCGTGGGTATCCCAAAATTCTGCCATTTCCTCAATTGAGTCAAAGTATTCTGGCAAAGGATCACGATCTTTGATGGTTCGCTGTTTATCGGTCATACGACTTTCTCTCAGACTCATCCATATCTCGTGCGCTCACCACCAACACATATTGTGATGAGGGCTTGTATATGAACAAGACAAATAAGTAACGACCGGCCATTGTTCGACCTAATGCTCTGTAGACATGTTCTCCGCGCCGGTACCCCTTTTCGACTTTGCGAATACTGGGATTGTTATAAAACACCTCTTCCGCTTCTTCTGGTGTGACATAGTGTTTCGTCTCAAGTTTGTCAACGTATTGCTCTAGCCAAATGAAGCCTTCAACTTTCATGGTAACACATCCTGATAGCGAATGTAACGAGTCTCGCGGCCGCGTAGTCCATCCTGTCTCGCCATCAACAAGGGTTGGTGGTGGGCATCTAGCCAGAGGGTGCGGGTCTGCTCGGCCCAGGTGAGGGTCAGCGGCCGCGTCTGCCACTGTTTCCCCATCACCTCTACCATTTCCCGCTGGCCCTCGTGGTAATGCAGGGTGACAAAGCGGGGGGCGAAGGATGCGGCCGCGTCCAGCATCACCGCTTCCACCTGCCCCTCACCACTCAACCCGGCCAATAACCCCAAACCCATCGTAGCCGGAAACCAGAAATGATTGGCGGTTACTATCTCTTCCTGCCGCCCTTGCCCATCTACCTCACGGACGATCACCAGAGTAGAACCCTCAAACAATACCGACCCTTTTACCTGTTGCCGGGGGCCAAAGAAACGAAACTTGAGCTGTTCCGGCTGGCCCAGGGCGTTAAGGGTGAGATGGAAGAGGGATGAGTTGCCTGACGCGGCCGCGCGTCCATCCACATCCACGCGCAAGAAACGGTAGCTTGCGGCCGCGTTCGTCAACCGCCAACTTTCCACGGCCCCGGTTGGCTGACCGTCCTGCTCATAAACCAATCTGCCAGAGGCAACCTGTTTTTCGTAGGGCTGTTCGTGTAAAAGGAAACGCATAGGGTTATGGGTGTATTGGTGTATTGGTGTATTGGTGTATTGGTATGTTGGTATATTGGTGTGTTGGTGTGTTGGTGTGTTGATATGTTGGTGTATTGGTGTGTCGGTGTATTAGTCGTCAGCGCGTGAGTACAATAGACCAATACACTAATAGACCAATACACTAATACACTAATAGACTAATACACTAATCACACATCTAACTCCACATAAATCCGCTTATTAATCTTCCCCTTGCTCTTGTAATCCGTCACCCGCAGGTGCCCCACCTCGCTGGTGTTGGCGACGTGGGTTCCGCCGTCGGCCTGTAAGTCCAGCCCCACAATTTCCAGGGTGCGGACTTCGCTGATGCCTTCGGGGAGCAGGTTGATTTTGGTGCGGATAAGGTCGGGTATCTGGAACGCTTCTGCACGGGGTAAAATTTTGACAAGGACAGGACGCGCGGCCGCGACCTCTTTATTGATCGCCGCTTCAATGTCCGCTACCAGTTCTTGCCGCATCGTCTCAAACTCAAAATCCATGCGCCCCTGGAGCGGGTCCATGTTACCGCCCGTCACCTGCGCCCCATAATCCCGAAAAATCGTGCCGCAGAGGATGTGCATGGCCGTGTGCGTCCGCATCAGTTGGTAGCGACGCGTCCAATCCAGTTGCCCGGTGACAGTTGTGCCCACGGCGGGCAGATCCCCCTCGATAAAATGCACAATCGCACCGCCTACTTTGCCCATTTTATGCACCGTCCACGTCTGCTCCCCGGCGACCAACGTGCCCACATCGTTGGGCTGACCACCCCCACCGGGATAAAACGCCGTTCGATCCAGCACCACACCCCCTTCAACCTGGGCGGTGACGGTGGCGGTAAAATTTTGGACATAAGCATCGGTTTGGAAAAGCAGTTCTGTCATAGATTACTCCTGAATAAAAAACGCCCTCATCCCAATCTGGGACGAAGGCGCATCTGTCTTCGCGGTACCACCCATCTTCCTGGCGTCTGCCAGGCACTCAAGCCGATAACCATCATTATCGTGATCCGGGTAACGGCGGATTATTCCGGCTAAGTCTACTCAAAGCAGAGCTTTTTTCGGTTAGCAACTCAGGAGTGATTTTCGACCGGTTTACAGACCTGGCTCACACCGTCCCAGGTTCGCTCATCTGTTTATCACCTGCCTACTCGTCTCCATCAAGGTCATTCATGTGTAAATGTTGGTGACGATTATGCCAGAAGGGAAACGGGCTGTCAATTCAATTGACGATTGGCCTGTGGGCGTGTATTCTCATCAACCTTTTGAAATCAACCGGGTGGATAATGTCCATGGCAAAGAAAGAAGCAAAAAAGGATTGGCGGAAAGCGGTGCAACAGGCAATGGAAAAATCATCAAAAGATGAGGCTTTGCGCCGTTTTGGCACGGCAGAACCGGGCTTTAATTATCGTTGGGAGCATGTGCAGGCGGTGGTGAAGTTAGCGGTGCGGCTGGCCCGGCTGACGGGGGCGGATAAGGATGTGGTGGAAGCGGCCGCGTGGCTTCATGATGTGGCGAAGGAAAAAGGGGCCAAACATCCAGAAGAAGGGGCGAAAGTGGCCCGTAAACTTCTACCCAAGACAGATTTCCCGGCCGAAAAGATTGAAGCGGTAGCCCAGGCCGTTACTCAGCACATGGGGTTGTGGCGGGAACAGCCGTTAACCAATCTGGAAGCGATGGTGCTGTGGGATGCAGATAAGCTGGCTAAAATTGGGCTGACGGCGGCTTTTCATTGGACGGGCATGTATTTGATGGATGGGAAGATGCGGACGACGAAGGATTTGATTCACCGCGGCCGCATGGCTGATTGGCAAGCCCGCACCGTCGCCAGTATGCACACGGAACCGGCCAAACGTGCGGCCGCGAAACGGCTCAAACGGTATCAGAAGTTATGGAATAGCCTGGAGAGGGAGCTAAATGGGGATGATTTGGAAGCGGGGGAACGCCGGGGAACTCTGAGAACGCCCAAAATGATCAATGGTTAATTGCCAATTGTCAATGAGGGGGAAATGGGAGAGTCTATCCACGTTTTGGGGGAGACCTGACAAGTTTTAGAAACCTGTCAGGTCTGTACCCCACGATTTATGGGTATACTCGAAATGGGAAGGTTCTTCATTCTACTCACTGTTCCGGTAAAAAAACTCCCCCACCACCGGGTGCACATAATTGGCGCGAAACAAGGTCTGCCATTCCCAGGCGCCATCATTACTACCCCCTTCCCGGTTGGCTAAAATCCAATAGCTAAAAGCCAAAAAATAAGGTTCTGCTTCTCGCATATAGGTGTACTGATACACAATGAGGCTTTTTTCGACGTTGATATCAGTACTGTATGAGCCACCTTCGGTGCCAATCATGGGCAGAGAACGCCCCAATTGGGTTTGCACGATCTGATCATAGTTGCGGAACATGAGAAAGCCATCGGGATCGTCATAGGGGCGGGTGCCATGATAGTTGTGAACGGATAACCAGGCCCGATTTAGAACCCCGGCGTCGCCATTGTGTTTCAACGCCTGAATGACCCGTTCCAGATAAAGGTAATGATTGTACGCCCCCCCTGGACTCAGTGAACCAAAGCCGGGGAATCCCCCATTCTCGGTCACTTCCCGTGCCCCTACTGCCCAGACAGTGGCATATTGATTGGGGTTGGCGGCACCCTGATTATTTTCCTCATTCACATTAGGTTCATTGTAAAGCTGGTAGTAATAGACTCCTTTGGCCCGATAATGGCGCACCAAAGCGCCTATGTCCCCTTCATAAACGGTTACATTGCTCCGATATAGCCGCATGACGGGCATGATGCCATTGGCAACTAATCGGTCTACTAGATAATCATTATCACCGATGTTGGTGCCATCATTGAGAAAAACGACCCATTTAATATGCATACGCACCATTTCACCCACAAACCGGTCTACAACGGCGGGTTCTTGTTTGACCGTGGGGATCCAGTGCATGCCCCAACCATTGTTTTCCAGCGGCCGCGGATATGCATCTACGGGTAACGGTTCATCAAGCCGGTACTCTTCCAGAGGTTTGACTGTGGGTGAGGGTGTGATGGTAGGGGTAGGGGTAATGGAAGGTGTAAGGGTAGGCGGAATGGGTGTATTGGTGGGTAAGAACCCAACCGTCGGGGTGGCCGCATCGGCTCGAGTGGGTGACGGGCTGGGAATGAGGGTTGCGTTGAGCGGTTGAGCGGTATAGGTTGGGGGAACGAAGTCTACTGGTGTGGCTGTGTTATTCTCGGCAATGGCAATAGACATAAGGGTGGGTACGGCGGCCGCTGACCCACCTGGCGTTGCCTGACAAGCCATGAGCCAACTCATACCGAGTAACCACAGAAAGAAGGTAACGATACACATCAGAAATCGGGTTTTTCTCTTGTAGAGCATAAATTGAACTAAGTAAAAACCCGGTTTCTCCAGTGAGGCTGTGTAGTTACAAAAGAAGAATGGTTTTATTCGTTTTATATTCATTGGTACAAATCGAGGCTCTGCGGCCGCACCAAATCCTGTGCCGCACTATTCTCCACCGCCGGGTAAGACAGGCCGCGCAACAAAACCACTGGTGTGGCTTCACTGGCCTGACCCATCAATATTCCCGCGGCCGCGGCCAGTTCATCCGCTACCCCTACATCCGTGTGTTGCAGGCGGTAACCATACAAATCTGGCTCTCCACGCCGATCCCATAAAGCGGGCACACCGGCCACACCAATGGCTACCCCCACTGTGCCCATCCGAAACGGGCGACCATGGCTATCGGTAATGATAACACCTACCTGGATCCCCAGCCTTACCTGGATCGTCTGGCGAATCTGCCGCGCCGAAGCGTCCGGATCAAGGGGCAGGAGCAAAACGGTTTCCTCGCCATCGTTTTGGGGCACATTGGAGCGGTCAATGCCAGCATTGGCACTGGTAAACCCCAGGCGATGACGCACAATCAGGACGCCCATCTTCATGCGGGAGATGGCTGTACTTTCCTGCAAAATAAGCTCTACCAGGCGGGGGTCTTTGCCTGTGGCTTCTGCCACTTTCCTGGCCCTCTCCCCCGGTTGTACTGTGGTCAGATGAACTTGTCGTCCTTCGGCTTTGGAGATGATTTTCTGGGCAATCGCCAGAATATCACCGTTTTGTAGGGGAATTGCGGCCGCGGCCGCGTGCAAAATCAGCGCCGCCACATCATCTCCCGGCTGGACATGGGGTAAATTAGGAATGGCGATGAGGTGAATAGGTGAACTCATAACTCATCATCCCTTTATCTTCAATCGTGTTAGCATGGCCTGCTCCAGTGAAATCTAAAAATGCCTAAATCAATGACAATCATTCTAACGAACCTGTTCTTAATGTGCCACCAGAGTCCAACACCGTCAACCGTTGTCAAAACCTCCAGAACATTCAATGTTATTGATGAATGAAGCCTTAGCAGGTGTAGTCAGAAGACCGGCCACCGCAATTCTCTGGTCATCCACAGATTTGACGCCCACCCAGACATGACAGCAATTCTCAATTTGACCCGAGCCTCCAAAAATGGAGAGGCCGCCCAGCCGTAAAACGGGCCGGGCTACGGTTACGAAGGCCGCTGGCCTGCTGTTTTAGCCCGTAGGGTCTGGGTATTGATAGCCCGGCGGTCAACTGGGCTACGGGTTGGGCCATTTTTCGAGTGTGCTTTTGGCGGGCAACGGTTTTAACCGTTGGTTAAATAGAGAATTGCGGCATACATGAGGGATTTCTTGACGAGTTGGGAATGGATACGTAAGATTTAACAACATACACACATCTTAAATAAAGAGCTAAACAGATTAGCCATTTAAGTGGTGGCTAAGACAAGCCGTTTATTTGGACAAGGAGTCAAGCATGGCGAAACCAATTGAAATTACTGATGAGACCTTTGATGCGGAAGTGCTGAATTCTGAAAAACCGGTGCTGGTGGATTTTTGGGCTGATTGGTGTGGCCCCTGTCGTATGATCGCCCCAACCGTTAAAGACATGGCCGCAGAATATGAAGGTATTTTAAAAGTGGCCAAGTTAGATGTGGACGAAAATCCGGCCATCCCCGGTATGTACGGCGTTTCCGGCATTCCTACCCTTATGCTGTTTAAGGGTGGGCGGGTTGTTGAGCGCATCACCGGCGCTTACCCGAAAGATCGCATTGTGGCAAAGGTGTTACCTCACCTGGCCAAAGCCGCTGTCTAAACTGCATCAAGGCCATCCTTTTCTACGCCCATCCTTCATCGGATGGGCGTTTTTGTTATAGGTGATTGACCATTTCTGGTGCGGTTTGGCAGGCGGCCGCCTGCCAAACCGCACCATTGGGTTTTCCCCTTTTCGTCGGAAAGCGCAGGGGGATGGGTTTATTCTGGTGAGTAGGCAATCGCCCTGTCTGTTACCATCAACAAAATGTCATTTTATGGCCATGGTAAGTATAATTTAACATTGGCGTTTTTTGTTTTCACCAGAGACCGCACAGTGGGGAAAGGCTGTGCTACATTCAGAAGTCGCATACAAAAACTACCATGTCCCAATCAACCTTTAACCTAATTTCTGATGATCTGCTCGCTCAGGCGATTCGCCTGTGGGGTGGTGAACGAGAAAACCTCACTTTTGTGCGGGAATTTGCCAACATTGTTTACCGTTATGAACGGGAAGGGCAGAAAGCTATTTTGCGCCTCACCCATAGTAGCCACCGTTCGGCGGTGCAGGTTCAGGCCGAGTTGGAATGGATCAACTTTCTGGTTGCCCAGGGGCTGACGGTTTGTGCCCCCCTGCCCCGGCTGGATGGCGAATGGCTGGTGGAATTGCCGGTAGCTGATGGCTCTTTGACGGCAGTACTTTGGGAACATGCCCCTGGCGGTCCACCTCAGGCGGCCGATTTTGGCCCGGAACTGTACCGACAAATGGGGCAATTGTTGGGTCAGATGCACCGGTTGAGCCGGGATTATGAACCGGTGGATCCGCTGGTAAAACGGCCTGACTGGGCTGAGGATGAGAGTTCCACCCGTTTATCAGGTGGTTTTACGGCGGAAGATGAGGCGATTCGGGAGGGGTTGGAGCGGATATGGGCGCTATTGGCAGGGTGGGATCGCGGCCGCGATGTGTATCATCTCATTCATGGCGACGTGCATGCCGGGAATATGTTCTTGCATGAAGGTCAAATTCATCTTTTTGATTTTGATGATTGTTGTTATCACTGGCGCATCTACGATCTGGCCAATGCCCTTTATTACGTCCTCTGGCGCGTGCCCCGTACTGCTGTGGCGCAACGCACGGCCCTGGCTCAAGAGTTTATGCCCCCGTTTTTAGCTGGTTATCGGCAAGAGCAAACGCTTAGTGCCGACTGGCTGGCCCAGATTCCCTTACTCCTCGAATACCGGGATCTGGTCGTGTATGCTTATGTACGGGGTATGGTGCAGGCGATACCGGAGCATGAAGGATTACGTCAACTCCTGCAACTAATTCGCGGCCGCGTCGAAGCCAATGAGCCGTATGTCTATTGGGAGTTACCGGTTTCTTCCTTCTGAGTTTTTCCGCAATCATACAGGCATAGAATGATTACCACGAAACACCCATCCCCCTGTGGTTCCAGCGAGAAGGGGGTTCCACGCCCCTGGGGGCGGGGTCGGGAGACCGGCCCCAGCAGTGGTGTCGTTGGTTGAGCCTGTCGAAATCAACGGCCTTCAACACGTTCAGGCCTCACTTCCCCCGAAATATTGAGAAGATACTTATTCAGGTGTCACAACTTATTCCTAGTGCCTGTCCCCCACAAGAGGGCAGGTACTAGGGTTGCTCCTTCAGATGGGGCCAATCTCTTGAATTCCTAAAGCTCCCCTATTTTCTTATGCGTAGATGGCGACGATGGTTGTGGTGGGGACTGAATCTCTGCCTGGTGGGATTGTATCTGTGGTCATTGACGGAGACAGTCGAGGTAACGCTCTCTGTTGTCGCAGGGGAATGCACGGCTGAGCTGTCCGGGCGGCATATTACTATTCCTTGTGGTGGGTTGGAAGATGGTTGGTTTGGCCTGGTGCAGGATGAACTGAATGGCGATATTGACCTGCTTTGGTCGCCGCTGGCCTGGCTGGCGCAACGGCCTGGTTGGGTACATATACAACTCGCCGATAACCAGGGGCGTCTTGTGTGGCAGGAATATTTTGCCCGGTCGCGTTTGGATCAGACATGGCAATCTACCCGTGGGGAATGGAATGTATGGGGGGATGAACTGCGGCCGCGTACCGACATTGCTTCTCTCCAACGCCCCCTCAACATTGCCAATCCCTTCACCCTGAGTGCCCGCATTCGCCGCCCTGATGAGACAATGGGATTGCTTTTGCTCCGCTCAGATGGGCGTACTGGATACGCGTTTCTTTTACTTCCCGGGAGTAACAGTAGTGGTATGTGGTATGAATGGGCCGATGGGCAAACCTTGCGGCCGCTGATAGGTATCCCATTTGATAAACCATTCTTATCTGAACTACAAATCTGGTTGCGTCATGTTCTGGCCGCGCATCAGGGGGCGTTATTGGTTTTACTTGCGGCCCGCCTGCTGGCCCCCATCGCCATTTGGTGGCAAAAGAGACGGACACCCCTGAATATCCCGGCTCGCTCCCCTTTTTACGCGTCACGCGTCACTGTATGGGGTTTGCGTCTCAGTTTGTTACTGTTTAGCTTTGCCCTCATCACTTTCATTGCCCGGGGAGTGTTGGAGGGAATTCCCCATGTGCAAGACTCGCTTACCTATCTGTTTCAGGCGCAAACATTGGCCCGCGGCCGCGTGACCGCCCCCGCCCCCCCTCTGCCAGACTTTTTTGAGCAAGAGTTTATGCTGGTTCAGGGTGGACACTGGTTTGGCAAATATTCCCCTGGATATCCGATTTTGTTGGCGGTGGGTGTCTGGGTGGGTGTGCCCTGGCTTGTTAACCCGTTGCTGGCAACTCTGACTATCGCCTTGCTGGTGGCCCTCAGCCGAATCTGGCTGAGGGTGCAGGGGGAGAAAAGGGCGTCTCATCGTTATTTTATCTGGCTCGCGGCCGCGTTCTGCCTCAGTTCTCCCTTTTTCCTATTCCTTTCCGGCAGTTATATGGCCCACGCCGCCGAACTGTTTTGGGGCACTTTGCTGATGTGGACGTGGATAAGAGGGTTGACCTACCCGATAAAAACGCCAGTTATCTCTACTCCCTTCCCCAAATCAGTAAGAACTTCTTTCTTTTCTCCCCGTACGCTTTGGTTCATCGTGGCTGGAATTGCCTTGGGAATGTTATGGCTTACACGGCAGTATGCGGCCGCGGCTTTTGCCATACCTTTCATCCTTTTATCACTGTGGGCCACCCGGCCAAGCACCCCCCGTCCGCCATTACCGGCAAGCTCCCGCTTCCTTGCTTCTATTAGCGCTTCTATCCGCCCCTTACTCGTTCTGGGTTTTACGGGGCTACCCTTTGTTATTTTGCTTTTCGCCTACCAGTTTGCTGTTACTGGTTCTCCCTGGCAAGACCCACGCCTGCTCTTTTGGCCGTTTGATCGCCCGGGTTTTGGTGCGGACATCGGTTTGGGGAGTAATGTTATCGAG
Organism: Chloroflexota bacterium; assembly: GCA_018004935.1. Taxonomy (GTDB): domain Bacteria; phylum Chloroflexota; class Anaerolineae; order Promineifilales; family Promineifilaceae; genus Trichofilum. The sequence continues at coordinate 716 of JAGNBF010000051.1, read as the reverse complement.
ATTGAAATATTGGATGATTTACCGGTATTGGTGCGGGTGAATGATCCTACTCTGCCCCCGCGCGGCCATACACCTGCCAGAGGTTTGCATAACGTTATCCAAAACTGGCGTCAACTGAATGTGCACCTGTTTGGCTGGTTGCCCTTTCTTACCCTGGCTTTTGTGTGGCTGGCTTTTATGGTGCGGCCGCCTGAGCGGCTGGATTGGGCGTTGTTGGGAGCGTTTTTGGTTTTGCTGGTAGCCCATGTGGCTTATTGGCATTCGGGTATTATGTATGGCCCTCGTTATCTGTATATTGCATTGCCCGCCTTGCTTTTACTGACGGTTCGTGGCCTGGTCGCGGCCGCGGATTGGCTCAACCAATACACCCGGCAGTCAGTTGGCTACATTGTAATGGGTGTCATTGTGGCAGGGCTGGTGGCCGGGAATTTATTCCTTTATTTGCCCGATCAATTTCAGGTTCATCAGGGTTATAATTTTATCAGTCGAGCGGGACTGGATGCAGTGGAAGAGGTTGCCGTAACACCAGCCCTGGTTTTTGTGGCCGCGGATAGTGGTTTATGGTGGGAATATGGGCAGTTTTTCTCCGGTAACACACCCTGGCTCGATGGAGACATCCTCTATGCCCGTGACCTGGGCACTACGGCCAATGAGGCGTTAATCACCCTTTACCCAGGTTATCACCTGTACCGTTTCAGCGAGAGTTCTCTTCAGCC
>JAGNBF010000152.1 GCA_018004935.1 Chloroflexota bacterium | reverse complement strand
CCATGTGACACCCTTATCTGGGCTACAAGAGAAGCTTCTTGCTTTGTTAGAATTGCCTCCCGACATTTACACCAGACTTGTTACCGTATCAACAAACTCGACCTAAAAATGACCGAACCATAAGTTATAGGGTATAAGTTGGCTTAGGCAAAAACCCGGTTTCTCCAGGGAGGCTGTATAGTTATCATTGTTTTTTGAATTGTGGTAATGATACACATTCACGAGATCTGGGTTTGGCGAAGCTCTCGCGAACATGTATCGTTACCATTTTAAAGCGTAAGACCTTCTTTGGTTTCTTCAACCAGATTATCTACAACGGCTTTAAGGGCGTTTTCGCGATTGTCATCACCGCCGTTTTCATTGTAGATGGCAAGTTGTCGGTCAGCGCTACTGCCATTGCGTAGAATGGTGCGAGCGTATTCCACTTCCTTACGGCTACCTTGTTCGTCTAAAACATCGTCTACAAATTCTATTAACTCTTCGATTAGAAAGGGGAGAGGGACGGATTCTTCTTTGCCGAAGTCAATTAGTTCGCCATGGATACCGTAACGAACAGCACGCCATTTGTTTTCAGTGATGTAGGCATGGCGGTAAGGGCGCCAGGACATGTTTTGACGACGTAGTTTGACCAGTTTGGCGCAAATGGCCTGGAAAAGGGCGGCAATGCAGACAGTTTCATCTATGCGGGTGCAGATGTCGGAAATACGGAATTCGAGGGTATCAAAGATGGGATGGGGGCGAATGTCCCACCAGATTTTGGCTCGTTTGTCCTTTTTGCCGAAGGAGCCAACTCGTTCCAGGGTGCGTTCAAAACTGGCGTATTCGGCCCAGGAGACGAAGGAGTGGGGAATGCCGGTACGGGGAAGCATTTCAAAAATGACACTGCGGTAAGATTTGAGACCGGTGTTTTGCCCGTGCCAGAAGGGTGAACTGGTGGAAAGGGCTAAGAGGTGGGGGATGAAGTAGCGGGCCTGGTTCATGATGTCAATCATCATGTCTTTGAGTTCGGGATTGTCTCTGTGCCCAAAACCGACATGGACATGCATCCCGAAGATGAGGAGCCGTTTACCCACACCTTGTAGATCGTCCAGGAGTTCCCGGTAGCGGTCGCCTTCGGAGATGGGTTGTTCATCCCAACGGGCAAAGGGGTGGGTGGACGCGGCCGCGATTCTCAGGTTATTTGCTTCGGCCATTTCGATAACGGCCCGGCGTAACCGTTCTATTTCGTAACGAACCTCTTTGACATTGCGGCAGACACGTGTGCCCACTTCCACCTGTGATTGGCGAAATTCAGGCTTCAGGTCTAATTTGGTCGTTCGTTGGGCGTCTTGTTTCAAAAACTCAGTAATGTAGGCGTAGAGATTCCGACTGACAGGGTCAATAATCTGATACTCTTCCTCAACGCCTAAAGTCAGGGGGGGTATGGGCACAGCCATAGGCGCTCTCCTTATTGTATGGGGTGGTTTGTGTGTACTGGACGGGCTCGATTATAACAGGGGAATGGGTGTCTGGCATAAAGAGGATAAAAAGTAAAGTTGCAAAGTTGCCAGCCTTGATTATAGTCAGGGGTGGGAGTGGTTGTGTCCCGGTGGATGCCCCCGTCTTCAAAATGGGTGGCTGGCTGTGCCGAACAGGCGGCGGTGGGTTCGACTCCCATCCACTCCCGTGGTCTCCCCTTCAATTTTGCCCGACGGGCGGGTCTGGCGGATAGATATATATGACTGAACGTTTACGTTATGCCTCTTGGGTGGAATAAACCTCATCCATTGCTACTAAAATATCACCTAGTTCAGTGACTTCATCGGCTATTTCTTGGCGCAGACGTTGGGCGCGGCCGCTGTCTATATCTTTCGCTCCAAAGAGCATGGTTTGGGAATAAATGGTGCCCATGGCGGTGATGGTGTTTTCCAGGCGTAAACGGGCGCGTTCCATGGTGTTGTGAAGGGCGCTGTTGGTCTCCATTTGTTGTTGTAGACTGTTTATGTTGGCCTGAATGTCTTGTTGGACATTTACATCATCCGTCATTTTGAGCTGTTGGCGCAATTGTTGCAGGCGTTCATTGGCGCGGCGATTGTTGCGATCTAATACTTCCTTTTGTTTTTTGTATTCGTCTAAGCGTTGAGCCAGACCATAGATTTCTTTTAACCACTCGTCTATTTGGGCAACTGTTTCGTTCAGGCTATCTTTGAGAACGGTGTCGGTGCGTTTGTTGATCAGACCGGCAATGCGGCCGCGATAATCCATTGCTTCAGTTAATTGTTTTTGTAAATCTTTATCCTCAATTTTCTCTGGCTTAAACTTTTCCCGAAACATGGCTTCCACAATTTTGGCACTGACACTGGGGTCGGTCAGACTACTGTAAATCAGAGCTAATTCAGCCAGACCGCCGCCAATTAGCCACATCCACCACTCTGTGGGCAAGTTTGAATTGGGATTGAGGCCAACAATCAGATTGATGGCCATGAGAATCAGGGTAAGGGCAATGACAACCGCACTTTCGGGGCGGAAAATCGCATATTGAATCACATCGCGACGGATGTGTTTTTTGAGTTCTTCACGAGAGCCGTTAGACATTTTGTTTTTGTTTCAGTTCGGTAATGGCCTGGGCAATTTCCGTTTTGACTTCGGGGTTGCCAGCCAGGCGATGGGCTGATTGCAGGACATCCAGGGCGCGTTCGGGAAAGCCGAGGCGGGCATAAGCGGATCCCAATTCCCGTTGGTACTGAGCATGGTTAGGGGCGTGCGCGGCCGCGAACTGCCAATGCATAATCGCTGAAGCCCACATCCCTTGTTGGGCATACATCTTGGCTAACAGATGGAATTCTGAGGCATCGCGATGGCCTTTTTCCACCCGGGCCACAAAATGCATCTGTTGCTGGTCAAAATCAGGCGAAACGGCAAAAATGCCAAAGCCAATAACCAGTAAGGCTGTGAGTAACTGCAAAAATTTTAGTGCAATAGAGACAGCTACCAGGAAAAGTAACATAATGCCGACATAACCGGCAAATGGGTTTTCCTGCAATTGATTGAAGAGTAAATTCCCATTCAGAAGCACGATAAAAAAAGAAAGTAAGATTGCCCCTATATGACCCCACAGGTGGCGCATAGAAGCGGCAATGACCATGCTGATCACCACTACACTTAGTAACCCATGCAAAATCGCCCAGTTAAGGGGTTTTTGCAGGCTCAGATCAATGAGGGTGTCCACAAAGAAAAACTGTACCAGGCCGATGAGGATAATGATGTAGTTATAAAACCGGGCTGTCGGCTGGGGATAGCGCAGATGCCAGCCAATGAGCCGGTGACGGCACTGAGGACAACGGGTAGCCTCTTCTGTGATGGGGGCGGCGCAAAAGGCACATAAGGTTGCCTTACTGTTCCACACATCATCATAGCGGGAATCATGGGTAAATTCTACCGGCAGGGGCTGGGCGGTGCGGTCATCCTCTAACAGAGGGGTGTCTTCACGTTGTTGAATATGCCGTTCGGGGTAAAGAATCGCGGCCGCGGGGGAGATGGCCGTTTTTGTTTGCTCTTGAACCAAACTGGTGGCATCAGCCGGTGCGGCCGCGTTCAAACGAGCCAGCCCTCGTTGCGCCACTTCATTATCGGGGTTCAGGGCCAGCACATTCTCCAGGCAAATGCGCCGCTCCTCCCACGTTTCCATCACCCCACCCAGCCAGAGCCACGCTTGCTCATTGTTCTCATCTGTCTCTACTAGTTGCAACAAAAGACGACGCGCCTGTTCTCGGTCGCCAGCTTTGGCCGCCTGGATTCCCTGTTGGAGTAACGCATTCATGGACAATCAAACCAATTTTAAACCTGCCGCCAAAAGGATTTTCAGCGCCAGGGCGCAAAGAAAAATCTGGTTCTTTCGGAATTCGTGGGGTGTGGCTACATGTAGGGGGTTGGCTTTGCGCCTGCCCCGCCAGGGGCAACCACAAGGGTGCCCCCACAGATGTTGTCAACCCCCTGAAATCCTGAAGGCCCAAAAATCTTTGTTTTTTGCGCCCTGACGTTTCTTGTTGTCAGTTTAGGATTTACGCGCTATGGCCAGTGTCCCCACCAAGCCACCCACGTTATTTCTGAACGATGACTAAGTTGACCGAGGGTTTATTTTGCACTGGCCTTCGTACTTTCGCTAACTTCCTCTTCTTCCGGGAGAGAGGGGCTTTCACCGAGGCCCAGCCGTCGTTTACGCTCTTCTAGTTGGAGTTCAATTTCCGTTTTGCCCAATACATCATCCATCTGATTATCCAGACGGCTGGCGTACATTTCGCTATGGGCAGAGGCCGCATCCAGGCGACCACGGATGGAATCACCGAGGCGGGCAATATCACCATCACCGACACCCATCAAGTCATCCAGGCTCTTGATCGCCTTCACCGTGGCTTCCTTCGATTTGGCCAATTCCATCAAGGCTTCCAATTCTTTGGCTTCCTGACGGATTGTTTTGAGCTTGGCCTGAAGTTTCAAGCGGGCGTTAAGTAAAGCATCATACTCTTTTTGCTGGCGGGTCCATTGTTCATGATACTGTTCCTCTAACCGCCGTTTGGAGTTCAGCTCGTTTTGAGCCGCCCCTGCCAGGTCTGTCTTGCCCTGCATAAGAAGCATATCAATATTGCGATCGAGCTGATCGGCTTCTTTTTTGTATTGCTGATATTTGCGTTCCATCGTTTTGACTTCACCACCGACGGTCGCGGCCGCTTTTTCCAGATCATCCAGGTTTCCTTCCGCGTCACGAATATATTGCCGCATCACAGCAACCGAATTCGCTTCTAACGCTTTATCTACCATTGCGTGGAGATTGGCTGAAATAAGGGTTTGCGTTTTTTCTAACAAAGACGCCATGATGTCCTCCTACGAAAATGTAGGGCGATTTTTTAAATCGCCCGGTGGACAATTTACAAAATTGTCCTACAGAAGAAATTGGTACACGAATAGCCAATCTGCTGATCGGCACTCCTGAGTAAGCTCCATTGCGACCCAAGGTTTACGCCGATGAGATAATCGGCGTAGACGTTCTTGTACATATCCTTAGGGTTCGCTCGTAAATAACTTTTGAGTTTGCTGTGGCCGGTCTCCTGACCGTGCCACCCACATTATTCCTGAACGAGGACTTACTGGTGTTATTTCTGGTCAGTTGCTGGTTTCGTAGCTAATGGGAAAACGGAGAAATAACCGGCAACCTGATTCATCCTGTTCTAGCTCTGCCTGTCCATTATGCAGGTCTATCAATCCTTTGACAATAGTCAGGTTAGTGCCATAAGCCAACTGATGAAAGGCCTGTTGATCGTTGCGGCTAAACAGAGATTCGATCATGCTCTGTTCTGTCAAGGTTAAGTGGATATTAGGTATCTCCAAGACGACCACAACCTGTTGGGGCAGGGAATTCAGTTTGAGGTAAATCTGATGCTGATGATTGGTCAAACAGACTGACGCCCCAAAGCGGATGGCATGAGCAAAAAGGCGACGCAAAAGTGAGGGTTCACCGTCAATCGGGGGAAATGTTTGTATAACGGGGGGATGTAAGGTGATGGCGGCTTCTTCGGCTTCGTGCTGGCATTCATAAATGGCTTCATAGACCAGCAAGGGCAATTCGATAATCGTCCCATGCAGTTTATTAAAAGCCCGAGTGGTTTCACCAGTTTTTAGTTCGGTAAGGGCGATGAAGTTTTCGATGAGCCGGGTCAACTGTTGGCTACCGGCCTGGATACCGAGTAAGGGTTCTCGGAGTTGCTCTTCATTGGAAACGTGCTGTAATCGTTCGGTCAGGATTTGGGAGTGGGTAGAAACGGAAAGAATGGGGTTGGCGATGTCTGGTTGTAAGAGGTGAAGAATAACGCGTTTCCACTCTTCGACATTTTGCTGGACGCTTTGTTGTTGCCCAAAATAACGGTTGAGTCGGGCGACAACCCGGTTTACGAGATCATCATTGTCGTAGGGTTTGGTGATGTAATCTTCGGCTCCGAGGATTTGCCCTTTGTAGATGTCTTTCCGTTCGCCCCGGGCGGTGAGAAAGATAAATGGAATGTGGACCCAACTTGGGGTTTCACGTACTCGCCGGTAAAACTCATACCCATCCATGATGGGCATCATAATATCAGAGATGATGAGGTCTGGTTTGTATTTTTCGAGGCGATTTAGACCTTCGCGACCATTGCTGGCCTGAATGACACGGAACTGGTAGGCGTGGTTGTAGGGCAGTTCCAGGATGTCTGCCAGGCCATCGAGCAGGTGAGGATCATCTTCAATGATGAGTAGGGTGGCTGGTTTGCGCCGCGGCCGCGACTCTTGCACTGTTTCTTGCCCCGTTGCCTTCCCTTGGTACACAGGTAACGTAACTGTAAAGATACTGCCGTAGTTTTCTTCACTTTCGGCTTCAATGCGGCCGCGGTGCAACTCTACCAACCCTTTTACAATGGTTAGCCCCGTGCCAGATCCCTGTTGTTCCAGGTGGGAACGGTTGTGCTGGTAAAACAGGTCAAAAAGCTGTTCGCGGGCCTCATGGGGGAAGCCAATCCCTGTATCCGCCACCTGGATGATGAGATGCGGATGGTTTTCCTGTGCCGAAACGGTAATTTGACGGACGCCATTGTTTTGGATGCGGGTAAACTTAATGGCATTGTCCAACAGTCGGTTAATAATTTCGACAACACTATCTGGGTCACCCCAGAGGTCGGGTAGCTGGTCAGGAATCGCACATTCTAACGTGATGTGGTGCGCGGCCGCGTTGTTTTCATGAGTTTCTACAGTTGTCTTTAACAGGGGGCTGACAAAATCTATAAGCTGGGCCTTTTTCTGGAAAACCGTTTCCGTGGCCCCTGTGCGTAGATCAATTACCTTAATAAAGTTCTCCACCAGACGAATGAGCCGCATACAACCACCCTGAATACCCCGTAAACTTTCTTCTGAGTATCCGGTATCTTCCAGGTGCGCAATGCTGTCTTTCAGTAGTTCATAATATGCGGATACATAGGTGAGAGGGGTGCGTAGTTCATGATTAATCATCCAGGTGAAATCACGCTTGAGGCTCTCAAATTTTTCCTGGTGTAATTGCCGCCGCTGTTGGTTCAGATCTAACTGGGTTTTTACCTGTTCTACCAGTTCATTGGTGTCAAACGGTTTGGTAATATACCGCTCCACACCACTGCGTCTGCCTTCATTAATGGCCTGCCGATCACTACGGGCAGTGAGAAAGAAAAAGGGAATGTGCACCCAGCGAGGATTGTTTTGGACATGTTCTTTGAAGGCATACCCCCCCATAATCGGCATCATAATATCAGATATGATGAGGTCAGGCGTGAAGGCGTCCATAATGTGTAACGCGGCCGCGCCATGGTCAGCCATACGCACATCCGGGTTGTAACCCAGTTTCGCCAACTCTAACACCAGGAGATCGGCAATGCCTTCCAAAATCGCTTTATCATCTTCTACAAGTAAAATCGCAACTTTTGGGCGCGTTTCTTTACCATCCATCATATACAATCCCTTTTTATTGTCTTCCCCCCTCACCAGGAGAGGATTATAGCATAAAAGCCTTTTGGTTCAGGCGGCTCTCCTTATGGCGATTTCGTCCTATTCTTGCCCCCTGCCCTCACCTCAGCTAAACTCCACTCATGCGTGCACGAAGAATAATCCTCCTTTTCCTATCGTTGGTTGTTCTCGTTAGTGTGATTTGGTTGATTCGAGGTCGGCGTAGTGAAGCGACTGCGGCCGCGAACCCTATTGTGCTGTGTCCTGGTCCAGATGCTTATGGCTATACCTGCACCAGCGGCGCCGGTTATGCCTATCTTGATGCCACCAATGACACGTTTCTTTACGAAGATGATGGCATTATCCCCTTACAACTCCCCTTCACATTCACCTTTTATGGCACCGAGTACGATCAAGTAAACGCCAGTAGCAATGGCAACCTACAATTCACCACCCAAAACAGCACCTACGAGAATTTTTGTGTGGAATTGCCCGTACCTGAAGCCACCGAAGAAGCCAGCGGTGACGGAAATACAACGAACAACGAGGACACCTTCACCGGAGCGACAGTCTTCGATATGGGCGACTTAATTGCACCCTATTGGACAGATCTGGATTTGCGCTTCTATGGCTACCTGGAAACAGAGATATTTGGCGAAGCCCCTAACCGCATTTTTGTTATCGAATGGGATAACATTCCCCCCTATGACGGGTTGCCCGAAGATGGCGTTACCTTTGCCGTCCAATTATTTGAAGGAAGTAACGACATTGTTTTTCTTTACCAGGATGTCACATCCTTAGATAGTAATGGGATTGTTTCCACCGTGCTTCTCCAAAGCGAACAGCAGGAATTGGCCCTGCAATATAGTTGTAATCAGGCCACCATTGCCGATCTAAGTGGTATTCATTTCCCGCATCCTGACGAGGTAGAAGGGGGGTGGGGCATTGAAACAGAGGAAGAGGCGGCGGAAGCAAACGTCACCCGGGCAACAATGAAGGCAGACGCGGCCGCGCTTCTGCAAACGCTCAATCTTAGTGGGCACCCAGAAACCCGTTTGGGCGAATTACAACAGCAATGGGTTAACCAAAACCCCGCCCGCCTGAGCCAATGGCTGTGGGTAGATCTGACCGGAGATGGCCTGGACGATCTGGTTTTACTCTGGCGGGAGCGGCCGCAACTGGAGCAATCCCGTCTCTTACTCCTCACCCGTTCCGCCGAGGGTGAATTTAGCCTGTTTTATGATGTTACCCTCTCCAGCCGGGATACTCAATTTGAGCAACTGGTTTTGGTGGCCGTCGGTGATGTAACCGGCGAAGGCTTGCCAGATGTTCTGTTGCATGACGAAGGCACGGGACAGAGTCGTGTGTTTACGCTGGCCCGAAACGAGGCTTCGGTGCATGTGCTGGCGGAAAAATGTACCGGCCGATCAGGCATTGTTGCCGGGAATGTGGTGCGCGATGGTTGCGGCCGCGGCCGCGTTATCAGCACCTGGAATGGCCTTACCTTCAGCGAAAGCCAGCCGTAAATGTTCCCTTTTCTTGAAAACTACAGCGTGTTAAGGCAAAACACCCCAGTAGATTAACCTGAAAACCCAACCCCCATCCACCCAGAAGCAAACGTGAAACGTCAAGTTTCACGTTTTTTATTTCTCGCCCTAAAACCCCTTGCCAAGCGCAAACTAAAAAGGTACTATGCTACCGCTTTAAAACCAGTAACCAGTGAGCAATCACCAATGCCCAAAGCAACGGTTTTGCCCCGGTAGCTGACCAAAATTTACCATTCAGATGACCGTAAGCGTTCACTCGCTCACTCGCAAACTCGCCACTCGCAACTTATTTTCTCAGGAGTTCCCCATGGGCCTTTGGCGCACCAAGAGGGATGAAAATCTGTAGGACGATTTTGTAAATCGTCCACTGGGCGATTTACAAAATCGCCCTACATTTTCGTAGGAGAGGGAAGCAGAATCATGTTTGAGTTCGAAGTAGATGGTGTCTACCACAACCGAAAAGGCAAATACACCGTTTTATCCGTTGACCCGCCGAAAATGACCGTTCGTTATGAAGACGGCACCTTTGCTGATCTGAAAATAGATGTGCAAGCCCGTATCTGGGAAAATATTCAGTCAGAAATGGAGGCACGCTCCCTGAGTCGTGCCCGGCGGCGGCGTTCGTCCAGCGGTATTGAAACACAATATTATATTCGTACCATCAGCATCGCGGCCGCAGATGATCTTTCTTTGGATGCCCTTCACGAGCACACAACCATCAATGAAGAGAACAAAGATAAGATCAAACCCGGTGTTCGCCTCATCTTCTATGCCGTAGAACCGGCTGTCTTTTTTGCCGTTGCTACCGTTACCGGCTACCCCGCCGAAATTCCAGATCACCCAGCCGCCGGTCAGCCCGGTGCCGAGTTATTCGACTACCCCATTGATATAGACGCCCATAGCGACAATGAAGATTACACTGTCGCCCTGGATTCTGTAGAACTGGAAAGCCTGCCTAGTTTCAAAGAGTCCTTGCGCAAAGCTGGGGGGTATCACACAATTAATGAAGATGATTTTGAACTCCTGGCCGAACTCCTCACCGAAGTCAGTGAAGAAGATGATGAGGAGCTAGAAGAAGACGAGGAAGCCACCGAGATTGAAGAAGAAGAAGAAATAGACTGAGTGAATTTCCGCCTTAATACTCAGTGGAAATGAAACCATGAGCGCCGAATATATTCTCGTTTGCGTCGCCTGGCCTTATGCCAATGCCGACATTCACCAGGGCAATGTCACTGGCTCGTACCTGCCCGCCGATATTTATGCCCGTTACCACCGGCTAAAAGGCAACCACGTCCTGATGGTTTCTGGCTCTGATAGCCATGGTACGCCCGTAACCGTACGGGCGGATCAGGAAGGTAAAACGCCCCAAGAAGTGTTTGAACATTTCCATCGCCGTTTTTTGGCCTTATTCCAAAAAATGGGGTTGAGTTACGACCTTTTTACCCACACTGATACAGAAAACCACCATCAGGTTTCTCAAGATTTGTTTCTCAACCTGCTAAAAAATGAGTACATGTTTCCCAAAGTGTCGCAACAAATGTACTCACCCAAAGCCGGTAAATTCTTGCCGGATCGGTATGTAGAAGGGACATGCCCTAATTGTGGTTTTACCAGAGCGCGTGGCGACCAATGCGACAATTGCAACACATTGTTTGAGAGTGCGGCTCAATTACTTAATCCCCGTAGTCGTAATGATGACAGTGCCCTGGAATTGCGCGATACCGAACATTTTTTTATTGACCTACCGGCTTTGGCCGATAATGGTCTGGCTGATTGGATTCAAGAAGGCAAAGATTTTTGGCGGCCGCAAGTCATTAACTTTGCCCGCAACTTCATCCTCAAAGAAGGCCTCATTGCCCGCGCTGTCACCCGTGATATGGACTGGGGCATTACTGTGCCCATTCCTGGTTATGAGGGCAAAGTATTATACGTCTGGTTTGAGGCGGTCATCGGCTATCTATCTGCGGCCATTGAATGGGCCAAAAATAACGGCCAGCCTGAAGCCTGGAAAAACTGGTGGTATAACCCCACAGCCAAAACCGTTTACTTTATCGGCAAGGATAATATCCCCTTTCATACCATTTTCTGGCCCGCACAGTTGCTTGGTGTACACGGCTTGTATGACGATGACCCTACCCGCCGCCTGAATCTCCCCTATGATGTGCCTGCTAATGAGTTTATGAACATGGAAGGGCGTAAGATCAGCGGCAGTATGAACTGGGGTGTTTGGATGTTAGATGCCCTGGAACGTCATGATCCTGATCCATTGCGTTATTATCTGACGGCGACCATGCCGGAAACGCGGGATAGTGATTGGAGTTGGGAAGGGTATGTGGAACGGAACAACGCCGAATTGGTGGGTAATTGGGGTAATCTGGTCAATCGGGTGCTGAACATGCTCCAACGTTATTACCAGGGTGTTGTGCCTGAGCCAGGTGAGTTGACCGTTCAGGATATTACGTTGCTCCAGGCAGTTCAGGAAGGGTTTCATACGGTGGGTGCGTTTTATGAAGCGTGTAAGTTTCGTGCGGCCGCGTCTGAAACTCTGCGCCTCTCTTCCCTGGTCAACCAATATCTAGAAGAAACCAGCCCCTGGTCTACAGCCAAAACGGATAAAGTGGCCTGCGGCCGCAGTCTTTATACCGCCCTACAAGCTATCAGTAGCCTCAAAGTTCTTTTTGCCCCCATTTTGCCCTTTACCAGCCAACAGCTCCATCAGATGCTGGCTGAGGCCGGACAACTCTTTGGCGAGCCTAAACTGGAGACATACCAGGAAACCAGCCACACTCATGTAGCCTTGACCTACGATGCGGCCGCGGCTCAGGGCCAATGGGCCTACCCACCGATTCCTGCTGGCCGTACCCTGCCCAAACCTGCACCTCTCTTTCGCAAACTGGATGAAGCCGTCGCCACCGAAGAATTAGCTCGCCTTACTTCACCCCAGGCATAAAACATTGTCCCCACTCCGCCCCCCAGGGGCGAGGAATTTTTTTGGCACGGTGTTCCGGGGCATTTGCCCCAGAACACCGTGCCGTCAGGCTCCCCTTTCCTGCCGGGAATCGCCGAGGGAGGGGTTCCTTTGCCGACGTAGGCCCGCATCCTGGTAATCTGAACTTGTGAAGGCTATACCGGAATCGTTACCTTTCTTTTTTGGTTCTGGCTTGCCAGGTTAGGAGGATCTTACCGTGAATGATTTCCGGACACAGTTGGGTAATTATCTAGATGGATTGGTGACGCCGCGGCCGCAAACCTTGCAACAGATGGAAGCCTACGCCCAAGAGCATCGTTTTCCCATTGTTGGGCCAGCGTCCGGCCAATTCTGTTACCTCATGGCCAAACTCATCGGGGCACGGCGCGTTTTTGAAATGGGGTCGGGGTACGGTTACTCTACCGCCTGGTTTGCCCGCGCCGTTCAGGAAAACGGCGGGGGTGAAGTTCATCACGTAGTTTGGGATGATAAACTTTCCCAAATGGCCCGCCAATATTTGCACGAACTGGGTTACGATAGCCTGATCCACTATCACGTCAATGAAGCGGTACAACGGTTACGGGACACCCCTGGCCCCTTCGACCTCATCTTCAACGACATTGATAAACATGCCTACCCGGACGCACTTCCTGTTATTGCCGCCAAACTTCGGCCGGGTGGTTTACTGATTGTGGATAATACGATTTGGAGCGGCCGCGTGTGGGATGAGACCAACCAGGAAAAAAATACACAGGCTATCCGCCGCTTTAATGAGATGATCACCACTGATCCGGGGTGGATCAGTACACTGGTGCCGATTCGGGATGGGTTGATGATGGCGTATAAAAAAGTGTAAAAGCGAGTTTTGGGTGTGGGTTTTCGTAAAGATGATAGCTGAGGGCTTACACGCTGTGGCCGGTGTCCTCACCGAGCCACGACAAGCACGGTCAGAAAACCGGCTCGAGCAACCCCGTAAGTCCTGGCTTATTTCAGTGGAGTAAATCCATACCCCAACGCCTGATGGGCCGTACCAATAACCACAAACGCCTTATTATCCACCGTGGCTACCACTCGTTTTAACTCATTCACTTGGGGCCGGTAGACGGTGCAAAAAACCATGCTATGCGTTTGTCCGGTATACCCCCCTGTGATCTGCCATTGGCTCACCCCCCGGCCAAGCTCCGCAATGAGAGCCTGGGCGACCGCTTCCGGTTTATCGGTGATGATAGTGGCTGTGCGTACACTACTGGGGCCTTCCAGCGTGTAATCTGAGGCCAGACCACTCAAAAACAGAGTAAGCAGAGCATAAAGTGAGACTTCCCACCCAAAAATCAGTCCAGCCAGCAAAATGACGATACCATCGGTATAGAGAAAAATCTGGCTGAGAGGTGCGCCCGTCTTTTGTTGGATGATTCGCCCCACAATGCTGGTTCCCCCCATCGTACCGCCAAAACGGTAAATGAAGCCTGCTCCGACTCCCCCCATGATGCCACCATAAACCGCATTCAGCAGGGTATCCTCGTTGACGGGGTAGTGGCTGAGGAGTTGGGGCAAATACCAGATAAACAGATCTGAGAGAACGGAGAATAACACCACGGCGATCAGGGTTTTCCAAATGAATTGCCAACGCCCCAGATAAAAGAACCCTAAAACGAGTAGGGGTAGGTTCATGACAAAATATAGAATGCCTACCGGCCAGCCGGTGTAATGGTTGATGATGATGCTGATACCACTGACACCACCGGCGGCAATGTTGAAAGGAACTAGAAAGAGGGCATACCCCAGGGCCGAGAGCACACTCCCGACGACGAGGGTGAATAGATTAAGACCGGCTTCCCAAAGGTGAGCGGCATGAAGACGTTTCATGGTGAGAACTGAGGGGAAATAACCGTGGACAGTTGATCAG
>JAGNBF010000151.1 GCA_018004935.1 Chloroflexota bacterium | reverse complement strand
ATGTTTCCCCCGTTTGGAGCCGAGGCAACCAGGTGATCGCCGAGCGGGGCGAGGGGGCTTACCTCTACGCCACCGATGGCACACGTTACCTGGATTTCACCTGCGGCATTGGCGTCACCAACACCGGCCATTGCCACCCCCACGTCGTCCAGGCTATCCAGGCGCAGGCCGGTAAACTCCTGCACGGCCAGGCCAATATCGTCTATCACCCGGCCATGTTGTCTCTCATTGAAGAATTGCGCCAGATTGTGCCGCCGCACATTGATGGTTTCTTCTTCAGTAATTCCGGCGCAGAAGCGGTGGAAGGGTCGGTCAAATTGGCGCGGATGGCCACCGGGCGGCCCAATGTCATTGTTTTCCAGGGCAGTTTTCATGGTCGAACAGTGGGCACAATGTCCCTCACCACCTCGAAAACGATTTACCGGAGCGGCTACCAGCCGCTCATGGCCGGGGTGTATGTGGCCCCTTTCCCTTACGCTTACCGCCTGGGGATGAGTGAGGAGCAGGCCAGCAGTTACGCCCTGGAGCAACTGCGTTACCTTCTGCTCTCCCAGACCGCCCCCCAAGAGACTGCCGCCATTTTGATTGAGCCGGTGCTGGGCGAAGGGGGATATGTTGTACCACCCGCTTCGTTCCTGCGTGGTTTGCGCCAGATTTGTGATGAACATGGCATACTGCTGATTTTCGATGAGGTGCAATCCGGGTTTGGGCGCACGGGTAAATGGTTTGCTCTGGAGCATTCCGGGGTATTGCCGGACATTATGACGGTGGCAAAAGGGCTGGCTTCGGGCATGCCCTTGTCTGGGGTGTTTGCGCCAATGGCGTTGATGCAGAAGTGGACACCCGGCTCACATGGGGGGACGTATGGGGGGAATGCGTTGGCGTGCGCGGCCGCGACCGCCACCATTCAAGCCATCCGCCACGACAACATGCTGACCAACGCCCAAGAGCGGGGCCAACAACTGATGTCTGGCCTGCGCCACCTGCAAGAAGAATACCCCTCCATCGGCGATGTGCGCGGCGTGGGCCTCATGATCGCCACCGAATTCACCGCTTCCAATGGTCAACCGGACAAAAACACCGCCAAAGCGGTCGTCAAAGCCTGCTTTGATCAGGGGTTGATGCTTCTCACTTGCGGAACCTATGACAACATTGTGCGCTGGATTCCGCCGCTGGTTGTGTCCTCGGCGCAGGTGAATGATGCCGTGGGGGTGTTCGCGGCCGCGCTCCAACAAGTCAGTGAACAGTAAACAGTAAACAGTGGACAGTGGACAGTTACGCTCACTGTTCACTGCTCACTGTTTACTGTTTACTTCTGTAAAGGGGGTGACATTCGCCCAGCTAAAGGTCATGGCAACATGACTACTAATCTGTTTTATTCTCCCGCCAGTTACTCATAACCAATAAACCAATAACCTATAACAAACTTACACAAGGAAGGCTTTATGTCACTCCAAGGCGAAAAAACCGCCGCCGCTTTCAAACGGGCAATGAATGTCATCCCTTATGGTGTCAACTCCAACTTTCGTTGGTGGGGGCTAGACGATACGATGGTCATCTCTAAAGCACAGGGGCCACACATCTGGGATATGGATGACAACAAATATATTGATTACCGCCTGGCGTTTGGCCCCATTATTTTGGGCCATTCCTACCCCCGCGTGGTCGAAAAGGTGCAACAGGCCATCACTCAGGGCACACTCTTTGCCCTCACCACCCTGCACGAAATCGAACTGGCCGAGCGTATCTGCCGCATGACCGGTGTGGACATGGTACGCCTGACCAACACCGGCACGGAAGCTACGATGCACGCCCTCCGTATTGCCCGTGCCTACACCCAACGGGATAAGCTGATCAAATTTGAGGGTAATTATCATGGGATGCACGATTATGTGCTGTTCACGACGGCTACCGCCAGTCTGGACAAGATGGGGCCACGGAACAAACCGCTGAATGTGCGGGCCAGCAAGGGCATTCCCAAAAATATGGATCAATATGTCATCAATTTGCCCTTCAACGATGTTGAACTGCTCGAAGAGACGGTCAACGCCGAGTGGGAGCAATTAGCGGCCATCTTTGTCGAACCGACGATGGGCAACGCCGCCGGGATTGCCCCCCAACCGGGCTGGCTGGAGAAAATCCGGGAACTGTGTGACAAATACGGCATTATGATGATTATGGATGAGGTAAAAACCGGTTTCCGGCTGGCCAATGGTGGGGCGCAGGAATACTTTGGGGTGCGGGGCGACCTGGCAACCTACGCCAAAGCGATGGGCAACGGCTTCCCTGTAGCGGCCATTGGCGGCAAACGAGAGGTGATGATGACGGTGAAGCCGGGTGAGTTCTCCCACGGGGGAACGTATATCGGCAATGTGGCGGGGGTCGCGGCCGCAATCGCCACCCTCGACATCCTCGAAAACGAACCCATCATCCCCACCATCTTCCAACGGGGCCAACGGCTCATGGACGGCATCCACGCCATCCTCACCCGCGCCGACATCCCCCACAGCATGACCGGCGTGCCTTCTATGTTTGGTTACACCCTGGGTAGCTGGACAGCCCCCACCGATTTCCGGAGCTACATTGCCGGAGATGAACACCTGTATGAAGAAATTGTCCTGGAGATGATCAAGCGGGGCGTTTTCCCAGAATCCGACGGGCGCGAACCCTGGTTTATGTGTTATAGCCACGATGACGACATCATTGATGAGACGCTGAATGTGTTTGAAGATGCGGTGAACGCGGCCGCGTGCTAGGTGAATGAGGTACGCAGGTATAAGTAACCTGCAATACTTCTCTATACCGTTTTAGCCACTTCTAATACGGGCAACGGGCATAATTGGAGGTTTTTTCGCCCTATCGCGATTGTTTTGTCACCGTGTCGGGTATATCCGTGCCCGCCACCCCTAACCCTACCCCAGGGGCGGGGAACGATTTCCGGCTCGGTTTGGCGGGTGCCTGCCCACCAAACCGAGCCGTTGGGTTTCTCCCCTTCCCTCGGGAATCGGCAGGGGGGATGGGGTCAATGAATGCGTTATCTGATTAAAAATTTAATGAACAATCAGGCTGTTCGCCTTACACGTCCTCGAGGGCTGAGCTTGCCGAAGCCCGGCTCCGCCTGCGACAAGCTCAGGCAGAGCCGTACTCCACCTGTATAGAGAGCGCCCAGCCTGGAAAGGCTGTGCTACGCCCAGTTGACCGCTTTTAGACGTTCAGGCCAAATTGAGAATTGCTACATTTTACGACGTGTAACTCCTAAACGTTTGAGTTTGCCGTGGCCGGTCTCCTGACCGGGCCACTTCGTTTCCACAAAGGTGACGCGCATCTTTTTCCGATAGCCTGGAGTATATCCACGTTTTGTGGGAGACCTGACAGGTTTCTAAAACCTGTCAGGTCTGTGTCTCACGATTTATGGGTATACTCATGATAGCCTGCTAGGGGTTCTCGAGAACTATGCTAAAATTCTTAGTGAGGAGACACCGTGAAGGGTCGTCAACCACAAGGATGAAAATTCAAGGACCGATTGCGCCACTTAACACTGATTTCTTTCAAGGTAAGCCGGAAACCAGAGCAATCAATTGTGTAGGGACGATTTGAAAAATCAGCCTACAAGTTGTGAAGCTGTCTGAATCCAGCCATTTTCTAAAATTGGTGTGAACCCGTGACTCCACTGAAAAAAGGTCAAAACAGTTAAAAGCCCGGTTTCTTTCTCTCTGGAAGCGACGGTTAGATTAGTCAGAAACCGGGCTTTTTGCAGTAGACTCACCCGTGTCAATCTGTACCTGATTTTCATCCGTGTTTAGCCCTCTTCGGGTCATATTTTTGAGGAGAAATTTATCATGCGTAAACCAATTTTGGCTGGTAACTGGAAAATGAACAAAACGGCTGAGGAAGCTGTTACTTTTGTCCGCGAAATCCGTTTTGCCTTGAACCAAATCGAGGAAGCTGATGTCGTATTTTGCCCTCCCTTTGTGGCGCTGGCGGCGGTAGCCGAGGCATTACAGGCGACCAAATTAGGCGTGGGGGCGCAGAATATGCATTGGGAAGAGAAGGGTGCCTTCACTGGCGAAATCGCCCCCAATATGCTGAAACCATATTGCCAATATGTCATTTTGGGGCATTCGGAGCGGCGGGCTTTTTTCGCCGAGACGGATGAAGGGGTGAACAAAAAGGCGAAAGCCGCCCTGAAACATGGCCTGACACCTATCATCTGTGTGGGGGAAAGTCTGGAGCAGAATGAAGCCGGGGAAACCCATGCGTTTGTCAGTGGGCAAGTGCAGGCGGCTTTTGCCGGGATTTCCACGGAAGATGCGGTTAAATGTGTGGTCGCTTATGAACCGATCTGGGCGATTGGCACGGGTAAGTCGGCCAGTGTGAGCCAGGCGGGGACTATTATTGGTCTGACGGTGCGTGGGACATTGGCGGAACTGTATGGAGAAGCGGCCGCACAATTGATTCGTATTCAGTATGGTGGCAGTGTCACCCCGGAAAATATCTCTGATTATATGAGCCACCCCGATATTGATGGTGCTCTGGTCGGTGGGGCCAGCCTGAAAGCCGGGTTTGTAGATTTGGTGAAGGGCGCAGTAGCGTAAAAAAGCTGGCTCTAAGTGAGCGTCTAAAAATAAGTTGGGTGGCGCGGTCAGGAGACCGGCCCCAGCCCTGAAATATTGAGAAGTTATACCCATCACGGTCCCATAAGTGCCGGTTTTCGAGCGCGGCCGCGCTCGAAAACCGGCACATGAAAAAGTTCCCCGCCCGGCGGTCCAACCGCTGGGCTAAACATACGAAGTTTTGCGGGCTAAAAGCCCAGGCCAGCGGTTTTTGTAACCATAGCCCGGTCGTTTATGACGGAGCGGGTCTGGCTTTATCCCCATTCCTATGGAACATTTATTAACTGCGTTGTTATGGTTTATCGTTAGTTTGCCGTTGGTGTTATTGACCCAACGGTGGATTCATCGCCATTTGCATGGGGTGGCTTTGTTGATCACGGGCAAACCGGGTTGGGCGGTGGTGTTATATAGCCTGGTGTTGTTTCCGGGGGTGGTACTGCATGAGGTAAGCCATTGGCTCAGTGCCAAACTGCTGGGTGTGCGCACGGCAGGAATGTCGCTTTTACCTAAAATGAGCAAGGATGGCTCGATTCAGTTGGGGTATGTTGAGTATTACCGAACGCCGGATTTGGGGTCGGTTCGGGAAAGTTTGATCGGGGGGGCGCCATTGTTGACGGGCGCGGCCGCGATTCTCATCATTGCCTACAACATTTTCAACCTGCCCGGCCTGGCCCAGATTCTCCCCACCCTTAATCTGACCGATCTCCTGCTTACCCTACAAAACCTGCTTTACACCAAAGATTTCCTCGTCTGGCTCTACCTCTTCTTCGCCATCAGCAATGCCATGATGCCTAGTGCATCTGACCGCCGTGCCTGGCCCACCTTCTTCCTCATCCTCGGCTTCATTTTTGTCGTCATTTATCTGTTGGGACTGGCGGATGTTATCTTCACCAACCTGCTTGGCCCGGCGACCGCCTTCTTTTCTTATCTGGCCCTGGCCTTTAGCCTCACCATTCTTGTCAATGTGCTCTTTATCTTTTTAATTGGGGGGGGAGAATGGCTGATAGGGCAGATTCGAGGGGCGGAAGTTGTTTACCGCAAACCGGGAAAGACGAAATAATCATTATCGTGACGATGGTGGTCAGGTTGTTAAAAGCAAACCGATTCATTCAGCCGGAAAATAACCAGAAAGGGGCTTCGGTGGTTGTGCCGGGAGCGGTCGTATGGGTGGTAACGGTAATGGAACCGGCCAGGACGGCGCGTAAAGTGGTGGGGTTGGAGATGGAGGGGGGTAATGCGGGCAAGGCCAGGGTTGCTTTGCTTTGTGGGGGCAGGATCGCGGCCGCGTGCAGGCCATCCACCAATCGGCCCAGGCCATCCACCAGCCCCATCAACGTGTCCTCACTATTTTGCCAGACCGTCTGTTGATCCTCGTTATGGATGAGGGCTAATTCTTCCGGCTGTAACAAAAACTGCACTGACTCCGAACCGATATTTTCCAAGACGAAAATGGCGGTATTCCGTAACAACAACGATAGTTTTACCACGGCTAAAGGGTGGTTCATAGCCGCAATAAGCAAAGTGTGGCCCATCTGTAAGGCTTCGGCCAAAACCGGATCTGTGGGGGGGAACCCCACCGACAAAGAATGGGATTGGCTTTGGTTATCGAGGGTAACGTTAAGGCTTACTTGTACCCCTTCTGGCCGCGTCTGGTTTTTCTGGGGTGGAAGGGTGAGCAAGGCGCGAGCCAATGCGTACACATTGTCTAACCGGGTGTCACTCAATTGAAAAACATATTGACCAGCCTGATTGCGCCGGTTGGGATCCATAGCTCCCTGAACAAAATGATGAAGCTGACCATCGGGATAGACATCGGTTCGTTCTCGCACGGGCCAGGGGTGATCCAGTGTATAAACGAAGGTGAGGAGGGGGGTTGAGGTGTTCATAATCACGAATGGGCCTTGTAGTGGTTCAGAGTGGCACAGGCTGGCAAACCCCTACCATCAGGTGATGGAACGGGCAGAAAAGTTTTCTTCATTATTGTGACGTAGATGAGGGACATTATTATTGAAGTTGTCGGCGATGCGGGTCATCTGGTCAGAGCGCAGGCTGGTACCGGCGGCATTATTGCCCATGAGGGAGTTGGTGGTGAAGCGTACGGGCGCATTCGCTGTTCCCCCCCCGGCTGGGGCTGGCGGATTGAGCATTTGCCGGGCTTGTTGTTCCATCTGGCGTACTGCGGCCGCTAACGCCGGATCAGGCGCAATGTTCGGGGCGGCATTCGTTCCTGTGCCCGAAGCAGTTTGGTGGCTTTGTACTTCAGCATCTACCCAACCCAACAGATCAGAGATTTGCTGATCCATAAAGGGGCGAATCTGACTGCTGAGGAAACTCCGCACCGTGTCCTGAGCAACAGAGGTGGAGACATTTTGGATCATTTGGTAAATGACCCGATATAGCTGACCAACATTGTTATTGACCTGGCTACTAATATCTGTTCCGGCCAAAATTCCTGTAACCGCCTGCTGTACTTTATTGGGAATCTGATCAATTTCCGTTTGCATCAGGTTGGCAACGGTGCGCCAATTGCCGGGCATCGAGGTCAGGCGGCCAATGAGTGTGTGTGAAGGATAGAGGGGTGGGGTTCTGCGGCCGCGAGGGGGTGTGGCTTCCGGTGTACCAACCGAAGCGGCCACGGCACTGTTGGCGGCCGTATTTAGAGGTGAAGTGGCACTGCCCACCACGGGGGCCACGTCAATCCTGATGCTGGTAGCGTCTGCCGTTCCCCCGGAATTCGTAAAGGGAATAGAAATTGTCGGTCGTGCGGCCGCGGTCGCCGCCTGGGTAAATGTACTGCGTAAAATGGTTTGAATGGCGGCCACAGCTAATTCAGACGTTATCACATTCTCAGCAATTGTAACATTGCTAAAGTTTGGTCCTGTTTCAAAGCGCACCACCCGATCCAACATGGCCAGCGCCCGATCCTGTCCTGCCGCCTGGAGTTGTGGCCGAATCAGGTTGGCGACGGCAGTGGAGAGACTGCCATCTTTCCAGGCGGTTCGTAAACCTTTGGCCAACCGTTGTGACATGGTTGCTTTTTGCTGTTCTAGCGCGGCCGCGGCCTCACTGCTAATCGTATTAATCTGCGCCAACATTCGGGGCCGAATCGCGGCCAGCACCATCTCCCGAATCCCTGCCCGATCCAACGAATTATTCATTTGCGTCTCTTGTGAGGGCGAAATGTTGTGGAACAAGGCATGCATGTTAGGATTGCTGAGGGAATATTCGTCAGGGATACCTAACAAATGACCGTACTCATGGGCATAAATCGAATCAAATGAGGCCGGGTAAACCGCATTATTTTTGTTGGTAAACCAGGTGTTCGCGTTAATCGCTCCCCCTGCCTGCCCTGCGGCTGTTGTTGTTGAATCAAGCCGGACGGTGCTATGCGCCTCGGCTCCCACATCAAAAACAGGTGTCGCCTGAAACGTCAGCGGTAAATGGATTTCCTCTGTTCCTGCCCCTGCCCCTGAACCACCATCCGTTGCCCCACCCCCACTCGCGTCTGCCCGTGTGCGCCCCACCAGTTCAAACTTGCTATTCCAAAAATTAACCAGGGCGGTGCATTGTGTCCGGGCGAAATCACGTACCGGGCCTTCGGGAATTTCCGTTGGCCCAGTGGTGCCACTGCCCAATTGGCCCACAAATTTAATGCGCACATTCACCGTTACTGCTCGGGCACCACGAGTCATTTCATAACGAATGTTGCCAGATCCCCCCTGATCATTAAAAGAAGCGACGGTGTACGTATTGGGTTGATAATCCTGGCTGGTGGCATTGGTGGTATTATGCAGGGTTTCGCTGGTCGGGGCGTTGCTGATGACAACGCGCTGAATCCTGCCTTCCCGACTCTGAGAGACAATTTGGCGGTTGGTAAAAGCATTCCCCTGTCGGCGTTGTAACTGCAAAACCGCATTTTGGCGTAAACCCTTTGTTCCTTTCTGAGGTGACAATCCACCTACTATGTCACGGCTCATCAATTCTGGAGCCATAACTTCACCATTGGTGACGGTTGGCTTTTTGGGTAAGTGAGGTTTTTCTGTCTTTGGCGAACTACTTTTTTCTTGACTTTTCATGATCGCCAATCCTTTATGGGCTGTTTGATTGTCCTGATGATACCCTAACAGTGTACCATAATTTAATTGTAACCGTTCACTTTAGTACAGTACGGCGTAAATCTCTAGCCAGTTTAGAAACCAGGTTTTTCTCCTGTAAAGTGCTCAGAATTCGATGTAAAAACCTGGTTTCTAAACCTACTAGAGACTTCTGCCCAGATGTACTAAAGACTATACTTACCACGGTCATAAAGTGACATTTTATTAGCGGCAACAGATTGGTAGGTTTGGACTGAAGACCCATCCCCCTTCCCTCTGGGATCGTAGGGCGATGGGTCTGCCCATTAAATCTACGAAGGGTTTAGTACCTTACGAGTTAACCTCTTTTTAGTTCTGGCTCGTCCAGGTTAGGGAATGGAGTTGAGAAATTCGTGGATGGTCGTAAACATAAGCTGGCGTTTTGGATCACGGATGATAGCATGACCTAGACCATCCACCCACACCTGTTGTATATCTGGGGAATCCATTTGGGAGGCAATCAACGGCATACTTTCTGGCGAAATAGCGGTATCTTGCCGGGACTGAATGAGCAGAACGGGGATATGAATGTTGGGTAGGGCGGCGTGCATCGCGGCCATGAGGGGATCCAGTTCGAGCAGAATGCGGGTGGGGAAATGGGGGTAGGCCGGGTAATCAGCTTCACGCCGGTCGGTGAGAGGTGCGGCCGCACCGAGGTGAGTTTTGTGAATAGATGGCCGCAATAAAGCCAGCAATTGCGTGCGCACTCTATTACTGCGCGGCATCTCCCGGTAGGGGGTAGACATGGCCACGGCTCCGGCAATTGGGTAATGCGCGGCCGCGATGAGGCTCAAGATCCCCCCCATCGAATGCCCCAACACAAATACCCGGTCTGTAATATCACGCAACAGGGCTAACCCCTCTTCAATGGCAATGAGCCAATCCGTCCAGCGGGTGCGCCGTAGGTCATCGGGGTGGGTGGCGTGACCGGGCAGGCGTATACCCAGGGTGGTGTACCCTTGTTCGGCCAGGTATTCACCTAGTTCGCGCATCTCTTCAGGCATAGCGGTAAACCCATGCATCAAGAGGCAACCCGTGCGGCCGCGGACAAATAAAAATGGTTCGGATGAAGGCACAATCAGGGGTGGAGTGGTCATAGGAAGAGAACTCATAGAAATTGTATCTTCTCAATAAAGCGCGGTGCCGTTGGTTGAGTCTGTTGTTACCAACGGCCTTCGACAGGCTCAGACCACTCGGTTCACTGCTTATTGCTCCCTGCTCCTTCTGCCAGCGCTACCAATTCCCGATGGGCTGGAACGTTATAGAGGAGAGTATAGCGTCGTGTGATGTCGGTCATGCGGTCGGCCTGTTCGCGGAGCAGGTGATACCCGGTTTGGAGCAGGGTTGTGGCGCGAGGGTCTTGGTTGGCCCGAAGCACCTGATAACAGGTGAGATAAACGCGGTACGGCTCATCGGTTCCGGCCAGACTGTTCTGCTCCAGATGGGCCAGAATCTCCGTGACAGGGGTCATCGCGGCCGCGGCCTGCCCCTGGGCTAACGCAACCCGCGCCAACCCGGCCAATGGCTCCGTTGCCAGATTGGGTTGGCCCAGCTCCCGCCGAATTGTGAGGGCCTGTTGATAAGCGGCCGCGGCCTCTGTCCACTCCTGTTGACCTGCCAGGGCATGTCCCAAAATCGTCAGAGCAAACCCTGACTCCGCCCGCGCTCCTGAGGAAAGGGCAGAAAGCAATGATTGGCGGCAATAGGCCTCAGACCGCACCTGTTCCCCCAGGTGATGATGCAACAATCCCAGGCAGGAGAGGGAGAGCGTTTCGCCGTAGCTGTTGCCTATTTGTTGGCATAGTTGTACCGCCTGTTCATAGGCAACCCGTGCTGTTTCCAGTTGTCCCTGGTTCATGTCAAATGCGCCTAAATTATTCAGGGCCACACTTTCTCCCCAGCGGTCCCCAATTTCCCGACATAACTGGAGTGATGCCTGATAATAGGTGTACGCGGCCGCAAAATCGCCCAAATCTTTGGAGATGATACCCAGATTGTTCAGGGCACCTCCTTCACCGCGCCTGTCGTTTACCTCCCGGAAGAGATGGAGTGATTGGATGAAGTGGCGTTTGGAACTTTCGTGATCACTTTGCAGGGCGGCGATGATACCCAAGTTGCGATGGCTATGGGCTTCAATGCTCCCCAAAGCCAGTTTTTCCCCCGGTTCACGGTGGTCGTGTGCCAGTTGCAGAGCCTGCTCTAATTGTTTACGTGCCTCAGCAAAATGTGCCTGCCGCCAGAGGGCACGCCCCCAGCGGAGATGACCTTCAGCTTCGCTTTCCACCTGCCGGGTGGTTTGGGCCAAGGTGACGGCGGTACGCGCGGCCGCGACCGCTGTGTCATAATCTGCGACTCCTTCGGCATAATTGGCCAGCCGTAGACTTGTCTCAACCTGGAGCGGTAGGGGGTTGGCAAATTGGGAAGCCAGGTTGGTCATTGCGGCTACATCTTGCTGTTGGGCTTCCCGTTGCCCCAACAAATCGTACACCTTCTCGCGGGCCGAGAGCAATTCATACCGGGTAATGAGATCATCCCTGGGAACCAGCGCCAGCGCCTGACTCAAGAAGTGCAGGGCCTCGGTGTTGGCGAAGTTCGCGGCCGCGTGCTCTCCGGCCAGACGGGCGTACCGTAACTCTCTGGCCTGATCTCCGGCCACCTGCCAATGGCGCATGAGCGCGGCCGCATAGCCGGGATCCTTAGAGTAAACCTGTTCCAGAGCTTCCGCCACCAGTTGATGGAGAGAAACGTGCGCGGCCGCGGGCAAACTGTGCAACAACCCTTCGCGTAACTTGTCATGGGCGAACTGCCAGCGCCCTTCCCGGATTTCCAGAACGGCCGCATCGGCACAGCCCATCAGCCAGGGGTCAAGATGGGCCTGACCGTTGAGCCGGGTGAGCAGGGGTAAATCCAGGTGTCGCCCATTGACCGCCGCCAGTTGCAGAAGATGGTGCGCGGCCGCGGGAACCCGATCAAGCCGCCGTTGTATAATCGTCTGTACCCCCTGGGGAAAAACTTGCTCCGGCAAAACCATCGCCCCGATTTCCGTCAGTCGCCCCGCTTCTTCGGCCAACGCCCGCACTACTTCCACCACAAAGAAGGCGTTCCCTTCCGTCTCGCGTTGTAGGAGCGCCAATACAGCTTCACTCTGCCCTGTGGGGCCTAAAATGGCCGTACATAATTCGGCTATGCTGGTGGCATTGAGTCGTTCCAACTTCATCACTTGCGCGCCGGGCACATCCTGTGCCAGTTGCGGCCGCTCATCGTCCCGGTAATCTCCCACAATGAGCAAAGGCCGTTCGGCAATAACCCGTGGCAACTGCCGCAACACATCCAGACTCTCTGTCGCCCAGTGTAAGTCTTCTAACAACAACAACACCGGCATTGTCTGTTGATAAAAGAGCCTGATGATACTGTTGAGGAGACGCTGTTGACCGGCCTGCCCTTCTAACTCCGGGGCGGGGGGGATGGGGCGGCCCAACAATGTTTCGATGTCTGGTACCACCGGTTTCAGGATGCCTGCTTCTAAATCAGATAATTCGGTGGTTAGTACCAGACGGCGCAACGGCTCTCGCCACCATTGATAACTGGTGCCACTCCCTGGTGTACCCTGCCCTCGTAGCACCAGGAATCCTTGTACCAGGGCCAGGGTTCGTAGTTCATCCGTCAGTCGGGATTTGCCGACGCCACTCTCACCTCCGACCAGCCATAAAGAACCCTGATGTTGCTTTGCGGCCGCGAGCGCCTGGGTCAGTTGCGCCATTTCCTTCTCCCGCCCCACAAAACGGGCCGCCTGGAGATAACTCTCACGGATGGCCTGACTTTCTTGAGGGGCGGATTGACCAATGGCCTGGTAAAACGCCTGCAAACATTCATCGGCCGTGGTATAACGCGCTGTTGGCTCTTTTTGTAGTAGTTTTTCGATGACTTTGGGGAGTAGGGGGAATTCAGGTAGATAAAGCGGCCGCGGGACCGTATACAAAATGTCCATCAATAACTCATTGGCCTTAGCCGAGGCAAAGGGGTGATGATGGGTCAACAGTTCATAGGCCATCACCCCCACGGCATAGAGGTCAGCCGTTTCCCTGGCAGACGCTTCTTTTAGCAGTTCCGGGGCCAGGTAAGTAAAGGTTCCCGCCGTACCCACCGCCTGATCCACCGCCACCGAGAGGCCAAAATCTAACACACGCACCGCCCCATCTACCACCAAAATATTGCCCGGTTTCAGGTCACGGTGCACGATACCGCGCCGGTGTAGGTAGGCTAAAGCCTGCACCACCTGAATGAGAAGTTGGACTTTTTCCCGTACCGTTTTGCCATTGGCGGCTTCGCGCAGGTTGTCCGCCTGGGCTAGATACTCCATGGTGAAATAGGGTTGACCCCCTTCCGCAAACCCATAATCTAACACGCTGATGATGTTAGGGTGTCGCAGAGAAGCGAGTACCTGGAACTCGTTTGCCAGAACCAGGCGGAAGTTTTGACTGTCGCTGGTGTGGGTGAAGGAACCTACCTGGAGCTGATTACTGGCAATCGTAACCTGTTTCATTGCCACTACCTGTCCGGTCAGACGATCCGTTGCCCGATAGACAATGCCCATGCCCCCTTCGCCGAGGACATCATGTAAAAAGTAGCGGCCGCTGATGGCTTGAGTGGTAATTTCCATGGGTAATCATCTTACCCGATTTTAGGATGTCTGAACAGGAGAGGAGTTTTCAGGAGTATATTGACGTTTTGTGGGAGATCTGACAGGTTTCTAAAACCTGTCAGGTCTGTGCTCCGCGATTTATGGGTATATCCAGTTTTTAGTTAGGGCGATTGCCTACTTGGAGTTCCCCCACCCCCAACCCCGCCCCCAAGGGCGGGGAGTTTTTTAAGGCGGGCAAAAACGGGGCGAAGCCCCGTTTTTGCCCGCCGAGAGGGTTTCCCCTTCCCGATTCCCCCTGGAAAGGGAGAAAAATCAATGGGGCCGTTTTTCGCGGGCAGACGCCCGCGAAAAACGGCCCATAAAAAATTCCTCGCCCCTGGGGGCGGGGTTAGGGGTGGGGGGGATGCCCATCCCCCAGGGATTCCCACCGGGAGGGGTAAGAACGTAACGGCGCGGGGTTAGGGGTGGGGGGGAGGCTCATCCCCCAGGGATTCCCACCGGGAGGGGTGAGAACGTAACGGCGCGGTTTTTCGGGGCGAAGGCCCGAAAAACCGCGCCCAAAAAATTCCCCGCCCCTGGGGGCGGGGTTAGGGGTGGGGGAAAAGCCCGCTATTCGTATTTTAGCGCCTTTACCGGTTCTAACGTGGCGGCGCTGAGAGCCGGGTACAGGCCCGGGATGAGGCCG
>JAGNBF010000150.1 GCA_018004935.1 Chloroflexota bacterium | reverse complement strand
GGGGTGGGTGGGGGGGGGGGGGGGGTGGTGGGGGGGGGGGGGGGTGGGGTGGGGGGGGGTTGTGGTGTGGGGGGGGGGGGGGTGGTAGGGGTGGAGCCGAGGGTGGGCGCGGCCGCGAAGTTGGTCGTGCCGGTAAAATTTTGCCGTTGCGCCCGTACGGGAGTGTATTCCCCTTGGGCGATCCCCAGGACAGTGACAGTGCTACCCCCTTTGACCAATCCAATTGCGGCCGCGTCCCGTTGTGCTTTAGCCCGTAGATTGATGCCAAATTCGCCTACCACTGCCTGATTACCAGAAACGGTTAGCGAGGTTGTAAAACCCCAGCCATCTACCGCCGGAGCATTGGGGTCAACAGGGGTTGGTGTGGGTGGGGTGGGAGTGGCTGTCCCCGCTTTAACATCAATGGAGCGGGTAGGGGCTTTTACCGGGGTGTATTGTCCTTGAGGCGCCCCGGTGATGATCATGATGGTTCCGGCCGGAATAAAGCCAACGATTTGGGCATTGACGCTGGGTTGGCTACGTAAATTCAGACCCCCGGCACTGGCCTGCGCCAGATTGTTTTGGCTAAAAACGCCAGCAGTATAGGCCCAACCTTCGGTAAAGGGGCCAGCAGGTTCCTGAAACCCCATAAGAGGCATGATGAAGGGTGTGGGATCAATAATTCCAGCGGGCCAGTTGCCTACTTTAGCCCCTGCCTTGCGGAGGGTCAGGTGTAGATGGGAGCCAAAGCTGTTGCCCGTGTTGTCAGCCCGGCCTACTTCTGTACCGGCGGCTATGTCTTGCCCCATTGAAACAGAGATACTTTCTAGATGGGCGTAGATGGTTGTGTAACCATCTTGATGGTCAACATGAACATAGTTGCCGTAAGGGTGTTTGCTGGTGACGGTGCCAATTTTGCTGACGCGCCCAGGGGCGACGGCAAAGATACGGCTCCCGGTGGGGGCCATGATGTCTAGACCTTCATGACCAGGAAGGCCAAACTGGGCATAATTTTGTGGATTAGCCCCAAAATATTGGTTAATACTACGGAATTCGGTCGGCCAGACCTCAAAGCGGAACTCACTCATGATTTTTCTCCCTTTTCGTGAATGACCTATGGAGGATGGGTATTGCCTAATCCGGCGAATAGGTGCTCAGTCTAGCGTAAGCGCTCTTTTTGAGCAACCAAAAGCAGGTGTGTACAGCAATTCTCAATTTGGCCTGAACGCCTAAAAATGGTGAGGCCGCCCGGCCGTAAAATGGGCTGGGCTATGGTTACGAAGGCCGTTGGCCTGCTGTTTAGCCCGTAGGGCCTGGATATTGATAGTCCGGCGGTCAACTGGGTGTAGCACAGCCTTTCCAGGCTGTGCGGGCAAGCTTAGTCCTCGAGGGCGTGTATCGTTACGCCCATTTTTTGTTTTCATGAGAGGGCGAACAGCCTGAAAGGCTGTTCTACGGGTTGGGCCATTTTTCGAGCATGCTCCTGGAGTCCAACGGTTTTTGTTCATTAAATTTTTAATCGGGTAACGCCTTCATTGACCCCATCCCCCCTGCCGATTCCCGAGGGAAGGGGGAAATTCCAATGAGGTATTTTTCGGGGCATTCGCCCCGAAAAATGCCCCTTAGAAAAGTTCCCCGTCTCTGGGGGCGGGGTTAGGGGTGGGGGGATTCCATTACCTGATTAATTTTTTAAACGACAATAACCGTTGGCTAAATTGAGAATTACTGAGGTGTGTAAGCACGGCTTTTCCAAAATTAATTGGATATATCGCTAATCGGAAGTGCCCATCCCCCTAACCGGGGGAACCTATTTGTGTCGTTTTTTGAGGGTGTACGCCTTCAAAAAAACGACACTTTATCAAATTCTCTGCCCCTGGGGCGGGGTAAATCTAGGGGTTTGCTCATGGGGTCTGGGGTAATTAAAAAGTGCTCTGCCAGGTATCTCTGGTAGAGCACTTTTTGTCAGGCTTCGGCTGGTGGGGGTGAACCTTCCGGTGGGGTGGTGGGGGTTTTGGGGGAGCGGCGCTGTTGCCAGCGGCCGATGAGGTTTTGGGCCAGGACGACCCCCGCAATGACGAAGGTTATGGGGATGAGTGTCCGGGCAAAGGAGAGAAAACCGAAGAGACTGGATCCACCCCTTTCATGGAATTCATCGCGGCCGCGACCCCTTTCTGGGAAATCGGGTCGGCCTGCATCGGGGAACCCTTCCCCGCCCTCGAACGCAAACTCGCCCCGTGGCCCTTCGTCACCAAAGCGGGCGGTTTGATTGGTGCCCGCGTTGTAACCGGCGAACCAGGTAATGGTAGCGACTAAAACGGCGACCAGAATAATGATAGCGATACGGATGATGTTTTTCATTGGGCACTCTCCATCATTTCTATGGTTTTGACCTTGAGGGGGGCGCGGCCGCGAATCAGCTTGCGAATCGGTTGCCCCAGGTAACGCTTAAAGGCATTCATAATCCATTTCCAACTGAGGGCCAGGTGTAGGGCAACCATCCACAATACCAGATCGGCTGTCATGCCGTGGAGGCGTCGCCAGAGAAAACTCTCGCCCACGGAGATGCCTAGTTGGGGCAGGGCGACGCGGGAAATCCAGATGCCGGTGGCGATGACGATAACCATATCCACGAACAGGGCAATATCGAGGATATAGCGGAGGCGTTCGGTGGCGGGTAATTTGCTAAAGATGCGCCGGGTGATGGCGACAATCCAATTCCAATGCAGTAGCAAGTGGTAGATGAGGGCAATACCCAGGGCGATGCCCAGCCATTCGTGGATGGGGATACCGGTGAAGCGGGTGTTCATGTCTACGATAAAAGCGATGAATAAAGCAATATCTAGCCAGAAGTTTTTCAGGGTTTCGCTCCAACCCCGACGGTTTCTTTTGGGTGTGGTTACAGCAGGTGCGGTCATTCGGTGCTCCTCAAGCAACTTGGTTTAGCGTTCGGAGCGCGAGTCAACGATAAAAGTAATTGGTTCTTGGGGGATTTATGGGGCCAACTCCCTAAATCTGAAGACCCAAATAATTCATCCCGGCTCTCGCGCAGAAGGCCTTAAGGAATATTGATGAGAGGATAATACGAGGAACCTGTTTAGGAATTGTTAAGAGGTAATTGGGATGTGTTTAAGTTGAAGGGTAAGCGTTCGATCCCCTGAGAAAAAGAGCCTTCTGAAGGTTTCCGCCAAGGCGTTGATCAGTGGTACAAATCTTCGGAAGGCTGTACGGTTAAGTTGAAGGCTACCAATTCTTGGCTGGTATTGTATCCTTACACATATGAATCACAATGAGGAACAGTGGCGGATATCAGGGAGCAGGCGGCGGCCGCGGCCGCAGTCTGTTATCCCTTGTCCCCTCTGCCACCAGCTTGTTGGGGCCAGCTATCCTACCTGCCCCACTTGTTATCAGGCTATCGAACAGTTCTGGTTGGCGGATTGGCAGGTGTTGCGGGAAAGGGAGCAAGTGCAACCCGGTTCTAAAGAGGAGCATTTGCTGGCAGAGGTCGTTATGGCCGAATCGGAACGTCATCCCTGGACTGTTGTGGATATTGCTATGACGCTCCTTATCTGCCCCGAATGTGATCAAGAATTGGGGTCACGGTATCAGGAGTGCACCCCCTGTTACCTGGCGTTTGGTCAGGCGCTGGCCTCGGAGTACGATGTCACAAGAAATGAACATGCTTTGCACATTGGCCGTTGGATATTACGCCATCCTCATCAGCACAGCCAGAATATTCTTATTGGCTGGCGGGGGAGTATGCCTCACTTGTTGACGGGCTGGCTTCCTACCACTGCTGAAGCGCAACGCGGCATGGCGCAAATAAGACGGAAGCAAGAATGGGAACGGTAGGCGTCTGAAAAATGGCGAGGGTTCTCGGGAAATTCGCGGGGTGTGACTAAATAGTGGGCCTCTGGAAAATCCGTTTATTTCTTAATCCGTTGATGTAACTCAACTGAACGGTTACGCATTTGTTTGACCGGGACATCAGCAATGGCTATAATATCGCCTAATTGCCCTGGTGGCGGAATTGGCATACGCGGTAGGTTGAGGGCCTATGCCTTAGGGCGTGGAGGTTCGAGTCCTCTCCAGGGCACACAAGCCAGACTGTAAAAGGTCTGGCTTTTTTATTTTGTGAAATTACTGTTTTTTCGTGACTATTAACCTTCTTGAGGGCTGAGCTTGTCGAAGCCTGTTTGCCTTCGACAAGTTCAGGTAACGGTTTAGGGTTCGTAAAAATATAACTTCCCGGTTTAGACCTGACAGGTTTCCGAAAACCTGTTTGTCGTTTAAAAAATTAATCAGGTAAGGGAATCCCCCCCCTAACCCCGCCCCCAGGGGCGGGGAACTTTTCTAAGGGCATTTTTCGGGGCATTCGCCCCGAAAAATGCCCCATTGGAATACCCCCTTCCCTCGGGAATCGGCAGGGGGGATGGGGTCAATGAAGGCGTTACCCGATTAAAAATTTAATGAACAATCAGGTTTTGACGGAACTTAATCTTTTACAGGCCCTTAGTAGTTACGTTTTTGGGTGAGGATTATCTGGGGTGAAGCGGGTCCCCTTATAAGCGGAAACGTTCATCATGAGCCAGAATTTGCCTGAGACCCTCTACCAATGAGGTGTGAGGTGTGAAACCTAGAATGAGTCGGGCCTTAGAAATATCAGCGACCAGGCGTTGCACACCACCCGATTTGCCCCGATTGTAAATGGGGGTGACGTGTTGACCGGTTACGGTACTAATCGCTTCTGTAAGCTGGTTAAGACTGATTTCTTGCCCACTGCCGATGTTAAAAATTTGCCCGGTGGCGGTTCGGTTCGCGGCCGCGCTCACCAATACATTCACAACATCTTGCACATACACATAATCCCGTGTTTGTGAGCCATCGCCAAAAATAACGACCGAACCCCCCGTCAGCACCTGATATAAAAACCGGGGCACGACAGGCGCATGCGAAGCCGGTAAACTTTGACGCGGCCCATAAGCATTGAAAATCCGTAGAATGACCGTTTCAATACCACTCAGTATCCCAATTGTCTGAACATATTGCTCCGCCGCCCATTTACTCACGGCATAAGGAGAATCGGGATGGGGCATATCGGTCTCGTGGACTGGTTGCTCTTTTTGCGCTCCGTAAATCGCTCCCGATGAAGCAAAAATCAGGCGACGCACCCCTGTCGCCCGCACCGCCTCCATCAGGCTGACTGTTCCCCCTACATTGACGGCATTGTAATCCCGAGGATACAGAATGGACTGAGCCACCGAAACACGAGCCGCCAGGTGATAGACACAATCTACTTCTTGCAACAGAGACCACAGCAAAGGGACATTACTCACATCACCTTGGGTAAAGGCGATCTGTGGTTCCAGGTAATGGCGATGCCCATTGCTCAAATCATCCAGGACTCGCACTGTATGCCCATCTTGCGCCAGCCGGTTAGCAAGCGCCGCCCCTAAAAAACCTGCCCCCCCGGTAATTAGAAAACGCATAAATACCCCTGGAAGAAGAGTGATTGTAAATGGGGATCTGTTCTTTGCGTGCCTGGTGTCCTGGCAGGTTGTCGGTAGGGGGATGGGTTTACTCTGTACACGGCCAAAATTTTAACATACCTGACGACAGAGCCTAAATAAAATCGGAGGTAGTTTAGTTTGCCGCAAAGGGAAAGAGCCTGACTTGGTGGTTGTCGCTTCGGATGGGCTGGACTATCATCTTCTTATGCGTTGGCAACGATTTGGGATTATTCTTCAATTTTTGCTTTTGTTCCTGTTGCTATCTGGTTTGCTGGCTCCAGAGTGGCCTACATTTACGGATGAAGGGCACCAACTCGACCGGCTTATCGGATTGGATGAGTTTGACTTTTTGGTGTGGGAGATTGAGGCTTTTGTGGCCAAAGGCAATGCCGAACTGGCCGCCGGACACCTCTACCTGGAGGCAAGCGCCCGCCGGGAGATTGTTTTGACTTATTTGGGGAAGGTGCAGGAAGCCTTGCAGGTGAGCAATGAGATAGCTGTTATTTTTGCTGATGGCACGATAGAAGACCCGTTCGCGGCCGCGGCCGCTCATCAGGCCCAATTAGCAACCTTACGCACCGAGCTGTCCACCCTTCAACCCCTGGCCGAAAGCATTTTGCAAGAACAAGTCGCCAGCATTTTACTCGACGAAGGGTTTTCTACCTTGGGGCAGGTCTTTCCCCCGGTACAGGCGCGTATTACCCCTTTGCCCACCTTACTCGTTGTTTCCCGCCGTGATCGTATTGAGGAGCTATACCGGATCCCGCTTATCCCCGGTCTCACAGTACCAGAGCGTGAAACGCTAGAAGATGAGATTTTTAGCCAGATAGACCGGGCGGCTCTGATTGTGCCCTTAGGTGGCATTGGCACCTACCCTTCAATGATTATTGAGACGACAGACCTGATCTATCTCACTGATGTTATTGCCCATGAATGGGCACATAACTGGTTGACGTTGCGGCCGCTGGGTTTCAATTACAATGCCGATAGCTCTATGCGTGTAATCAACGAAACAATCGCCAGTGTTTTTGGTGAGGCCATTGGCCAGAAAGTTATGGCTCGTTACTATCCTGATCTGTTACCGGCCCCTGTCGCGGCCGCGACGGTCAACACTAAACCTGCCCCCCAAACGCAACCTTCCTTCGACTTTCGCGCCGAAATGGCAACCACCCGCATCCGGGTAGATGAACTCCTGGCCGCTGGCCTTGTGGCCGATGCCGAAGCCTATATGGAAGAACGGCGGCAATTATTCGTCGCCAATGGCTATCTGGTGCGAAAAATCAACCAGGCTTATTTCGCCTTTTATGGCTCCTATGCGGATCAACCAGGAGCCACTGGTGGCGATCCTACCGGCCCCATGATTGTGGCCCTTTTTACTCAGAGCGACTCCATTTACCAATTCATGCAATCCGTTGCCCCCCTCACCAGTTTTAGTGACCTGGAAATCCTTTACGAACAACTCATTGGGGCAGAGCCATAACCCCTCACTCATCCCACACTCCTTTAAGGGTGATTGCCTACCCCCCCACCCCCGATAAGGGGCAACCCGACAAGGGACCAAAGGGGGTGCTTTACCCTCCATTGGCCCCCCTTAGAATGCTCCCCACTCCTGGGGTGGGGGCGTAGTGTGGGGGAAACCCGAGCAGGCAAGCGGCCTGTCAGTCCTTTTATCCTGGTTGTGCCCCACCCCGTTTTTGAGTAAACTTAATATTCGTTTGAACAACTGCGACTGCGTTGGGATTACGCTCCCCACGTATGCCCAATCCCACTTTATAAAGGAGTTAAGACAATGGGCGTTTTACTTGAGCCTGCACCTACAGCCGCGCCCACTTCCGACCGTGAGCCAATTGTGAATGATTTTTCCTTTGTCGTTGCGACGGCGAACGGAACCGGAAGCCAGACGGCCAACATGACTATTTTACGAGCCATGTTTAAGATGGGTATTCCCGTCAATGGTAAAAACATTTTTCCCTCCAATATCCAGGGGTTACCTACCTGGTATCACATACGTGTGAGTAAGGATGGGTATATCGCTCGACGACACACGTCAGAGCTTTTAATTGCTTTCAATGAAGCCACAGTTGCTGACGACATTAAGAATGTACCTTCCGGCGGTGTCTGTCTCTTCAATGCGGATTGGCGTAACGTTCCCACGCGTGAGGACATCACGCTTTACTCAATTCCGGTAAATATGTTTGTGCGGGAAACCGGGTTGAAGGGCAAAGTAGGGGACTATATTGCCAATATGGTCTATGTTGGCGCGGTGGCTCACCTTTTTGGCATCCCATTGTCTTACATCGAAGATGCTTTGAGCTTCAATTTCAATGGCAAACGGAAACTCATAGACTCCAACATGGGGGTTGTACGGGCGGCTTATGAATGGTCTGTTGCTAATATGGTAAAAGTTGATCCGTATCGTGTGGTTCCAATGAATGAAACCACTGGGATGATCATGATGACGGGTAACGATGCGGCAGGCTTGGGAACAGTCTTTGGGGGGGTTAGTTTTGTGGCCTGGTATCCCATCACCCCATCTACGGGGTTGGTAGATGCGATCAACGAATATTTGCCTCGCTTCCGTATGGACCCAGAAACGGGTCAACCTACTTGTGCGGTTATTCAGGCGGAAGATGAATTAGCGGCGATAGGTATGCTTTTGGGAGCGGGCTGGGGCGGAGCACGTTCGATGACGGCGACTTCTGGACCAGGGCTTTCGCTGATGGCGGAGTTTACCGGTCTGGGTTATTTTATCGAAATACCTGCGGTTATCTGGGATATTCAGCGGGTAGGTCCTAGCACGGGTTTGCCCACACGCACTGGTCAGGGTGACATTACCTTCACCTATTATCTGGGGCATGGTGACAGCAAAAATATCATTTTGTTCCCCTCGTCTATTAAGGAATGCTTCGAGTTTGGCACTACTTCTTTGAATCTGGCTGAAGAATTACAGACACCAGTGTTTGTTTTGAGTGATCTGGATTTGGGGATGAATAACTGGATGTCTGAACCCTTTACTTTTCCTGACGAACCGATCAAACGGGGCAAGGTACTCTCCGCGGCCGCGGTGCAGGAAAAAGGGTTTGCCCGCTACAAGGATATTGACGGCGACGGCATCACCTATCGTACCCTGCCGGGCAATGAACACCCCCGTGCGGCCTGGTTTGCCCGGGGAACAGGGCACAATGAAAAGGCGAGTTACAGCGAACGACCAGAAGATTGGTACAACAACATGGCTCGCCTGGCTCGGAAGTTCGATACGGCACGGTCTATGGTTCCGGCTCCGGTGATTCGGGAGATGGCAGGCGCGAAAATTGGCTTTGTGGCTGTAGGGACAACGGAATATGCTATTGAAGAAGCGCAGGATCGGCTCGCGGCCGCGGGCATCAAAACAGACTTCCTGCGTATCCGTGCCCTCCCCATCAATGATGAGGTAGCACAGTTCGTGGCGCGTCATGATTACGTGTACGTAATAGAGATGAACCGTGACGGTCAGTTACACAGTATCCTCACCACCGAAATGCCCGAACTGGCAACCAAACTGCGCTCCATCGCTTACCTGGATGGTATGCCCTTAACAGCCCGTTGGGTGGTAGAAGCCTTCAACGCGGCGGAAGAAAACAATTAGGTATCGTTAGAGCCTGACGGTTATGGGTCTGACTTTCACTCTGGTCGCCATAATCGTTCACGCCTGACGTTAAGGTGAAAATCATGGGTCAAACAAGAACACGATCCAACGTCAACCTGCTCGGCCTGACTAAAGCCGATTACAATGGCAACCCCAGTACCTTGTGCCAGGGATGTGGCCATAACTCTATCGCCAATCAGATTGTCCAGGTGGGCTTTGAATTAAATCTCAAACAGCATGAGATTGTTAAATTAAGCGGTATCGGTTGCTCTAGCAAGTCACCCGCTTATTTCCTGGGGATGTCCCACGGCTTTAATGCTCTGCATGGGCGGATGCCCTCCATTGCCACCGGTGCGCTCATTGCCAATCATCAACTGCGGGGCCTGGGTGTTAGTGGTGATGGTGACACTGCCAGTATTGGCATGGGGCAGTTTAAACACCTGATCCGACGTAATGTGCGTATGGTTTATATTGTGGAGAACAATGGTGTCTATGGTCTGACTAAAGGACAATTCTCCGCGACGGCTGAAGAGGGGTTACAACTCAAATATGCCGGTAAAAACCAATTACCTCCCATTGACATTTGTATGGAAGCTATCTTGTCTGGGTGTGGCTTCGTGGCCCGCTCCTTCTCTGGGGATGCCAAACAGGTGCGAGAATTGCTCAAAGCGGCGTTAAGTCACCGGGGCACGGCCGTTCTGGATATTATCAGCCCGTGTGTGGCTTTTAATAATGAGGATTGGTCACCCAAGAGTTATGCTTATGGCAAAGACCACGAAACACCGCTCCACGAAGTTGGTTATATTGCCAAACGGGATGAAATTGAGATAGAGGAATATGAGCCTGGGGAGATGCGGATGGTCGAGATGCATGATGGCTCACTGATTCAATTGCGTAAGCTGGAATCGGATTATGATCCCACGGATCGTATGGGGGCATTTCACCGGTTGCAGTGGGCACAGGAGAAGCAGGAGTTTATTACCGGGTTGATTTATTATGACCCGAACCGGCCTTCACTGGCGGAAGTGTGCCACCTGGGAGATACACCGTTGTCTCAGGTTCCCACGGA
This sequence comes from Chloroflexota bacterium, assembly GCA_018004935.1. Taxonomy (GTDB): domain Bacteria; phylum Chloroflexota; class Anaerolineae; order Promineifilales; family Promineifilaceae; genus Trichofilum. The sequence continues at coordinate 3,946 of JAGNBF010000150.1, read as the reverse complement.
AAAGTTGCGCCCCTCCGCGGCCGCGTTGCAGGCGTATATGCAAGAGTTAGCCGCGTAAGTAACCAGGCCAAAGCGTTAATAAGAGCAAGAATAAAAAAGGGCCGATTCTGTTTGTAACAGAACCGGCCCTTTTGTGTTAGAGGGAGAAGAAGGTATTAGCGGTTAAGCGGTCTCGAACTCACCTTCGATTACCTCATCATTGCCTGTGTCGCGGCCGCGTGGCCCCTGGGTTTGTGGCCCAGTGCTACCCCCCGACGCCCCAGACTGTTGATAAGCGGCTTGCCCTAAACTCATCGCGGCCTGTTGCACCGCTTCTGTCATTTGCCGAATACGGTGCCCATCTTCACCACGCAACGCTTCTTGCAAATTGGCTATCGTTGTTTCTACCGCTTGCCGGGCCGCGGCAGGACCCGTCTGTCCTAAATCGGCTAACGTCTTCTGGGCCTGATACAACACATGATCAGCCGCATTGCGGGCCTCAATAAGGTCACGCCGTTGCTGGTCCTGGGTAGCAAATCGCTCCGCCTCTTGCACCATGCGTTTCACATCCGTTTCACTCAAGTTGGTGCTGGCGGTGATGGTGATAGCCTGACTCCGCCCGGTAGCTTTGTCTAGCGCCGTAACACTCAAAATGCCGTTCGCATCAATATCAAACGCGACCTCAATTTGAGGCATCCCACGTGGTGCCGGGGGCAAACCAGTGAGCTGGAAAACCCCTAATACGTTGTTATCCGTAGCCAGTGGTCGTTCACCCTGGAGCACCTTGATGTCTACGGCTGGTTGACTATCAGCGGCCGTACTGAAAATCTCCGCTTTGCGGGTAGGAATAGTGGTATTGCGGGGAATGAGGGTTGTCATCACCCCACCTAATGTTTCCAGGCCCAGGCTTAGCGGTGTAACATCTAGCAATAACACATCACTGACTTCACCCGCCAGAACGCCCCCTTGCAAAGCCGCCCCAAGTGCGACTACTTCATCCGGGTTTACCGACTTGTTTGGCTCTTTGCCGGTTAGTTTCTTCACCAGAGTTTGCACCATCGGCATCCGTGTGGAGCCACCTACCAATACCACATTATCTAACTGGTTGGTTTTGATGTGGGCATCTTCGAGGGCTTTATTCACCGGGCCAATGATCCGTTGTATTAATGGTTCACTGAGTTGTTCAAAGCGGGAACGGCTCAGTTTAAGTTGGAGATGTTTCGGCCCGCTGGCATCTGCGGTGATGAAGGGCAGATTAATCTCTGTTTCCATAACGGTGGAAAGCTCCACTTTGGCTTTTTCGGCCGCTTCGCGCACGCGCTGGAGCGCCTGACGATCATGGCTCAGGTCAATACCCTGATCACGCTTGAATTCTTCATTGATCCAGTTGACGATAACGGCATCCCAATCATCACCACCCAGATGGGTATCACCGTGGGTGGAAAGGACTTCGATAACTCCTTCGCTGACTTCCAGGATAGAAACGTCGAAGGTACCCCCGCCCAGGTCAAAGACAAGAATGGTTTCGTCTTTTTTCTTATCAAGACCATAAGCGAGCGCGGCCGCGGTTGGTTCATTGATAATACGTAGCACTTCCAGACCGGCAATTCGGCCCGCGTCCTTCGTCGCCTGTCGCTGACTATCATTAAAATATGCAGGTACGGTAATCACGGCCTTAGAAACCGGTTCCCCGAGATAACTTTCCGCATCTTGTTTCAGTTTGGCCAATATCATGGCCGAGATTTCCTGTGGCGTGAATTCCCGGTTATTCGCCCAGGATAGTTTCACCCGAGCGTCACCATTCGCGCCACGAACAACAGGATACGCCACCTGCTGTCGTTCCGTCTCAGTCTCAGGGCTATCATAATGTTGGCCCATAAACCGTTTGATGGAATACACAGTGTTATCTGGGTTGATAGTGGCCTGCCGTTTGGCCATCTGGCCTACCAGACGCTCACCGTTCTTGTTAAACGCCACCACTGAGGGACAAAGGCGTCCCCCTTCGGCGGTAGGGATGACGATTGGCTCGCCCCCTTCTAAAGTGGCCACAACCGAGTTGGTTGTGCCTAAGTCAATACCTACGATTTTACTCATGGTTTCACCCCTTACAATAGGCCTGAGAAGGCAAAAGAAACTGTTTTACGCTTCCCAGAGTGCCTGCGAGTTTCTGTGTGTTTCAATGTTATAACTTTAAAGAAGTAACGTAAGAATGTTGTAAATGGTGTGTATGCGTTGTATTAGCAAGGAAATTCGCAAAAACTGCATTATTTTGCCTTTTAAACGCCATCCTTTCCCCAGAGGAGGCGCAGTTTACTTTGGTTGACAAAGGATGTGGCACTGGCTAGAATCAAGCCTGATTTAACCGAGGTTCAATTTGGATGTTATGGGCTGTTAATGAGTGCGGGGGCAACAGAAATGAGCCAATAACCCATAACCAAGTTTCCATCCCACACGAGTGACGACCCATTTGTCAAAAGGAGTAAGATATGGCTTTTCAGTTACCTAACCTTCCCTATCCTGAAGACGCCCTGGAACCGCATATTGATGCGCGTACCATGAATATCCATCGCACAAAACACCACAATGCCTATGTGACGAACCTTAATAATGCCGTGGCTGGTACGCCCCTGGAAAATATGACCGTGGAAGAGATTTTACGGAATATGGCTATAGTACCGGCGGAGAAGAAAACAGCCGTACAAAATAATGGTGGTGGTCACCACAACCATACCCTGTTCTGGGATGTGATGAGTCCCAACGGGGGAGGGGAACCAGACGGGGATCTCGCGGCCGCGATTGCCCAGAAATTTGGCAGTTTTGCCGATTTTCAGGCCAAATTCGCCCAGGCGGCGACCACCCGTTTTGGCAGTGGGTGGGCCTGGTTGGTCGTAAAAGCCGATGGAAGCCTGGATGTGTATAGCACAGCCAATCAGGATAGCCCCTTGATGCAGGGTGATACCCCCATCCTGGGTTTGGATGTTTGGGAACACGCCTATTATCTGAATTACCAAAACCGTCGCCCTGATTACATTACGGCCTTCTGGAGCGTTGTCAACTGGAAGAGCGTGGCGGCCAATTTTGCGGCCGCGTTGTAACAAATTTTAGTAACGACGAAACCTTTTGTGGGTTGAGCTTGTCAAAGCCCGTTTTGCCTTCGACTACCTCAAGCAACAGGTTTCGTCGTTACAAATTTTAAGTTATTGATTATTGGTTCTTGATATTTTTCATCACCCAACAACCAATAACGAATAACCGATCATTTGTCCAAAAAGGAGATTTTTCATGACCCACATCGTTACCCGCCTCTGTTTGCGTGACACAGCGTGCGTCGAGGTATGCCCTGTTGAATGTATGGTTCTTGGCAAACCCGAAGAGCAGTGGCCGTGGCTATATATTGACCCGGACACCTGCATTGACTGTGGCGCTTGTGTTCCCGAATGCCCTTACGAAGCTATCTTCCCCGAAGAAGAAGTTCCTTTTGATTATGCCGCTCCTGCCGGTGTTTGGATTGCCAACACCAAAGAACTTTTACCCAATGGCGCACCGTTGAAAGGTGAAATTGATGGCCACGAAGTAAATGTCCTCAATGCCAAACAACTGGCTGGTGGTGAGGTTCTGGACTTGACCGAAGATATTCCGGCTAACTATGAATTTTTCTCCAGTGGCCCCGGTTATAGCGCTCAATAAGGATTGATATTCAAAAAGTGTATCTTCGCAAAATTTCGGGGATGACGAGGCCTGAACTTGTCGCAGGCCGTGGGTTGCGACAAGCTCAACCCATGTCTACCCTGCATTATTGAGAAGACACCCAAAAGTCGCCTTTTCCCATCCCTGTTTTTGGGGGTTCTAGGAAAGAGGACAAGATTAGGCCAATCTACAAGAAATCCCGCGGCCTTGAGCGGTGATGAAAATTGAAAACCGAACTGGTTCATACTGTAACAACAAGATGATCCAGTTCGGTTTTTTT
>JAGNBF010000050.1 GCA_018004935.1 Chloroflexota bacterium | reverse complement strand
CGAAGGCCGCAAAGGGTGGGTCATTGGCGAATCCGTCGCCATCTATGGGGATACCACAAGCATTCCCCAGGCCACCAATATTCCCCCCACCCCCACCTTCACCGCCACACCTATCCTCGTCCCCCCACCCACCACCGAAGCCACCCCTTCTTAAAGGAAGTTGTTTATGTTATCCTTTCCTGCTTTTCAGCAACACCAAGAAAAAATAGCCATTATTGGTCTGGGCTATGTCGGTTTACCCCTGGCTGTCCATCTGGCCGACTATTTTGCCGTTATCGGTTTTGACATCTCTGCCGCTCGTGTCGCCGAGTTAAAGAAGGGACACGACCGCACACGAGAAGTCGAGGATGAACGCCTCTGCCAGGCCCGGATTCAATATACCAGTGACCCGGCAGATATGGCCGCGTGCCATCTGTTTATCGTAGCGGTTCCCACCCCGATTGATGAATACCGTATTCCGGATTTGCGGCCGCTCGTTTCCGCCTCTACCAGCGTGGGCCAGGTGATGGGGCCAGGTTCCTGTGTCGTCTACGAATCCACCGTCTACCCAGGCCTCACCGAAGAGGTGTGCCTGCCCATTCTAGAAAAAGAATCGGGGCTGAAGATGGGGGTAGATTTTACTCTGGGCTATTCACCGGAGCGGGTGAATCCGGGGGACAAAAAACATACGATTGATCAGATTGCCAAAGTCGTTTCTGGCTCTGACCCGGCAACCACTGATTTTCTGGCGCAAATTTACGGTCAGGTGGTAAAGGTGGGTATCCATAAAGCTCCCTCTATCAAAGTAGCCGAGGCGGCCAAGGTGATTGAGAACACGCAACGGGATCTGAATATTGCCCTGATGAATGAATTGGCCCTGATTTTTGACCATATGGGCATTGACACCTTAGCGGTGTTGGAAGCGGCCGCGACCAAATGGAACTTTCTCCCCTTCCGTCCGGGCCTGGTGGGGGGCCATTGCATTGGTGTAGACCCCTACTACCTCACCTTCAAAGCCCAATCCCTCGGCTACCATCCGGCTATGATTCTGGCCGGACGGCGCATTAATGATGGCATGGCCAAATTTGTGGCCGAAAAAACGGTCAAACTACTCATCCATGCCGGTAAACAAGTGCGTGGAGCCAAAGTAGCCGTTTTGGGTATTACCTTTAAAGAAAACGTGCCCGATCTGCGTAACACTAAAGTGGCGGACATTATTACCGAACTTCAGGATTATCAGGTACAGGTGATTGTCCATGACCCTATTGCCGATGTGGCCGAAGCTCAGGCGCATTATGGAGTAGCCCTGCAACCTTTAGAGAGTATCCACGGCGCTGATGCTATTATCCTGGCGGTTGCTCATCAGGAGTATCAAACCCTGGGGCTGGCTGGCTTACGCACGTTAGGCAATGGTACAGATCCGGTGTTGATTGATGTGAAGGCCTTGTTTACGTCAGAGGCCGCGGCCGCGCACGGTTTTAGTTACTGGCGGTTGTAGGACAAAGAAACGACAAAGGCCAACGACAGACATATGTCGTTGGCCTTTTATCTTTCCTGGCTCTACCGGTAAGAAGTGCATCACCCTGGTGCAGGCAAACCCCACCCTGTTTGCTCCGGTCGCGCCACTTTATACTCCTACGAAAATGTAGGGCGATTTGGCAAATCGCCCGGACGATTTATCAAATCGTCCTACAGATTTTCATTCCTCTTGGTGCGCCAAAGGCCCATGGGGAACTCCTGAGATTTTACGTTTTATCTTTGCCTTTTTCTTTCGCCCCCACGGTCTGGCGCAATACGATCCATAAGCCGATGGTGATAGGAATGAGGGGCCATAAGGTTCCCATCCAGGAAAGTATGGTGAGTAAGAAGCCACCAAACGTCGCGGCCGCGGCCACCACCAGCATAATCGTTGCCACAATCAACGGCCACCACTGTGTTTCCCGAGTAAACAGCGCCGAAGCCAGCGTAATCACCACCCATCCCCCGGCAAAACCAAACAAAAAGATTGCTTCATTTGCCCGAGGAAAAAACACCTCCGTCAATAAAACGCCAACACCAACACCCAACAAAATACCACCAGGGATAATCGGGCCAGCATGACGGGCAACAATACCCCAGGCCAGAAAAACAATCCCCAACAGCAGGGGAATCAACAACCCCATGTTTGGCGGCAATAACTGACCCACCAAAAACATAAGCCCCAACAAAATTAACACACCACCACCGATGATTTCATTCCGTTTGCCCGACTTAAACTCGTTCATGCATAACTCCTGTATGACAATATTAAGCAATCGTTCGCAATTAACTTAGCAATGGGTGTGTTTCATTTCGGTTGAGAGGAAGAAAATAAGTTCTTTGGGGTTTCGTGGGGTACGGGCAACCCTTGTGGTTGCCCCGCACGGGGCAGGCACAAGGCCTGCCCGTACATCTGCTGTCAACCCCATGAATTCCCCCCAAGACTCATTATTCAACTCATTTGAAACACACCCCTTAGCAATTTGCTGTGGCCGGTCGCCTGACCGCGCCACCCAGGTTATTTTTGAACGATGACTAAGGATGTGGTTTTTCGGAGCGTGCCCCCGAAAAACCACACTCAGAAAAGTGTCTCTGCCCTTCATCTACTCTCATCCTACCGAAATACAGGTAATGCCCGGATGTGCCGGAAGTCATCCTCAGGTCATGTATCTGGTCATATTCAGTAAAAAGTCAGTAACTCTACAGGTGGGGATGTGGCTCTGCCGGAGCTTGTCGAAGGCGGAGCCGGACTTCGACAAACTTAGCCCTCGAGGACGGGTATATATTGCCAAAGAGCATAATCTGACATTGGTTCTTTGGGGTTTTGTGGGGTACGGGCAACCCTTGTGGTTGCCCCACACAGGGCAGGCACAAGGCCAGCCCCTACCTCTGGTGTCAACCCCCTGAATTCCCAAAGAACCCTGACATTTTCCCAGAGAGTGGCGGTTTAGATCATTTAATCATCGCCACACGCTTGATCATCATGGTGGGAATGGGGCCATGTATTGGTGCTCGGACTCATGATCTGTTTATCCGAAGCGACCCCCACCCCTAACCCCGCCCCTGGCGGTGGGGTTAGGGGTGGGGGTGGCCTTGGATAAACCCAACACGACGATAAAGTGAGACGGCGACAGGGCGAAAAAATGTCAGATTATGCCCTTTGACAGTATAGATACCAAAAGTTATTACAATACATAACCATTCAGCCTTCCGAACGTTCGTACCATGGGTCAACATCTACACAGAAACCTTCGGAAAGTCCATTTTCTCAGGGAATTGAACGCTTGCTACAATACTCCCCAACACCTTTTAAAATCGAGTATACTTTCCTCATAACTATACAGCCTCACTGGAGAAACCGGGTTTTTGCTGAGGCCAACTCATGCCCTACAAGAGAAAAACCCGGTTTCTGACGTGTATAGTTACCTTTCCTCAAGGTCATAGCTTTGCGGAGAGAGTCGGAGATTATTTCGTCATACATGCATCTTCTCAATAAAATGTGGTGACGTTGGTTGAGCCTGTCGCAACCAACCGCCTTCGACAAGCTCAGGCTACGCTTCCCTTGAAATATTGAGAAGACGCTCATGCAATACCAAAAGTGTGCTTGTTATGAATGAACTGCCCTTATTCCCACTCAACACGGTTCTGTTTCCAGGAATGCCATTACCGTTGCATATTTTTGAAGATAGGTACAAGGAAATGATCGCCCATTGCCTCCAAGAGGATGAGCCGTTTGGTGTCGTGCTGATTAAAGATGGCCGGGAATCATCAGGTGAATTGGCTGAACCATTTGAAGTGGGTTGTGTGGCTCAGATTGAGCATATCCGCCCTCTAGAAGATGGACGTTATGATCTCATTGCGGTGGGACGAGAGCGGTTTCGGATTCATGGCTTAAAACATCATCGTCCTTATCTGGTAGGTATGGTTGAGTTATACCCTCTGGAGACGGAAAAACCGGCTTTGTTGACACGGTTAAGCAAACATTTGCGGCCGCTTATCCAACGTTATCTCGAAGCCATTAGCGAGATCAGCGGGGCTGACCTGGAAGCCGCCAAACTCCCCACCGACCCCCTGGCGATTGGCTATTTGGGGGCCTCATTGCTCCAACTCCCCCCCCTACAAAAACAAAGTTTTCTGGCTTCCGAAGATGCCACCCAACTCCTGCTGGCTGTTTATGATGTGTATAAAGATCAGGTGCCGCTTTTACACACCATGCCTCGCCAGGATCAGGGTCCTTTCTCCATTAACTGATAAGCCCCAACTCTCGGGCACGCAAGGCCGCCTGTGTGCGGTCACGCACACCCAACTTCCCCAAAATATTAGTGATATGATTCTTCACCGTGCCTTCGGTGATGTATAAGATGTGGGCAATTTCGCGATTGCTGGCCCCCTGGGCCAGGTGGCGCAGAATTTCCTGCTCCCGCTCAGAAAGTGATTCGACGAGGGGTGAGAACGGGTTGCCCGATGGCGAGGTGAGCGGGGTCGGCAGGTTATCTGTCAGGCGATTAAATTCGGCCACGAGGCGGGTTGCCACGGAAGGATGTAAGAAGGATTCGCCCCGCGCCGCGGTGCGGATGGCTTCCACTAATTTTGGAGAAGGCACATCTTTTAATAGATACCCTAACGCCCCAGCCCGCAAACCCTCAAAAATATGTTCGTCATCATCGAACGTGGTCAGGACAATGACCTGGACATGGGGATAAGTTGCCCGCAGTCGCCGGGTCGCGGCCGCGCCGTCTAACACCGGCATCCGCAAATCCATCAACACGACATCAGGCTGAAGGGCGGCTACCTGAGTAAGGGCCTCTTCGCCATTCCCCGCCTCACCCACCACCTGCATATCTGGGTAAACCGAAAGCAAGATGCTTAAACCTTCCCGAAACAAAGCCTGATCATCTACCAAAAGCACGCGAATCATGCGTCACCCTTTACTCCATCCTGCACCGGTATTTCTATGGTTAGCCAGAAGCCCTGGGTGGGCGCGGTTTTCATCTGTACCTGCCCCCCCAACAAGGCCACCCGCTCTTGAATACCGATGAGGCCAAACCCATTATGGGTTGCCGCGGCCGCACCGATGCCATTATCCACTATCATTAACTGTACCCGATCCAGCCCATAATCCAGCGCTACATCAACACGAGAAGCCAGCGCATGTTTACGTACATTAGTCAGCCCTTCTTGCGCGGCCCGGTATAACGTCATTTGCACTTCCCGAGCTAAGGGATAAGCGATGCCGGTAATTTGCCACGCGGCCGCGAGGCCCGCCGCCCGGCAGGTCTCCACCAACTCCCCTATCACCTCCCCCAACGAATGATTATCCAGAGGTGATTCCCGCAACGCCTTCACCGACCGACGCACCTCCCCTAACCCCTCCTGAGCCAATTGTTGGGCCTTGCGTAACGCATCCAATCCTTTCCCTCTATCTACATCCAATACCGCCTGGGCCGCTTCAATCTGCACATGGATCACCGTCAGATAATGCCCCAGACTATCATGAATCTCCCGTGCCAGCCGATTACGCTCCTTTGTCGTGGCCAACTCCTCAATCTGCGTCGCATATACCCGGAGTTTCTGATTAGCTTCATTTAATTCCACCGCCAACCGTTCCATCTTCTCTCGCATATGACGCTCTTGTTGCGCCATACGTGTAAACACATTAACAAACAAAATGGCGGGCACCAGAAAAAAAGCCGTCTCCAAAGCCACAGCAAAACCAAATATTTGCGTTGTAGGCCAGACAAAAGTCAGCAAAGCCAACACCGATACAACCCCATTCCAAAATTTAGGGTGAGGTGAAATATCCAGGCTTTGCGACACAACGGGTAACACAATGAGCCAGGTCATACTGAAATCCTGCTCTTTCATAGCCACAAAATTAATAGCGGTAGCCAGGCTCAATGTCCCGGCAAAGTAAACAGAAGTTATCCAGCGAAAAGGAGTATCTGGTGTCAGATAAAAAGCCGCCCAGACATTAGCTACCAGATATACCATGCCCAGAATCACAAGCAGAGTAATGGCCCCGGCCCCATAATGCCCACGAACAAATGTCACCACAAAGGCAGAAATCACCAGAACAATCATGGCTACCAATCCACCCTTTTCGCGTTCCATCCGTTGCAGTAGTGTCATCTTAATTTCCCTGCCATTTGCTCAGTTTTCATGGGGGGGGCGTCACTTCTCAAAATTTCGGGGTAATAACGAGGCCTGAGCTTGTCGAAGGCCGTTGGTTTCGACAAGCTCAACCAACGATAGGAACACGGCAAAAAAAAAGCCGGATTCAGAGAGAATCCAGCTTTCTATTGTAATCAACCCATTACTGATTAGCGACCAGATTTAAGGAGATCGCGAATTTCGGTAAGGAGCTTCTCTTCGGCAGAAGGGACAGGCGGTGGTGGCGGCGCGGCCGCGTCCTGTTTACGCATATTGTTCACCGTCCGCACCATCATAAAAATAACAAATGCTACAAGAACAAAATCAAGGACATTGTTAAGAAACAGCCCATAATTCAGCGTCGCCAACCCGGCGGCCTGCGCCTCAGTCAATGTCATCCCAGCGGCCTGTCCCCCAGATAAATCCACATACAGATCCACAAAACTGAGTCCACCTGTTACCAAACCCACCAACGGCATGATAATGTCATTCACCATCGAAGTCACGATCTTACCAAAGGCCCCACCCAAAATAACGGCCACAGCCAGGTCCAAGACATTCCCCCGCTTAATGAAATCTACAAACTCCCTCAACATACATTTTCCTCCTGTATCAGTAAAGTTATATGGCCCAAGGGTATGGGTCTTCAGCCCAACCTACCCAGGCAGTTGCCGCAAACAAAATGTTACTTTATGACCGCAGTATATCTTCCCAATAAAGCGCAGTGCCGTTGGTTTCGACAGGCTCAACCAACGGCAAAGTTACATCTTGTTATCTGCTTCCCCCACCGGGCACGGCGGGTTGATCCGTCGCTTCCAGGCGCTCAGAAATATGCTTTAGCTTACCCCACTCCCGACGCACCAGGTAAATCGTCGCCAGGTGCATAAGCCAGTGCAACTCACAGCGCGGATCAGCGGCCAACTCCTCAAACACATGGAGCGCTTTTTCATCTGTGCGCCGCGTCTTGGCATACTCATCCGCCAACTGCTTCAAATAGACATCCCGCTGTTGCCGAATTTTCTCCGTTTCCTGCACCTGCGAATGACCACTACGCACCTTTGGCCGTACCCGTTGAATCGCATCCTGCAACTCTTCCGTGGTAAACGGTTTAATCAGATAATCTTGCGCTCCGGCCACCATCGCCGCCCGCAACGTTTTATTATCACGCTCAGCGGAAATTACCAGGCAGACCAGATCGGGCAACATTTGCCGCATAGCCTTGATGGCGCTTATACCATCCAGTTCGGGCATATTCACATCCATCAGGGCAACATCAGGGCGATATTTGCGGGCCAGTTCCACTGCCTCCCGCCCATTTTGGGCCATGGCCACAACTTCTACTCCAGGGATAAGCGTCAACATCAAGCGGGTACTTCTTCTTGTTTGTTGGGTATCATCGGCAATCAGGACACGTAAAGGGAAAACGGGTTGCTCTTTACTTCTACTCATGATCGGTTTTCCTGACAATAAAATGGGTAGCAATGAGGCAGAGTGAGGGTAGACCTTTATTTTGCCTTAAATTGGGTATAGGGCAACCTGAAAAGGTAGTTCTAACAGGGTACACTTATTTATAGATGAAAACAGCGAGTAGGCGAGTTTGCGAATGGGCATTCACTCACTACTCGCAAACTTATTTTCGTAGGCGTTCCCCATGGGCCAGCGGCCGCACCAAGATGGATGAAAATCTGTAGGACGATTTGATAAATCGTCCGGGCGATTTGCCAAATCGCCCTACATTTTCGCAGGAGCGTTATCATAAAATCGGAGTATCTATAGCTGTGGCCGCTCACAAAATGTCACTTTATGACCGTAGTAAGTATCGTTGCAAATCGGATATATTTATGACAAACAAACCCATACAACCTATCATCCCAACGACTTGTTGGTTAGCCGAAACAGCAGTGGTCCGCGGCCGCGTTACCCTGGGTGAACACGTCAGCGTCTGGTTCGGGGCCGTTATCCGTGCCGAAGAAGAACCCGTGTGCATAGGCGACCGTACCAACATTCAAGATGGTGCCATATTACACATCTCTGGCGGTTTTCCCTGCACCATAGGGAGCGATGTCACCATCGGCCACCGGGCCATTGTACACGGCTGTACAGTTGAGGCAGGGGCGCTGATCGGCATGGGGGCGATTGTTTTAGATGGAGCCTACATTGGAGCCGGAGCCGTGATAGGGGCCGGGGCCGTCGTCGCTCCAGGAACCCACATTCCCGCAGGCATGTTAGCCTTAGGCATTCCGGCACGCCTTGTCGGTACTGTCTCCGAAGCTCGCCAGAAAACCAACGCCGCCGGTACTGCCAGCTATGTGGAACGCAAAGAACAATATCGCCAGGGCCATTATGGCTAAACCTGGACGATTCCCCAGAAAAAGAGGAAACCCGAGAGAGCGCCAAATTACCCATCAAGAAAACAAAAAACGGCAAACGCCAGGAGCAAACCAAATTGAGGCGTGGTTCAAAAGTCGGCAAACGGTGCTTAACACTTTGTAGGGCGATTTGGTAAATCGCCCACGAGACGATTTACCAAATCGTCCTACAAATTTGTAAAGCTGACCTGAACCATGCCCAAATTGAGAATTGTGGTTGCCGCCAAAACAAAATGTCACTTCATGACCGTGGTAAGTATAATTTAGGGTTCGCTCAAAATTAACGGGGTTGCCGACTGTGATTTTTCAGGTATACCTCTGCCCATGAACAAACGTCGTCGCACCATCCTCATCATTCTGGCAATTCTTCTGCTCCTGATTGGGGTTGGTCCCTTTCTTGTACCCGTTCCTGACCTGGAAAATAGTGTTCCCCCCCAGGCCTTAGCCGACCCTGACAGTCATTTTATCGAAGTCAAGGGTCAAATGTTGCATTACAAAGTATATGGCGCAGGCGAACCTGTCTTCATTCTGTTACATGGCTTCGCCTCAAACACCTATACCTGGCACAAAATCGTCCCTGAACTGGCCCAGCATGGCACCGTCCTCCTATACGACCGCATCGGTTTTGGGCTTTCGGCGCGGCCGCTAACCTGGGAAGGGGACAACCCCTACACCCGTGAAGCTCAGGTAGAACAAACCATCAGCCTGATGAATGCCCTGGCGCTAGACCAGGCCATCCTGGTAGGTAACTCCGCAGGGGGCACAGTCTCGGCCGACATTGCCCTGGCCTATCCAGAGCGGGTTCAGGCCCTGATTCTGGTAGATGCCGCCATTTATACGGGTGGCGGTGCCCCCGATTTTGTAAAACCTCTTTTGCGTACCCCGCAAATGCGCCACCTGGGTCCCTTAATCTCACGCTCCTTTCTCGCGCAAGGTGGCTCTCTGTTGGACCTGGCCTGGCACGATCCCAGTCGCATCACCGCCGAGGACATAGCCAGTTATGAAAAACCCCTCCAGGTCGAAAATTGGGATAAATCACTCTGGGAGTTCACCCTGGCCAGTACCGCCTCTGACTTGCCCGACCGGCTCGATGAGCTGACCTTGCCAGTGCTGGTCATTACCGGCGATGATGATCGCATTGTGCCCACAGCAGAAAGCCAGCGTCTGGCGAATGAATTAGTCAATGCCGAGTTAGTTATCATTCCCGATTGTGGACATGTACCTCAGGAAGAACAGCCAGCACTCTTTTTAGATGCCGTTATAACGTTTGTCGCTGGTCTGCCCGGGTAATATCTCCACTCTGATTAAACGAAAAAAGATCTCTCCAGGCCCCTGTTTTGCCTCTCTGGATACCCGCTTTTATTTTTACCATGACAATAATGGTTGCCCGCTTCACCCAACACCTCACCCGCACCACACTTCTCCTGGTTACACTCTTGTTGATCACCTTAATTCTGGCCGTATTTGGCTGGTGGCAGGGGGCGGCAGTGGGGCCAGAGGTGCAGGTTCCTATGTTTTATGACGATCATTACCTGTACCAACGCCCCTGGACACAAGAACAGGAAGCCCCCGGCGTGCCCGATCCCGCGCCAGTGGCGGCTCTATACGGCCCTAATCGGCTGACGCAATCGTTTGTCAGTGCGGCCGCGTCGCTGATCTTGCTGGAACTATGGCTAGAAGGCCCGGCCGGAACCCCCGTCGAACTTTCGCTGGCGACAGAGGGAGTGGTAGTTGGTGGTGAGGTGGTATTGGAAGCGAGTGGGGGCCGGGTGTACCGATTGGCTGTGCCAGAAATGGGCGGGGGGGATGATCGCGGCCGCGTTTACACTCTCACCCTCTCCGCCCCATCTGCCACCGCCGCACAGCCGGTCATCACCCGTGCCGTGGGTGGCGACCGGTTGGGCAGTTCGTTGCGCGTGAACGAATACCGGCAACCGGGCAATCTGGCCTTGACCACCTACGGGCGTGGGGCCGGGAGCAGTTTGGGCGAACAGCTACTCCCGGCGGTGTTCCGTCTGCGTTTGCAACAGTACAAACCGACCGCGTTCAAAGGGGTGGCTTTCCCGGTGTTGTTGGGCCTTACCGCCCTGGCGACGGTCGCCTTTTTCTTCTTCTCCCTGCCGGATAGGGGGAAAAGTATCATCATTTACCTGGTGCTGGGGTTGTGGCTGATGGGGTTGGTGTGGCTGATGGGACGCGGCCGCGTGCTCATCCCCTTCTTCGTCCAAACCATCCCCCTGCAAAATCAGGCCGAACCGCTGGCCCTGGTTCCGCCCCCGGACGGCCTACCCCGGTTGGTGCAAGATTTCAGCCAGACCCTCTGGACAGCCACGCGCAAACCCGAACCCCGGTTTGTGTCTACCGGATTGGTAGATGGCGTTTCGGCCATTCTTGTCCCGGCCAGTTCCACGCTGGAATACCCCCTGACCTTGCCCCTGGCGGGTCGGTTGCGCCTGGGGATGCAGGTGCAGGGTGAAGGAGCGTTGACCTTTACCGTGCTGTGGGGAGAACAGACAATTCACACCCAGGTGGTCAAGGCCACAGACGGCAGTCAATGGCTCGATGTAGACCTGTCGGCCTGGGGTGGGCAGGGTGGTTTACTCTTCTTCCGCACCACACCCGGCGAGGGTGAACCGACCGGAGCCTGGCTTATGCCCCAACTCCTCAGCCCCGCCCCCTGGCTCCTGGCTGATCCGTTGCCATCCGCTGTGCCCCTTCAGCCTGCCGGGGAACGGTTTGGCGTGTCGGTGGAACTGGTGGGTTATCAGGTGGCAGAAGCTGAAGGGCAGATGGTGGTTACGCTGTATTGGCGCACCGCGGCCGCGAACGACACCTACGCCACCATTTTTGTCCATTTACTGGACTCAGCGGGCAATATTCTGGCCCAACAGGACAGCCCCCCGGTGCAAGGAACCTACCCGTTGCCGGTCTGGACACCCGGTTTTATCGTCGCTGACGAACACCGGCTCACCCTACCGGCGGATGCCCCATCTGGCCCGTATCACCTGGCTATCGGCCTGTACGATCCCGTCACCCTGGCCCGTTGGCCTGTCACCACCGCCACCGGCGAACCATTGCCCGATGGCCGGGCCTTGCTTGAGGTGGGGAATAATAATTAATGGGTGAATTGGTGAACGGTTAATCATTCAACAATTCACCCATTGTATCTATACAGCCCCTCACCCTAACCCTCTCCCCAGGGAGAGGGAACTAACTCCCCTCTCCCGCTTCGGGAGAGGGGTCGGGGGTGAGGGTCAGCGGTTTCACATCCTCATTTCACGCTCAGCGTTGTGTAGGATGCAGAGCGTCCCAGAGGAAATTCCCACGCCGAGCGTGGGAATAAGTTGTGACACCTGAATAGTTACCACCCATTAATTATTTGCTTCATTATGTCTATAAAGTCTCGTCTCTCCCAATTTAGTCTCTCCGGGGCACGACATGGTCTGACAATGGCCGGAGCCACGCTCATCACCGGGGTGTTGGATTATCTGTACAACGCCCTGACTGGCCGCTGGCTCGACCCGGTGGAGTTTGGGGTGCTCGTTTCCATCACCGCCCTGTTGCAAGTGGCTGTCCACCTGACCAACGTCATTCGTAATGTGGTGGCCTATTACACGGCGGATATGAGCGGCCGCGTCGAAACCACAGCGCAAGTGGGGTTGTTTGTGCGACAGATGTGGCGTTGGGCCTGGCGTTGGGGTGTCGTGGCGACAATTTTATTGGCTTTGGTGAGTCCCTTGATCGCCCGGCTCCTCAAGTTGACCACACCCACCCCGTTATGGGCCGCCAGTCTGGCCCTGCTCCTGCTCTTTTTACGCCCCGTCACCGATGGGGCGTTGCAAGGGTTGCAACATTTTACCGGCCTGGGGGTGATCCAGGTGACGCAGGCGTTGTTGCGGCTGGTGCTGGCGGGGGTGCTGATCAACTGGGGCTGGCAATCGTTTGGGGCGATTCTGGCCCTGCCCCTGGCGAGTGGTGTGGCCTTGTTGATTGCGCTGGCATTATTGCGGCCGCACACCCACGCACCACGCACCACGCACCACACACCACCCCAACCTCTTTCTCAAATTGTCAGCCTCGGCTACTCCGCCCAAACCCTCGCCGGTCTGCTCGCCTTCGCCCTGCTCACCAACATGGACGCCATCCTGGTGAAGCTCCTGTTTGACCCGGAGATGGCGGGCAATTATGGCCCGGTGGTGACATTGGGCAAGATCAACCTGTTTATTCCCCTGGCAATGGGCATGGTGTTGTTTCCTAAAGCGACACAAAGGCAGGCCCGCGGCCGCGATCCCCGCCCTGTCCTCCTGTTAGCCCTGCTTGTGACTCTGCTCCCCGGTCTGGCTCTGACTGTTCTCTACTTTCTCTTCCCCACCTGGCTGGTCAGCACCATTTTCGGCGGGGCGTACCAGGACCCCGGCCTTGTTTTGGGGCTGGTGGGGCTGGCGACGACCCTGTTTGCTACCCTCAACATCTGGCTCAACTACGCCCTCTCCCTCAAACGCCCCGCCTTCATTACCGCCCTTGTCATCGTCGTCATCGGCCAACTGCTGGGGATGATTTTCTTCCATGCCAGCCTCGCCGCTATCGCCACCATCATGGTCAGCGCGGGACTGGTGGGCAACATCCTGGCCCTTGTCCTGGTCTGGGTTGATACGCAGAAGGGGGGTGGCAGTTAGTGGTGAGGGGAGCAATATACAACACCCACCCCCTCGTCAATCCCCCTTTCGCGGCCGCAAGCACCCTTCTTATTTGTTCTTATGCAGTCCATACCGCAATTAATTCCTTTCACCTGAGAATTGACTTACTTTTTACTACCACATAAAATTTTATTTGTTAATTGATGCTCACAACTCTCTTAATTCAACATTAGTGATTTGCCACTTTTCGCTATTCGGAAAGCTGAGTATTACATCATGTACATAATTCGAGACCCAGATAACCTAAACTTGAGATTCTACGAGGGCTATGACCATAACTTTCTCTGGAATAAAGTAGAAGCTTTGTATTTAATTATCGAGAACCCAGACAAATTCAGAAGCTTAATAAGTGATGCTGGGGGTAATCCCGACGACATCAAAGATAAGTACTTTGAGACTTTACGCGCTCACATCCACTTCTCTGAATTTCAGCAGTTTGAAGCTTTTTTAGCACTTATTATTGCTGTATTCCAACCACTGGCTCATTGGCTTTATCTAACATCGTACACAACTAAAGAGATCAAAGAGAAAGCACAGGCCTTGCTAGATAGCAACGCTGTTAACTTTTCAAATGGACTCTTCACTAACATGAATGAAGCTCTTGATGAAGCAGTTTATTTGGGTTTCAGAAGTGATAATCCTGCAGTTAGCGAGAAATGGGAGACGAATATTGATAATCTGAGGTGGATGTTGCAAAGAATGGCATATAAGTACTTAAATTACAATGAGTACAACTCCTACAAGCATGGACTTAGAATCATGACCGGTTCCACTTACTTTAGTTTCAGGCTTAACAACGCCCCAGAATCGGGATTGACTTTCTCATCTGACGATTCAATTAGATATCTAGAAATTGAAAAACTTCAAGACGGGTCACGTCAGGTTAGAGAAGTATTTCAACATTTCAACCCGCTAGAAAGCCTCAGCCATATGGATTTTATGTGTACCATGCTTGAGAATATTAAGAATGTGCGATTGGCCCGCATTAAGGGAGAAGAACATGCAGGGCTTAAGACGCTCACTAATCTGGAAAAAGACAAGCTAACTGCGTTGATGAAAAGAACAAAATGGTCTCTTACCGTATAGCTTGCTGATCAAGCCCTCGCCCTGCGGCCGCATTCCCATTCTTTTACCCGTGTCCACCCTTCCCCACCCCTAGCTGTGGCGAGGTGTTCCTGTTCAATAAGAAGCCTCACTGTGGCCGGTCTCCTGACCGTGCCACCTTTGCCTCGCAACCACTGGATTACATCAACGGATTAATAAACAAACGGATTTCCCAAAGGCCGCAAAACTGAGGGCTGAGGTAAAAGGGGTGAGGAATGAGGGGGAGAATGGTTAGAAGCCAGACGGGGGGTACGTTTAACGTTACTGGCTTATGTGTTTTCGGGCACAACATGCGCCTGGGCATAAATGCGTAGTGCGGCCGCCAAATAACGCTCATAATTTTCACCTTGTGCTTTAAACCACTCGATGACTTCCGGTTCCACCTCTACCGTAACTTTTACGGTGGATTGAGGTTTCCGCCATTTGGCTGTTTTGAAAAACTTCTCCGTCAATGGCGGCACATCTGTCGTATCAATCATTTCATCGGTCATCGCATCAAGGAGTTCCAAATTCGTCTTGGTAGGCTTGCTCATATTGTGTTCGCTCACTACCGATGCTTTTTAATGTTGGCTTGATTCTTTTGCTGGTCCCAAACAAAGCGCATGATCCAAATATAGCCCCATCGCAACCACATTACAAGCGGAACAAAACGCGATGCCTAACGCCCCTTCCCACTATTTGTGTAATAGGTAGTGAACGCCGCAACCCCCATTTCCCTCTCTCCATCCAACCACCCAAAGAACCACACCAGTTTTCTGTCGCTAAATTATTAGAACACCGCCCACCCGCATCGCTACGGTAGCATTGGGGCGGTTGGTAGACTATACTTCGGAGCCTGAAAGGTGAATAATCATGCCCGAAGTGACTCCATCTGCCCCCCCCTTGCATTGCGCCATGGGCATTACCGCCCATAACGAAGAAGCTAACATTGGCCGTTTGCTGGAGCGCGTCCTCGAACAACAACTTTCGACCGTCGTTTTGCACGAAATCATCGTCGTTATCAGCGGTTGCACCGACAACACCGAGGCGATTGTGCGCGAATATGCCCGCCGCGAGCCACGTATCTCTCTGCTCATTCAAGAAAAGCGCGAGGGCAAAGCCTCAGCCATCAACCTGTTCATGCGCCACGCCACCCAGCCCATCCTCATCCTGTGCAGTGCGGACGTACTACCCGAACTGGACGCCATCGAAAAACTGGTGGCTCCCCTGGCCGATGTCAATATCGGCATGACCAGTTGCCGCCCCGTTCCGGTGAATGATCCCCAGACGTTTATGGGTTTTGGCGTTCATCTGCTGTGGGAATTGCATCACCAGATTAACCTGAACGGGTTCAAAGCCGGGGAAATGACCGCCTTCCGCAAAATTTTTGAGCGTATCCCCTACGATACCGCCGTAGACGAAGCCAGTGTCGAGCCAATCATTCGTGGTCAGGGGTACAAGGTGCGTTACGTGCCCGATGCCATCATCTACAACAAAGGGGCAGAAACGGTGGACGATTTTCTGCGCCAGCGGCGGCGCATCTACGCCGGGCATCTCATCATTAAGGAATCGCTCGGTTATGCCGTCAGCACGATGAGCGGCCTCAAAATTCTGCGCCTGCTGTTGGCCCATCTCGATTGGCGACCCAAACAGTTCGTCTGGACATGGCTGGTTGTGGCCCTGGAAATGTATGGCCGTTACCTGGGCTGGCGCGACTACAAAGCCAAACGGGATCACAGTGTCTGGGAAATCGCCACCACCACCAAAGAGTTAAGTTCGTAAAAATGGGGGGACACAGAGGCCACAGAGATAAAAAGCCAGAGATACACAGAGCAAAAACAGATTTTTACCTCTGTGTATCTCTGTGTCTCCTCTGTGCTCTCTGTGTCCCCTCTTTTAGTCAACATCTATGAATTCAATGTTGGGCGTTTTGGCCCGTGTTCCGTTGTACAAGAGCTATCGCCGCTTCGGTTGGCCGAAGATGCTCCCCATCAACCTGACCCTCTCACCCTCGCCGCGCTGTAATTCGCGCTGTCTCACCTGCAACATCTGGATGAAGCGGGAGAATGAGCTGAATATGGACGAGTGGGAGAAGGTACTCCGTTCGTTGGGTAAAGCCCCATACTGGTTCACCGTCAGCGGCGGTGAACCGTTTATGTTTAAGGGGATCGTCGAGATTTGCCAGATGGCCTACGAATATTGCCAGCCCGGCATCATCAACATCCCCACCAACAGCATCCTCAACACCATCCCCGAAAAAGTGAAACAGATTGCCGAATCGTGCCCCAAAAGCAGGCTTATCATCAACCTCTCGTTAGATGGGGTGGGCGAAAAACATGATTTCATCCGCGGCGTGGCGGGCAATTTCGAGAAGTTCGAGCGGACGCTCCATGCCCTGCTCGATTTGCGCGACAGCCTGCCCAACCTGACGCTCGGCATTCACACCGTTGTGTCTGTGTTCAGCGTGGGGCATCTGGAAGAGGTGATGGCCTACGCGGATCAATCCGGCGCGGATCAGTTTATCACGGAGATTGCCGAGCCACGGGTGGAGTTGGACACGGTGGGACTGCCCATCACACCGGATAAAGAGAGTTATCGCCAGGCGATTGATCGGCTCATCGCCCATGTCGAAAAACGCTCCTACAAAGGGGTGTCCAAGATTACCGAGGCGTTCCGGGTGGAGTATTACAAGTTGGTAAAGCGCATTCTGGACGAAGAGGATCAGGTGATTCCCTGTTATGCCGGATGGGCCAGTGCCCAGATTTATGCCGATGGTACGGTCTGGCCCTGTTGTGTGCGGGCGGATAAGTTAGGCAATTTGCGCGACCACAACTACGATTTTGGGGCGATCTGGTTTGGGGAGAAGATCAAGGAAGTGCGGCGGAGTATTGCGGCGAAGGAGTGCCATTGTCCGCTGGCAAATGCGTCTTATACCAACATGCTGTTGGATGTGCCGACGTTGGCGAAGGTGGGCATGAAGGTGATTACGCCGGATTCGATTGAAGTGCGAAAATAAATACCCTCATCCCCGGCCCTTCTCCCACACCGGGAGAAGGGAGTCTATCCCCTCTCCCTGGGGAGAGGGTTAGGGTGAGGGGTTCTTGACAGGTGGCTCAATTATGGCATTTGGGTGGTTGGACGATTTTCATAAAGAGATGGAGAAACCGGCTGATTATGCCGAGCGGACGTTGGCGGCGTATCGGTTGGGGATGAAGGCGGGGGGTTCGATTGTGGGAGTACGGGTGCAGGTGGATGCGGGGTGTTGCGCGGCCGCGCAATCTCTTCCCACTGGCACAGTTTATCACCCCGATGAGGCCCCCCATCTCCCCTTGCCCAATTGTGCCTTGGGGCGGCGTTGCCGCTGTGTCTACCGTCCCGTCATGCGCTATGAGCAGGAGTAATCCGCAGATTTGGGGATTAGCGCAGATTCTTGTTTTTTGATCCGTGCCATCCGTGAAAATCCGTGTACAAAAACTCTTAAGGGGTGAGGGATGAAGGTGGTTGTGACCGGGGCGACCGGGTTTGTAGGGGGAGCATTAGTGCGGGCGTTGGTGGCGGAAGGGGCGCAGGTGGTGGCTCTAGCGCGGCCGCAATCCCCCCGCCACACGCTCTCCCCCTTACCCATCACCTGGCACGAAGGGGATGTCACCGACCCGGCCAGTTTGCGCGGGGCCTTTGCCGGGGCCGATTGGCTCATTCACTCGGCCGGGATGTTAGGCCAGGCCGGTGTGCCGGAAGCGGCTTACCACCAGCTACACGCCCAGGGCACGGAAAATGTGCTGACAGAAGCGGCCGCGACACCCTCTCTCCGTCGCCTCCTCTACATCAGTAGCCCCGGTGTACTTGGCCCCATTGCCGGGCCACCCGCCGACGAGTCCACCCCGTTGGCTCCCAGCAACCCGTATGAACGAAGCAAAGCGGCCGCGGAACAGATTGTTCACCGGTTTGCGGCCGCGGGTCTCCCCGTTGTCATTGGCCGCCCGGAATTCATTTACGGCCCCGGTGATGCCCATGTGTTAGGGTTGTTCCGGTCAGTGCAAAAGGGGCTGTTTTTTTATGTGGGTCGCGGCCGCAATACCTGCCACCCCACCTTTATTGATGATGCTGTCACCGGGCTTCTCCTCTGCCTCAAACAGGGCCAACCGGGAGCCATTTATCACATTGCTGGCCCGCGCCCGGTGACGTTCCGGGAGTTGGGCACGGCTATTGCGGAGGCGGTAGGGGTGCGGCCCCCCTGGTTACAGTTGCCGAAACCGGTGGTGTGGGGCGGCGCGGCCGCGTTAGAACTCATCGGCCAGCTCACCGGCCTAAAACCACCCCTCACCCGCACCGGCGTCGCCTTCTTCAGCGAAGACCGCCGCTTCTCCTGGCAAAAAGCCCACACCGAACTCGGCTACACCCCCCAGTTTGACCTGGCCGAAGGGGTACAGCGGACAGTAGCCTGGTATCGGGAGAAGGGGTGGCTGGGAGCAGTGAGCAGTGACCAGTAACCAGTGAGCAGTGAACAGTAACCAGTGAACAGTAACCAGTGAACTTCGGCTCATTCGCCATTGACAATTGGCTATTAACCATTGACAATTTTCGAGTTCCCAGAGTTCCCCAACCCAACTATGCTCCCATCCCGCTCCATCAAATCCCTCTATCCCCTGGCCCTGGCTGAAGGCGAAGGCGTCGGCACGGCGTATGAATATTATGCCAAGCGGCTCATTTTGCGCCGTTTTCTCCGCCGGATGGCTCCCCCCCGGCGAATTTTGGTCGCTGGTTTGCCGGAGAAGTATGGCAGTAGTCTGGATTTTTTGCTCCTGGCCGAAGAGTTGCAGGCGGAGGTGGTGGTGGCCGAGTACCGGGCTGAGTTTGTAGCGAAGGGGAAGGAGTCGCTCGCGGCCGCGCAACGGCAAAACCTGCTCCGCAACGTCTCCCCCCACTTTATCCAGGTAGCTGACCCGGCCCGGTTAGGCGAAATAGACGGCTCCTTCGATTTAGCCATCTGTTGCGAAGTGCTCCAATCTCTGCCCGTGGCCGACCGGCCGGTCTACTGGCAACGGTTGCGGGCCTTAGCCCCGGCCATTGCCCTGTTCACCCCCAACGCGGGCAACCCCGCCCACAGCACCCTCAGCGGCTTACGCACCCTCAGCCTGGACGAGCTAAAAACGCTGGTGCAGGCTACCCCCTCGGCCCAGGTCGGGCTGGCCGATCTGCCCCCTTTCCCCTCGGGAACCACTCGTTCAGCGGCGCAAAGGGAGCAGGCTTCGACCGGGGTTGTAGAAAGTTTAGCCATGTGGGGACTCAACTATTACGCCCGGCTGGAGCCATTCCTGCCGTTGAGCGTGCGTCAGCATTACGCCCACATGGTTTACGTCCTGGCTTCTGGTTAATAGGGGCGGACAGAAGCCAGGGAGAGGGGTGACGAAGCAAAAACGCCCTTTTCAAGCATAAGAGGTAACTTCTCAATATTTCGGGGAAACGTAACCTGAGCCTGTCGCAGGGGAGTGGTTGCGACAGGCTCAACCAGCGTCACCACACTTTATTGAGAAGATACCATAAGAGGAGTTCATCATGACCCGCCGTTCATTTCCTCTGGTTCTGGCACTGAGCCTGTTGGCCGTGCTTATTTTTGTTCTTCAACCTGTTACCGCTTCTCTTCCCCATGATCCTTTGGCCGATTTTCCCCTGGCTCCCCAGCCATCTGCCCCCTTACCCATCAATCCTCACCCACTGCCGGACAATTTTCATTACCCCACCGTATTGGACCCCGATCCCGTGATTCAAGGGATGATCAACCAGGTCATCAGCAGTACGGTGATGCAATATGATGGTGGTTTGAGTGGGCAGTGGCCCGTCACCATCGGGGGGCAATCTTATACCCTGACCACACGCCATACCTACAGCGGCGAACCCATTCAAAAGGCCACGCAATACGTAGGCGAACATATGGCAGGGTTGGGTATGGCCGTGGAATATCATACCTGGAATGCCGTCCGCCCCCCCAACGTTATTGGCCAGATGACCGGAGCCGCCAACCCCGATGATATTTACATTATCGGTGCCCATCTGGATGATATGCCTTCAGGGACAACGGCTCCGGGTGCGGATGATAATGCCAGTGGTTCAACCGCCGTCATGATAGCCGCCGACATTCTTAGCCAATACCAATGGGATTGTACGCTCCGTTTTGTCTTTTTCACCGGCGAGGAGCAGGGGCTTTTGGGCAGTGCCGCATATGCCAGTCGCGCTTTTTCCAATGGGGAAACCATTCTGGGGGTTTTGAACCTGGATATGATCGCCTGGAATACGCTCAACAGTAGCCCGGATATTGACATCCATGCCAGCCAAAGTGTTGCTGGTTCTGTGGCCCTGGCCCAACTTTTTACCGATGTGGTAGATGTTTATAACCTGAACCTGATTCCCCAAATTATCCCTAACGGAACAGGAGCCAGCGATCATGCCTCATTCTGGTCATATGGGTATCCGGCGATTTTGGCTATAGAGGATTATCGCAATGCGGCGGGATCAGGCACAGGCGATTTCAACCCGTATTACCATACAACACAAGATAATCTGGCCCATGTGGATGTTGTTTATTTTACGGAGTTGGTGCGGGCGGCGGTGGGAGCGTTTGCCCACATGAATGGGTGTCTGGCTGGGGCCAGTGGCACGGTAATGGGGACAGTAACCGATGAAAATGCTACACCGTTGCCTTCGGCCAATGTGCAGATGGTTGGTAATGGCTCTATTTTTCACAGTATGGCCAATGGTGCGGGGCAATATACCGCTACTTTGCCCATTGGTGTTTATACCATGACGGCCTCGGTAACAGGGTTTACGCCAGTAACGGTGACGAATGTAATTATCGTGACCGATACAGTGACCACGGTAGATTTTATGTTGCCTCCCACTGTGGTGTATGAGCCGAATTATCTACCTTTTATGTTGTCACCAACTGAGTGAGGTAAGTCGTTCTAGTTCCGGGCCATGGGGTGTGTCTTTGACGGCCCATCCCAAGGCCTCGATTTGGGTACGGAGTTGGTCAGCGATGGCCCATTCTTTGCGGCCGCGTGCTCTCACCCGTTCTTCTACCAGTTTTTGCACCATCGGGGGCACTGCCGCCTCGGCCACTTCTTCCTGCTCGGCTTCTTGAATCATCTGCCACGCCTCTGGCCGGATATCCAGATATTCCGCCGGGATGTGGCAGAGGCCCAGTTTTTCCAGGGGAAAAGTAGAACCGGCGGGGTAAATTTCGCTGTTAGACCCACGTAAAATGGTAATCTGACCGCGGCCGCGAACCCAGCATTGCCCCTCCACCAACCCCATCATCAGAGCCGTATGCTCATCAATTCCGACAATCGTCGCCGTACCCGGCAACATCTCCCGTAGCTGATCAAAACGCGCCTGCCCCATAAAACAATAACGCGTATCTAACTCCTCACCCCCTTCGTTATTATTCCAATGGGGAATAAATGTCGGTTGCAGGCCGTAAGGAATGAGAAAATCCAGCCCGGTGTGCCAATGTAACGCTTCGCCTACTTTGTATATTTCATACACCGGCAAAGCAAAGGATCCTACAGCCACCACAGCCGAACTGGCTAATACCACATGCGCTCCCATCTGGTGGCGCACGGCCAGGATGTCCCAGGCCAGTGAGCCTTCTAATTGGCGTGCGGCATAACTGGGGCTACCGGGGCCAAGAAAAAACACATTGGCGGTCAGCATGGGGGTCAGGATGTCTGGGTTATCGGGGCTGAAGGGTGTATTTAGTTGGCGAGCAGGCACAATATCAATGTGCGGCTCATAGTTTTGCAGGTGATGGTCGAGAAAGTCTCCGATTCGCCGGGCAACCTGAGCCGAATTAGGTTGGAAGCCAGCGGGTGTCTCCACAATGGCGACCTGCGGCCGCGTACCCATCTGGGCAAATAACCATTCCCACACCTCGCGGCCGCTAGGAGATGCCTCTCCAGAGCCAAACAGGATAATCAAACCAGGTTCTGTTTTCATAAAAGAAATGGTTCTTTGGGGTTTTGTGGGGTACGGGCAACTCTTGTGGTTGCCCCACACGGGGCAGGCACAAGGCCAGCCCCTACATCTGGTGTCAACCCCCTAAATTCCCAAAGAACCAAAGAGAGGAGGCTTACGGGGTTGCTCGAGCCAGTCTCCTGACCGCGCCACCCCAGAACAGCAGAGTTATCAATTCTCACGTCCGCTTTCCCTGTGCATAGGCCGCTAATGTCCGCGGCCGCGTTTGCTGACGATCTATCAAAGGCCGGGGATAATTTTGCCCCAGCACACAGCCATAAGCTCGTTGTTCCGCCAGCGTCATCTGCCAGGGTGTGTGGATGCGCTGAGTCGGCACATTTCTTAGTTCCGGTAGCCACCGACGAATATATTGTCCTTCAGGATCGAATTTCCGGCCTTGCGTTACCGGATTAAAGATACGGAAGTAGGGACTGGCATCTGTACCTGTACCGGCTGTCCACTGCCAGCCACCATTGTTAGCCGCCGGATCCCCATCAATCAACTGTTGCATAAACCATTTTTCTCCCCAGCGCCAATCAATGAGCAAATCTTTCACCAGGAATGAAGCGACAATCATGCGGCCGCGATTGTGCATCCAACCGGTGTATTCAAGCTGGCGCATGGCCGCATCTATCACAGGGAAACCCGTATGCCCCTCACACCACGCTTGGAAGAGGGTTTCATCCGTTTGCCAGACAATATGGTCATAGTCGGGACGAAAACTGCGGCCGCGAACATAAGGAAAATGATAAAGAATGTGAATGTAAAACTCACGCCACAACAACTCATTCAGCCAGATCTCGGCTCCCTGTTGGGCTTCCTGGTCCTCTGCCTGAGATGCGGCGGTGTAACAAGCTAATGCCGCTACTACTGCCTGCCGTATAGAAACCATACCCAGGCGCAAATATGGCGACAAGGTAGACGTTCCCTCCGCATCTAACCGATCCCGCGCTACCCGATAACGAGCAATAGGATCCGTCCATTGACCGGCAAACAGTTGGAGACGGTGTTGGCCTTCTGCTTCACTGGCAACAAAGGGCACAGACCGCTCCAGGGCGGGCGTGTCCGGTATGCCCAGAGAAGACATATCCTGTAGTGCGGGCAACTGTGTCGGAGCCGGTAGCAAATCATGGGTAGTCGCATGAAGCAATCGTTTGCACGTCTGGCTAAAAGGGGTATAGACCACATAGGGTGTACCATCCGCTTTGAGCACGGCCCCGGGCACAAAAAGCGAAACCCCGGGTAAAAGTGTGAGTGGTAACTCCCGGGCGATGGCCGCATCCCGGCGACGGGCATAAGGGGAATAATCAGCTTCCGCATAAATCGCGGCCGCGCCATACTCCTGCACCAGCTTTGCCAATTCCTTAGCCGGTTCTCCCAGGCGCACTATCAGAACACTCCCTCGTGCCTGCAACGCCTCATCCAATTGGCGCAAACCCGCTAATAAAAAAGCCTCCCGCTTCTCCCCCACCCACGCCGATGCCCAAAGAGCCGTATCCAGGATAAAAACGGGTATCACCTGCTTATGTTTACATGCGGCCGCGAGGGCCTGATTATCACTCAGTCGCAAATCGCGCCGTATCCACCAGATTGCCGTTGTCATCATTACCCCCTACACATTGACGATCATGGGCCTGTGTGGCTTATAACCCCCTCGGCCATTCACCAGGAGATTGTTATTCACCAAACTGGCTACACGAAGTCCTCCCAGGGCCACAGCCGCCGTAGATTGACCGGGGAAAATACTATCACCCACAAGCCACAACCCCGGTCCCAGGCGTGGCCCCCAGCGTGGCAACAGGCGGGTTTGCGGGAAGCCTCCTACCCAACCAAAAGCACGCCGAGTAAAGCGCTGGAATGTAATAGGTGTACCGGGCATAACAAGTGCGGCCGCGTCGCGTAAGCCCGGCAACAATTTCTCGGTGGCCGCTAAAATGCGGCTGAGATAACTTTGCTGGCGGGCCGCATATGCCTCCTTGTTATTGTGAAACAGGTCCCACCAGGGGGCCAGGTCTGTATGGGTACTGATAGTGAGGGCACGCTGACCGTCAGGGGCGCGGCCGCGATCCCAGGCTGGACTCAGCGACAAAAAGAGACTATTCCCTTCACCGAGTGGCTCCCGCACAATAAGTTGATGATGCAAAGGCCAATCGGGCGGGATGATCTGCCCCTCCAAACCCACATAAACCACAAATGCGCCCCATCCAGGTTGCGGCCGCGCGGGTAACTTCTGCAAAGGGGACGGAGCCTGAGCGCCCAACAAAGAAGCCACATCCCAGGGGGTTAAATTAGCAATAACAATATCGGCCGGAAAACGGTCCCCCCGTTTTGTCTCTACGGCCACCGGACGGCCATTCTCTTGCACAATGCGTGTCACCTCTTGCCGATACAACACCTGTCCCCCATTTTCCTGCACGGCTCGAACCAACGTCTCGGCAATACCACCCATCCCCCCTTCCAGATGCACCACTCCCCGGCGCGGCAAATCGAGCGCGGCCGCGCCATACAACGCATTGGCATAAGCACTGGTTGTTTGGGCGGCAATCTGTAACTGTCCATCCACAAACAGGCGTAACCTGGCCGGGGCATTTTTCAGATGAGCGGCCACCGGGCGACAGCTATCTGCCCACAGCGAAGGCCGCAGACGGTGCCAGTCGGCTCTGAGCCAATGAGCACCAGTCTGGGCCAAAGAGAATAATTCGGGCAAAGATTGCGGCGGCCAGGCTGGGGTACGTTGGGCCAAAGCCCACAACGCATCGGCAGTACGCTCCTGCCAGGCAAAAAAAGCATCACCGGATGGGCCAAATGCCTGTCGGTGTTCATCGTGCCGACGCTCATCTCCCCAACGTGTTATGGCTGTACCATCGGGTAAATGCACAACCAGGGCCGGATCGGCCGGGCGCACGGGCCACTGCCTGATGCCCGTGGCCTGACCCACCTGCGCCATAATCCCACCTGCATCAAAGCCGCCCGCCAGGGTGGCCCCAGCTTCAAAGCGGTATTTTTGGTGGTAGAAGGTGGCGGCACAGCCACCGGCATACACATGGGCTTCTAGTACCGTAACCGGCCAACCAGCACGCGCCAGGGTTGCGGCCGCGGTGAGTCCCCCCACACCCGCACCAATAACAATAATCTGTTTCATTTTTATGGCTCTCGTGGAGCAAACAGGATTGGGTTATTTTTATACCCGACGCGGCAACAAAGTGAGGGGGCGACAGGCGATAAGGCAACCCTTGTAATGGCTCTCACCTGCGGGGCAGGCACAAGGCCAGCCCCTACCCCAAATCATTCTCATGAGGTGTATAGGTATTCCTGGTCATACTTTCCTGCGCTAAAAACTTGCCCAGCCACTTCATAATCGGGCCCCCATTACCATTTATCTCCTGATAAATAGCCTGACTGTAGACTTCAAGGTAATGGTGCAACCAGTGATGCGGCAAATGATAGTTAAACAAAAGTTCGGAAAGCCATGCCAGGTCGCTACTGATAAAGTTTAAATCGCCTAATTTAAGGGCAGACTTGATATTCTGAGCCATGTTCTGGTTGGCTCGTGTCAGTTCCGTATGCGGCATTCCGATCTCACTGGCGGCTTGCCAGAGGCGGGCTTCAGTTACGGGTTGGTAACGGGTAAATTGTGAAAGAGCCTGTTCATACTCCAGGCTAACGGGGGTAACGACGGGCATTGGGGGCCGGTTATTGAGCAAACGGCTCACAACATGGGGAATTTCTTCCATCTCTTCACCGAGAAAATGACCGGGGATACGCTGGCGAATTGCGGGAATATAGTTGAAGACGCGGCCGCCATAAGCCAGAGGAATCCGTCGTTGTTGTAACAGTTGGGCCATTTCCAACAAGTTCGCGGCCGCGTTCAGTAACTGCGCCGACATCACCACCAGATCCGGGTGCGTTGTTTCAATCGTGCGCTCCATTTGAACAACAGGAACATTGGCTCCCAGATACAAGGCATCCCACCCATAACGACGCAACATCAGGCAAATGAGCAATGGGCTGAAGGTGTGATCATCCTCTGGGGAACAACCCACCAGAATGCGCTCAGGACGAGTTGGCGGAGGGGATGCCAGTAAAAGCGCTTGCAACCGTTGGATCGCCAGGGCCGAGGCAAAATGCTCTTGCTGAACTGTTATATTTCCCCGAAACCACCCGTCGCCAATCTCGGCCAACCCATGTTGAAGAATAGCAAAACAGACACTTTCTGGGGAATAAAGGGCAAAAGCCTGATTAAGAATCTCCCGGGCCTGTTTTTCATCATAGGCCAAACAGGCATTAACCCATTGCTCGCGCAGTTGCGTCATAGTACTGCCAATAAAGGCTACCGGAGCATACCGCTCTTCTTCAACGGTTGTGTCATAAGTAATATGTTCTTGTAAAGGATCCTTCCCTTCGGCAACCAAACCTTGCCACAAACTAACGGCCCGGCTGATACTGACACCTTCATTTTGACGGGCCATCAGCCATTTCAGCATATCTATGTCCCGCCGTGTATACAGGCGATGACCCCCTTCCGTGCGTTGAGGATCCGGCAAACCATAACGCCGCTCCCAGGCACGTAACGTATCAGGTTTCAGGCCAGTTTCTCGAATAACAACTTTCAGATTAAAGGTGGGGTCGTTGTTTGCGCTCATGTGTCAATCCTTGTGGCTCGCATCCCATTGCCAGGCTTATCGTAACGACTAAGGGTTCGCTTAAAATGAAGTCAGGTGCTGTGATCAGAAGACCGGCCCAGCAAACTCAAAACTTATTTGCGAGCGAACCCTAAAGCTCCCGAGGGCTGAACTTGTCGAAGCCTCGTGTTGCCTTCGACAAACTCAGGCAACGGCTTAGTCGCTACAGTTTATCACACAATGATAGCGCATTTGTTTATATTTTGTCGATATTTTCCAGAATATGGCCTGTGTGAATAGAACAACAGGTCACATTTCCTTTACGACAAGCGCTGATTGAAGGGTAGCATGTGGGCTTATTTCATGTATTGTACACATTTTAGATATTTTGTCAATATTTTGCAATGATTTCAACCATCCAGGATCCCGCTCGAAAAATGGCCCAACCCGTAGAACAGCCTTTCAGGCTGTTCACCCTCGAAAGCTGAGCCTGCCGAAGCCCGGCTCCGTCTCCATAGAGAACGCACAGCCTGGAAAGGCTGTGCTACGCCCAATGCCTGCCGAAGCCCAGATCCGTCTCCATAGAGAACGCACAGCCTGGAAAGGCTGTGCTACGCCCAATGCCTGCCGAAGCCCGGCTCCGTCTCCATAGAGAACGCACAGCCTGGAAAGGCTGTGCTACGCCCAATGCCTGCCGAAGCCCAGATCCGTCTCCATAGAGAACGTACAGCCTGGAAAGGCTGTGCTACGCCCAATGCCTGCCGAAGCCTGGCTCCGTCTCCATAGAGAACGCACAGCCTGGAAAGGCTGTGCTACGCCCAATTGACCGTCGTGCGGATTGAGGGCGTTTTTTGCGGGCGAATGCCCGCAAAAAACGCCCTCTAAAAAGTTCCTCGCCCCTGGGGGAGGGGTCAGGGGTGGGGAAAATAAAGTATGCGATTACCCTAAAGCCGGACGGGAGGTGTATGCACCCGTTTAAGAAAGGATATAATGACGAAACAATGACTATGTTATATACCGAAGATCATTTTTTAGGCTTGGAGTGTGTGGGGCTGAGTAACGGCACCCTGGAGTTGTTGGTCACGCAGAAGGTGGGGCCACGGATTTTATCTTTGCGCCTACCGGGGCGGGAGAATTTGCTGGCAGAATTACCGGATTTTGTGTTGGCCGGGCCGGGAGGGCAACCGCTCCATTTGTGGGGGGGGCATCGTCTGTGGTATGCCCCAGAAGTACGGGAAATTACCTATTTACCCGATAATGCGCCGGTAGAAATCACGCCCATCGCCAGGGGAATGCGGGTCGTGCAACCGGCGGAAGTGGGGACAGGGATGCAAAAATCGCTCACGATTACCATGCCCAACGAGCGGGCTATGGTCGTGGTAGAGCATACGTTGACCAATGGAGGTTCGCGGCCGCGGCTCTGCGCCCCCTGGGCCATTACCCAACTCAAATCTGGGGGGTTTGCCATCCTGCCCCAAAAAAACACCCCCACCGATGTCGCTGGCCTGCAACCCAACCGTGCCCTGGTTCTCTGGCCTTACACCGATATCAACAACCCCTTCATTCATTGGGGCAATCAGTATGTTTTTGTCCAGGCCGAGCCAGCCCGTACCGAAGCCAGAGGGGTGGAACCAGCCAGCGAATGGCATCTAAAAATAGGCTGGCCCAACCCGTCTGGCTGGATGGCCTACCAATGGCAGGATATGTTATTCATTAAAGAAGCGGTGTACCAGCCTGAAACCATTTATTTTGATATGGGTAGTTCCAGCCAATGTTATTGCCGCCCTGGTTTTATTGAGTTAGAAACATTGGGGCCACGTACTCTATTAGAGCCAGGACAAACGGTGCACCATAAAGAGGTGTGGCACGTGTTGTCGCCCATCAATCTGGGAATGAACGAGAGTGACGCGGCCGCATTTGCCACCGGTTGGAAAAATTTGGCCTGGTTCAGTTCAGCTTTACAAATTGATCGGACGATTGGGTAAATCGCCCGACAAAATGTTAAATACAGCTTGCCGACTTTTGAACCATAGGGGGGATTTGATATGTGGCAACCACCTGCACACTGGCTCCAATTGACAACCATTGACGCCCACACCGGCGGCGAACCATTGCGCGTGCTGGTAGATGGGTTCCCTGACCTGCCCGGCGACACCATCCTGGCCAAACGGCGTTACGCCCGCGAGTACCTGGATCATCTGCGCCGCGCCCTGATGTGGGAGCCACGCGGCCACGCCGATATGTACGGCTGTATCGTCACGGAGCCGGTCACGCCCGATGGCACGTTGGGGGTTTTGTTCCTGCACAACGAAGGGTTCAGTACCATGTGTGGGCATGGGGTGATCGGGTTGGCGGTGGTGGCGCTGGATACGGGAATGATTACCGTTTCGGGGGAACCGGCAGTGATCAAGATGGACACCCCGGCAGGACGGGTAACGGCTTATGCCACCAGGGATCGCGGCCGCGTGACCAACGTCTTTTTCCACAATGTCCCTTCGTATGTGTTTACCCTGGATCAGGTGGTGGATGTGCCGGGGGTGGGCCAGGTGCGCTACGATGTGGCTTTTGGTGGGGCGTACTACGCCTTTGTCCGGGCGGAAGAGGTGGGTGTGGGATTGGATGTAGCCTCGGCGCGAAAATTGATTGACCTGGGGATGCGGATCAAACGGGCGGTCATGGCCTCGTTGCCCCTCACCCACCCCTCTGACCCCGATCTGGCGTTCCTATACGGCACGATTTTTGTCGGCGCGGCCGCGAACCCCGCCCATCACAGCCGCAACGTCTGCATCTTCGCCAATGGCGAACTGGATCGCAGTCCCACCGGTACGGGCGTGAGTGCGCGGGCGGCTCTGCATTTTGCCAGAGGGGAGATCGGTCTGAATGAGCCGTTTGTCGTGGAGAGCATCCTGGGCACGACTTTCACCGGTTCCGTTCATGCCACAACCACCTTTGCTTCGTACCCCGCTGTGATACCGCAAGTAGAAGGGATGGCGTATATTTGCGGCCGCAATCACATCCTCATCAACCCCAATGATCCACTACAGCACGGATTTCTCATTCGATAAGCTACAGACCCTGGATGATGAAAAATCGGGATGGTATTGCTCAACTGATTAGAAAATATCGGCAAGTTGTCGTTATGAAGACTAACGAAGCCTTGTTCCCTCTCGACTATGCTTCAGGTTTTGTCGAGGAATTCTCAAATCTTGGAGAGCTTGTCATTGGCGTTTCTGGGTGGCGATACGTGAATAAATCGAACGAGTGGATAGCTGAAATTCCGGGAGCTGATTTTGCTCTTGAAGAAGCATTCGATTGGACGAAAATGTCCCTATCAGAAGCCGTTGTGAGACAATCCAAAGCTATTGCCGACTATATTGAAAGTGCTACTGACAATGACATAGAGTTTATTTCCTTCGTATTTAATGACCCGTCAGTCAATGACTTTTTCCTCAACGACTAACTCAGTGTTGTGGTATTTGAGTTTATGCGGCCGCATCCCCCTTTTCACCCTTCATCATTCATCCCTCAGCCTTCCCCCTCCCCGTTTTAATCTCCTCCCCAATCCAGGTATAATTACCTGCGGTTTCGGCAATTTTCCAACTAACCCGCCTCTTGCCTTCGCGTCCCCTGGTTTTTCCCATTAACCACGAGCGATAACTCAGAGTCAACCCATCTGGCTGAAACCAGCATCAGGCAAGAGCGGGATAACATCCCATCATCCCAATGGAGGTTCGTATGTCTGATAAACCACGCAAGTTCATTAAAGTTACCTATTCCACCCTCGCCAGCCCCGATCCGCTTCTGCATGAATATTTTGAGGAAGCAGTGGCCGAGGTGAAAGCCAATGCCGGTAAAACCTACCCCATGCTTATTGGTGGTGAGGAACGCCTGGGTGAGAAGGCTTTCCCCAAGACCAGCCCGGTAGATACCGATCTGGTGTTGGGTTATTTCCAGAAAGGCACGGCCAAGGATGCCAATGATGCGGTCGCGGCCGCGAAAGCCGCCTGGCCCCTCTGGCGTGACACCCCCTGGCAAGAGCGAGTCGCCATCATGCGTAAAGCCGCCGACCTCATCAGCGAACGGCTCTTCTACATGGGCGCGGCCATGAGCCTGGAAGTGGGCAAAAACCGCCTCGAAGCCCTGGGTGACGTGGAAGAAACCGCCGACCTCATCCGCTACTGCTGTGATGCCATGGAGAAAAACAACGGCTTCAGCCACACGCTCCTCTCCGAAAGCAATCGCCATCACAACCGCAGTGTCCTCAAACCCTATGGCGTCTGGGCCGTCATCTCCCCCTTCAACTTCCCCGGCGCGTTAGCCGGTGGCCCGTCCGGGGCCGCCCTCACCGCTGGTAATGCCGTCGTCCTCAAACCGGCCAGCGACACCCCCCTGACCGCCTGGCATCTCACCGAATGTTTCCGCGATGCGGGTGTACCGGCGGGCGTGTTTAATTTTGTGACGGGTGGCGGCCGCGAAGTCGGCCAGACCATCATTGACAACCCGGCCATTGCCGGTGTCACCTTCACCGGCAGTTACGATGTGGGCATGGGCATCCTGCGCCAGTTCGCCAACGGCCAATACCCCCGCCCCGTCATCGCCGAAATGGGTGGCAAAAACCCCGTCATCATCAGCCAAAATGCCGACCTGGACAAAGCGGCCATGGGTGTCATGCGCTCCGCCTTCGGTCTGCAAGGGCAAAAATGTTCCGCCTGTTCCCGTGTCTACGTTCACAACGCCGTCAAAGACACCTTCATGGAAAAACTTCTGGCCCTGACCGAGAAAATCAACGTTGGCGACCCCACCAAAAAGGAAAACTGGATGGGGCCGGTGGTCAACGAATGGGCTTACAAAGATTATCAAGATTTCGTGGCCGATTTGCGTGCGCACGGGAACATCGTTTTCGGCGGCAAAACTTTGGATGGCAACGGCTACTATGTCGCCCCCACCATCGCCGACAACCTGCCCGATGATCACCGCCTGTGGAAACAAGAGATGTTCCTGCCCATCGTTACCGTTGCCGGTTTCGACGACCTGAACGACGCCATGCAGAAGGCTAACGATGTGGAATACGGCCTGACCGCCGGTTTCTTCGGCGAAGATGAAGAGGAAATCCAATGGTTCCTGGACAACATCGAAGCCGGTGTGGTGTACGTCAATCGTGAAAGCGGCGCGACCACCGGCGCCTGGCCGGGGTATCAATCGTTTGGTGGCTGGAAAGGCAGTGGCTCCACCGGCAAAGCCGCCGGTAGCTTCTACTACATTCAGCAATACCTGAAAGAACAAAGCCAAACGATTGTAGATTAGTACTAAGGACTGAGTGCTGAGGACTGAGTTCACGGAAAGAGAAACCGCCAAGACGCTAAACTCGCTAAGAAAAGAAAAAGCCCGGAAAATATCTTGGCGTTCTTTGCGTCTTGGCGGTAAAAATCTTCTCTTCACCGTAGGTTTACTCCTCTTCCCTCACTCCTTTCCCCTTACCCATGAGCGATCCAACCAACAAAGTTATCACCATGCACGAGGCCGTGAGCCGCTATGTCCAGAATGGGGACGTGGTAGCGATTGAAGGGTTTACGGCGTTTATCTGCTTCGCGGCCGCGCACGAAATCATCCGTCAGGGTAAACAAGACCTCACCCTGGCCCGCATGACCCCCGACCTCATCTACGACCAGATGATCGCCGCCGGGGTCGCCAAGAAATTGATCTTTAGCTATCTGGGTAATCCGGGGGTGGGCAACCTCAACTGTATCCGGCGAGCGGTCGAAAAGGGTGTGCCGCGGCCGCTGGAAGTTGAAGAATACACCCATTTCGGCATGGTTGGGCGGTACATCGCCGGGGCCAGCAATCTGCCCTTCTTCCCCCTGCGGAGCTTCACCGGCAGTGATCTGCCCCAGGCCAACCCCAAAATCCAATTCGTAGACAGCCCCTACGGCGACGGCCCCATCAGCGTCGTCCCCCCCCTCAACCCGGATGTCTGTTTCCTGCACGCCCAACGCGCCGATAGCCAGGGCAACACCCAACTGTGGGGCCTGCTAGGCATGCAAAAAGAAGTGGCCTTCGCCAGCAAAAAAGTTGTTGTTGTCGTTGAAGAAATCGTAGATGACGACATCGTTCGCCGCGACCCCAACCGCACCCTCATCCCCGGCCTCATCGTAGATGCCGTCGTCTGTGAACCCTACGGCGCACACCCCAGCTACGTTCAGGGTTACTACGACCGGGACAACAGTTTCTACCTGAGTTGGGATGAAAACTCCCAAGACCCGGCCAAAACCGCCGCCTGGTTGCAAGAGTGGGTCTACGGCGTCCCCGACCGGGCCACCTACCTGGCCAAAATCGGTCAAGAACACCTGTCCACCCTGGCCCCCGGCGACCTCTGGGCCGATTCAGTCAACTATGGCCGCTATTCATAACATATTCGACTCTGGCGAATTTGTACACGACCTCTAGATGTAGCACAGCCTTTCCAGGCTGTGCAGTCTCTGGTAAAAACGAAAAACGCCCCTTTCGAGTAACAGATTGTGGTTTCCTATGCCTGCACGAGATTTCTATCACGATCATGTCCGCAACGCCCTCATCAAAGACGGCTGGACGATCACCGATGACCCTTATATCCTAAAGTGGGGTCTAAAAGATTTATACGTTGACCTGGGGCAGAACGGTTCATTGGTGCGCAAAAGGAAGAACAAAAAATTGCGGTCGAAATAAAGAGTTTCCTTAGCGCATCGGAAGTGGAAGACTTGAAAGATGCCATTGGGCAGTTTTTCCTTTATCTTCCTATTATTGGCAGAACAGAGCCAGCGCGAGTGCTATTCCTGGCAATTCGCGAAGCGGTTTATCACGACCTGTTTGAAGAACCAATTGGTGAGGTCTTGCTGGAAGATTACCCCATTAAGTTGTTGGTATTCGATCCGCAGACAGAGGAAATTGTCAAATGGGTAACTTAACGGCTTACCGTCAAATTGTTCAGGATGTTTTGTCTCATTACGTAGACATACAATATGCCCACAGCGACATTGAAAACGAGTTGATCTTCGATTCAGCAAATGACCGCTACCTGGTCATGTCAATTGGGTGGCAGAAAGCAAAAAGGATTCATGGTTGTCTCATCCACATTGACATTATCAATGACAAAGTGTGGATTCAGCGCGATGGAACCGAACACGGCATTGCTTACGACCTGATGAACGCCGGTATACCCCAGCGTGATATTGTCTTGGCTTTTCACCCGCCTGATGTGCGGCCGCATACCCAATTTGCCACGGCCTGAAGAATACACCGACTGGATGGTCCTTCATCTCTAGCCGCATCATACCTAATGAGGAATACCCTATGAGCTTTACCCCCTCTGAATTAATGATTGTCAACGCCTCCCGTGCCCTGAGGGGTAGCCGGGTGCTGTTTGTGGGCGTGGGCCTGCCCAATATCGCCTGTAACCTGGCCCGCCGCAGTCATTCCCCCCAGATTGAACTGGTTTACGAGAGCGGCGTCTTCGGGGCCAAACCGGCCCGCCTGCCCCTTTCCATCGGCGATCCCACGCTGGTGAGTGGGGCCACCTCAGTGGTGAGCATGGCCGATTTGTTCATGCTGTACCTGCAAGGGGGATTGGTGGATGCCGCTCTGCTCGGCGGGGCGCAGATTGACCGCTATGGCAATTTGAACACAACGGTCATTGGTGATTATACGAAGCCAAAAACCCGCCTGCCCGGTTCCGGCGGAGCCTGCGAAATCGCCATCAACGCCAAACAAATCTTAATGATTATGCGGCTGAAAAAACGGGCTTTTGTCGAGAAAATTGATTTCGTGACCAGTCCGGGCCATTTTGTGCATGGGCAAAGCCGGGCTGAACTCGGCCTGCCAACGCATAGCCAGGGGCCAACCCAGGTCATCACCGACAAAGCCACCTTCGACTTTGACAACGAAGAAAAGGAAATGCAGTTAATCGAGCTGGCTCCCGGCGAAACCCTGGAATCCGTTCAGGCTGAACTGGGGTGGACGCTCCGTGTTTCCCCTGGTCTACGCCCTATGATCCCCCCATCGGCTGAAGAATTAAGCATTATCAGAGAACAACTTGACCCACAGGGACTATACCGTTAACTGTGGTCGAGTAACGATCAGAAGGGTGAATAGTACATCTACGATTGGAGTCACTGATTATGCCTGAACGCCAGACGATTATAGAGCAGTTGCAAGCCTATTTCGCCAACCACGGTGAGATTGACATGGCCTATCTGTTTGGCTCGTATGCCCGCAACGAAGCCACAACGCTTTCTGATGTAGATGTGGGGATTCTGTGGTCGCGGCCGCAGTCACTCACCCAAAAACTACAAATAGAAGGTCAAATTATTCTCGACCTACAAACTTTGCTCCACATTGAAGAAATCAATGTCGTTGAACTGGATGAAACACCCGCAACGCTGAATTATCGAGTTATACATGAAGGCATTCTGTTGCTCAATCGGGATGAAAACAAACGCATTAGATTCACACTTAGGACTATCAACGAATATCTGGATTTTCAACCGGTGCTGGAACGGCACGAAAAAGCTGTGCTGGCAAAAGCCAGACAAGGAAAATTATTAGATGGATATAACCGCTATCGCCGCTCGTTTGAGTCGCATCGCCGACGCCTTGCAAGCACTACAAGTCTGGCGCGAACTGACATTGGCTGAGTTTTTGGCTGATTCCATCATCCAACTGGCTACAGAACGACAAATCCAGGTAGCGATTCAAGCCGCTTTGGATATTGGCTCGATTTTGCTCGCGGCCGCGTCCAGCCAGATTCCCACCACATACAAAGAAATCTTCACGTTCCTGGCCAATCAACAAATCATCCCCCTTCCCTTAGCCGAAAAACTGGTCCGAATGGCTGGTTTTCGCAACATTCTGGTACATATGTATCTAGACGTTGACATGAGCAAACTTTACCAATTTCTACAAAACGACCTGGGTGATTTTGAAGAATATGCTCACCATGTGGCCGAATACCTGGAGAAGAATCATTAACCTATCCAGAATCCCACTGGGATAGGTCAAGGAGAACGTATGAATCCCACTGTTTCCGCAAGTCCCCTCACCGACAAAGTGTATACCCGCGCCCCGTATTGGGCTGATGTGCCCGATGAAAAATGGATGGATTGGCGCTGGCAGATGAGTCATCGCCTTAATTCCGTGGCTGAACTGGAAAAGGTCATCAACCTCACCGATTCGGAGCGCAAGGCGTTGTCCAGCCAGGGGTTGTTCCGGGTGGACATCACCCCCTATTTTGCCAGCCTGATTGACCCGGATGATCCCCATTGCCCGGTGCGGAAACAGGTCATCCCCACCGACCGGGAACTGGTTCCTTTCCAATCTATGATGGAAGATTCCCTGGCCGAGGACAAACATTCGCCGGTTCCGGGGTTGGTGCATCGTTACCCGGATCGGGTGCTGATGCTGATTACGACGCAGTGCGCCAGCTATTGCCGCTATTGCACCCGAAGCCGCATCGTGGGCGACCCCACGCAGACGTTTAGCCGGGCGGAGTTTGACGCCCAGATTGATTACATCGAAAGGACGCCACAAATCCGGGACGTGTTGCTCTCCGGGGGCGACCCGATGGTGTTGGCCCCCAAGTTGTTGGATGAAATTTTGGGCCGTCTGCGGGCGATTCCCCATGTGGAAATTCTGCGCATTGGCTCACGGGTTCCGGTGTTTCTGCCCATGCGCGTCACGCCGGAGTTTTGTGACATGCTCAGCAAGTACCATCCGTTCTGGCTGAACATCCATGTCAACCACCCGAAAGAGATTACGCCAGAACTCGCGGCCGCGGCCGACCGTCTCACCCGTGCTGGCGTCCCCCTGGGCAACCAATCCGTCTTGCTGGCTGGGGTGAATGACTCCGTCCACATCCAGCGTAAACTCGTCCACGAACTGGTCAAGATCCGGGTGCGTCCCTACTACCTGTACCAATGCGACCTGGTGGAAGGTTCCGGCCATTTGCGCACCACTGTCGCCAAAGGGATCGAAATCATCGAAGGGTTGCGCGGTCACACATCGGGTTATTCTGTGCCGACTTATGTGGTAGATGCCCCCGGCGGTGGGGGCAAAATACCCGTCATGCCCAACTACGTCATCTCCCAGGCTCCCGGCAAAGTCATTCTACGCAACTTTGAAGGGTTCATCACCACCTACACCGAACCCCTGGATTATGATCCCTACGAGATCAAAGCGCAGGAAGCCCTCATCGCCCACCGTCCCGAACCCGGCCAGGAAGGCATATTGAAACTGCTTGAAGGCAAACAAATGTCTATTGAGCCAGAAGGATTTTCCGGCACGCACGCACGTGGCGGCGGGGAACACCGTCTCCGCAGTGGCGACCTTTCGGCCAAATGGCAACCCCTCGGCGTCGGGGCCATGGAAGGGGAGAAGGGGGAGAAGCGGGAAGCATTGCCAGAGACAACAACCGATTGAAGATATACTCAGCGCGGTCACAGTTTGGTGGCTCGGTCAGGAGACCGGCCACAGCACAAAAGCGCAACTACTGACCGCGAACAGTATAGGAACCCAGAGGAACCTGGGGAAATAATTAATGGGTGAATTGTTGAACTGTTGAATGGTTAATGGATACGTTACTCGTTAAGGGCCTGTAAAAGATTAAGTTCCGTCAAGACCTGACAGGTTTTCGGAAACCTGTCAGGTCTGAACCGGGAAGTTATATTTTTACGAACCCTAATCATTCAACAATTCACAAATTCAACAATTAATTATTGTTTGCTTAACACCAGGTTTCCCAGTTCCTACAAGTTCCCACGAGTTCCCACTATGCCATACGCTCATCCCCAAGGTCACGTTTTTTATCGCAAACTCAATCACCCTCGCCCCATGATTTCTCATGGCGAGGGTATTTATTTATGGGACACCGACGGCAAACGGTACATTGACGGTTCCGGTGGCCCGTTGGTCATCAATGTGGGGCATGGCCGCCAGGAAATTGTGGCGGCGATGGCCCGGCAGGCCGAAAAAGCGGCCTTTGTTCATCCACTAACCTTTACCAGCCAGGCGATTGAAGATTACTGTGATGCTCTGGCCGAGGTTGTGCCGTTGCCAGACCCCCGTTTTTACTTCCTGAGCAGTGGCAGTGAAGTGGTGGAAGGGGCGATTAAGCTGGCGCGGCAGATCCAGATGGCGCGGGGGGAAGGTGGTCGCCACCTGATTATTTCGCGCTGGCAGAGTTATCATGGCATGACCTTGGGCGCGTTGTCGGTCAGCGGCCGCGCCGGTCTGCGCACGCCCTATTTGCCCATGATGCAGGAGATGCCCCATGTTGCCCCCCCTTACCCGTACCGGGCCAACCTCACCGGGGAAGAATTGGCCGGGCAACTGGAAGCCACCATTCAAGCCTACGGGGCCGGACAGGTAGCCGCCTTCCTGGCCGAGCCGATCAGTGGGGCCAGCCTGGGGGCGGTAGTGCCACCGGATGATTATTGGCCTGCCGTGCGCCGCATTTGTGACCGGTATGGTGTGTTGCTCATTGCCGATGAAGTGCTGGTGGGGATGGGGCGCACCGGAGCCTGGTGGGGGCTAAACCATTGGCAGGTTGTGCCTGACATCATGGTGACATCGAAGGGGTTAGCCGGGGGGTATTTCCCGTTTGGGTTTGTGGCGACAGGGCTGGAAAATGTGGAGCGCATCCGGCAAAAGTTGGGCGATTTTAATCACGGCGGCACATTTAGCCATCATACGGTGGGCGCGGCCGCGGGTCTCGCTACCCTCAACATCATCCACAACGAAAATCTCATCGCCAACTCGGCGAAGATGGGAACCTACCTGGGGCAAAAGCTCT
The DNA here is from genome assembly GCA_018004935.1 of Chloroflexota bacterium. GTDB lineage: Bacteria > Chloroflexota > Anaerolineae > Promineifilales > Promineifilaceae > Trichofilum. The sequence goes on along the minus strand of JAGNBF010000050.1, from coordinate 14,469 downwards.
ACCACACCTTCAGCGAACATCCGCACATCGGCGACATCCGGGGCAAGGGGTTGTTCTGGGGGCTGGAGTTTGTGCAGGATCGGGCCACCAAAACGCCTTTCCCGGCCAAAGACAAACTCAACGACCGCATCCGGCAGAGGGCGTTTGACAACGGGTTGATGGTTTACTACTCGCAGGGGTGTGCCGATGGGGTGAATGGGGACATTATCATGCTTGGCCCGCCGCTGATTGTGACGCGGGAGCAGGTGGATGAGATGGTGGAGTTACTCGCGGCCGCGGTTCAGGCTGAGTTAGGTCAATGATGTTTGCTTTAATCGCCTTTGACGCTGACGACACCCTCTGGCACACCGAAAGCCTGTATGTTGATGTAAAGGGAAAGCTCAAGGAACTTTTGGCCCCGTACCACGAGCCGGAGTGGGTGGAAGACCGGTTGTATGAGACGGAGATGCGCAACCTGAAGGTGTTTGGGTATGGCATCAAGGCGTTCACCCTGTCTATGATTGAGACGGCCATTGAGTTGACGGAAGGAAGGATTAGCGGCCGCGAAATCCACCAGGTGATCCAACTCGCCAAAGAGATGGTCTCGGCCGACATCCAACTCCTACCCCATGTAGCCGATACGGTTGCCACCCTGGCGCAAAACTACCCGCTGATGATCATCACCAAAGGGGATTTGTTGGATCAGGAAGCCAAAATCGCCAAGTCCGGGTTGGGGCCATACTTCCGGCACGTTGAAATCGTCAGTCACAAGAATCGGGCCACCTACGAAACCATCCTCAACCGCCACAGCATCACCCCGGAGCGGTTCCTCATGGTAGGCAACTCCCTACCTTCAGACATATTACCGGTGTTGGAACTGGGCGGGTACGGTGTCCACATACCCCACGCTGTCACCTGGGCACACGAAGCGGCCGCGGCCCCAACCAACCAACCGAAATTTCATCAGTTGGATCATTTAGGTCATTTACCGCCGTTAGTACATCGTTTATCAAATGACAAGGTCCAACAATGACAGAGGTTTCTGCTACCGGAAAATACTTGGGAAACCACAAGTCTGACATAATGAGCATGGCTCTCAGCCCTGATGGGTTGTTGCTGGCAACAGGCGATTATAGAGGCGCGGCGATCAAAATCTGGAACTGCCGCACCGGCAATCTGATGGCAACGCTGAAGCCAGCTGCACAGACGAATCCGCTGGGTTTTTCTTCCGTATACTGCCTGGCATTTAGCTCTGACAGTCAATTTTTGGCGGCTGGAATTGGCGAAACGCTTCAGTTGTGGAACTTGGCTGATTTTGTCACATGGTCATTTACTTTTGACTCAGAAATAGCGTCTCTGGCATTTGATCATCGTGGAACCAAGATAGCTTGTGGCACAAATGTCGCCCTTCTTTACGACTATAGAGAAGGTTATAAAGAACGTGTATTTGAAGGGCACAGAGATTATGTTATTAGTCTGGCTTTTAGTGCTGACGATCAATTGTTAGCAACGGGCGGTGAACAAGAAGATGGTTCGCTCCGTCTATGGCATGTAAATTCTGGTAGTTGTGTAGTTTTACTTGGAGTAGATCGCGATCCTGGAAATCGCATCAGTCAAATCGTTTTTACACCGGACAGGATTACTTTATGGGCTGTTGAAGACATGGGAATAATTCACTGTTTCAGAATAAACGATAGCAACAAAGTAGATGAATGGGATTTTTCACCTGTAGGTATGCTTGCTTACTTAAGCCCTTCTACTCAATATGCGGCTGTTGTAACCTACGAATCGAATCAGCTTTTTTTGTTTGACACAAGCATGAAAATACAAGTTGCTACACTCACACCCTCTGAGCTTTCACCTGATCTGGACCTTGAAGCTGCACCTGTCCATGTTGTTTTTAATCAAAACGAATCACAGATTGCAGTAGGATGGGGCGAACAGGTTTTTATTTGGCAACTTGTAAAACAAGGTGTGTAAGGACTCTGTTGTATGACGAATGTCTATGATCGGAACACGTTGATTACAGCAGTTACGAACGGCTTGCAGCCCAAGTACCTGTTTTTTTGGGGGCATACACCGGGGAAAGCGGAACAGGTGGGAAAGGAGTGTCTGAGCCAGTGGTATCCGGCGGTGTTTGTGGTGGATGGGGTGAGGTATGCCACCGCCGAGCATTACATGATGGCGGAGAAGGCCCAGTTGTTTGGGGATGAGGATGTGAGGGAGAAGATCATCGCGGCCGCGCACCCTAGTCTCGCCAAAAATTTAGGCCGTGCGGTACAGGGGTTCACCCAAACCACCTGGGAACAACACCGGTTCGACATCGTGGTACAGGGCAACATTGCCAAATTCGGCCAAAACCCGACCCTGAAAACCTTTCTCCTCAACACTGTCACCCGTATCCTCGTCGAAGCCAGCCCCATGGATCGCATCTGGGGCATCGGTTGGAGCGAAAACGATCCCCAGGCTCAAAACCCCGAACAATGGCGCGGGCTAAACTTACTCGGTTTTGCTCTGATGAACGTGCGGGCGCGACTTCTCACCATATAGTCTGTCTGTCTATCGGCTATTTCGTATCAATTTTCCCAACAATACGGCAAGGGTTTCATCAGGTTAAAAACTATCTCCAGCCGTTTTACCGTGTCTGTCGGAAATGGACTAGAATAGCTCTGTGCGCCGTTTAACCCTGTTACTCCTCTTGTTGGCCTTTGCTCTGTTGGTGAGCAGTGCCACCCAGAAAAGCCCCACCGTAGACGAACAAGGCCACTTGTTTCGCGGCGTGGCTTACGTCAAAACCGGAGCCACCCACTTCCTCTGGGGCCATCCCCTGCTGGCGAGTGCCCTCAATGCCCTGCCCCTGCTTTCTCTCTCTGAATTGCGCCTGCCTACCGATGAACCCGCCTGGGCCGAGGGCGATTGGGCGGTGGCGGGAGATGCTTTTCTCTGGCGACTGAACCCCAATCCGCAACGACTCATCTTTCTGGGTCGGCTGGCTACCATCTGGCTGACGTTGCTCCTGGGGGCGTTGGTCTACCGCTGGGGTTGCCAACTCCATAGCCCCACCGCCGGTCTGATGGCCCTCGCACTCCTGGTGCTGGACCCCAATATCCTGGCCCACGGCCAACTCGTCACCAGCGACCTGCCGTTGACCTTTTTTATGGTGTTGGCGGTGTATGGGTATTGGCGGTGGGGAGTAGAAGAGGGAACTCGTCGGAACTCAGGGGAACTCAGGGGAACTCAGGGGGCGGTTAGCCGCGAGCCGGTAGCCGTTGGCGAAAAACCGCCAGCGGCCAACCGCCAGCGGCCAGCGGCTCTTACTCCTCACGCCTCAGCCCTCATTATTGCTGGAATGGCTTTGGGCGCGGCCGCGGCGACCAAGTTTAATGCCGCTCTGTTATTACCAGCATTGGGCCTGTTGGGGCTTTGGCTGGCAGTGCGCTGGCGTAGTCTGCGGCCGCTGATGGCTCTTTTGTTAATGGGCCTCGTCGCCTGGGTGACGGTTTGGGCCGCCTATCGCTTGGCCCTGTCCCCGTTGCCCGGTGGAGCCTTTTGGGATGATCTCACCTGGCAGTTTGAGTATCTGTCGCGGCCGCATGGTGCTTACCTGCTGGGCCAAACCGATGCCTGGGGCTGGTGGTATTACTTCCCCATCACCTTCCTGGTTAAAACCCCCCTGCCGATCCTGATTTTGTTGGGCTGGGCGATGGTTTGTATGGTGCGGGAACTCGTAGGAACTCGTAGGAACTCAGAGGAACTTCGGGGAACTCAATGGGCCGTTAGCCGCGAGCCGTTAGCCGTTAGCCAGAAAATGCCAGCGGCCAACAGTCAACCGCCAGCGGCCCGCACTCCTTACTCCTCACGCCTCTTTCTTTTACTCCCCCCCCTCACCTACTTCGCCATCAGCCTGATTAGCCCGCTCAACCTCGGCTACCGCCACCTGATTCCCCTGTTGCCCTTTCTGGCTCTGTTCATCGCCACAACTTTGAGCCGGTCAGCATTTCAGCTTGTCAGCATTTCAGCTTGTCAGCATTTCAGCCGGTCAGCCAGTCAGCCCGTTAGCCAGTCACAACTCGAAAGTCGAAACTCGAAACTCGAAACTCAGTACTCAGCACTCAGTACTCAGTCCTTAGCTTTCGTCCTAACCCTGCTTCTCATTCTTTCTTCCCTTTTCGCCTGGCCCGACTACATTCCTTATTTCAACGGGTTGGTGAGTTGGTCGGGGGAAAGCTGGCGTATTTTGTCTGATAGCAATGTGGATTGGGGGCAGGATTTACCGGCGTTGGCGGAGTGGCAACGGGCGAATGGGGAGCGGCTGAAGTTGAGCTATTTTGGTGTAGCCCACCCCAGTGCTTATGGGCTTGAATTTGATGCCTTACCCATCTGGGAACCTGGCCCGGAGCAGATGAACCCGGCTTATCAACCGTTTAATCCGGCGGCTCCCGCGCCCGGTTTGTATGCCATTAGTGTGACCCATTTGCATGGTCTGGTGTTGGGAAAGGATTATTTTGCCGGGTTCCGCGGCCGCGAACCCCTGGCCCGCATCGGGGGAAGCATCTTCATTTACCGGGTGGAACCCACAGGCGAACCGGCCTCGGTGGCCTTTGCCGGGTTGCGCCCCGCTGAGTTAGACCCATCGTTGCCCGCCCCATGGCAGACAAACGATGTGGTAATCCGTTGGTTTGATGCCCGTACCAGCTTCATCTGGCCTGCCGGGAATAGCTGGCTGGCGGTGGCGGCTCAAACACCCGATCTGGCCCTGCAACCGTTTTGGCCGTCTACGCCAGTAGCCCAGGTTGGGGGACAGGCCCTTTATCAACTTGCGGCTCCGTTCGCGGCCGCGTGGCAGGGCCAACCGGCCAGCCTGGGTGGGGTGATGACCTTCTTGGGTTATCGTCGGATGGAAACCACCACCCCGGATGAGATCAGCCTGTTGACCGCCTGGCAGGTGACAGAAGCCACGGGTCAGCCGCTCAAAATTTTTGTTCACGCCCTGGATGAAAACAGCACGATTGTGGGGCAGTGGGATGGGCTGGATGTGGAGCCAACCACCTGGCAGGCGGGAGACATCATTATCCAACTGCACCGTTTTTCCGCGGCCGCGGCGTCCCGGCTACAGGTGGGTATGTACAATGGCCTCACCCTGGAACGCCTGGCCGAGCCGGTACTGCTGGATTAGAGGAGAAGAGGGAAGAACACAGAGGGCACAGAGGGAACACAGAGAGATTCACAGAGGGAAAGATGACGTTGTTGGATGCGTTTTGTCAATCGCTCTCCACATAAAAATCTCTGTGAAACTCCGTGCCTTCTCTGTGTTCTCTGTGTACCTTCTTTGTTTTTGACGATGTTATTGAACCGCTTACACCCTCACTGTTGGTTTTGGCTCATTCTTGCCCTGTACCTGATTTTGGCGGTGGCAATGAGTGTGGTTGTGCCGTTGGGGGAAGCCCCGGATGAGGTAGACCATTTCCTTTATGTACGCCATCTGGTGCGGGAGAAGGCTTTCCCGGTGATGGACCCGGTGTTTGCTAATAACGAGACGCTGGAAGCGAATCAGCCGCCGCTGTATTACTTGTTGGGGGCGTTGCTGACCGGTTGGATAGAGATGGATGAAGCGGCTGATTTGCCGCTGAACGCCTGCTTTTCTTCTAACCCGGATGATCCGGGTCGGCAAAATTTCTACTGGCACTCTGCGGCGGAACAGTTTCCCTGGCGGGGCACGGTTCTGGCCTTTCATCTGGTGCGCTTGCTCTCGGTGGGATTGGGGGCGGGGACGGTGGGGCTGGCTTATGGGATAGGGCGGCAGGTGAAGAGGGATAACGTATGGGTGGGGGTGGCCGCGGCCGCGATCCTGGCTTTTAACCCCCAGTTCATCTTTATCACCGCCAGTGCCAACAACGACAACCTGACCGCCTTTCTGGGAGCCGCCATCGTCCTGGCCTGCATCCAACTGGCCTACTCTCCCCTCGCCCTGTCGCCGCGTCGCCTCATCCCCCTGTCTCTCCTCATCGGCCTGGGACTACTGACCAAATTCAGCCTGTTTGGGTTATGGCCGTTAGCGTTTTTAGCCTTTGGGCTGAAAATAGCCGCTGACACAAGAAACACGGATAGGAAGGAACACGGATGGCGTGCCCTGTTCAAAATGGTGACGGTTTGGCCGTCGTTGCTGGTGCTGGTGATTGTACCGTTGGTAGTGGCTGGTTGGTGGTATGGGCGAGGTTATCAGTTGTATGGTGATCCGTTGGCCTGGGAAGTTCATCTGGCGGCGAAGGGGGCGTATGTTTTGCGTACTGAACCTTTGCGCCTGGCTGATCTGGGGGATTTTATCCTGACCCATTTCCAATCGTATTGGGGCTGGTTTGGCTGGCTGAATATCAAATGGCCGGTGTGGGTGTATGGCTTGCTGGCGGTGATGGTCGCGGCCGCAATCATCGGTTTGTTTAAAGGAAGGAACCCAGAGGGACAGGAAAAAGAGAAAGATGGTACACGAATAAACACGGTAGGCACGCCACGAAGTGATGAACACGGATTAAACTCGCCGCGTCGCTTATGGGATTTTGCTTTAGCCAATACCGCTATTCTCTTCCCCACCCTGGCGACGTTGATCGTGTATGTGGCCCTTTTGCGCTACATTCAGACGATTAACTGGTCGGGCTACCAGGGGCGATTGGCTTACACCGCGGCCGCGCCCCTCGCCGTTCTGTTAGCCGTAGGGTTACTCAAACTGGCTGGCCCTCGGTTGGCCCAGGCCGTGGGGGTGGCCCTGTTCGCCCTGTCTCTGTTTAGTCTGGCCGGGGTGATTGCGCCAGCTTATCCGCGGCCGCAAATCTACCAACCATCCCCCCAAGCTGTCACCTTTGCCCCGGTGTGTGCCCGCTTCGATGCCGGTCTGGAGATCGAGGCGTATCAGCTAGACGCCCCGGCCTATCCGGGGGGCAGTTTGCCGGTGACGGTGTATGGGTATGGCCTGACAGACAGCCCATCACCCCAGACGTTAGCCGTACAGATCAGGGGGCGTGAGGGGCAGATCGCCGGGCAGGCACAGGCCAAGTTGGCCTGGATGGCCGGACAGGTCATTTCGCTGACGTTAAATGTGCCGGTGGACGCGGCCGCGTTGCCCACCCGTGCTGTTCTGCAAATCGGTTTGTTAACCCCTGCCGGTGAATGGCAAGCGGCTACCAGTCCCGGCGGCCGCCAGCTCGATTTGCCCTTCGGTCTGACCACGGTCAAAATTGCCCCTGCCGAACCGGTAATGGCCCGCCCCCAACAGGCAATCGGGGCGGAGTTTGGGGAGCAACTGGTTTTGTTGGGGTATGATCGGGTGGATGATGGGGCTGAGGTGAGATTGGGGCTGTATTGGCGTGCGGCCGCGGCCCTGCCCACTGATTACACCTTTTTTGTCCATTTGCTAGACGAAAACGGCCAGCTCATCACCCAACACGACGGCCAACCGCAAGCGGGCTGGTATCCCACCACCCTGTGGGCCGAAGGAGAAACCGTCGCCGATTGGGTGACGCTGACCCTGCCCACCGACGCCCCACCTGGCCCCTACCACCTGGCCATCGGCGTTTACCAACTTGAAACATTGACTCGCCTACCCGTCGTCTGGAACGGCATCGTCCAACCGGATGGGCAACTCATTTTGAATAATTAACCGTTATGACGCCTTTTCTCCGCCGTCGCGGCCGCTGGCTGGTCATCCTACTTTTGTGGCTCTTTTGGGGGCGGCTGTTGCACGCGGCCGCGGTCAAATCCGACACCTTCGATGAGATGTTCAACGTCTTATCAGGCGCCCTCTATTGGCAATACACCCCGTTAGAGCCAGTGGTACAAAACCCCCCTCTGGTTAGTGCCATCATTGGCTTACCGGTTAGCCTGCTATTCCAACCCACCTTACCCCTGGAGCACCCATCCTGGCCCACGGGTGATTGGATGCGAATTGCCCAGGCTTTTCTCTGGCAGATCAATGACAATGGCTGGCAAATGTTGTGGGTTGCCCGGTTAGCCACAATGAGTCTGGCTCTTTTGCTGGGAGCATTACTCTACCGTTGGGGGCGGGAACTCTCGCAGAGCCAAACAGTTGCTATTCTCCTGCTCTTTCTCTACTCCTTCGATCCCAACATCCTGGCTCATAGCACATTGGCAAAAGCAGACCTGGGATTAACCCTTTTCCTCACCCTGGCAACCTATCTGGTGTGGCGATATTGGCAATTGTGCCATGGAACACGAAAAAACTCAGGGGAACACGGTGAAACTCAAAACTCGAAACTCACCCTTTACCTTCTGGCGGGCGTGGGAATTGGTTGTGCGCTGGCCGCTAAATTTTCCGGCCTGATCATTTTACCGGCTGTTAGCCTGATGGCAGGTTATCGGTGGTTGAGCCTTGGGCGTGATTGGTCGGGTTTTAAGCGGACTATTATTGAACTACTGGGTTGGTTCTTGTTGGCCGGGTTATTCTTTTTGCTGGTTTACCGATTTGATTTGACAGCATTGGCGGCTGATTTTGCCCGTGAGCGAGAACATCAATTAACCGGTCACAGCAGTTACCTGTTGGGTCAATTGAGCCGGGAAGGTTGGTGGTATTACTTCCCGGTCGTTTTTATGGTTAAGACTCCATTGCCCACCCTGGTTCTGGGGTTGGCGGCCATCATTGGGTTTGTCAAACGCGGCCACAATGATTGGTCTCTGCTCTGGCCGCTCCTCGTTGCCGGGGGCATTGCTGGGGCGTCCCTGGTGAGCCGGGTCAACATCGGCTACCGTTATCTGTTGCCTGCCCTGCCCCTGCTCTACCTGTTTACCGCCCACTGGTTGGGGAGAAGCGAGTGGCGAGTAGTGGGTAGCGAGCCACGAGTGGCGAAAGGAATACATCATGCATCACGCATCATTTTCCTCATCTTTCTCCTCTGGTTCAGCCTTGACAGCCTGCTCATCCACCCTGATTATCTGGCCTATTTTAATGTTTTGGGCGGGGGGCCAGAGAACGGCTGGCGTATCGTCGTGGACTCTAACATTGATTGGGGGCAGGACATTAAACCCCTGGGTCGTTACCTGATCAAGCACGACATCACCGAACCGGTGTATGTAGCCTGGTTAGGCACAACGCCGTTATCGGCTTACGGGATCAACGGAACCCCATTGCCCGCCTGGCCAGTCGCTTCCGAAGAGATGTTATATAGCCCGTTTTATCCGCCGCGTCCGGCTCCGGGGTTGTATGTGTTGAGCGTGACTCAACTACTGGGCGTCTATCTGACGGATCCCGCCCGGTTTGCCTGGTTTCAGCAAAAAGAGCCAGATGACAAAGTGGGGTACTCCCTATTTGTGTATGAGGTTACGGCAGAAGGGCCAGCCGTGGGTATAGCCCTATCGGGCGTAGGGTTGGCGGATGTGGCCCTGGCGGATTTTGGACAAATGGTAGAGGGGAATGGAGCGCGGCCGCGTTGGTTCGACGCCCGCTCCTCTTTCTTGTGGCCGGGGGGAACGGCTGGTGATGCCTGGGCGGTGGTGGGTGAAGGGCATCTTCCGGCGTCGCGGCTCTTGCAGACGTTATACCCACCCCCAATCCTCTCCGGGGCGAATGGGGCCGGGTTGCGTTACCGGTTATACCAATGGGCAGAATCACCTCTGGCCCGGCTGAGTGGTGAAGCGGGGTTTTATGGGGAGTTTGGCTACGCGGCCGCGGCGGTTGTCGGTGCGGCTGATTGGGAAGCACAACGCCAACCCCTACCCGGCGACGCCCTCTTCGGCGACACTTTTCAGCTTCTAGGCTACATCATGGGTGACTCCCAACCTGACCAACTCACCCTGATGACCACCTGGCGCATTCGTCAGCCCCTCACAACCAACCCGGCCCCCAGCCTCAAGATTTTCATCCACTTGCTCAACGCGGAAGGGCAGGTTGTGGCCCAATACGATGGATTAGACGTGCGCTTGACCGGTCTGCAACCGGGCGATGAACTGGCCCAACTCCATCAACTCCCCCTGCCCCCAGAGTTACCCCCCGGCCCTTACGCCCTACAAATTGGCCTATACGAAGTGGAAACCGGTGCGCGTCTCACCGTCTCCACCCCCATTGGCCTGGTAGACCGCCTTCTGCTCCACCGCCTGCCCGACGGGAAGTAGAACAGCCTTTCAGGCTGTTCACGTATCTTCTAGGACAATTGCATACAGGGAGTTCCCCCCACCCCTAACCCCGCCCCCAGGGGCGGGGAACTTTTTCTCGTGTCATTTTTCGCGGGCGGATGCCCGCGAAAAATGACACAAATGGGTTTTTTCCCGGCCCGCCGAGAAGTAGAACAGCCTTTCAGGCTGTTCACGTATCTTCTAGGACAATTGCATACAGGGAGTTTCCCCCACCCCTAACCCGTCCCCAGGAGTGGGTTCCCCCTTCCCGATTTCGGGAATCGTCAGGGAGATGAGTTCATTCTGACGTATCTTCTCAATAATATGCTGCCACCAACAAAATGTGGCATGGTCAGGGATTATCTATTCTTGCCAGCGTTCAGCCGGGGGAGTGTGGGCTGGGGTAGATTCCTGCATCCAGCTAAAGCGAGACTCATCAATCAACCGCTCCGATTTGAGAAATTCCGTGCGGATGGCGCTAAGAACGTGGGACATGGTGATGGAGGTATTGGCCTGGGCGGCCAGAAAGGCGGCGTTTAGGGCGGCATTGTAGATACTGCCTCCAGCCAGATTGAAACTGGCAAGCCGTTCATAGTCTAATGAATCAAGGGGGGTAGTGGCAGGGAATATTTTTTGCCAGATGCACTGGCGTTCTATCACTGTTGGCACCGAAAAATTGACGATGAAGCGGAGTCGGCGGGTGAAAGCATCGTCCAGACCACTTTTCAGGTTAGAAGCCAAAATAGCCAGCCCCTGATACGCTTCCATGCGTTGCAAAAGATAGTTGGTTTCGATATTGGCATAACGATCATGGCTATCTTTGACCTGACTGCGTTTACCAAAGAGCGCATCTGCTTCATCAAAAAAGAGAATGGCGCCCCCATCTTCGGCGGCGTCAAAGAGGCGGCGTAGGTTTTTTTCCGTTTCCCCGATGTATTTGCTGACGACGGCGGAGAGGTCAATGCGGTACAAATTCAGGCGGAGATCATTGGCGATGACTTCGGCGGCCATTGTTTTACCCGTGCCACTTTCCCCAGTGAATAATACCACCAACCCCAACCCCCGATTCATCCGTTGGCGGAAGCCCCAATCCTCATACACTTTGCCCCGTTGCCTGACCTGATTAGCAATTTGATGCAACAAATCGAGTCTATCGGATGGCAAAACAATGTCGTTCCAGGTGGCTTTTGGTTCTAACCGTTCGGCCAGGGTATCTAACCGCGGCCGCGTCTGTACCAGGCAGGCATCCCACAACATCGTCGCCATTTGTTTTTCATTTTGCGGCCGCGTGGCCAACACCGATTGGGCAATCTGGTGAATCATGGGTAAACCCAGATGAAATTGCCCGGCCATTTGCCCTGGTATATCGGGACCCTGATCCCCTAAAACAGCACGCCAGGCCAGTTGTTGCTCTAAAGCCGTCGGCTTCGCCACATCTAGATCCAACGATGGGCGGCGTAAATCCTGCCGGATGTCACGAGTGCCCAAGAAAAAGAGGCCATCACTCCGCGCCAGGAAACGACTCAATAACTCCGCGTGGCTTTCATCTCCTTCCGGCAGATCATAGGCATCAATATAAAGGGCGATAGGCAAGAGGAGGCTCTCCCGTTGCCACAACCGGGCCAGGTTTTCCAGGTCGCCGGTGTGGCCAGGCAACAGGGAAAGCGGCAATCCATAAAGACGCAAACCCAGCGCGGCCGCGATATGCCAGGCTAATAGTTGTTTACTGGGCTGATCAATGCCTATCAGTTGGATGAACGGGAGCCGTTGCCGGGGAGGAAGTTGTTGCAAATAATGAACCGCCTGTGTTACAACCGCTTCTTGCGAGGGCGCTAACGCCACATCCGCCATCACCTGATCGAGTGGCGTCAACAAAGGCACCAGGCGATCATCTAGATAGTTTAACCCTTTGACATAGTTGACAATCCGTTCATCAGCACGTAACGGGCTGGCGGTTAAGGGCTGTGCGCCCGTCTGCGTCAGTTCCAAGAGCCGCCAGTAGCGCAGGGGGCGCTCGGGGGACAGGACATCCCAGGCGGGTTCAGCCGACAGAGCCAGGGCCAGGGCAAAGGTGGCGTAGGGTTGGTTGGGGTTGCCGTTGGCCTGGGCACATAACAAGGTCAACCCGGTGTCTAGCTCCAGGGCAATACACAAAAAGAGGGTTTCTTGTTCCAGGCGCGAGAGGCCAAAACGTTGGCTCAGGAGAATGAGCGCGGGCGGCGGGTCGTTGGCGGCCGCGGCCGCCAGGATCGCTTCGGCCTCAGCCAAAGGGGTTTCTACGGGGGGATCAGCGGTAAAACGCTGGGCGAGGTGCTGTAAACGCGGCCGCAAACAAGCTAACGCGGCCGCGAGATACTGCTCATTCATTGTTTGCCAATCGGGTGCGTTATTCATATATATTGCCAAAGGGCATAATCTGATACTTTTTCACCCTGTCGCCGTACCACTTTATCGTCGCGGCGGGTATATCCGAGGCGACCCCCACCCCTAAACCCGCCCCCAGGGGCGGGGAACTATTTCCGGTGCGGTTTGGCGCACGGACGCCCGCCAAACCGCACCGTTGGTTTTCCCCCCCCTCCCAAAGGAAAGGGGCTTGACATTGGCATTTTTCGTTTTCCCCAGAGAACGCACAGCCTGAAAAGGCTGTGCTACATCCTGAGATCGTGCCTAAATTCATCAGAGTCCAGTTATTTATTAATCCTGAGCCAGCCATTCCTGCCATTGTTGAGCGGCTTTGTTCCGTTCAGCCGGAGAATCAGCCGGATCATAACGGCCTAAACTCTGCCACAACTGCTCCCAACTCTGCCCCTGCACCACCCGGCTGGCCACCGCCTTCACCACTAAAAACGCCCGTTCCCGCGTCAACGCCGCAGGCGCTTGCAACAGAGGTACAACCAACGGTAACACCTCTTTGCCGCCACGCATCAGCGGATACATCGTTGCCGTGTAGGGATTATGCAATTCGTCCGGGTAATCATTAAGTCCCGCCACCAAAACCGCCAACGCCCGTTTATCCCCCATCCGATACAAAGCCGTAGCGGCACGGGCACGCACCTCATCATTGGTATCATGCGTCGCGGCAAACAGAGCATCCGCACTGGCAGGATCAGCAATCTCACTTAACCCCTCGGCGGCCAGTCGCCGGGTTCGGGCATTCGTATGCGTGAGCGCTTCGACAAGAATGGGGAGTGCCTCTTTCCCTCGGTCAATCAGATCCGCCAAAGCCAGCCCACTCGTATCCTGATCAGTGGAGTAAAAGCGGGTCTTGAGGTCTTCTAGCGAATGATTTGGGGCGATGGATTGATTCATATTGATTTCCCCCTGGTTTGCTTCTGACGTTGGCGGTTTTTGTTTTCGCGAGAGGGTGAACAGCCTTTTTGTAGTTTAGAAAATTAGGCATGGTTCAGGTCAGCTTTACAAATTTGTAGGACGATTTGGTAAATCGTCTCGTGGGCGATTTACCAAATCGCCCTACAAAGTGTTAAGCACCGGTTGCCGACTTTTGAACCACGCCGAAAATTAATCAGGTAATGGAATCTCCCCCCACCCCTAACCCCGCCCCCAGGGGCGGGGAACTTTTCTAAGGGGCATTTTTCGGGGCGAATACCCCGAAAAATGCCCCATGGGAATTCCCCCCTTCCCTCGGGAATCGGCAGGGGGGATGGGGTCAATGAAGGCGTTACCCGATTAAAAATTTAATGAACAATCAGGCTGTTCAACGGCTGGGGCCATTTTTCGAGCGTGCTTTTAGCGGGCAACGGTTTTAACCGTTGGCTAAATTGAGAATTGCTGGTGTCTTCTCTGTGCCCTCTGTGTTTCTTCTTCCTGATTGCGGCTTGTCCAGGTTAGGGCGTCCCCGTGCCGCCCGTTCCTCCGGTTCCTCCGGTTCCGCCAGCCCCGCCAGTTCCGCCTAATCCCGGCACATGGGCAAAGGTCAAAACAACCCGGCGGTTCCCCCGGCGATTGGCCTCGCTATCCTGATCTGTGGTAGCGTCGGGCGTGAAGTCCGCTGTTTCACCTCCACCACTGCTGACTGTAACAGGCGCAATTTGCGGTGCGGCCACCCCTTTGGTGCGAAGTTCCGTGTCCACGGCTCTGGCACGATCCAATGAGAGTTGCTGGTTGTACGAAACATCCCCTCGCTGATCGGCAAAGCCGGTGGGAGTCACCCGCACATCCGGGAAGCGGCGGAGATAATCCAGGAAGGTGTCAATCTTAGCCGATTCGGCCGCATTTAAGGTGCGATTATCCTAATTCTGATGGATTTTGTGGTAAGGGATAGATTGGGGCAATATTGACTGCAAACCTTCGCCAAGGATGCGTCAATATGCCCCAAAGAAAGTGTACCAAAACCAAAGTGAATGTCACAAGAGC
>JAGNBF010000006.1:5149-142408 GCA_018004935.1 Chloroflexota bacterium | reverse complement strand
TGTTTGCTGGTTCGGCCACTTCTTCATTGGCCGCTTCGTTGTTGGCCGTTGTGTTGTTGGCTGTCTCTTCATTGGCCGCTGTGTTTTCACCGTTGTTTGTTGTTCCACCGCCGCAGGCTACCAGCACTAGCAAGGCCAATAGCAAGAATAACATTAGGAAGGGTTTTGTATGTTTCATCTTTCCGCTCCTCTGGGGAAAAAATTATTGAGGGGCACTACACCAATGGGGAGCGCTCCCATAAGTTGATAAAAAAGGGGCATCTACCGGGTTCTTATTCGTTAAACCATATTTTTCTCCTTTTGTAACGGTATGCTGTTTGGAGAGAGGCGGCACCGTTACTCCCTTCAATACCAGGCTATCAGACCGTTTGTTGCATGGCCCCACAAGAATTGCGGATGACCAATTCGGTGGGCAGAATCTGGCGGCGGGGAGGCGTTAACCCATTGTTTAGTAGATCAATGAGCATTTCCACCGCCTGAGTGCCCAGGCTCCTAATTGGTTGGCGTATTGTTGTTAGAGGCGTTTCGATCATGGGTGTTGGGGTCATGTCGTCAAAACCGACCAAAGCGATCTGTTTTGGTACTGAAAGTCCTGTTTCTTGAATGGCGCGTAAGGCGCCAAGGGCCATCATATCGGAGGCAACAAAGACGGCGTCAGGGTGGTGGGGCAAGAGTTGGCGCATGGCTGTGTAACCTCCGGCCTCGCTGAAATCACCGTTGGCGATGAGGTGGGGTTGTAGGCCGCGGCCGCATGCCTGTAAGGCTTGTTTGTACCCCATATACCGGTCTACCCCAGCAACAGCGTTGAGGTGGCCGGTGATGGTAGCAATGCGTTGGTAGCCCAGACGGATGAGATGAGTAGTGGCGACAAAGCCTCCTTCTACATTGTCTACATCTACATAGCTGGCTGAAGGAGCATTCTCTGGGCGGCCAATCAGGGAAAAAGGTATCTGATGCTCCAATAATTGGGGAATTAGCGGATCATCCAGTTGGGTAGAGCTAATGATGATGCCGTCGACAAAACCGGTTCGTAGCACGCGGGAATAAATCGTTTTTTCTTCTTCGGCGGTCTGGAACAGGTAAAGAGAAAGTGTGTAATCGTGTTGGTTGCAGGCCTGGCTGATACCCTGGATAAGCCGGGGAAAGTAAGGGTCGGTAAAGAGAAATTGCACGGACAGGGGAATGACCAGGCCAATGATTTGGGCGCGATGACCGGCTAGAGAGCGTGCGGCCGCGTTGGGGTGAAAGCCTGTTTCGGCGACAATTTGCAGAACCCGTTGTCGGGTCTCCTCACGTACTCCCCGTTGCCCGTTGATAACGCGGGAAACGGTAGAGCGAGAAGCACCCGCGAGTCGGCCTATCTCTTCTAAGGTAAGAGGCATTGTCAGGTCTGACATAGAACAAGGCTGAACAAACCACGTTGAACACGTAGAGATATGAAAATGATGTTTTTTGTTGCCTGTTCGCAGGCACGAGCAAAACGGGGGTAAGCGCTCACCAAGAGAGGGGTGTGATTTGTTCCGGTTATAGCGATAAAACCGAACAATGGCTATGATGACAAGGGCGACTGGGAGCGCTCCCAGATGGTGGAATAATAGCGAAACCGACTTAGTTTGTCAAGTGTCCAAAGAAAGATCATCCCCATTTTTTTGGGCATTTAGAGTATAGTTATACTACTTGACTGTTTTGGCTCTCACGGAGCGAGCAATTCTTAGTTGGTGAGTAAACGCCCACTCGCAAACTCGCAAACTCGCTGTTTTCATCCCTCTCGGTGCGCCGTAGGCCCAGGGGAGACTCCTGTTGAGCTGGTGGATTCTGGTTAAAACGGGGGTGAGCCATTGTTTTGAATCCTACCTTTGAGGTGGTCTGATGCGTGGATGTGCCCGATTCCTGGCTTTTCTAATCGTGGTGGTTTTTATTGTGACGACGCCGATGGTGTTGTTAGTGTTTAATTTGGCACAACTGGCGACGAATCGGGAAGCGTTTAAACAGGCCTTACAACGGACGGATTTGCGCCAAATGGCTGTGGACGCGGCCGCGCTAACCATTACTCAACTTGCCGCTCAACAAGGGATTGGTTTGCAAGGAACGAGTGCGACGCTCCTCGAAAATGCTCTGGATGCCGCTATTCCCCCTGAATGGGTGGATCAACAGGCGAACCTGGTAGTGGACGCTCTCTTTAACTACCTGGATACAGGCGATCCTAATAGTCTGACAGTGACAATAGATACTACACCACTGTTTACCCGCTTCCGTAGTGAAGTGGGGGAGGAGGCGATTCGTGCTACTCTGCAAACATTACCTGCGTGTCCCCCGGGCCAATTACCGCTGGATCCGTTGTCGTTGACTTTTACGACGTGTGTGCCAGAAGGAATTAGTGTGGGGGACGCGGCCGCGATTATTCATGACAACCTCATTGGCCTTATAGATGCCAATCCACAAATGCTGGCCCAGTTTAGCGTCATCGAGGTCAATGTGGTGGAGATCAGTGGTACGAATCCGGCTTTGCTTCAACAGTTGCAACAGCTACGGCAAACATTGCAACGCCTGCAAACTGGCTCCTGGTTTCTTTGGCTCATTCCGTTCGGCTGTCTCTTTTTCATTTTACTCCTGGTAGTACGCTCCCCGGGCGATTTTGGTAATTGGATGGGTTGGCCGTTACTCAGTGCGGCCGTTCTCACTCTGCTCCTCACCTTCCTTACCCCCGTTTTGTGGCGCTCCCTCATACCCTCATTTTTCCCTCCTATCACACCCCCAGAAGCGGATGCTTTCATCCGTTCCCTATTTACTAATTTTCTCGACATCATTACCCAGGCCTGGTTCTTTCGTGTACGCATTCAGGCGGCGCTGATCCTTATCGCCAGCCTGCCACTGATCTTCGTTGGTCTGGCCTGGTTAATTCTTTATCCCCGACAAGATGATCTGGGCGACGTTTATCCCTAACGCTCATTTCCTACGCCTTTTTTCTCTTTGCCGTAAACAACAACCTAAAAATTCCCCCTTTCGTCTTCACAAACGCCAGTGGGTGGTGTATACTTTGGCGAATTGTGGGTTAAAGTGGGTCAAAGTGGGTCATTTTGGGCACAAAACCCTGGGAAAATATGCTAGAATGGAGCAATTGGAACAAGTGTTCTAGAAATGATTATTAGCTTATTTGTAACTGCTAAGCCTGTTGCCTGAGTCTGTCGAAGCCTTCGAGAAGCTTAGTAGTTACGCATATTTGGCTATTTAGTAATCGTTCGGAAATAAGACGGGTGGCGCGGTCAGGAGACCAGCCACAGCAAACCGCCAGGTTAAAAACGAACGATTACTTAGCCGATTGTAAGCTCACAACGAACAGACTCTCACCATTATGTTTCTGGGCGAATATCTCCACACCATTGATGACAAAGGCCGGTTGACGATTCCGGCCAAGTACCGCGCCGATCTGGCGGGGGGAGTGGTGATCACGCGGGGATTTGATCAGAATTTGATTGCGTTTCCTTTGAATGAGTGGGAAGCCCTGGCCCAGCGGATTATGGCGCGGCCGCTGGCTGACCAGGATGTGCGCGAGTTTCGGCGGCGGCTCTTTTCCGGCGCTATTGACTTGATGCCGGATCGCCAGGGGCGCATTTTATTGCCCCCCTATCTGCGTGAGTTTGCCGGTATTAATGGCGAAGTGGTGATCGCCGGGATGTACAACTATATGGAGATTTGGAGCACGACAGCCTGGGAAAGTGTGCGCCAAAATATTGAGAATAACCAGGATACCGCCCGATGGGATGATTTGGGGATTTAACCGCCAATCTCGGCGTTTCCTTGATGTGGGAACTAAGTCATCGTTCAAAAATGGCTGAGGGTGGCGCGGTCAGGAGACCGGCCACAGTAATGGCTGAGGGTGGCGCGGTCAGGAGACCGGCCACAATAATGGCTGAGGGTGGCGCGGTCAGGAGACCGGCCACAGTAATGGCTGAGGGTGGTATGGTCAGGAGACCGGCCACAGCAAATGGCTAAGTGAATTGCGAACGATGGCTAAGAGAGTGGGAGACTGATGAGCACCACCCATATCCCCGTTCTTTACCAGGAAGTTTTAGCGGCTTTGCGGCCGCGGCCCCATACTCGTTTTATTGATGGCACATTAGGAGGAGGGGGGCATACAGAAGGGTTGCTCGCGGCCGCGGATGAAGTCCATGTTCTAGCCTTTGACCGTGACCCAGAAGCTATCCAATTTGTTCAGGCGCGATTGTCTGGGTACGGTGACAGGCTCGTCCTGGTCAACCAAAACTTTGCCGCTATGGGCAAAGTTGCTCCAGAGAAAGGATTTGGGCAGGTAGAGGGTATTTTGCTCGACCTGGGGCTATCGTCCCGACAATTAGATACGGCCGAACGGGGTTTTTCTTTCCGCTTTGAGGCCCCCCTGGATATGCGGTTTGATCCCAGCCAGGGAGAGAGTGCGGCTGATCTATTGAACAATTGGAATGAAGCCGACCTGGCCGACATTATCTGGCGTTATGGTGAGGAGCGGCAAAGTCGCAAAATAGCCCAGGCCATTGTGCGGGCACGGCCCATTACCACCACCGGGCAACTGGCCGAACTGGTGGCCGGACTCATTAAGCGGCCCAAAGGTCGGTCTATGATTCATCCGGCAACGCAGATTTTTCAGGCCCTGCGTATTGCCGTAAATGACGAACTGGGTTCGTTGGCGCGAGGTTTAGCTGGAGCAATAGACCTGCTCCAACCTGGTGGCCGATTGGCCGTTATCAGTTTTCACTCATTAGAAGACAGGATTGTTAAACAATTGATGCGTGACCGTAGCGCGACAACCATCGCCACACCCGATGACCCATACCGCGCCCACCAGCCTATTATCCCCACTTTGCGCCTGGTCACACCTAAACCCATTACTGCCAGCACGGCGGAAATGGCCCAAAACCCCCGTAGCCGTAGTGCTAAACTGCGGGTAGCCGAAAAATTGTAGATGAAGGATGAACGATTGATGATTTGTTGCCTACCAAGTCTCAACCGTTAATCTAAGTAATCGTTCGGAAATAAGATAGGTGGTGCGGTCAGGAGACCGACCACAGCAAACGCAAAAGTTATTTGCGGGCGAACCCTAAGTTAAATACGGACACTATAGACCTTAAGATAATGATTTTGAGTAGGGGCTGGCCTTGTGCCTGCCCTGCACTGGGGCAACCACAAGGGTTGCCCGTACAGGCAAAATCTTTTTCTTAAAAGCTATAAAATTGTTCAGCCTAAATATGCAAGAAACCATGACCCAACCCACCCCCCCACGCCCCGTTCGTAGCCTGCGTCAACAGGCGAAGCGGTTGATCTGGCTGACGGAAGCTCAGGCGGCTTTGGGTTGGGGCATTATTATTATTTTGGTGGCCTTATTGGGAGCGATCTACCTTTCTCAGGCCAGCAGAATTGCGGCCACGGGTCGCCGGGTACAAATTTTGCAGGGAGATCTGACGGATATTAAGCGCGAGAATGCCACATTGGACCGGCAAATTGCGGAGGCGCAGGCCTTACCGTTTTTACAACAGCGTGCGGCCGCGCTTGGTTTTGTCCAGGCCAACCCCGATGACATTGAATATCTGGTTGTACCTGACTATCCCACCGGGCCACCGCCCATTGTCACCCCACCACCAGAAGTGGCACCAACCCCGGAACCACTTACCACCATCCAGGAAGCTCTATGGTATGCCGTTAAAGCGTATGTGGCTGGGCTAATTGAAGGGGAATCCAGTGAACGCTGAACAAATAAGACGGTTATGGATGGTTATCATCGGCATTGGCTTTGCCGCCCTCATTATTGTGGGGCGGCTTATTGCTTTTCAGGCGGTGCAGGGGCCGGAATGGGCCGCTCAGGGCGAACGCCTGCACATCCTTCAGGTTCAAGATCAGCCCAACCGGGGCATTATCTATGACCGCAATGGCGCCGTATTGGCGGCCAACTCCAGCGATTACCAGATAGGTGTTTCTCCTAACCTGGTGCTTGACGCGGAGCAGATGGCAACCACTCTGGCCCCTTATCTCAACATTCCCCGTTACGAACTGTTGGACAAGTTAAACTCTGAACAACCTTATGAATTGTTGGCCGGACGGGTGACGCCCCAGGTGGCCGACGCTATACGTGGATTGGGGTATGAAGAACAGGGTCTCCAGATTGAACCCATTCCCCGGCGCATCTACCCGCAAGGGCAACTATTGTGCCATGTGTTGGGCTATACCACGTTTGATGGCCTGGGTAGTGCTGGGGTGGAAGGGTATTACCAGAATGAGTTGGCCGGGGAGGCGGCCAGTGCCTTTGTTAATATTTCACCGCTGACGGAACAGCCTGAAGTGATTGCTCGCGAAGGGGATAGTATGGTTCTGACGATTGACCGTTCTATTCAATATCTGGTAGAGCAGACGTTGCAAGGAGCCATTCTGGAGCATGGGGCACAGGATGGCACGATTATTGTGATGGATCCGCGCAGTGGGGCGATTCTGGCGATGGCCAGTACGCCCTGTTTTGATCCCAATACCTATTATCAGGTAGCAGATCCCTCGGTGTTTTTGAACCCGGCTACGGGCAAACAATATGAACCAGGATCGGTGATGAAGCTGGTGACGATGGCGGCCGCGCTTGATTCGGGCACAGTGACTCCCCAAACCACCTATTATGATAGCGGTATGCTCCAGGTGGGTGGGGTGCAAGTTTTTAACTGGGACCGGGGCGGGTACGGTGAAACCGATATGACTACCCTGTTGATCAACTCCCTGAATGTGGGTGCGGCGACTATTGCCACCTGGATGGGGCCAGAGACCTTTTACACTTACCTGGATCGGTTTGGTTTTGGTCGTCCTACGGGCATTGACCTGATGGCCGAGGCTTCTGGGGTGATGAATCACCCTGGTGATGAGCTGTGGACGGAAGCGGAGATCGCTACTAACTCCTTTGGGCAGGGGTTAGCGGTAACACCTTTGCAAATGGTGTCGGCGGTGTCCGCGATTGCTAATAATGGGGTGATGATGCAACCCTATCTGGTGCAGGAGCGGCAAAGTGCCAATGGCGAACTGTTTGTGCATCAGCCTACTGTGTTGAGCCGTCCCATCTCGGCGGAGACAGCGCAAATCTTATCAACAATGGCGGTATCGGTGGTGGCGCGGGGATTGGATGCGGCGACGGTGGAAGGTTATACGGTGGCGGGCAAATCAGGCACGGCGCAGATTCCGGTGAACGGGATTTATGATCCGGTGAATGTGATAGCCAGTTTTATTGGCTGGTTACCGGCAGATAACCCGGAATTGCTGGTGTTTGTCATTCTCAACAAACCGACGAGTGCTTACTGGGGGTCACAAACGGCGGCACCCGTCTTTTCGCAGTTGGTTTCAGAGCTGGTTGTGATGCTGGATATTCCCCCGGATACCATCAGATTACAGGCGGAGATCGCGGCCGCACGCGGTCAAACAACTTCTACGACGAGTACGGAACCGTAATACCTTATTCTGAGTAACGACTGACCGGCTCGAGGGCTGAGCTTGTCTCAGCCCGTTTGCCTTCGACAAGCTCAGGTAACAGTTTAGTCGTTACTATTCTGAATGATTTAAGCCATGACAATTACGATGGGTGAGGTGTTGGCGATTTTGACAGGCTACCAGCCGACGGGAAAAGAACCCCGGCTGGGGTCTTTTGTTATTGATAGCCGAAAAGTGCAGAAGGGCAGTGTGTTTGTGGCCTTTCAGGGTGAAGCACAGGACGGTCATCAGTTTATCGCTGATGCCATGAGCCGGGGCGCGGCCGCGGCCCTGGTTGAGCATGTCCCGGCTGGATTGGATTATGCGGTACTGGATACACGGACTGGAGAAGGGGCCAAGATCGCGGCCGCGGAAGTCGTGGCGCTCCATTCCCCCTTACTCATTCTTGTGGAAGATAGCAAACTGGCGTTGCAAAAGGTGGGCCGGGCCTGGCGGGATCAGTTCAAGGTAAAAGTCATCGGTATTACCGGCAGTGTGGGCAAAACTTCGACTAAGGAACTGGCCCATGCGGTGTTAGCCCAGCGGTTTCACACCTATAAATCGCCCGGTAATTTGAATTCACACACGGGATTGCCCCTGGCTTTGTTAGGCCTGGAGGCCCGTCACCAACGAGCGGTGCTGGAGATGGGTATGGATCGGCCAGGGGAGATTGCCCTGTTATGTGAGCTGGCCAGACCTGAGATTGGGGTGGTGACCAATGTTGGCCCGGTTCATATGGAGAAATTGGGGACGCTGGGCGCGATTGCGGCCGCGAAGCAGGAACTTGTGGAAGCATTGCCTGCTCACGGTACGGCCATTCTCAACCGGGACGAACCCCTGGTGATGGCGATGGCCGATCACACCGAGGCTCGGGTGTTTACCTATGGCCTTACGCCTTCGGCCGATATTTGGGCAGACAATATTCAGGCGATGGGGTTAGAAGGGATTCGCTTTATTTTGCATTATGGCAAGGAGATGCTCAGTGTACATGTGCCCCTGTTGGGGCGGCATAGTGTGCATACGGCGCTCCGAGCGACGGCGGTGGGACTGGTAGAAGGATTGGCCTGGGAAGAGATTGTACGTGGCCTGCAAAGCCTTTCTTCCCAACTGCGGTTGGTAACGGTTGATGGGCCTCAGGGGTCGTTAGTGGTTGATGATACGTATAATGCCAGCCCGGAGTCGGCCATTGCCGCCCTGAATTTATTGGCGGACCTGGATGGACGACGTATTGCGGTGATGGGTGATATGTTGGAATTGGGCGCGGCTGAGAAGGCTTCTCACCAAATTGTGGGGCGTCGTGCCTTAGCGGTGGCTGATTTGTTGGTGGTGGTGGGAAAACTGGGACGCATCATTGGTGAGTCGGCACTGGCAGATGGGATGGCTTCTGACCGGATTTTGTTTGCCGACAATGCCGACGACGCGGCCGCGATTTTGCTCCCTCTCATTGTGCCCGGTGATGTCATTCTGGTGAAAGGTTCACGCGGGGCACGGCTTGACCGGTTGGTGATGCAATTGGATCAGCAGAAATGAGGCTATACGGGAAAGGCAAAAAAAGATCCAAAATGAACGACTGTGGAATCTAGAGGATTGACACCTGTGTGGGGGCAATCACCAAACTATTTACGGGTCATTTAGCACAATGGCATTTGCACTGACGATTGGTGGGGTTACTTTTTTATTAGCCGTCATTTGGGGGAGTCCCCTGGTGGAGGTTATGCGTCGCTTGCGCCTGGGCAAACAGATTCGTATTGAAGGGCCGCAATCACATATGGCTAAGATGGGGACACCGGCCATGGGGGGTATTCTCATCATTGTGGCTGTGGTCATCATTAATGTGGTGGTCAATATTGTGCAACTGGTAAAGCAGTTGGACATTGCTGAGAGTGTTGTTATTCCGTTGGGGGTGTTGGTGGCTTACGCGATTTTGGGTGGTATTGATGATTATCAAGGGTTCCGGCAACGGCCCGGTGTAGGGATGCTGGCGCGGTACAAAATCATTTATCAGGTAGGGATTGCTTTGATCGCGGCCGCGCTTCTTTATTATTTCGTTAATCATCAGCAAGGATTGGTGGCTATCCCTACGATACCCGTTTTGGTAACCATTGGTGGCTGGTTATACATCCCGATTGCTACCTTCATCATCACCGGTACGGCCAATGCCGTCAATTTTACCGATGGCCTGGATGGCCTGGCCGGGATCATCACTGCTACCGCTTTTGCCGCTTATGGCATCATTGCCTATCTGCAAGATCAGCAATTTTTACTTGTCTTTTGTTTCATCATGGTCGGGGCCTGCTTCGCCTTTTTATGGTTTAACGCTCACCCGGCGCAAATGTTTATGGGTGATGTGGGTTCGCAGGCGATTGGGGGGGCATTGGGGGTGGTGGCGTTGATGACCAATCAATGGCTTATTCTGCCCATCATCGCCCTGATTCCCACGGTGACAACCCTTTCGGTGATGCTTCAGGTGGCATCATCGCAGTTGAGCCGCCGTTATTTGGGACGCGACATTCGTCCTTTGCGGATGGCTCCCCTGCACAACCATTTTGTATTGTCTGGCTGGAGTGAAACTCAAATCGTGCAACGCTGGTGGTTGATTGGCATCAGTGCGGCGATGTTGGGAATTGCGCTGGCGTTGGTTTAGTGGATTGGTGTATTAGCGTATTAGTAATTGATACCAATATGCCAATATACCAGTACACCAACACACCTATGACCATCATGCAAGATCCTCTTTCTGGCAAACGCATCGTCATTCTGGGTCTGGCGCGGCAGGGCAAGGCATTGGCTCAGTTCGCGGCCGCGGTTGGTGCCCATGTTGTCGTTTCAGATATGCGTCCGGCAGAGAAGTTGGCAGACATATTAGGTGAACTGAAAGAGTTAGAGATTGAGTATGTATTAGGCGATCATCCGTTTCGTGTGCTTGATGGCACGGATGTTCTCGCCATTAGTGGGGGTGTTTCTCTGGAAATGCCCCTCGTACAAGAAGCCATCCAGCGAGGTATTGTCTTGACGAATGATTCACAGGAATTTATGCGTCGTTGTACGGCGGAATCCATCGGTATCACTGGTTCGGCAGGCAAAACGACAACCACCGCTCTGACGGGGGTGATGAGTCAGATGGCCGGGCGCAGGACATGGGTGGGGGGCAATATTGGTCGCCCCCTTATTGCTGATCTACACAAGATGGGGGCCGAGGATGTGGTTGTGCAGGAGTTGTCTAGCTTCCAATTGGAAATCTGGCAACAAAGTCCGCACATTGCCGCCGTGCTCAACATCACGCCCAATCACCTGGATCGGCACAAAACAATGGCCGCTTATGTGGAGGCCAAAGCCAATATTTTGCGTTACCAGGGTGCCGATGATGTGGCGATTCTTTCGGTAGATGATCCCGGTTCGCGTTCGCTGGCTTCTCTAGTGCAAGGCAAATTGCGCCTGTTTAGTACCCGCCACCCGGTGAAGGAAGGAGCCTTTGTTCATGAAGGGCGTATCTGGCTCCGCAATGGCAAAGATCAGGTAGTGTGTCATGTGGACGAGATTCGCTTACGTGGGCCGCATAATGTAGCCAATGTTTTGGCCGCGACACTCCTGGCTGACTCGGCGGGTATTCCTCTGGATGCGATTCGTAAGGCGATTATGACCTTTGGTGGAGTGGAACATCGGTTAGAGCCGGTGGCGATGGTCAATGGGGTGCAATTCATCAATGATTCGATTGCCACAGCCCCGGAGCGGGTGTTGGCGGCCCTTCATTCATTTACGGAACCGCTTATTTTGCTGGCTGGCGGCCGCGATAAGGAGATGGTGTGGGATGAGTGGTCCCGGCAGGTGACTGCCCGGTGTAAGGCGGTGGTGTTGTTTGGCGCGTTGGCGGAGATGTTGGCGCAACGGTTGGCCAATTGTGAACTGATCACAGAGACTGGCCTGCCCTTACCCGCCGCTTCTCTCCCGGTCGTGCGCGTTAATACGTTGGCGGAGGCAGTTAACGCGGCCGCGGCGCTGGCTGTTTCTGGTGATGTTGTTCTGCTCTCCCCGGGGGGCACTAGTTATGATGCGTTCACCGATTTTGAAGAGCGAGGCCGATTGTTCAGGGAGTTGGTGCGGCAGATATTCCCAGGCGCTCAAACCGAACTGAGAGTTGCTGTGCGCAAAGGGTACTTATGACGACTGTACGTGTTGCTCGACAAAAAACCCATCGGGTGCTTCCGGCTATCCGGTTCCGTTTTGATGTGTGGCTGTTACTCAGTGTGGCCGCTTTGTTGGTGTTTGGCCTGATGATGGTTTATGACACTACTTTTGACCTGGGGCTGTTGGCGCAAAACAACTCCTTGTATTACTTCCAGCGGCAACTCATCGCCGCCGTTTTAGGTCTCTTGGGTTGTGTGGCCATCATGCAGTTCGATTATCACATTTTGCGCCGTTTTTCTGTGGCTATCATGGTGATCACTCTGGTCTCCCTGATGTTTTTGCTCTTCTTTGGGGAGTCTAACTTTGGGGCCACACGGGGTCTTTTTGATAACTCCTATCAGCCTTCGGAGCTGGCAAAGCTGGCTACCATTCTCTATATCGCCCACTGGATTTCTTCCAAAGGGGAACGGATCAAGGATTTAACCTATGGATTGTTGGCCTTCTCGGTCATTACGGGTTTTGTCTGTTTTTTGATTGTGCAACAACCGGCATTGAGTACGGCCGGGTTGGTGGCGCTCATCAGCTTCACCCTGTTTTTTGTGGCTGGGGCTGAGTGGAAGCAGTTGGTGATTGTTGGTGGGGTGGGTGGCTCTATATTTGTGTTTTTGATGTTTACGTTGCCGCACGCGGCCGCACGCGTGGGTGCCTGGCGTGAAGTATTACGTGACCCCAATCAGGCTGTGTGGCAGGTGCGTCAGGCCCTCATTGCCCTGGGCAGTGGTGGTTTTTGGGGCGTGGGGTTGGGTGAAGGCGTGCAAAAATTCGGCCCCTTGCCTGCGGCCCATACCGACGGCGTTTTTGCCATTATCGGCGAAGAACTAGGCTTGATTGGTTGTCTTGTTGTGATTGCCCTGTTGCTTTTTATGACCTGGCGGGGTTTGCGGATCGCCCGCAAAGCGCGTGATAACTACGGTTTTTTGCTGGCACTGGGGATTACCGTCTGGCTGGTATATCAATCGTTGATGAATATTGCCGTTATCACGGCCACCATCCCCTTTACCGGCGTGCCTCTGCCCTTTATTAGTTACGGGGGTACTTCCATGCTCGTCTCTTTGTTAGGGGTGGGCATTTTGCTCAACATCTCGCGAGATGAAGCCCTAACGGGGCGGGCGACGATGCCCCAACCGGCAAAAGAAAGAGCCTGAGAAAAATGGCGAAGATTCTGATTTGTGGGGGTGGTACGGGGGGTCATATTTACCCGGCGTTGGCGGCAGTGGAAGCATTGCTGGGGCGTGGGGTGATGAAGGAACAGATTTTATGGATCGGCACGCAGGGGCAAATGGAAGAGACGTTGGTGCCGCGTGCCGGATTGTTGTTAATGACGATTCAGGGTGGCCCGATTGCCGGGGTTCCGCTCTGGACACAGGTGTTGAATGGGTTGAAGCTGGTGGCCGGGTATTTTAAAGCCTGGCAAATCATACGAGGATTTATGCCGGACGTGGTTTTTTTAACGGGTGGATATGTGAATTTGCCGGTGGCGCTCGCGGCCGCACGGTTCACCATTCCTATCCTCACCTACCTGCCTGATGTGGAACCGGGCGCGGCCATCAAACGACTGAGCCGGTATAGTCACAAAATTGCCTGTACGACCGCTGGCTCAAAGGCGTTTTTGCCCGCCGAAAAGTTGGTGGTAACGGGGTATCCCGTACGGCAGGAGATGCGCGACGCGGCCGCAATGCCCCGCACCCAGGCTCTGGCCCATTTCAACCTGACGGCTGACCGTCCTACCCTGTTTGTTTTTGGGGGCAGTCGTGGGGCACGGACGATTAACCAGGCGCTTCAGGCCATTTTGCCTGATTTGCTCCAACTGGCCCAGGTGATTCACGTCACTGGTACGCTGGATTGGCCTGAAGTTGAGGCCCAAACACGTGCCCTCGACCCCGCGCTTCGGCCTTTCTATCGGCCCTTTGCCTATTTGCACAGTGATATGGCCCTGGCCTACCGTGCCGCTGACCTGGTGCTGGCCCGCAGTGGGGCGGGTATGCTCGGTGAGGCTCCGGCTTTTGGGGTGGGTTCGGTACTCGTGCCCTATCCGTATGCCTGGCGTTATCAGAAAGTGAATGCTGATTATCTGGCGGATAAGGGGGCGGCCGTGCGGTTAAATGATGAAGAAATGGGGACGAAATTGCTCCCGACGTTGTTGGCTCTGTTGTCTGATAGAGAGAAGTTGCAGGTGATGGGCGCGGCCGCGAAACAGCTTGATGTACCTGATGCTGTACATCGCCTGGCTCAAGCCATTTTAGATTGTGGATTACCGATTGATGCGCCAACCGGTAATCGTCAATCGTCAATCGGTAAATCATTATGATCAGTCTTGCCATCATTTTTTGGATTATGGTTGTCTTTTTCAGCCTGATTGGTTACTTGCGCGGCTGGCAAAAAGAGGCCATTGCCTTGAGTGGCCTGATCGCCTCAGTGGCTGTTTTGCAACAATTTGGCTATGAACTGGTGACGTTAATCGGGGCGGCCACCATTTCACCAGATAATTTATTGGCTGATCCGAATTATCAGTTGAAGCAACAGTTTTGGATTCAAGTGGTGTTTCATGCGGTGACCGCTTTTTTCAGCTATCAGGTGGTGGCGCGGCTGGCGGATAACGTGACCGGCGGCCGCATTGGGGAACGGTTGCGGGCGAATCTGGAAAAACGGATTGTTGGGGCTTTGCTCGGCCTGGTAAATGGTTATCTGCTGGTGGGCGGATTGTGGAGTTTTTTGGAATATCAGGTGACTCAGGTCGGTTATCAGCCTTTAGCCCCTGGGGTAGCCTATGTGTTTGACCCGACGGTGGTAGCGCGGCCGCTTCTCGACACATCGGCGATGGAACTGGTTTCTTATCTGCCATTGGGTGTGTTTACCCCAACCATCTGGTTATTGTTTTTCTTTATCGCCTTTTTTG
Organism: Chloroflexota bacterium; assembly: GCA_018004935.1. GTDB lineage: Bacteria > Chloroflexota > Anaerolineae > Promineifilales > Promineifilaceae > Trichofilum. Next base: position 127,842 of record JAGNBF010000006.1, on the reverse strand, counting down.
TGGTGATTATCGCGTTGATTTAGCCACTGGCAACTGGCCGTAGGCCGCTGGCAAACACGCAAACCAATCATGATTACTCCTTCGTTTAAGCCACCTCTCCACATCCACCTCGTCGGTATCGGCGGGGCGGGTATTTCGGCGATTGCCCAGGTGTTATTGGGGCGTGGCTTCACTGTGTCTGGGTCGGATAGGGCCGAAAATGAGTTGATGGCCGATTTGCGGGCGAAAGGGGCAACCGTGTATGTGGGCCACGCGGCCGCGCACATCGCCGGGGCCGCAATGGTTGTTATTTCTTCGGCCATACCTGCCGATAATCCAGAGGTTGCGGCCGCGCACGCTCAGTCTATTCCCGTGCTGAAGCGGCATGATTTTCTGGGCCAGCTCATGGCCGGGCAGACGGGTATCGCCATTGCCGGTACTCACGGCAAAACGACAACCACGGGCCTTATCGCTCATATGCTTCTGGAAATGGGGCGTGATCCCTCTGTCATTATGGGTGGGGTGTTGCCACGCCTGGGAACCAATGGCCGGGCCGGGCGTAGTGACCTCTTCGTGATTGAGGCGGATGAGTATGACCATATGTTTTTAGGTTTGCGGCCGCGTCTCGCTGTCATTACCACTCTGGAACATGATCACCCGGACATCTATACCACAGCGGAGAGTTACCAGGACGCCTTTGCCCAATTTGTGACTTTGTTAGCCCCAGGCGGAATTTTGGTGGCCGATATTGAGGATAAAGGGGTTCGCCAGCTATTAAGTGATCCGTCGGGCATGACCGGTGAACCGGCACACCTGTTACAAGGCCAATTATGGAGTTATAGCCTGTCACCGGAAGCCCATCCCTGCTCCGTTAATCATATTTATGCCGCCCATTGGCAGGTGAATGAGCAGGGCGGGCTGGATTTTATGGTGCACACTCTTCCCTCTTCCGTCTCTCACTCATTTAGGCTGGCAGTTCCTGGCCTGCACAATGTCCGTAATGCCTTGGCGGCTGTGCAGATAGGCCGGGCGTTAGGGCTGACCTGGGACGAAATGGCCGGGGCGTTGGCGACGTTCCGGGGCACGGGGCGGCGGTTTGAGGTAAAAGGGGTGCGCAATGGCGTAACCGTGGTAGATGACTATGGCCACCATCCCACGGAGATACGGGCGACGCTGGCGGCCGCACGGCAACAACAGCCGCACGCCCGCATCTGGGCGGTGTGGCAACCACACACCTACAGCCGCACCCAAACCCTGCTGGCCGATTTTGCCACCTGTTTCGCCGATGCCGACCGGGTGTTGGTGCTGGATATTTATGCCAGCCGGGAAAAAGCCACCCTGGGGTTAACTGGTTTGGCCGTAGCCCAGGCTATTCACCATGAGGGAGTAATGTTTGTGGCGCAGATTGAGGACGCGGCCGCGTACTTGCTCACCCAACTCCAACCCGGCGATCTGCTCATCACCTTTAGCGCGGGGGATGGCAACCAGGTAGGGGAAATTGTGCTGAGGCGTGAGCTACTGACCGCGTTAACGGAAATTTGAAGCGAGTACACCATAGAAACTTGAGTTTAGAGTTCAGAGTGAGAGTAAACAGGTTCACCCCTGAAATTCCCTCTACCCCTCCCCTCTAGCTCTAAACCACAGTATAAAAACCTGGAACCTGAATCCACCCTGGAGTATTTATGAATTTCGCCACATCCGTACTTGACGCCATTCACCAACGGTTTTATGAGGTTTTTGGAGACCGCTTTCAGACCCAAGTTGAACTGAGTCGGTTTACCTCGGCCCGTGTGGGTGGACCAGCGGAGATGTTCCTGACTGTCAATAGTGCCCAGGAACTTCAGGCCGCTGTGGAACTGGCCTATGCCCAAAGTATGAACTACTTCATTTTGGGTGGCGGCTCCAATATTTTGGTGTCTGACAAAGGGGTGCGTGGTCTGGTCATTTTTAACCGGGCGCGTGAGGTGAAATTCCGCAGTAATGGCATTCAGGTGATTTGCATTGCCGAATCCGGTGCCAATTTGTCTTCTCTGGCCCGGCAATGTATTGCCAAAGGGCTGGGTGGATTGGAATGGGCTGTCAACATACCGGGAACGGTGGGGGGAGCTGTCGTAGGTAACTCTGGGGCGCATGGTGGCGATATGAAAGGTAATTTGCTGGCGGCGACGATTTGGGAACCGGGCCGAGGGGCGCGGATTTTCAGCCCGGAAGAGTTGAAATATGAGTACCGTGATAGTGTGTTGAAGCGGGAACAAGGCACTGTGCGGCCGCGACGAGTCGTCCTCTCTGCCGAAATTCAACTCACCCCGGAGCCGGTAGATGTGCTGAACGCCCGCGCCAATGCCTTTACCACCCACCGCAAACAGAGCCAGCCCGGCGGGGCCAGTGTCGGTTCTATGTTTAAGAACCCACCCCATTATTATGCCGGTTATCTCATCGAGGCCGCCGGGTTAAAAGGAACCCGTGTGGGGCATGTAGAAATTTCACCTAAACATGCCAACTTCTTTGTCAGCGATGGTGAAGCCACTGCCGAAGATATCCGTGCCCTTATTGCCGAAGCCTGGAACGCCGTGCGCGAACAGTTTGGTGTGGAAATGGAGTTGGAAGTGGAACTGGTGGGCGAGTGGGAATTTCAATAATCCATTCTGTATCTTCTCAATAATGCAGGGTAGTCGTGGGTTGAGCTTGTCGAAACCCACGGCCTTCGACAAGCTCAGGCCTGGTTATCTCCGAAATTTTGAGAAGATAATCCGTTTTTAATGAGTAAGGCAATGTCGCAAAGCAAACACAAAATCCGCGTTGGTATCATCTTCGGGGGCCGTTCTGGGGAGCATGAAGTTTCCCTGAATTCGGCCCGGTCGGTGATGAAGGCGCTTGATCCAGAAAAATACGAGGTGGTGCAGATAGGCATTACCCACGAGGGGCAATGGCTTACCGGTGAGGCGATGCAGGCCCTGACAGCCGGTTATCAGGCTGGTGAAAATGGTCGTATGGCCCTGGTGCAGGCCGGTACATCGGAAACGCAGATCAGCCAACTGACGGCCAGTAATGCCATTGATGTGGTGTTTCCCGTACTCCATGGCACTTATGGGGAAGATGGCACGGTGCAGGGGCTGTTGGAACTGGCTGGTGTGCCGTATATTGGGGCTGGGGTGGTTGGCTCGGCGGTGGGGATGGATAAGGCCATCTTCAAGCAGGTGATGACGGCTAATCAGATACCGGTGCTACCCTGGTTGTTGGTGCTGAAGAGTCAATGGCAGGCGCGGCCGCAAACCATCCTTGACCTCATTGAGGCCCGGCTCAGGTATCCTGTTTTTACCAAACCAGCTAACCTGGGCAGTAGTGTGGGTATCAGCAAATGCCGGGATCGGGCCGAATTGGCTACTGGTCTGGATGAAGCCGCCCGCTTTGACCGGCGCATTGTTATTGAGCAGGGAATCAATGCGCGTGAGTTAGAAGTGTCAGTTTTGGGCAATGATGACCCCATTGCCAGTATTGTGGGTGAAGTGCGGCCGCGGCGCGATTTTTACGATTATGTTGCCAAATACGTCAGCGACGATTCGGAACTACTTATTCCGGCCCCGCTAACACCTGAATTGGCCGCGAACGTGCGTCGTATGGCCGTGCAGGCGTATCAGGCTATAGATTGTGCTGGCCTGGGTCGGGTAGATATGCTGTTGGATAAAGACAGCGACGCTGTTTACCTGAATGAAATTAACACCATCCCTGGTTTTACCCAGATTTCGATGTATCCCAAACTATGGGAAGCGACTGGCTTGAGTTACCCGGAACTATTGGACCGGCTCGTACAACTGGCCCTGGAACGATTTGCCGAAAAAGATCAATTGACGCATCGGTTTGAAGTATGAAAAAGTTGTTCGTTATTTGTGCTGAGTTATGCGCCCCATCCAGAGGAATAACTCATACACCAATAACTGATACACCCGTACACCTATGAGACAAGACACCTCCCCCCGCCGACGTCGTCCGACACCGCCAGAAACGGAGGTGCGGCCGCAACCTCAACGGCTACGCAAACAGCCGAAATTGCGCCGGATGTATGCGGCCGCGCCTTTTCCCATGCCTGAGTTGGCCCTGCCTAACACGGCGGCCCGACGCAAACGGCGCAATCGGTTTCAGTTTAACCTGCCCGTCAGCCGGGAGGGGTTGAAACAGGCGGCTCTATCATCCCGATGGATTAGCCTGGCTGTGTTGGTAATTGCTATTTACGCCATTGTGCTTGTTGGTCTGGATGAACATTTTTATTTGACCACTGTCCCAGTTTCTGGGGTGGCGGCGATTCCGGCCCAGGAAATTGCTGATGCCAGTGGACTGGGTGGCATTCACATTTTTGCGGCGGATCCGGCCAGTGCGGCCGCGGCCATTGATGAATTACCCGGTATTATTTCGGCCACAGTTACCTTGCATTGGCCTAATCAGGTCGCCATTACTGTGGTTGAAGATGCACCCATCGCCATCTGGGAAGAGACGGGGCAAACCTACTGGGTTAACGCTGATGGGACACTTTTACCGGCACGCATTGATTTACCCAGCCTGCCCCGCATTCAATCCCAAATTGTCAACCCACCCCTGCGGGTGCCTCCTACCCTCACACCAGAAGAATTGGCGCTGGCTGAAACTGGCGTAACCACCGACCCGCCGACCGTTATTAACTTCATTCCCCTGGATATATTGGATGGGGCCATTTTGCTCAGACAACTGCGCCCCAACATAGATCGGCTTTATTACGAGCCATCAGGTGGTTTGAGTTTTCAGGATAGCCGGGGCTGGGTCGCTTATTTTGGCACGGGCACTGATATGCACCAAAAGCTCGTAATTTATGAAACCATCGTCGCGGATCTTCTGGCGCGAGGCAAAACCCCCAGCCTCATTAGTGTGAGTGACCAGGAAAGGCCGTTTTACCTGGCGACTGGGGGAAATGAAGAAGAGGAATGACGTTATTCGTTGTTAGTTATTGGCGTAGTAACCAACCAATCACTAATAACCAATAACCAATAACGTATTATGGAACAGATAATCTTCGCACTGGACATCGGAACGACTAAGATTTGTGCTATTGTTGGTGAGGCGCGGCAGGGGCAATTGCGCATCATCGGTATTGGTATTGAACCCTCACGGGGGATCAAAAAAGGGATGATTATTAACCCCAGTGAGGCCAGTGTGGCGATTGCGCGGGCAGTAGAAAAGGCGGAGCAAACCTCGGGTTATGATTTGTCGCGGGCGTTTGTTAGCATGGCTGGGGAGCATATTAATTGTGCGAATAGCAGTGGCACGGCCCCCATTGGTCGTAACGAGGGGGGGGTGGTAGCGGCCGATATTGGCCGTGCGTTAGAAATGGCGCAGGCGATATCCATCCCGCAGGGGCGGCAAATTGTTCATCTGATTCCGCGCCGCTACAAGATTGATGATAATGATGAGGTAAAGAACCCGCTAGGGTTGTTTGGCTACCGGCTTGAGGTGGAAGCGCATATTGTGACCGCGGCCGCGGCCGCGTTGCAAAACCTCTCCCTCTGCACCGAAAACGTCGGCATTACCACGGATGAGTTTGTCCTCAATGCCCTGGCTTCCGGGGAAGCCGTGTTAGAACCTTCCGAGCGCGACATGGGGGTCTTGCTGGCCGATATGGGCGGTGGGACGACCGATATTGCCCTCTACACGGACGGCATGGCCTGGCACACCGCCGTTTTACCCATTGGCGGCAACCATATCACCAACGACATCGCCATTGGTCTGCGAGTACCTTTTGAAGTAGCTGAGCGGGTGAAATTGCAATATGGTGATTGCCGTCCCCAAGAAATTGATCCCCATAATATCTTCACCGTGGAGCCATTTGGCGGCGAAAAAATCCAGGTGGGACGCCAGGATTTGGCCCATGTTATTGAGGCCCGCGCCGAAGAGATCTTTCAGATGATCGCCGCCAACATTAAAGAATCGGGTTACAACGGTTTACTTCCGGCGGGCATTGTCCTGACCGGAGGCGTCGCCCAATCGCGGGGTATTACCGACCTGGCGCAGAAAATATTAGGCATTCCGGCACGCGTAGCCCCCCCGAAAAATCTGGTAGGGCTGGTAGAAGCAATTAACAATCCGGCGTATGCCACTGGGGTGGGTTTGTTGCGTTGGGCTATGAGTGATCATCATGTGTATCGTCCTGGGCAAGTACGCACAGGAGAATGGAGTCAACGGATAGGGAAGTTTTTGCGGGCATTGTTGCCCGGCTAAAAAGAGAGTGGAGATGAAGAGACTAAGTAATCGTTCGTTTTTAACTAAGATGCTGACTGTGGCCGGTCTCCTGATCGAGCTACCTCCGACGATTACTAAACAGTCTCTTGATCTCTCAGTCTCCCCATAAAAAGAGGGAAGGAATATGAACCAAAGAGGCAGAGAGACACAGAGAGCAACAGAAACGCGGACGACGGGAAATGGGTATACGGTGACGCGCATGCCCGAAATCGAAGGGAACGCCTTGATTCGTGTGGTGGGTGTAGGCGGCGGGGGAAGTAATGCCGTCAACCGCATGATCAACGAGGGAATCGTGGGGGTGGATTTTATCGCCCTCAATACTGATAATCAGGCGTTACTGCGGAGTGATGCGCCCAAACGGGTGCATATTGGTGAACGTACCACCCGTGGGTTGGGGGCGGGGGGGAACCCAGACATTGGCCTGCGCTCCGCCGAAGAGTCAGAGGAAGAGTTGCACCAACTGTTGCGGGGATCGGATATGGTCTTTGTGACGGCTGGTATGGGTGGTGGCACGGGAACCGGCGCGGCTCCTATTGTGGCCAAAGTGGCCCGTGAAGAAGGTGCGCTGACCATTGGTGTAGTGACCAAACCGTTTACCTTTGAAGGTTCCCACCGCCTGAAATCGGCGGAGGAAGGGATCAACCGGCTCAAGGAGCAGGTAGATACGCTCATTGTCATTCCCAATGATAAACTGTTGGAAACGGCTGACAAACGGATGTCGCTGGTGGATTCATTCCGTATGGCAGATGAGGTATTGCGCCAGGGGATTCAGGGAATTAGTGAATTGATTACAGTTCCTGGCCTCATCAACCTGGACTTTGCCGACGTGAAGACGATTATGTCGTTAGGGGGAGCGGCTTTGATGGCTGTGGGTCATGGCACAGGTGATAACCGGGCACAGGACGCGGCCGCGCAAGCTCTTTCTAGCAAATTGTTAGATGTGACCATTGATGGGGCACGCGGTATTTTGTTCAACGTAACGGGTGGGGATGATTTAACTTTGTTTGAGATTAATCAGGCGGCTTCATTGGTACGGCAGGCGGCCCATCCGGATGTGAATCTGATCTTTGGGGCAGTAATTGACCCAACGATGAAGGATGCCATTCGGATTACGGTGATTGCTACGGGGTTTGATCACAACATGCCGCTGGCGCGGCCGCTGGGCCGGGTGAGTAGTAATGTTGGGAGTGGTGTGAGTACGCGGCCGCAAGAACAGCCGGTGGGTGTGCCGGTGCGGTCTGGTTCAGTGCCAAGCCAACCACAGCGGGTTACGCCTACCTATCGGCCCAATGATCTGGATATTCCAGCCTTTTTGCGTAAGAAATAGAGGGTAAACCTGTTAGTAAGGCGTGTCGTGTGGGGTCAACCTCCACACGACACGCCTTTTTTATTAGGTGGTGCGGGTCAGGAGACCGGCACAGCCCGTAAGCCCTAAAATCTTGTTTTACCAAGACCGAGTTAGCGCAACATCATCCTTTCAATATGACATCTGTCACTGTTGATCAAGGTTTGATTGCTCTATGATCTGCTCATAACTGCTACAGAGAAGTTGGCCGTAGGAGTCAAAAAAATAAAGAACATCCGTTGACCTGGCCTGTTTCTCCTGAGCCTTCGAGCCACTAAAGAGTAACACCGGCAACTGAAATAAGACAGACGTACATGATGCGCTCCTGATAACCCTTCCGGCAGTTTGACAGCATATCGTTCTCCCCTTGACACCCCCTGCGAATCTTGGATTTGCAGGGGGTTTTCTTTTGCCCTCGTAACTATACCCACGGTTATAAAATGACATTTTGTGGGCGGTAATAGATTGGGTAAGCCCAGGCTGAAGACCCATCCCCCTGCGATCCCCGAGGGAAGGGGGGAAACCCACCGGCGCGGTTTGGGGGCGGACGCTCCCAGACCGCCCCGAGAAAATTAGGGGTGGAGGTAGCCATGGATACAATCCAACGACGGTGCTTGCGGTGACCGGTCTCTTGACCGCGCCACCCAACTTATTTTTAGACGTTCACTAAGAAATAGAAATTAAATAACTTGTTTACCCGAGTTGACATGGTCAGGAGACTGCTCGTAGTAGATATGTAAGTTATTTAATTCTCGATCCCAAGTTAAAACACACAAATTCTTAGTACTTTTGTATGATGGATTGAATTCTTGCTTTCCGTATAATGTAATCATACTGGTTTGGTGCAGTTTTATATTAAAAGGAGAATATGATGGCTACTTTAATCATTTTGGCTGTTATGTGGACGGTGTTTGCTGTAGGCATTCTGCTTTTTGCCTGCATGGCATCTGCCCAATTCAGCCGATGGGAAGAGGAGCCGGTAGAAGTTGGCCGCCGGAACTCTTTGTCACGCCAAAACGAAAACGTGCCCGCGGCCGCAAACCTGAGACAGGTATCTGCTCGTCGGTAAACCTACTTGCCTCTGGTGAATAACACAATAGGTTGGATAATTGCTAATCCCACGTTATCCTTAAGCCTGCCATATGAAATGGCAGGCTTTTTTGTTGGTTTATTCGGTAGCTTCGTAAGTGTTCAGTTATATATACTTACCACGGTCATAAAATGACATTTTGTTGGCGGCAACTGCTGAGTAAGCCTGGACAGAAGACCCATCCCCCTACCTCTTCCCAAAGGGAAGGGGGGAAACCAATGGTGCGGTTTGGCGGGCGTCCGCCCGCCAAACCGCACCAGAAATAGTTCCCGTCCCTGGGGCGGGGTTAGGGGTGGGGCCGCCTCGGACAAACCGATCATGAGACCAGGCACAAAAACAGGCCCCATTCCCGCCATGATGATCAGGCGTGTGGCGATTATTGAATGACCTGAACCAGTTGAGTTTAGAGTTCAGAGCTAGAGCTAGAGCTAGAGCTAGAGCTAGAGGGTTTTCCAGAGTAATTCCCTCTCGCTCTCTCGCTCTCTCCTCTCTCCTCTCGCTCTCTCCTCTCGCTCTAAACTCCAGGAACCACCACTCTCTGGGAAAATATCCGATTATGCCCTTTGGCAGTATATATTTATCCGCCGGACCCGCCCGGTCGTAAACAACCGGGCTATGGTAACAAAGGCCGCTGGCCTGGGGTTTTAGCCCGCAGAGCTTCGTAGATGTAGCCCGGTGGTTTGACTACCGGGCGGGATAACTGAACGCTTACGGTAACTTCTCAACATTTCGAGGGAAGCGTAGCCTGAGCTTGTGGAAGGCGATTGGTTGCAACAGGCTCAACCAACGTCACCACACTTTATTGAGAAGATGCGTTTATTCAGGTAACTGGGTTCTATGGTTCCAGCACTTTTTTTGGATCGTGATGGTGTTATCAATGAAAATCGGGCCGATTATGTTCGGCGTTGGGAAGATGTTGTTTTTATTCCGCAGGCGTTGATAGGGTTGCAGGCAGTCAGCCATTTACCTGTCAAGATTGTGATCGTAACGAATCAATCGGCCGTGGGGCAAGGATTATTGACGCTGACCGAAGCGGAAAGGCTTAATGAGAAAATTGTAGCCACGGTCAGGCAACAGGGGGGCCGTATTGATGCTGTGTTTATGTGTCCCCATACTCCCCAACAAGCCTGTACTTGCCGAAAACCGTTACCGGGATTATTACAGCAGGCGGCTCAGGCCCTGACATTGGATTTATCCATCTCTATCATGGTAGGGGACGCGCTGAGCGATATACAGGCTGGACGGGCCGCTGGGGTGCAGAGTACCGCTCTGGTTCTCACTGGCCGGGGGCAACAACAGGTGCAATTGCCAGCCGCGGCCGCGCTCCACCCCTTTCCCATCTTTCCCACCCTCGCCGAAGCTTTGTACGAACTCACACGCACCATCTTACCCACTAACAAAAAGATTTGACAGCCCCTTACCCCAGCCTATAATTAAACTTCATTGGCGTTTAAGTGTACTGTTCAGATTGTATTGGTTGCGGTCTTTCTTCAGGGCTATGCTCAGGAACAAAGACCAATGAATGAGACATTGGCGTTTTTTATTTTTGCCGGAGCGTAAACAGCCTTCCCTGGTTGCTCTTGGACCAAAGATGGGCCGAAAATTCGCCAAAGTCAAGAAATGAAGTGAGTACTGGCCCATGCCTGCCCCCAATCCCCACCAAGCCCCGTTAGATGATGCTTACTGGCACTCGCTCTTTCGTGAAGAAGAGACAATGAGTGTTATCTCTCCACCTGCCCGGTCACATCACCCCTTAACCGCTTCTCCGTTGCTACCTGAAGAAAAACAGGCCCAACGTGCAGATGGCTGGGCGGCCGCGGAAAAAAGTTTTCGGGAAGATGAATTACTGGAATTAGAAGTCATCGGCTTTAACAAAGGGGGTCTGCTGGTGAGTTGGTATAACTTACAAGGGTTTATCCCAGCTTCCCAATTAAACCATTTGCATAACCTGCATCAGGAAGTAGAAAGAGCACGCGAGTTAGAAGGACACCTGGGACAACGTCTCTACCTCAAGATTATTGAACTGGATCGCATGCGCAACCGGCTGATTTTGTCTGAGCGTATGGCCGTTCGCAAAGCTACTGACCGGACACAATTGTTACAGACGATTCACCCTGGGGATATTCTTCATGGACGGGTGACAAACTTTACCCAATTTGGCGTGTTTGTGGATTTAGGTGGGGTAGAAGGATTGTTACATATTTCCGAACTCTCCTGGGGACGGGTGGAGCATCCTGGTGATCTGGTACAGCCAGAGCAACTTATCACCGTCAAAGTTCTCAGTGTGGATCGGGTGGGGCAACGAATTGCCCTGAGCATCAAACAACTGCGCCCTGATCCCTGGGCTGGGGTTGAAAAACGATATGCTCCGGGGCAGGAAGTAAGGGGTATTGTGAGCCGAGTGGTCAATTTTGGAGCGTTTATTCAGGTGGAAGAAGAATTAGAAGGATTAGTGCATACCTCAGAACTGGCCGATGGTTCATTTTTGCACCCTCGTGATGTCCTTCGCCAGGGAGAGCAAGTGGTGGCCCGGGTATTGCAGGTGGATGGCCGCGGCCGCAGATTGGCTCTTTCCCTTAAAATGAACAATATTCAGTGAGAGTTAGCTCAGGCGTTACGCACTGTGGCCGGTGTCTCCACCAGGCCGTAACGAGCATGGTCAGAAGACCGGCTCGCGCAATCCCGTAAGTCCTAAGGGCCTGTAAAAGATTAAGTTCTGTCAAGACCTGACAGGTTTCCAAAAACCTGTCAGGTCTAAACTGGGAAGTTATATTTTTACGAACCCTAATCTGAAAAACCGTTTTTCTCCATAAGACTTCACCGCAACCAATGACCAGTAGCTCGATATCGCTGATCATTGGCCTTAAACTTATGGCTCGTACCAAAGCCGAACCCGAATCCCCTACCCCTCCGGTTATCCTCCCACCGGTCAAAACGAACCGCGAACCGGCCCCACCCCCCCCTACCTGGGATGAACGTCTTATTGATGCTCTCAGCCCCTGGTGGGTAGAACTGAGTGGTGGGGGCCTGGTTTTGGTGGCAATTCTTACCCTATTAGGGCTGTCTGGGTTAAGCCGGGGGGGCTTATTAGGGATTTGGGTACAGTGGAACCGGGAACTGGTAGGCTGGGGCGCTTATCCGTTGTGGCTCTCACTCGCGGCCGCGGGCCTCTACATTGCCCTGCGCCAGATAATCCGCCCCTACCCGGTAACTCCCTTGCAGGTAGTCGGGTTGGAGATGATTCTGGTAACGTCCCTCCCTCTGACCTATATTTTTAGTCAGGCGACACGGCTAGATGCCTTAAACGGGCGTGGGGGTGGCTTGTTGGGCTGGGCGCTGGCGGCTCCGCTGGTAGATTTTTTTGGCCCCATTATCACAACGTTACTCCACCTAAGTTTACTGGCCTGGGGTTTTGCCCTCCTGGTAAAATTCGGGTGGGATGATTTGCTGGCGGCCCTGCGCCGCTTTTCTATTTTCCTGCAAACATGGGCGGAGCAAATAGATGTGGTAGAGTCAGGAGCACCGAGAGCAATGCGGCCGCGTGTTGCCCGCTCCCAGCCATCCCCTGAACCTATCTCGGATACGACCCCCATTCTCGTTGATGCCTCGGCCAAACCAACCCCCAATAGCGGCCGTGATCCGCGCCTGCCCTCTCTAGATCTGCTCCATGAAGGAGTTACTTATCAATCCCCCGTTGAAGAAATCGAACGGAAAAAACAGGTCATCGTACAAACCTTGCTCGATTTTGGCCTGCCTGCCGAAATTACCGACGTGCGGCAAGGACCGTCCATCACCCAATTTGGTGTATTGCCCGGTTATGTCGAACGACCCGGCCCAGAAGGGGATATGAAACAGGCCAAAGTGCGGGTTGGCCAGATTGCTTCACTCAACAAAGATTTGTCCCTGGCCTTGCAAGTACCCCGTCTACGTATCGAGGCTCCCGTGCCGGGACGAGGCATTGTCGGTATCGAAGTCCCCAACGATGAAACAGGCATTGTGCGCTTGCGTTCCCTCCTGGAAACCGATCCCTTCCAACGAGGGAAATCCACAACCCTCGTGGCTTTAGGGGCGGATGTCTCTGGGGGGCCAGTTATCACCGAACTGACCAAACTGCCCCACATACTCATTGCCGGTACCACCGGTTCCGGGAAATCTGTTTGCCTCAATGCTACGATTGCCTGTCTTGTGTGCAACAACACCCCAGAGCAACTTAAACTGGTAATGATTGACCCCAAAAAGGTGGAACTCATCCGTTTTAACGGCCTACCCCACCTGCTCGGTAAAGTAGAAGTAGAAGCGGAACGGGCTTTGGGGGTATTGAAATGGTTAACTGCCGAGATGGATCGGCGCTACCAGGCATTTGCCGTGGTGGGAGCACGTAATCTGGTCACGTATAACCACAAAATTGCGCGTCACCCTAATGTCCAGCTTTTGCCGATTATTGCCGTCATTATTGACGAACTGGCTGATCTGATGGGACTGTATCCGGGCGAAGTAGAGCCTGCCCTCTGCCGTCTGGCGCAAATGGCCCGTGCTACTGGCATTCATCTGGTAGTGGCAACCCAACGCCCGTCCACTGATGTGATCACTGGCCTCATCAAGGCCAACTTTCCGGCTCGTATCTCTTTTGCTGTGGCCTCTGGAACTGATTCACGGGTTATTTTGGATACGGTAGGGGCGGAGAATTTATTGGGGCGCGGTGACATGCTTTTCCTTTCGCCAGATGCCAGTGCGCCGATGCGGGTGCAAGGCTGTTTTTTGGACGATAGTGAAATTGATGATCTGGTAGAGCATTGGCGTCATGTCATGCCGCCAGTGCCAACTCCGGAAGCACCCTGGGAAAATCTGATTGAACGGCAAAATTTTGTGGATGAGCGGGATGAAATGTTGGAACAGGCTATTGAACTGGTGCAGAAGTATGACATGATTTCCACGTCTATGCTCCAACGGCGGTTACGGGTGGGTTATCCTCGTGCCGCCCGGCTGATGGAAGTTCTGCACGAGATGGGGTTAGTGGAAGATCCCAAACAGGGGGGACGTACCCGCCGTTCTTACACCCAAGAGGGGGATGATCCGATTGGGCAGGCGTTGTCAGGGGGAGATGAGGATGAGTAGGGCCACAGACCAGGGAACGAAAACGCCGTGCTAAAGAAAGGGGTAGAATTGGGGGCGCGGCGAAACTTACCGAAGGGTGACTTATTTTCGCCAACTTCGTTCAACCGCTAGATGGCCTGGCGCAGGATATGGCGGCGGATGAAGGTGCGTACGGAGCGGTGCCGAATTTCGCGGTAAAGACGGTTTCCCAGGTGAAAAGCGGCCAATTGCGCAGGAAACAAGGGTCCCTGGAGGCGTATTTGTTCGGCCAGGTGAGTTTGTGCCCAGGCATAGAGGGCCAGGTCTCCCTGATTGCATTGGCGAACCATGTCAATGGTTCCCGGGGGTAGGTCGGCCTGTTGGGGGCGGTGGCTGGTGACGTTTTCCTTTAAATAGTAAATGTGTCGCCAACCGTATTGTTTTTTTAGCAAGAGTAAACTGATATCAAACTGCTCTGTCAGGCCCACCACGGTGAACGCTTCGGCCAGGTGATGTTGTGCGGCCGCGACAATTTCTGGCGTACAACCACCAAATTCCACATCTCCCCACACCCCAGAAAGCAAACGCACCTGTCCATCATTCATCATCAGTGCCAGCCCTGTTTCCAGAAGCTCTTTTAGCCCCAGGTTGCGGGACATGACAATATCGTACAGATAATGGCCGGGAGTACGCAGAATGTAAAAGTAATAGGAGAGGACTCGTTCGACCGGATCCCGAAGGATGGTGAAGTAGCTGGTAGGACGGGGGATGGCCGTGTGTATGCCATAAGGCAAATGACCCCGCACCAGCCGAAAGCGGCCGCGTGCCTCTTCTGGTAGCTCACGGAACTGGCGTACTGAGGCGTGGGCATCGGCTTCGATGGAGTAGACAGAGGCCGAGGGATATTGCCGATCCAAAATGCGAAGTAGGGTGGTGCCAGCAGTTTTGGGCAGGTGTAAAAAGATGGCGGTTGTTTCACTCTTCATGGGTTTCGGGGGGATCTTCGTCTTTGTCGTACTCTTTTAGCCCATGGGCCAATTCTTGCAATTGCAGGGCGATAAGGCCATGAATGGTGCCATTGGGGAAGGAGCCATCGGGTTGGCGTTCACCGGCGGGTAGACCGGTGAGGATACTCATCCCCTCGTCTACTGTGCGTACGGCCCACACATGAAATTGTCCTTCAGCAATCGCGGCCGCGACTTCATCATTGACATTCACGTTGATCATATTAGCCTGGGGGATAATGACGCCTTGTGTGCCGGTTAATCCCCGATGTTTACACAAATTGTAGAACCCCTCAATTTTTTCCGTCACGCCCCCGACGGGTTGTATTTCCCCCCGTTGGTTTACGGAGCCAGTGACTGCAATGTGTTGACCCAGCGGGAGATGCCCAATGCTAGAAAGTAAGGCGTAGAGTTCCGTGGATGAGGCGCTATCACCGTCTATTTCGCCATAATTTTGCTCAAAGGTAATGCTGGCACAGAGGGAGAGGGGGTGCTGATGCGCGTATTGCCCACCCATATACCCTGTAAGAATGAGCACCCCTTTGTTATGAATGGGGCCTGCCATCTCTACTTCACGGTCAATCACCAAAATCCCTTCATCGCCCATATAGGTGCGGGCCGTGATACGGCTGATGAGGCCAAAGCTGTAATCGCCGCTATCAATGACGGAGAGGGCGTTGACCTGGCCGATGATGTGGCCTGTGGTGGAGATGTAAATCTGGTTGTCTGTGATTTGCTCCAACATGCGTTCTTCCAGGCGGTTAGCACGGTAGGTTCGTTCGGTCAGGGCGGTTTGGACATCGCTGGCGGTAACGATAGTGCGGCCGCGTGTGCCAGCCCAGTAACTTGCTTCCCGCACGAGATCGGCAAAAGCGCCAAACCGGGTACTGAGCCGGTTTTGGTGTTCACAGAGGCGTGAACTATATTCAATCAGCTTTGCGGCCGCGAACCGGTCAAAATGGGTTAGCCCTTCCTCGCGGCAACAGTTGGCGATAAACCGGGCCAGCATCAGTTCATGCTCCGCGTCACGGGGCATAATCGTGTCAAAATCAGCTTTCACTTTGAATAACTCGTTAAAATCCTCTTCGCGTTCATATAGCGTTTCGTACAAAGCGGCACTACCCATAAGGATAATCTTGACCGTCAGGGGAATAGATTCGGGATCTAATGATTTGGCCGCGATTTGGCCGCCTAATAACGTTTCTGGCGATTGCAAAGTGATTTGCTGGTCTTTGATGGCCCGTTTGAGGGCTTCCCAGGTCAGCGGTTGGCGAAGCAAATCTAGCGCATTGATGACGAGATAACCCCCATTGGCCCGGTGAATGCTTCCGGCTTTGATGTTGGTGAAATGGGTGGTGATGGCTCCTGCGGCCGTTTCATATTCAATACGCCCCAACAGGTTGGTATAGGTGGGGTTGGTCTCAATAATGACGGGAACGCCACCGAGACCGCTGTTGTCTACTAAAAGGTTTACTTCATAGCGACGGTTATCTATTTCGGCGGGGGGGGCGGCCTCATCTGCGTCTGCGTCTGGCTGAAACGTTTCTACGGTGTCCAGGATATCGTTGTACATTTCATTCAGATATAACTGGACTTCGCCGTGTTCGGTGTAGCGGTTTTTAAGGCGGGTGAAATGGTGCATGATGGTCGCGGCCGCGACTTCACGTTGTAGCCGGTCTAACTTTTGGCGGAGTATTTCTTCCAGGCGGAACAATTCGGTCAACAATGTTTCCAACTCTTCGGCCAGAACATCCTGGTGTTGCTGTAATTCATTTTGTTGATCAAGAGGGAGTTGTTGGAACGCGGCCGCGTCCAGAATCTGTCCATTTTGTACCACCGCTAACCCATATCCCGAAGGCGTATTCACAATCGCTAGACTATTTTGGGCCGCTTTTTGTTGTAGCGCCTGCAACCGCTGTGCGCGTTGTTGTTCAAACTCCTTACCCATAATCTCAACGGCTTCATTGTACGCCTCACCAGCAAAAGCCTTGGGCAAATCTTCACTCAAGTGGCGTAGAAGGGTCGTGATTTCACTCTGGAACAATTTGCCTTCACCGGGGGGGAACCCAATCGCCCGGGGCTGATGGGGAGTCACAAAATTGTTGACATAAATCCAATCGCAAGGAACCGGCTTTTCTTTACTTTTTTCGCCCAAAAAGCGCATAATAGCCGTAGTGCGTCCTGTCCCCACTTCTCCCAGCACATAAATATTGTACCCGTGGCTTTTGATATTAATGCCAAACTCAATTGCTCGTGCTCCCCGAGGTTGGCCGATAATCGTATCGGTTGCTTCCAGTTCGGCGGTTGTTGTGAAGGTGAATTGATCGGGATCGCAGAGACGGCGACATTGCGCCGCGTTAAGAGTTTGTATAGACATGGTTGTGTCCTAAAAGGTGAATGATATCAGGCGAGAATGATAACAGGGGGAACGGGAAACGTAAAACGAAGGGATTTTTGTGAGGGTATCACACTCAATGAAAAGGGGGGAAATAATCCCTACACCCCGTAGAACAGCCTTTCAGGCTGTTCACCCTTTGGTGTAAACGCGCCAGGGTTATCCCCCCAACGATTCCTAAGGAATGAGGCTTAAATAACTTGTTCGCTGGGAGTGGCACAGTCAGGAGACCGGCCACAGCAAATCGCTAAGTTAAGTGCAAACGAGGCCTAAGGGGAAACAGTTAGATGCTCAAAGCCGAGGGGGACGATCTGGAAAAAAGTATTGCCGGGAGCTAAGGGGAGTATATTACCAGCCACATCATAAAAAGTTAGCATATCGGATTCGTTAGCTCGACGCCAAATACCCTCAAACCGTTGCCCATCGCGAAAAATAGAGACTGGTCCTTCACCCCAAATTTGAATCTGAATGGAATAATGGCCGCCGTCTACCAGGTCTTCCAG
This sequence comes from Chloroflexota bacterium, assembly GCA_018004935.1. Taxonomy (GTDB): domain Bacteria; phylum Chloroflexota; class Anaerolineae; order Promineifilales; family Promineifilaceae; genus Trichofilum. Next base: position 110,189 of record JAGNBF010000006.1, on the reverse strand, counting down.
GATTTCTGTATCTTCGTGATGTGCTCCTAGAACCACGATATTGCGAAAATTGAGCTGTTGCCCCGTATTGGCATCTAGATGTGGTTGTCCATCGGTCCAACGTGTGTAGCGGCTACTCCCGCCGTTATACTGCCAAAATACATTGGTCCCTCGGTACTGCAACTCAATGCGATTGATATGATCTGTTCCGCCTGGGGGAATGGTGGCTAGAAATGCCATTCCCTGGGGTAGTTGGGGGGGAGTATCCTGGCCACGTAAACCCAACAGGTAATGAAGTGTGGGGGTATCAGTAAACAGTGTATGCTCCAGGGCTATAGTAGCATTTTCTATGCGGTAAAAGCCACTGTGACCAAAATCAGGTGAGATTACCCGGTCAAAAAAAGAAGCGGTACGAATCATTTCTTGTACTGGACCACTGGAACCAGAGTAAGCGAGAGCGGCATCGTACATTTTGGGGATTTCTAAATCAATAAGTCGCCCACTGCGGATAGAACCGACGGGGTCCGCATCTTGACTATAAAAAATGGCGGTAAAACGGGTGACGCCACCTTCGGCATAATGCTCGAAAATGAGGTCTGCGTTGTTAAGGCCAGCCTGCGGCCGCACCAAGGGTGGATAATTAGAAATTTTGATGGCCAGGGGACGTCGGGCTAGTACAGCCGGGTTGTTTACTGTTTCGCCGGTGAGAGGATTGACATCGGCGGGGTAATCAGAGGGGCCAATGAGACCGGGAATCATTTGGGTAGGGTTGATTGCGGCCGCGTTAGGGGCATTCGTAGGCAAAACTATAGTTACCGTAGAAACCAAAGAGGGAGTTGGGGTGGGTAAAACAGGTAAAACGGGAGGCGGTACACTGGTCAGGGTAGGCGTAGTTGTGGCCTCGGTGGGTTGCCTGGTGGTGATGAGGGTAGGTAGGGACGCGACCGCGTACTCATCTCCGGTCACCTGGCAGGCAATCAACCCACTCCAGGCCAACAAAACCCACACCAAACACATAATCTTACTTCGGGTCATAACAAACCTACATCATAAACCGATCAACAGGCAGACACATACCCGGGTCATACCGGTTCGTCTGCCTGAAAATCAATTGCGTACAACAATGGTCTTCACATCAGCGGGTACGACGTTGCCAATATTCCTTCGGGGCCAGATTGGTGAGGTTACCATCGGCATTGATAAAATCCAGAATAAGGCGATTAAACTGGGCCGTCTGTTGCAACATGGGGAAGTGGTTGCAATCGTCAAGACTAATGTAATAACGACTCTTCGTTGCCTGACGCAGATGGACTAAATCACTGGGGGGTTGCTGAATCACCAGATCTTGCTCCCCATACACCAATAATAACGGGTGGGGGCAATCATCAATTTCGGGCAAAAAATTATAATTAGCTAATTCGCTAGCCACACGATTAACAGCTTGCGAATCAATTTTACGCATTTCGCTGTCTACTTCCGGGAAACTATTGCTCTTACCCAAAACTTTGCTTACAAAAGAATCAGCATCTAGATTCATCAGCCGGTCATTTATGCACGAACCTTGCACCGGTAAGGCCACCGTGACCAGACGATCCACACGTCCTAAATATTTGCTGGCATAACGCAAGGCAATAGCGGCACCCAATGAATGTCCAATCAGCGTCACGGGCTGATTAATGCCCAACTTCTCTAAAAACCGGTCCAGCATATCTACATAAACAGAAAAATTATAAAGCTCCCCAGCAGTGCTCATATTGGGAGCCTTGCTAGAGTCACCAAAACCCCATAAATCAAAAGCAAATGTGCGATGATGAGTAGATAATGCCTGCATAGAGGGCCACCAATAGCGCCAGGAACCCAGCCAACCATGAATGAACACAATAGGCCGTCCCCGGCCAAGTGCTTCATAATGGATGAGATGGGCACCAATGGTGGTGATGCTCATGGCTTTACTCGTAAAAACTGAGGAGTACAGGTTGGAACAGGCTGGCACATCATTGTGCCAGCGCTAATGGTAAATTGGTTATCCCCCATGATTAGTTCGGCTCAGGACTTCTTTGACTGTCTTGATCAAAGCATCGGGGGCAAATGGTTTCAGAATATATTGATCTGCACCTGCTTCAAGTCCTTGTTGCACCTCAGATTCCTGACCTTTAGCCGAAAGAAAAATGAGCGGGGTACTTTGTGTGCCTTCGTAATCGCGTATTTCCCGACAGGCCTGATAGCCTGTTTTGCGGGGCATCCGCACATCCATCAAAATCAGGTCGAACTTGTTACCGGGGGTAGTGGCAACTTCTACGGCTTCCTGGCCGTCTCTGGCACTGACCACCTCAAAGCCGCTAAATTGTAGGGTGAGGGTAATCAGTTCTCGTATATCTTTCTCGTCTTCGGCAATAAGAATTTTTGCCATAATAAGCCTTTGTATGATTGGCGTGTTTCATAAGGTGTCGTGGGAATTGAGGATGAGTGTCCTACACACCATGAAAAACCCATTCGTAACTAAACCATTTCCCCGTCAGATGTCACAATAGGGAGGGTAAAAGTGAAGGTAGAACCTTTGCCTATTTCACTGTCTACATGGATGATACCACCGTGCATCTCCACCAGGCTACGGACAATGGCCAGGCCCAACCCTGTGCCGGGGATCTGTTGAATGTCAGTATCTTCTGCCCGGAAGAAGCGGTCAAAAATTTTAGAGAGATTTTCTTTGGCAATGCCAATGCCTGTATCTTTGACACTGATGGCAACATATCCACGTACCGTCTGGGCGATGACTTTGATGAATCCGCCTTCCGGGGTGTAGTTGAAAGCGTTGTCTAGGAGGTTGCGCAAGATTTGATGGGCGCGTGAGGCGTCGGCATTGACCAGGGGAAGACCTGATTCTAACTCAGCGCTGAGGGACATCTTTTTCCCTTCGTTCATCATGCGGCCGCGTAAGTGCTCATCCAATAACCGGTGTACCAGTTGTGGGACATCCATGGGCCGTAAATCTAGCTCAGTCTTGCCTGTCTCAATGCGCGAAATATCTAGTAACTCATCTACTAGAGTGCGCAGACGATCGGCATTATTCTTGATAACTTCCAGATAACGGATTTGAGGATCCGTCATGGGGCCAGCCGCCCCCATCAACATCAAATCAGCGTACCCTTTGATAGAAGTCATCGGTGTACGCAGTTCATGCGAAACAGTAGAGACAAACTCACTCTTCATCCGGTCTACTTCCACTTCTTTCGTGATGTCACGGAAAATAGACACCGTACCAAAGAATAAGTTACCGGCAAAAACTGGCGAAACATGGATACTGACAACCTTATCTTCAATTTCCAGCCGATCCGAGAGATAAGATAAGGGCATATTGCGGATGCGCTCCGTACTTTGGGCCCAATCTTCAATGCGATCCACCCAGGAATCACCCGATGAACCATAAACGCCGAGCAGAGTCCGCACCGATTTGCCGATCAACCGGTTACGTGTAATGTCCAAAATCCGGCTGACTGGCTCATTGGCAATAAGAATGGTGCCTTCCGCATCAGCTACCAGCACCCCGTCAGCAATACTTTCCAGAATAGATTGGTTCTTAGCCGCTTCAATTTGTTCTTCGCGGAGAAGGTTCCCCAACCGGTTGGCCTGATCCCGGATGAGTAAATAAAGCTGAGAGTTGTAAATGGCATTTGCCACCTGAATCGCGGCCGCTTCCACCAACTTTAATTGTTCCTTCGTAAAAGCCCGTGGCTCTTTATGGAACATCATCAGCACACCAATAACCTCATCCCCAGAGATAAGCGGTACCCCCAGAGACGAGCGCATATCCTTGCTGGTGGGCAAATTTACCCAACGATCATCAGTTTCTGTGTCATCTACAATGACCGCCACCTGGTTTTCGATGATCCAGCCTGCCAACCCTTCATGGCGACGTAACCCGGTAGGCAGGCCACCCGTAGGAATTTCACGAGACCGTCCACCCAGGGCCGCCTTAAACATTAACTCGCCCGTTTCCTGATCAATCAGCAGGATAACCCCTTGCGTGCCGTTTACCACTTCATTTACCAATTCCAGGGCGCGACTCAAAACGCGGTCTTCATCCAGACTGGCCGCCAGCTCCGAACTGATACGGAGCAAAATTTGCACCCGGTCACGCTCTTCCCCCAGGGCCTGGGTACGTTCCTCCACTCGTTCATCCAATTCTTCATTGAGGGTACGCAATTGCGTAAACAATTGGGCATTACGCATAGCGATGGCCGCCTGCACCCCAAACTGGGTAGCCCGTTGCACATCCTGTGTGGTAAAGCGATGCGGATTACTCTTTTCCACCAACACCAATACCCCGATGATGTCGTTGTCCCGTTGTAAGGGAACCGCCAGAACCGCCCGTACCTGAACGGGTGTGGGTAAGCCAAGGGTAATGGGACCGTTGGCCTCAAAACCATTGAGGTATAATGCCTCATTCTCGTGGATAACCAGGGCGGGGAAAATCCGTTCGTCACTGGCAGATACGGTATGCCCAATAAAGGCCTGTTGACCTTCTCCTACTGCGGCCATACCAATAAGTCGCCCATGATCTACCTGCCAGATATAAACGCCATCTAGCCGGAAAATACTTAAACTTTCCTGACAGATAAGGTTGAGAACCCCTTCAAGCTCAAGTGTGGCATTAAGAGCCAGACTGACACGACCCAGGGCGGTGAAGAATAGTTCTCGTTTGTAAGTATCTTCAAAAAGCAGGGCGTTTTCCAGGGCAATGCTGGCGGAATTCACGATAGCTTCGAGAATTTGCAGATCGGTGGGGCCGATTGCGGCCGCGTTGCCCGGAACACCCAATTGCACCAGACCAAACATCTCTCCCCGAATCGTCAAAGGCAACAAAATAAGAGTGTAGGACCGATCTGTTTTCAGCCACACCGAGGGCAAATAACCCGGCTCACCCTGTCCCCAAGAGACCATACTTCTTGTGCCACCGGTTAACACCTTTGCCAGAGGCGGGTAATCTGACAAAATAAAACTCTCACCTTCAAGCTCCGATGTGGAGCGTCCCCCTGCCTCTTCATCAAACAACACCGTAATCTGGTTACTCTCTTGTAGCCATTGAATCAGGGTATAACCGGCCCCCTGAGCGGCCCGGCAAAGATGTTCGCCCATGGTGCTCAGAACCGTTTCTTGCTCTAATGAACCGGTAATGGCCTCACTAGCTTCAGCCAGAATAGCAAGTTCCCGGCTACGGTTGATAGCTTCTTCTAAAAGCTGACCTGTTTCAATAACAGAAGCCGTAAATTGGGCATAGAGTTCTACTGTCTGTATGGCATGATCATCTGGCCGCAACCCATTCCGAGGGGCGTCTAGACCAATAAGGGCCATAATCTGTTGTTTTTGATTATAAAGTGGTACCAGAAACAGATCATGGGGATGCCAGCGGTTGGTATAAGGATGAATATCTGTTGGCTCATGACCCGGCAAGACCACACCGATGTTGGCCTGCCCCCACGGGTCTTCTGCGGGGATGAAGTAACAGCTTCCGCGCCGATAAGAAGCAAATTGAACACTGGCAAACCGTTGCCGCCACACTTCTGAGGGCAACATATTTTCCTGCAAAAAGGCATGTTCTTCCGGCGTTAGTCCGGCTGAGATCAATTTGCGGGCAGTAAAGTCCGGGTCACGCAGAGTCATTGTTATCCGTTGCCACCCCGTTGCCTGAAGCCCATTGACCATCATTTGCAACTTACGGTCAAAGTCATACTCCCGCAAAACAGCCTGAGAAAGGTCATACAAATATTGTAAACCCTCAGCATTTTCATTGATAACAGGGGAAGTGGGCACTACCGATTGGTCTGGCACAATATTCCATTGAATGAACTGATGCCCTGTGCCATGAATGGGTGTGGCCTTAATCTGCCAATGACCATTGACAGTAAAAATATGAGCGGTGTTATTGGCGCTTGTGAGTTGTTCCCAAGAAATATGTGTGGAGAGGGATGGCAATATTTCGGCGATTGAGGTTGTGCCGGTATGGGGCATGCTTGATAAACCAAGCCATTTTTGGGCGGCTGGATTTACATAATTAACCATGCCATCAGGGGTAGTGATAACCACCCCTTCTGTCACGTTATCGAGAAATTGCCAGGTTAGCGCGTTTAGGCGTTCGTTGCTCATTACCAGACCTTGACCAGAAAGGTCAGCCGTACCAATACAAAGAAGAAAAAAGCCTGGTGATTCGTTATCGGCTATTGGCCCGGTGCCTGGCCTGTTCTTCCTGATCCAGGCGACGCAGTTCTGCGGCCGCTTCCGTAATTTCGCGAATATCAGAGAATGGCGTTTTACTGGATACGACCCCAATAGACAGACTCATTAAGGGAGCCAATGCACCATCGCTCAAGCGAATACCCCCTTGTTCTCGATCAATGAAATTATAATGAGTCAGGACCTCTTCATTAAACCGTTTGCGTAACTGTTCGACCATAGAGGCTACATTTTTCTCCATGGTAATAATCACAAACGTTTCACTACTGGCATGACCAATGAAATCATTCAATGTTCCCAATTCATCTACCACATCATTTAGTAACAAGGCAGTAAAACGGAGAACTTCACCACTGGCGACGAAGCCATAGGTGTCATTAAAGGGAGAGAGATGGTCTATGCCAACCAGCAGAAGTGTCCAGCCATCGGCACGCATGAGCTGACGTAACTGATCTTCAATCAGCCGACTACTGGGCAGACCGGTCCGTGGGTCAGTCATATTCATTCGTTGATGAATGCGAATGGCACTCTTCACCCGCAACTTCAACTCTTCAATATCAAACGGTTTGGTGATGTAATCATCGGCACCAAGTTCTAACCCGGCGATCCGGTCACTCCGTTCATCTTTTTGGGTTAAAAAGATAATGGGGATGTGACTGGTGCGGGTAGTCGTGCGTAGCTCTCGGCAAATGGAATATCCATCCATATCCGGGAGCATAATGTCTAGCACCACCAGATCAGGGATCTGTTTTTGGCACAGGCGGAGTGCATCTGTACCCCGGTTAGCTACTTCAACCTGATAATCCTGCCCGGTAAAGTAGATTCGGAGCATGTTTGCGATGTCAACATCGTCTTCGACCACTAATATTCTTCCGAGCATACGCGCTTTCCTTCACTAAACGAGTGGGGACGGTGAGAAGCAGATTTTCAAACAGATGGCTAACCACCTGCTTACGCAATTCTATCAATGCTATCTGGTTGCGACAATGCTACACCAGAGTATTCATGAACGCTACAATGAGTACAGGGCTTCGCGGCCGCGGACTCAACCATAGTTTCCGAGTAAACAGGACTGGCGTCAACCAGACAATGCTTTTTTTAACCAACTCACGGGTTACTTTTCACCCGTTATTCACCAGAATTGATAAGAATCAGGTAGTAAAAAACAGCAGAGTTGCCAACTTCCCCATAAGCGGCAACTCTGTATACGACCGACTTGTCCCGTGACCATCAGGCCATGTTGCTTCACTCACCCTGACGCGGATACAAACGCGGGTGTTCTTTGTGGGGAAATTGATGATGGTCACTTTGTTCATAACTGACCGATTTATAAATGAAACGTCGTTCCTCGGAAGCAATCAGGACAACATCTGATTCGACAGTACGCGCCGGATACATAATCAAACCTGATGTAACCCGACAATGGTGACCAATACACCCGCCGAGAATTTTCAGATTCGTGTCTTCCAGTCCGCCTTTTGTTTCTACCCGGATCATGCCCGGCAGGACATTATAATCAGTAAAAGTTGTCCCGGCACCGACAAAGGAGTCCCGGCCAATAACGCATAACTGTAAACAGGTATTTTGGGCAATGCTGGTATTTTCCATCAGGGTGGTCATAAATAAGGCCGCCCGGAAAGGGAGAAAACAGCCATCACCAATCACACTGAGCATCAATTGGCATCCCTGAGCCACCGTGACATTACTGCCAATAATGCAATTATCAATAACCGCACCCGCTTCAATGCGGACATTATCACCAATGGTTGTTGGCCCATGAATAATAGCCGAGGGGTCAATGCTCACGTTTTTGCCGATTCTGACCAATTCCGAACTACCCAGGATTTGTTTTTGCTCCATCATAGATTTGAGCAGGATTTTTACCTTGTAGCGCCAATCCTTGGCAATGTGAGCTTCCTCATTAACACCGCGGGCAAAAACACCAAAGAGGATGTCAACAATAAAAACATGAACCCAGTTTTCAATAGCCACGAACGCTTTACGAGGTAATTGGTAGACAAGGTCTCCAAACTGGCTAGACATATAAGGGGGAACGAAGTAATAACCGCGTTCTTTGGCTTCAGTTTTGACTATGAGAGGAGTCGCAATAACACTTTGGGAAACCCCTTGGGGCAGATACCAAATGTCGGCCAGGACTAAATCATCCTGACAGAACAGGCCACGGGTAAGGGGAATCACATGTTCAGAGATGGCAGGGTCGTTTCTTTTGAAGGCGAGACGGACGGGTTTGCGGCCGCTACGGGCACGAGTCAAAAAATCCTCAATCAGCGCTTCATTAAAAAACAGATTATCACGGTGAACAAACACCTCCACCATTTCACTGCCTTCTACTTTTTGGGCAATTTGCCAGGTGGGGTACTCCCGTTCTTCGTTTACATAGGGGTTTAAAATATCCCGTTGCCATAACCAAAGGGGTTTGTTATGCACCCGCAGATCACGCGCCGGTTCATTAAACGGCTGAATAAAAGTGGGATCAGATAAGATAATACGGCGCATAACAACAGTACACAGGCAAAAAAGTCAGAGATTCTTAGAAGCTCTGACTTTTAATCAAATAGGTTTTTTACTGATAGCAATCGTGCAGGTTTTTCCTCCTGCCGCAATGCACTCTATTTCTTCAATCTGAAACGTTTTGCCATTACTGACCCAGTACGAAGATTCTTCTAACAAACCTACTGCTAATTGACAACAGGGAGTAGAGGTCGTGCGTTGCCAACATACGGGGCAACGCTCAATAATCCATAGGTGATGCGTTTTTTCTTCCCGTAGGCGCACCACCTGATCGGAAAAGCGGTTAAAAGATTCGGCGAAAATATCCAGACCAATCTTAAGTTTGATGCTTAGTGGTAAAGCTCTCATTGCCAGGTCGGCAATTCCGATGACTGGCATGAACTCCTTGAGAAGATACTTGAACGTTTCGCGACCAGCGCGTAAAGACAGACCGCGGCCGCCACGTTCACCAAACATCTTTTCCAATGTTTCTTCTAATATACCAAAGTCAGTGAAAGAAAAGCCTAGTTGTAAATTATTAAGGGGATAATTGTTCACAAGGTGGTCTAATTGAGCCAGGTGCAAAACAGCATTCACCCCATGAGACCCCATAATATCTTCAAGGGCGGTGAGGACAATGCGGCCGCCACGGTTAGGATAAAAATATTCTTTCTGTTTAACCAGGAGTTCTTGGTTCACGGGTTGCCTGTTTTCATTGCACTCGCTACTTCATGGTTTTCATTAAGAAAATTATCCAGGGTCTGCAAAAACTCTTGCGGCTCATCCGTCATGGGGAAATGACGTGACCGTTGCATCATCTTCACCGTTGCCATTTGCGTACCCTGGGTAAGGATTCTGGCGTTTTTAGGAGAAACAATGTTGTCATTTACCCCATAGATACCTAACACAGGGACAGTCAGTGTTTTTAACTGTTCGCGCAAATCAGTGCGGCGCAGGTCATTAATACTGCGAAAAAAAGAGTCCAGACTGGTCCGTTTCACATCACGGAAAATCATGTTGCGGACACGATCTGAATCTCCTTGAAGCAACACCCACATGATGGTACTGCGCAGTACGGGGTACCGCCAGACTAATTCGGCAATCCATCCTTGCCCGGCCAGTTTCAGAAATGGATTGAGGGATGAGCCTTGAATGGGAGACCCCACAACCGCAAATTTTTTGATCCGGTCTGGATACGTAAGTGCAAATTGCAGGGCCACCGTACCGCCCATAGAATGTCCAAATACAGGTGCCGACTGGATGCCCAAGGCTTCCATGAACTCATACACCATCTGTACATAACTATTTACCTGAAAGGCGGTATGGACTGTTTGTTTGGCGGAATCCCCAAAACCCCAGAAATCAAGGGCATAAACGCGGTTGGTGCCTCGATTGGCCAGAGCGATCATAGAATCACGCCACACGTCCCAGGAGTTAATCCACCCATGCAACAGGATAATGGGGCGACCTCGTCCAATTGACTCGTAATGTAAGATTCCGTGATCGGTAACAATCGAACTCACACTGACCTCACCACATTACGCTCGATGTGCGCCGGCCATTTGTTAAGGCGATGATCGTTGCGTTTTCAATCCAGCTTTCCTGATGAAACAATAACACGCCCCGATTTCATTGTTGCTTAACAGAACCATTGTACTAGAGCGTAATAGGCTGGTTCAAGATCAACTGACAAAAATCAGCCAACATGCTTTCACTGGGGAATATTAACACTGCCCGTTGTCTGAACGTGTAAAAAGCGGGTGAAGGTCGGATGAATAGCCCGTGAATGGCACGGTATGGGTTATTTGGCCGACTTGCCTTTGTCGTCTAGCTCTTCCAGAATGGAGTACAAAAGCTCTAGTAAGACATTTTTTACGCTTTCACGATCCGTAGCGACACAAGGCAATACTTTGACGCTGGCGTCGAGCCGGAGAATAATGCGTAAATCTTCCGGTTCCCAGGCATCATCGTGGTCTTGTTTGTTGGCGGCAACCACAAACGGGGTAGGGGCAAAACTTTCGAAGGTTTCTAAAATACGTTTGGCTTCACGGAATGTTTCGGGTTTGGTGCTATCTACCAATACGATAAACCCCAACATCCCTTCGGAGAGGATTTCCCACATAAAGTCAAAACGCCTCTGACCTGGGGTTCCAAAAAGATAGAGAACTAATCCATCTTCGGCAGTAATACGACCGAAATCCATCGCCACGGTTGTGGTTTCTTTGACTTGTTCGGCGGAACTGGTGATTCTCCGTTCGGTAGAGACAACGGGAATTTCACTAACGGAACCGATAAAAGCGGTTTTTCCTGCCGCAAAGGGGCCGGTGACGACCATTTTTACTGCTTGCATAGGCCCTTCACTCTGAATAAGGTAATAAAGCTATAGGATAAAGGAAAAAAGCAACCGTGGTAGCGGCCGCGTGGATAAATGAACTTGGCGACGGATTATAGTCCCTTGATACGCGTAATCAGACGGCTGACAATGGACCGTTTTTCCTCTGGTGACTGACCAACAGCGACTTCTGCCTGTGCGGCCGCGCCTCGGCGTGTTGTTTGTGTAGGTGGTAGAACCTGTTTGGGTTTTTTCACCGTCACGATTTCAACAATACCGGCCTGGATGAGGCCATAGACAATGCGGCGAATTTCAAAATCGTTCAGATTATTTCCCTGGGCAATCTGACGGATGCTGTTACGTGGATTGATGAAAGAGATGACCCGCCATTCTTCAACCGTCAGGTTTATATTCCGCAGGCGAGCCGTTGGTTTATCTGTAAAGCGCAAAGAAATATCCAGATCTGGTATCTCTTCTTGGAGCCGTTCCCATTCTTTTAGCCGACGGCTTCCTTCCATAATGACCCCTTCCAAATCTATAGGAATGGTAATGCGTTCTGGAGGGGGTAGTTTGTTGGCTTCAAATTGGAAAGTGCCATCTGCCCAGGTAAACAGTTTGTAAACCACATCTAACACATATTGGCGCACACTTTGGATGATATCACTTTGTGTGACATAACCTGCCTGAATGAGCATGTGACCCAATTGTTTGTCACTTTTGTCCGCGGCTTTGGCCTGGATAACCCGACTTTGCTCGGCGGTGAGCTTGCCAGCATGTTGCAAAATTTGAGACAGACTCCCTTCCTGATTCCCCACAGCGGCATGTATCAGCTTGCCTTCCTTAAAGGACATCCTGGCTGGTTCAGATCCCTGAATCGTGAGCATACCGGTCTTGCGAGCCAGAGCAATGAGGTTTAGAAGTTGTGTGGTAGAGAAGTCGCGCAGGTCGCCTTTTAGGGCCATAGGTGTTTTTCCTGCTGGTTAGAGTTTGAGATTAATGGACATACTTGGTGCTAAACGCGAGGCATTATAGCCTCTGGTAGGGGTATCGTCAACAGACCGGGTATTTTCACTGTAAGGGTAGAAAACCATTAAGATCTATCTTCATTGTCAAAGAGATCAATTGGATCTACCTCTTGCCTCTCTGTTGGGGCGATGGGGCCAGCGGGTGAACCAGCACGAGTGCTGATTTGTCCTTCATAGATGATAGTAGGAGGCGTATAGAGTTTCTGAGATGTAGATGATTTCGTGGGAATAGTTGTCATGATTTATTTCTCCATTATAGATAATATGAGGTTTGACTTACAAACTGACTGACTATAGGCTAGTAGTGTGACAGACAAAATTTGTTGGTTGTAAGGTGGTGGCACGGTGGAGAGACTGGCCACAGTAAATGTTCAAGTTATGGCTCTTTGGGAATTCAGGGGGTTGACACCATATGTACGGGCTGGCCTTATGGTTGCCCATGTGGGGCAACCATAAGGCCAGCCCGTACCCCACGAAATCTCGAAGACCCCAAGTTATTTAATCCTCAGTCCTAAGAGCCGCTATATCGTCAGGATTGTCCTTGGGCATCCTGGCTGATTCTGGTAATGTCAAGCGGTTGTGAATGTGGTGTTTGCTCTAGTTGAGTCAAAAACGCAAATAAGGTTGTCAGATCGGCAAACGCCAGATGTTTCCCATTGGTGGTCGCCTGTAAGGAAGCTCGATAGGGTGACTCAGGGGCTTCCCGCCATAATCTGAGCATGTATGATTGATAATGCCATGCCATGTTATCTTTGGATGATGAACTCATCGCTTTGTGCTCCTGATCTATATTGAGAGCTATGGATGACCCCACTGAAAAAGGTCAAAATAGTGTATCTATACAGTCCCTCACCCTAACCCTCTCCTCAGGGGAGAGGGAACTAACTCCCCTCTCCCGCTTCGGGAGAGGGGTCGGGGGTGAGGGTCAGCGGTTTCACCTTCTCATTCCACGCTCGGCGTCGTGTAGGACGCAGAGCGTCCCAGCGGGAATTCCCACGCCGAGCGTGGGAATAAGTTGTGACACCTGAATAGTTACAAAACAGTTAAAAATCCGGCTTCTTTCTAATGAGGGGGTTACTGATCATGAATTGTTTGGGTGGATGCCAAAGTAACCTTACCCTGTTTGAGCCGGTAGAATTTATTTTATGAATCGTTATGTTTTCGCATGGTTGAAGTGTAGCAAATAGGTGATTCCAAACTGATTCCAAATTGCGGTATTGGGAGGGCAAAAATGGTGTTTGCTGAGCAAAACCCGGGAAATACGTACTACTTGGAAGTGACGATGTTTGGTGCTTTCGCGGCCGCGACCCCTACTACATCTCTGACTTTCCGGTCTGACAAAGTAAGAGCCTTGCTCGTTTATTTGATCTTGCATCCGGCTCACGTTGTCTCCCGTGTCGAACTCGTTCATTTGCTGTATGGTGATTATTCAGACCCGGTGGGGCGCAAAAACCTCAATCTGACCCTTACTCGCCTGCGGCAGAGTTTAGCTCCGGTACAGGCGGAAATGGGAATGGCCTTTCCTTTGTTGGAAGTGGAACGGGACCAGATTCGGCTGAACTGGCAACCGGCCTGGCATTGGGCTGATGTGCTCGAATTTAATGCCCTGTACACGGCCTGTGGGCTTCATCCGCATGAAAATTTGAATTACTGTGCACAATGCCAGTTAAGGCTTCAGCGGATGGTATATTTGTATGCGGGTGATTTTATGGCCGGTTTGCAACTGGCAGATAGTCCCGATTTTAATGAGTGGCGTTTGTGGCAACAGGGGAGTCATTTACAACAGGTGATGGTGGCGTTATCGGCGTTAACTGAAGGGGCGCTCGCGGCCGCAAACTATAACCATGTCCAGCTTTATGCTCGTCGTCAGATTGCCCTGGTCCCCTGGCAAGAACGTGCTCACCAACAACTGATGCAAGCCCTTGCCGCCGCTGGGGATCATGCGGCCGCGTTGATTCAATTTTCTACCCTTAAACGTATTCTGGCTGACAGGCTCCAGGTTGAACCATCCGCAGACACGCTGGCCCAAATGCACCTGATCCAGCGCGAGGCTCAGGCTAAGGCCTCGACCCCACCCCCAGACATCCCTTCGGCTCAGGCTGTGCCCCCAGAGGCTGTCCGTTATGTCAGTACCTTGTTGACTGATCCGATCAACCGCCTGATGACCCTGGTTGGCCCTATGAACGGGTCAAAGGAGTTGGCGCAGACGGTCGGGCGAAAATTGATGGGGCAATTTCCTCAGGGGGTTTGGTATGTAGGGCTGGCGGATTTACCTACAACTCAGCCGACGGTACTGGCTCAGGCGGTTGCGGCCGCGTTTCAACTGACACTCCCTCCCGACCAAGATTTGGTAACAAGTTTGTGTATTTATCTGCGGCCGCGCCGCTTGCTCCTTATCCTGGACGCCTTCACCCCCTTTATTCAGCCCACTGCCCCGGAAGATGGGGTGACTCTGGTGATGGACATTTTGCAGAACGCGCCCCAGGTGACGATGCTGGTGGTGGCGTCGCGGCCGCTACAACTCCAGCAAGAAATCGTCTACCGCCTGTAGAACAGTAACCATTCAGCCTTCCCAAGGTTTATACGGCTGGTCAACAGCCTCGAAAGGCTCTTTTTGGCCTAACACAAAACCCCCGGTGGTTGGTTGTTGTTTAAAAAATAGTCAGGTAATAGGGTTTCCCCCATCCCTAACCCCGCCCCCAGAGGCGGGGGTGGCCACGAATATACCCGACGCGGCGATAAAGCGAGATGGCGACAGGGCGAAAAAACCGCAGATTGTGCCCGTTGCCACGATACAAAACAAAACCATCCTGGAAATATGGCATTTCCAGGATGGTTTACCCCTTGCACGAGAGGTTTTTTGGCGCTCACCGCCCTCCGCTGAGCGCCAATCTGCTGGCTGAGGAAGGGGAATTAAATAACCTGCTCATCGAAAGTGGCACGGTCTGAAGACCGGCCACAGTTATTCCGTAGGTTATTTAATCCGCATTCCTTAGGGTTCGTAAAAATATAACTTCCCGGTTTAGACCTGACAGGTTTTCGGAAACCTGTCAGATCTTGACGGAACTTAATCTTTTACAGGCCCTTAGTAGAGACGCAATATTTTGCGTCTCTACCCTAAAAAATGATTACATCAGGCGTCGCCGGATAGCCACAACGGTGGCGGCTACCATGATCAACAGCAGAGCGGCAAGCGTCAGATAGCTAGTTTGGTCGTCCTGGGTATCTGCATTTTGCGTGGTGATAGCCGTGGGTGAGATAGCTCCGTCAAGGGAACCCAGGGTAAAGTTACTGCCCAACTGAGCCACATCTACCCCCAAGAATTGCACCTGATCCCCCGTCACAACCACAACCGCCCCGGATGCCGCTGTGATGTCGCTAAACTGATCGTTGATTCCGGAACGTTTCAGCAGGCGGTAATTGTTAGCCGGTGTGGCGGGCGAGAACCCGCCGCTCATGCCTGCATCGCTGAAATCAAAGATGATATTGACCGTGCCGTTATTGGCACTGGCGTCGGTCACATCTATGTACCAATGGCGTGCCCAGCGCACATCACCTACACCATCCCAGTCACCACTGGTGGGCAGTTCGTCGCTTGTGTTGTCATTGCTGGCGGTTCTGTGCCCAAAGAGGAGCCAGTCCCCGTTTTCCTTGAGGAAGCTATTGTTGACCACAATCATGCCCCCCGCATGGGATTGGGTGTGATTGACACCCCCGAAACGGCCAATTCCCGCCACATCCAGATCAAAGTCGCCGTTGCTGTCTCCATCGTAAACATCGTTGGTGTTCAGGTTGATGGCGTATTTGGCACTCATGTAATTCTCAACCAGGATGCGATCCACATCGGCGAGGGCATCGCCATAGACAATGATTTCGGGGATGTCACCGTTAAAAAACTCGCTACTAGCGGTAATTTTGTAACCCACAGATGTGCCCCCGGCGGTACCTACATCTTGGGTAGCCGTGTTGATGGTGCCGCTATATTGAGTACCACGCCCAGACACATACACGTTGTTGCTGGGGTTGCCGTTCAACACGATAGATGAGAGTTCAAATTGCCCAGTGGTATAAGGCGCGGCCGCGTGGAAATCATTGGCTTCACCGTTGAACCCATATTGATTGGCTGGGATCGCTAGAAGGGCGGCTCGCCTGCCATTGACCAGCGTATTGTTGTTTTGCTCATAGATGACCTGATAGTTGGCGACATTGGACATCCAGGTGGCGAAGTAGCTGAAGGTATCGTCACCAGCGGTCAAGACGGCTCCCCCTGCACCTGTATTGGTCAGGCGGTCAGATGAGCCGTTGAAGCGGATGACGGGCTGGCCGTTGCGAATGCCGGTGAAGTAGGTGGGCCGGTTGCCGATGGGGGCTTGGGTGTAACTGCGGTTATAGCCACTCTGATCGCGCCAGCAGGCAACATCGGTGTTGTGGCTGGCAGGGGTGGTGCAGGGGGTGTTGCTGAATATCCCTGTGTCGGCCCGGAGCCAGAGGAGCAGGGGGGATGTGCCGTTGGTGACGCCGACGCCACCGGGGCCATTGCCGCCATTCACACCGGGGGAAACCGGGGGCACATATTCATACGCGCCGATGTCGCAGGTACTATTTTGCGGCCGCGCCACCCCCCGTTGATCCACATTGTTGATGGACGCGGCCGCGCACGCCGCATTATTGCCCGCATCAATCGCCTGACTGCCACTCAACAAAGCCTGGGTAAACGTCGGGCCGCCATTATCTTGCAACACTCCTAAATTAGCCGTTCCGTTGGCAATATCGTTGGGTTGGGCCAGAGCGCAGGTATTACCACTGTCCAGGTTGTTATTGTTGGAGACAATTTGCCCGCCTAAATGGGTAACACAATTGACAGTGACAGATGGATCCGCTATCAGGCTGTTTTGCAACGTGATTCTGGCGATGGCCGCCCCACCATCGTTATCCCAAACCATCAACATGCCCCCATAGCTTACACCAGAGACATTCGAGCGATTGTTGGTGACGGTGGTGTTAATCAGGGTGGCGGTGCTATGCGCTGTGGCACTCGGCCCTGCGGTGTAAACCAGAATGCCCCCCCCTCGATAAAAACCTCTGTTGCCACTGATGGTGCTGTTGTAAACATTTAAGGTGGCAGGCAAGTTAGACGCGTTACTGCGTATCCCGCCGCCGTCATTCAACACCCCGTTGTCAGTGATGGTCGTCTGGTTTATGGTAAGGGTACCCTGATCATTCATGATCCCCCCCCCATAAGCGGCGGTATTACTGCTAATAAGGCTTCGGTTCACCGTCACAGTTCCGGCATCATTCAGAATGCCCCCCCCGGATGCTCCGAAGTATCGCCCATAACGGATCGTTAAATCGTTAAAGGTGACATTGACATTTGTGCCAACGTGAAAAACTCGATCAATGCCATTGAGATTGGTCGTACCGGCCTGGACAATGGTTTTTGAGGTGCCGTTGCCATTGATGGTAACGGCGCGGGTGATGTCCAGGTCGCCTGTAGCATTGGCATTTTCACTATCACCCGCCACCGTGAGGGTGAGGGGTGTACCGTCGAGGCTGGGGTCGAAGGAGATGGTGTAGGTGAGGCTCGCGGCCGCGTTCGATTTGCTGATCGCCCCACGCAAGGAGCAATCATTGGGCAGCAGATCATCACAGACCTGGGCCGCGGCCGCGTTTGTATCATCCGCCCTGTCTACCACCAACGTTAGATCAAGCGACTTAAACAAAATAAAACTGTTAAAGGGCAGGTTCACCGTCGTATAACCCGGATTCCCCCCGGCAAACGTCTCCACACCATGAAATTCATTGGAGCGGAACCCATTGGTTGAATTGAGATACGTTGCTACATAACGAATCTGACTGCCCGCACTCAACCCCAGATTCGCCAGAGTGAAATTCATCTCATAATCCGTGCCCGTGTTGGTGCGATTGAGGCTGGTAATAAAGGTGTGGGAACCGCCATTGGTCAGTTGCCACAACCCGGCAAACCCGTTATCCAGGCAAATGGCGTAGTTGGCCGTAAACCCGGTGGCAAAGTTTAGGGTAGAACGATTTGTGCCATCAAAGCCGGAAATAGCCCGGCGGCAGCCATCTGCCGTATCGGTGAAACCACTGGTAGTGCTGAACCCTGTCCCCCCGTTGTCGGTGTCAAGGTAGACCACCATGGCGTTAGGTGAAACAACCGCCGCACCCGCTTTTAGCCCCAGGTTCAGGTTGCCACTGCTGTCGGCATCAATGTGCAGTTGGGAATTACTGCCGATGACGTTCCCAAACCCATTGTTGATACCGGTGCTGTACCCCACATATTCGCCCCCGGCTACCGTGCCATTGTTGGTGGCTGTACCGGCTGTGGTATCGGTAATGGTTTGATAGGGAAAGCCATCAAAGAAAATCCCGCCAATGCCATTGCTGGCATGAAGGGGATCGCTTTGCCCGGATACCCGGTAAACATCACCCGCTGTGGCTTCAATATCAAACAGATAATGATCAATATCCCGATCCCGGTCGGTGGAAGCGGCTACGTAACCTGTGTCTACGGTTCCCCCGGTGATTTGTTGAAAACGGAAATTGAGTGGAGAGATGCTTACAAAATCAGCATTATCGGTGATGATACCAATGCGGTAATAGCCAGAACGGGTAAAGGAGATGTCCACCCACTCAGTCGGGATATTGGCCCCTGGTTGGCTGTAAACAACCCCGCTGATGACGTTGGCGACCGGGCCAGAGCCGGTCAGGTCGGGGTTGTCATAGTAGATGTAACTGGCATTACCGGCAAAAAGCAATGTGCCCGGACGTTGGGTAACGGTGGCATAAGCGGGGGGAGCGGTGCGGGTAGGGGGTGGGGTATGTCCACCAAAAAGGTAAAACCCATCCGTGCCATAGATGTTGTCCCCATCCACATCCAGGGGTTTGGCGACTGAGGTGGTGCGCCAGGCATCGTGAGTGGTGGTGTCGGCTCCGATGAAGGTGACGCTGGGCGCGGCCGCGTTCACCCTCTGCGGCCGCAACCCGACTATTAACCCGGCCATGAGTAAGGTTAATAAACCCACTAAAACGGTTCTTCTTTTTGTAGCAACAAGGGGCAACATTTTCTTCTCCTGCGAAAATAGACACGGATGACGGGAACACGGATAGGAAGAAACACGGATGGGGATGAAAATGGTGGCGTTATTTTCATCCCTCTTGGTGCGCGTTCCGTCCATGTGAAACTCCTGGATAAAAATGATAGTTACCATGTGGCCACGATAACCACTACGGCTATTTGACTCGATAATACCAAACAGGTGATTCCAAACTGATTCCAAATGGCCGTTTTTGCGCCCCAAAGGTTCGGATTTGGTTAGGATTTTGCGCCTGGGTTTGGTTGCCGCTGAAGCAAATAGTTTAGCCGAGACATCTATAGTGTTTTCGTAAGCGAAGTGCGCCACAATTAGGGGTAGTTATTTGGGGTCTTCGGGATTTCGTGGGGTACGGGCAACCCTTGTGGTTGCCCCACACTGGGCAGGCACAAGGCCAGCCCGTATATATTGTGTCAATCCCCTAAGTTCCCAAAGAGCCGTTATTTGGAGTTGATGAGTTGCCTGTCATGTTTAATCTGGAAATCAAATTATTGGGTGGTTTCGCGGCCGCGTCCCCTTCTGGCCCGCTTACTTTCCGTAGCGACAAAGTACGGGGCCTGTTAGCCTACTTGCTTGCCTACCCCAACGAACCGATTGCCCGTGACACCCTGGCGGGTCTGTTTTTCCCAGAGCAAGACAGACGTCGCGGCCGCAAAAATATCAACCTGCTCCTCACCCGTTTGCGCCAATCCCTGGCCCCCATCCAAGACCTGCGCCCCTCCGCCCCCCTTCTGTTCACCGACCTGAACTGGGTGCAACTGATTTGGGATGGCCCTGATCTGCACGCAGATGTCATCCTGAGTGAACAACTCATACGCCAATGTGATGAACACCCCCATGCCCTGTTAGAAACCTGCCCTGACTGTCTCTACCGCCTGCGCCAGGTTGTAGATTTGTATCAGGGAGATTTTTTAGCCGGTTTTGGCCTTGACGATTCTTCCCATTTTGATGAATGGCGTTTGTGGCAACAAGAACAGCGGCTCAATACCGTTTTGTCAGGGTTGACCCTGCTGGCGGAACAGGCGTTGGTGACAGGGAATGGCCCATTGGCGGAACAGTACGCCCGGCGGCATATCCAATTTTCCCCCTGGCAGGAACATCCCCACCGGCAGGTGATGCGAGCCTTAGGCCAACAAGGCAAGGTCACGGCCGCGTTACATCATTTTGCCCTGTGCCAGAAAATCCTGGCCGAAGAACTCGGTAGTTCACCCTCACCTGAAACATGGGCCTGTTATCAACAATTGCTCAATCGCCCCGTGCCACAGTACCCCACCCCTAAGACTGTTACTGCCCCCGCTACTGCCTTGCTCCCGCCCTTACCCCCACGCATGGCTCCCGCCCCGTTGCCGCAACCGGGCACGCCGTTTTTTGGGCGCACCACATTGCTGGAAACCTTAAGTCAGATAGTGTTGAATCCGGCCCATCGGTTGATCACACTGGCTGGTGGCGGGGGAATGGGTAAGACGCGACTGGCGATTGCCCTGGCCCAAAGGTTACAGAGACAGTTTACCCACGGGGCCAGCTTTGTCCCCCTGGCCACTATAGCGGAGGCAGATGAAAAGGTGATGGTGCAGGTGATCGCGGCCGCGGTTGGTTACATCTTCACCGGCACCAATGATCCCGTTATCGAACTGTTGACCAGTTTTCAAGCACAACACCATCTGCTGGTACTGGATAATTTTGAACACCTGCTAGACAACACCCCGGTTGTTACCCGTTTGTTAGATGCCGCCCCTCACCTGACCATTGTGGTTACATCCCGTCACCCTTTAAACCTACCGGATGAACAGGTTTACCCTATTGCCGGTTTAGGCTTACCCCAGCATGAGGGCGACGCGGCCGCGGATAGTGTGCAACTCTTCATCGAACGCGCCACCCGAACCGGAGCCAGGTTTACCCTGGATGAGACTACCCTGGCCCACATTACCCGCATCAGTGGCTTTTTACAGGGCTGGCCGCTGGCTCTGGAGCTGGCGGCCAGTTGGATCAATGAGTTTTCCCTGGCCGAAATCGAAAACACTTTGATCCAGCACCTGGAACGGCTCCATACGCAATACCGAGACATTGTGGATCGGCACAAGAGCATGACTGCCGTTTTGGGTTGGTCCTATACCTTGTTGGCGATGCCGCTCCGACAACTGCTGGGCCAATTGTCTGTTTTCCAGGGGGGCTGGACAGAAGAAGCCGCTATGGCGATTGCTGGCGTCACTCCGGCGCTTATGCAGGGCTTGCACCAGCACGCTTTTATCGAAAAACAAGCTGATGGGCGTTTCAGTATGCATGAACTGGTGCGGCAGTTTGCTCAGTCCCATGTAAAACCACAAGATGATGTTGCGGCCGCGCACAGCCATTATTATCTACATTGGCTCAAGGATCAGTCGCCGTATTTGTTGGGGGCCGAACCACAAATCAGTTTGCCCGTTGTCGGGCTGGAGTTAAACAATATTCGCAAAGCCTGGTATTGGGCATTAAAAGAGGGTCAATTTACCTGGATTAACGAATGTGTGGTGCCACTGGTGCGGTATTACACCATGAAAGGGTTAACCAGCACGGCCTTATTGGATCTGGGCGCGGCCGCGGAACAGATCCAAAAGACGATTTCCCCGCTCTCGACCATTTCTAGCCCCAGGAGTTATCAGTTTTATCGGGAGTGGCAACGTCAGTTGGCCCTGGCTGGTCTTTTGTGGGCCGAACAAGCCATCTTTTATCTCCGCTCTGGGGCGATAGAAGCCGCTACTGCGGCCGCGGATCGTGCCTGGGTAATTGGACAGCAAACCCAAGATCGTACAACCCTCAGCCGCAGTCTTCAGGCCCGGGGTAGCCTTTTGTCTTTACAAGGGGAATCTCGGCAGGCCCGAGAAACATTGTCTTCTGGTGCGGCCTTGGCCCAGGCCGTCGGGCAAGAGCGGATTGCGGCCGAATGTTTGCTTCGTTTAGTCCGGCCCAAAGTAACCACCAGCGCTTATCTAGATGAAGCCCGGATCATTGCCTACCGCTTAAATGATAGCTGGCTCAAAAATGAAGTAGCCCGTAGCTCTGGGGGAGTGGCTTTTTATGAGGGTCAATTGTGGCAGGCGTATGAATACTGGCAGGAAAACCTTAGCTATAGCCGCCAGTTTGCCAACATCCATACCCTTGGTCGCTTAGAGAATAACCTCGGTGATCTGGCTCGTCGTTTTGGCAACATTCCCCAGGCCCTGGCCTATTATGAATCCGCTTTACAGGCATCCCAATCCTTGGGTGATCCTCTCATGGAAGTATACCCGCTAGAGGGGTTGACTCGTTTACACTGGCAGACCGGCGATTTCTCGCTGGCCGAGGAAACCAGTCGGCGATGTGAACAATTATGCCAGAAGCTAAAACTAACTGAGGTTTTGGGATATTTGTATTGTGTCAATGGCCGTTTGTTCATGGCTCAGGGACAAATAGGTAAGGCCGAATCGGCTTACCACGAGGCTATCGCCTTTAGTCAAGCCTGTCATCATGCCCAAATAGCCATGGAAGCCTATGCCGGTCTGGCCGAAATCTTTTACCAACAAGGTAATCTACCCACGGCTAAGAAGTGGGTGGACACTATTTTAACCTTCATCGCCGAAGGTAATACCCTGGAAGGGTTTACCGAAACATCCTGGATTTACCTGACTTGTTATTTGGTTTTACGGGCATTAGGGGATAAACGGATGGATGCGGTGTTGCTGAAGGCGCAATCAGAAATCAAGGTGTTGGCCCAACAAATCGCCGATGAACATATTCGCCGTACCTATTTGGAGATGCCGGTGAATGTTGCTTTGTTGAAGGCCAACAGTTATAGCGGGGTGAGTACCCCCACCAATGGTTATGGGGTACTGACGGCTCTTTTTGTGCGGCCGCGGCCGCAACTAGCACCCTCTTTATTCTAAAAATGGGGTAACTATACACCTCAGAAACCGGGGTTTTCCCTTGTAGGGTATAAGTTGGCCTAAGCAAAAACCCGGTTTCTCCCGCGAGGCTATATCGTTACAAATGGGGTAACTATTCAGAGGCCCCCGCTCCTCATCCCGCCCCAGGGGCGGGGAATTTTTCTCGGCGCGGTTTGGAGGCGAACGCCCCAAACCGCGCCGGTGGATTTCTCCCCTTCCCTTTGCTGTGGCCGGTCTCCTGACCGCGCCACCCAACTTAATCTTGAGTGAACCCTTAGACACTATCAGACAACAAACCAGGCCGCCACATAACCTTCTTTGCCGTCGTTGGCCTTGACTTTGAGCCACTCGTTTTGCGCTCCAATTTTCGCGGCCGCGTTGCCCCCTTCTGTCACTTCCAACACCGTCCCTTTAGGCATGGAGCGAATCAATGTATTCGTGGACACTACTGGTTGGCTCCGCAATGACACCTGATCTCCGGTGGTACGCACGGTCAATTTACCCCCGGTAGGTGGGGTATTCGGTGTTGTTGGGGTTGTGGGTGGTTTGGGTGTGGCCGGTTGGGTGGGGGTTGAGGGTGTTCCCTGCGCCGGAAAATCGCCCGTTCCGAACCAGATCGCCTGTTTAATGATCTGGGCCGCATTTTTGAAGCCAAAGCCATAACGCCCTATCAGCGTTTCCGACGCCCCTTCTGACTTATATGGGTCCCAAATGAGGTAATCGCTCCCCTGTTTTTTGTGAATGACCACCCAATGCCCATCCGCTGGGGAGAACGTCGTGTCTTTGGCATCCCGATCCACATTGACCACCACCAACGAACCAGCGGCCAACCCGGCATCAATATCGGCCAGGGGGGCCGGACTATCCGGGCATTCCACACTTTTCTGGTATTTGACATTAGGCAAAACTTTGGTGATAGCAAAGGTTTTGATCCATTGCTGACCGGGGCTGAAACCGCCATTCTGTTTCATAGCCTCGTTGTAACTTTCGGGGGTGTAATTACCCCCGAAGTTGTTGGCGACCATCGTCATACTGGTCAACAGGCAACCAAAATCACGAATGGTGGCGTTGGGGTTTAACCCTAACGGCTTCTTTTCCCAGCGGGTATCGTTTTGAAAATATTGGACAGCCATTTTTTGCTCCTTCTATGAGTTTCGAGTTTCGAGGGTTCACCCTTCATTTGCAACCACCAGGCAACAGGAATTTGCAGTGTAGCAAATAGGTGATTCCAAACTGATTCCAAAGCAGGAAAATGAGTGCTAAGGCGGAAAATTAGGATAAAAGTACTGCACTTCTTTCGGAATTTGCGGGGTGTGGCTAAATGTAGGGGCTGGCCTTGTGCCTGCCCCGTCGAGGGCAACCACAAGGGTTGCCCCGACAGGTGGTGTCAACCCCTGAAATCCCGAAGGCCCAGTACTACCGGGCATACCGCCGCCAGGTCATCAAGCTGAGAAGTACACCGATGCCCAGGATGCCTGCACCTAACCATACCCAGGGGAAGGAAGACGGTGAGGGGGGTATCGCGGCCGCGTCCCCCACCGCCACCGTCGGCACAACCGTCGCCACATCCGCCCCAGCCCATTGCCAATCTAGCACCACCAACGGCAAATCATGATCCGTTACCTGATGGGGCAGACCCGCCGGGCTGGTATCGCCGGTCAAGATGTCGGGAAAGTCGGCATTGACATGCAAAATAGTTGCGTCTACTAGCCGCTCCGTCAGCGGTGGTGAGAGGAAGAGGCCATCAATGAGTTGAGACGCGCCACTAAAAACGAAGCTGTACCGTTCGGATTCTGGCACTTGCGCCAGGGCGTTGCTCAGGCCGCTTTCGGCCAGCTTCTGCAAGGATGGGCTATTGACATAATCATTAAAGTCCCCCATCACGATGAGGTTGTTCTGGCCGTTGGCTGTGAACTCTGTCACCAGTTGGTTGACATAAACCGCCTGGGCCAGACGTTGTGGTGCGGTGTCGTCTTCGCCGCCCCGCTTGGATTTGAAATGGTTGACCAGGACGGTGACAGGCTGGTTGTTCAGAAGGAGATCAATTTGCAGAGGCGGCCGCGAAAACAACGGCTCTTCTCCCGCTGGACAGGTGATCGTGGGGTCGCTGATGCCGGTGCTGATCGCCGAGCAGGTGGGGCGCAACCGGACAGCCTGCACCTGTGTCACACGCGGATCACTCAACAGAGCCACATCAATGCCCCGGCCATCGGCACTTTCCCGGTGGCTGACGCTGTAGGTGAAGCCGCACACCTCGGTTAGTTGATCGGCTAACTCCAGGAGCAGGCTTTCTTTTTCCACCTCAGCTACCCCAATCAGCGTTGGGCAACCCAGGGTGGTGCTGATGGCGTAGGCCAGTTTGGTCTGTTTGAGTCGAATCTCGACGGGCAGGGGTTTGGGTTCTTCGTCCAGACCGGTATCATCCTGGGCGTCGAAGTAGTTCTCCATGTTGAAGCTGGCAATACTGATCTGTCCCGGGGAGAGGGGTGGAGCGGTGGGGGCCGGTTGCTCCGGGGCGAGGGTGAGGGTGAGCGCGGCCGCGTCTTGCACCACTATTTTGAACTGGTCGAAATGGTAGGTCAGCGGGCCAACCAACCCGGCCACCTGATCGCCCACCTTCAGTGAGGGGAAGCCGGTGCAGTTGCTGTCGTTGGTGTGCAAAATGGGCACAATCTGGCCGATGGGGTCACTCTCTTGCTGGCGCACCAGCCGCGTCACCCCCACATCTGCCCGCACAACGGCAAAACTACAGACGCCGATGGTTGGCCCGACGACGAGGCTCTGGGGCAGGTTGACGCGCATGGCTTCAAAGGGTTCGAGGATCGCGGCCGCGTTTTCGGCTGGTGGATTGATCTCAATCGGCATGGGGAGTGGGTTTCCCTGGCTCTCCAGCGTGATTTCCAGCCCATCATCCTCAATTTCGGTGAAGCCAAAAAACTCTGTCACCCGCCCGGTCACCAAAAGCTGATCGCCCAGGGTGTAGCGGGGCTGTTCCCGCCCCAAAAAGACGGCTACCCCGTCTGATGTGGCCGGATCGCCGTCTTCGGTGCCGGGCATGTCTTGTACAAACAGGGTGTGAAAGGTCAGCCCGTCCAGGTTGCGCTCGGCATACACCCCGGTGACGACGCCGCGAAAGGTGACGGTTTCGTTGACGCGCACAGCTACCGGGCCACTACCCTGTATCTGACCGATGGGGAGCAGGTTGAGGCTTTCTTCGGGGAGGGTGCATTCGCCCGCGAAGGTGATAAGGCCGGGAGTGGGGAGTTCTTGCGGTTGCCAGTCTGCGGCCGCGTCCGTATCACAATCCGCCGGTACACGTTCAATGCTTTGCCCGGTGAATACCCCCAAAACTGCCGGTTCAAACAGGGTTGTGCTGTCACCATAAGCCACGCTGTCAATGAAGCCGTTGGCCTTATTCAGTAGAACCACCTCATCGCCGTCGTTACTCAGCCCCACGGCGCCAGTCGCCCAGAGGCGGTATAGCCGCATATCGGGCACGGTTTCATCCGTGGGAGTGATTTCGTAGCTGGGGTTTTGCCCGAAGAGGGTGCGAAAGCCGGTAGCGGTTTGGGCCACGACGAGGACCTGCCCCGGTTCGAGGGTCGCACCGGCGGGAAAGCGTACCATTCCCTCGCGGCTTCCACTGCCCGTGGCATCGCCCAGTTTGATGTCGCTCAAATCCAGGGTTTCTGTGCCCAGGTTGGCGATTTCGATCCATTCTTCGGTTTCGTCAGTGCCGGGGGTGTTGTAATAAATTTCGGTGAGGCGTAAGGGGATGGTAGCGGGAAGTTGGGTGGCGGGCGCGGCCTTTCCCGCTAAGACAAGCATCAGGTAACAGAGAGACCAGAGAAGCAGGCGATAACGGTTCATCGAAACTCCAGGAACTCAGGGGGTGAATATGCTTTTGTCTGGCAAGAAGAAGGATTACAATGTGGAGGTGAAGATAGCATGAAACGGGTTATCGTTCAACTGGAGTTCCCCATGAGTGGGGCGCACATCTGGATGAATGAAAACGGGGAGTGTGCGAGTGGCGAGTAGGCGAGTGGGCGAGTGGGCGAGTGGGCGAGTAGGCGAGTGGGCGAGTAGGCGAGTAGACGAGTAGACGTTCACTCGCCATTCGCAACTTATTTTCTCAGGAGTTCCCCATGAGCGGGGCGCTCACCAGGTGGAATGAAAATTTGTAGGACGATTTTTTAAATCGTCCTACATTTTCGTAGGAGTGCTTATGAACCAGGATAATGGTGTTTTTACTTACGAAGAAGTGACCCATGCCCCAATGCAGGTGGGTGGTTATACGGTGACGCCGGTGGCACGTGCGGCCGCGATCCATCTGCCGTTGGGTGGTTTTGTCTGGACTCGGCCCGTTGCCATTGAAGTACAGCAGGGCGACCAGACAGAACGTATTCCCATCTCCGATGTGACTCGCTGGGGCCAGATTGGGGCGATGATAGCTGGAGCAGGTATGGCACTTCTGCTCTGGTTAGTTTTACGAAGTAGATAATCATTTGGGGAACTTGGATTTGAGTTAAGGGTCTGTAAAAGATTAAGTTCCGTCAAGACCTGACAGGTTTTCGGAAACCTGTCAGGTCTAAACCGGGAAGTTATATTTTTACGAACCCTAACCGTTCAGTCGTGTAAATTCATCCGCCAAACCCGCCCGGTCGTTTACGACCGGGCGGGATAACTCAGTTCCTAGGAGTTCCCTTGAGTTCTTGTTTTTATGGAGACAGTATCATGGAAAATTTCGGCACATTTTTTACCACTTCAGTACAGAATCAGAGTGAGGCCACAGCCGTTTTAGACAAATTGGTAGCCACGGCCCGCGCCGAAGCCGCCTTCAGTCAACCCATCACACAAGGCGAATATACCGTCATTACAGCCTCAGAAGTGTATGTAGGGATGGGGCTGGGGTTTGGTTCTGGTGGTGGCGAAACACCCACGGAAACAGATGAGGATGGCAAAACGGTGGGGACAGGTTATGGCGGTGGTGGCGGTGGTGGGGGTGGGGGAACCGCGGCCGCGCGGCCCATCGCCGCCATTTCTATTGGCCCCAACGGGGTCCATGTTGAACCCATCGTAGACGTGACCAAAATCGCTCTGGCCTTCTTCACCACCTTAGGCGCGATGTTGTTAATGTTCCGCAATATGAAGAAGCACATTGAATAAGGCAAGAGAACTAAATAACGGTTCTTTGGGAATTCAGGGGGTTGACACCAGATGTAGGGCTGGCCTTGTGCCTGCTCCGTGTGGGCAACCGCAAGGGTTGCCCGTACCCCACGAAACCCCAAAGAACCTGAATAACTTGCTCGTTGGGAGTGGCACGGTCAGGAGACCGACCACCGCAAATGTTTAAGTTATTTAATCGTCGTATCTATATAGCTCGCCATTGGCGTTTTTCGTTTTTACTAGAGAACGCACAGCCTGGAAAGGCTGTGTTACGTCCAGAGGTCGCGTACAAATTCGCCAGAGTCGAATATATAGGTGTTGTTCGGCTCTGCCTGAGCTTGTCGAAGCCCGGCTCGGGCTTCGACAAGCTCAACTTCTCCCCTGCTCTTCCCTCACACTCCAAACTCCAGTAATATCACCCTACTCATGTATACATTACGCGCGGCCCAGGCTACTGACCAACAAACGATCAAACAACTTATTCGGGAGAATCATCTAAATCCGGCGGGGCTAAAATGGCCCAATTTTGTGGTGGCAGAGGATGAACAGGGGCGGTTTATCGGTTGTGGGCAGATTAAACCGCATGGTGGAAATATACGGGAATTGGCGTCGTTGGCGGTGGTGAAGGAGTGGCGCGGTCGCGATGTGGCCCGTGCTCTCATCAATCGGCTTGTACGAGATGTTTCCCCGCCTCTTTACCTCATGTGTAACTCCCGGCTGGTTCCTTTCTACGAAAAATTTGGGTTTGCAGAAATCAAAGATGCGGCCGCAATGCCTGCTATCTTTCGTCGGTATCGGCGTTTCGTGGGGTTAATGATCGCCTTAACCCGTTCTTCTGATTCACTGGCGGTCATGGTGAGATGGGACAAAATAGTAACAAAGAACGATTAGAACAGCGCAACCGTGAATTGTCCATCCTCAACACCATTGCCAATGCTCTGAATAGCTCGGTGAAGCTGAATGATGCTTTGCAGGCGGCGCTGGAGCATGTGGCGGGGTTGTTGGCTTTGCATACGGGTTGGGTCTGGTTATTACGGGAAGAGAGTGAGGCGAGTTACCTCGCGGCCGCGCTCAATCTCCCCCCCGCTTTAGCCCACAAACCGCACCGCATGGAAGGCTCCTGCTATTGCCTGGACACTTACCGCACTGATGATCTGAACGGGGCGGCCAACGTGAATGTCATCGAATGTACCCGCCTTAACAAGCTGGTGGATGGCACCGATGGTCTACGCTACCATGCCAGCATCCCTCTCTATGCCCATGGCAAAAAATTAGGTGTGCTCAATGTCGCCAGCCAGGATTGGCGCGAACTTTCGCCGGATGATTTGCGCCTGCTTTACACCGTGGGCGACCTGCTCAGCATTGCCATTGAACGGGCACGCCTTTTTGAGGCCAGCCGCAAACTTGGTGCTTTAGAAGAACGCAACCGCCTGGCCCGTGAAATCCACGACACAATTGCCCAGGGGCTGACAGCCATCATTCTGCATCTGGAGTTAGCCGAAACGCTCCTGCCTGCCGAAAGCGAAACGGAGCGGTTACAACGGGCAGTGCGGCAGGCGCTCCTACTCACGCGAGCCAACCTGGAAGAAGCCCGTCGTTCGGTGTTGGATTTACGCGCCGCCCCGCTAGAAGGGCGCACGCTGGGGGATGCCCTGGCCGAGTTATGTCACACATTTCAGGCCGAAGGCCGGATGATTATCCAATTTCAGGCAGTGGGGGATCGGCCTTTGTCGGCACGGCTGGAAGCGGGTTTGTACCGCATGGCGCAGGAAGCGTTGAATAATATCCGCCATCATGCCCAGGCTACCCAGGTGATCATGGAGTTGTTGGTCACACCACAACAACTTATATTGACCATTGAAGACAACGGACGTGGCTTTGATCTGGATAATATTCCCCCTAATCGTTTTGGTCTGACCGGATTAAACGAACGAGCCAATCTTCTCGGCGGCACCTTCCGGCTGGAAAGTGAATTGGGCGAAGGGACGAAAATGGAAGCGATTATTCCGATAACAGGGTAGGCGATTGGTTAGGGAGTGGGGAGTGGGGAGTGGGGAGTGGGGAGTGGGGAGTGGGGAATGGGGAATCCATACTCCTGTGAAAATGTAGGGCGATTTTGTAAATCGCCCAGCGGATGATTTACAAAATCGTCCTACCAATTTTCATTCCCCTGGGTGAACACCCCGCTTCGGGCCGTTTTTCGCGGGCATTCGCCCGCGAAAAACGGCACATCAGAAAGTTCCCTACAAAAACATCCTTAATTCTGGCTTGTCCAGGTTAAGGTCTCTCTGGCCAAAGTCCTAACTGAATGTTTACGGTTACGCTCTACTCATTACTATGACGAAAGAACTAATTCGAATTCTCATTGTTGATGATCATCCGGTGGTACGGGATGGGTTGGTGGCGATTCTCAGCACACAACCAGATTTTTTGGTGGTGGGTGAAGCCGGGAATGGCGCGGAGTTACTGGCCCAGGTGCAGGTGACGCGGCCGCATGTCATCTTGCTCGATTTGGAAATGCCTGGTGTGGATGGGGTGCAAGCGTTGCGCGAGTTACGCACGGCAGGGGAAACTTGCCGGGTCATCATTTTTACCGCCTTCGACACCGACGAACGGATATTGGATGCGGTGCAGGCCGGGGCCATGGGGTATTTGCTCAAAGGAGCGCCGCGTGATGAATTATTTAATGGTGTACGGGTGGTTCATGGCGGCGGCTCTCTCTTGCAACCCATGGTCGCGGCCCGTCTGCTGAAACGTATGATCCAAACACCGGCGGCCGCTTCCCCTGGTGATGAGTTGACAGAGCGGGAGCTAGAGGTGTTGCGCCTGTTAGTTCAGGGGAAACAGAACAAGGAAATCGCGGCCGCGCTCATCATTAGCGAACGTACTGTCAAATTTCACGTCAGTTCCATCCTCAACAAACTCAACGCGGGCAATCGCACTGAGGCCGTAGCCATTGCGGCTCAACAAGGGTTGGTAGAGTTGGGGGGGTAGCAGAAGAAGACAACCGGTAGGTTTCTCCCCTTCCCTCTTGTTCATTAAATTTTTAATCGGGTAACGCCTTCATTGACCCCATCCCCCCTGCCGATTCCCGAGGGAAGGGGGGAATTCCAATGGGACATTTTTCGGGGCATTCGCCCCGAAAAATGCCCCTTAGAAAAGTTCCCCGCCCCTGGGGGCAGGGTGAGGGGTGGTGGGGATTCCATTACCTGATTAATTTTTTAAACGACAACTGGGAAGGGGACGGGGGATGGGTCTTCAGCCCAAACCTATCTAAGTAATCGTCCAAGAATAAGTTCCGCGCAGACCTGACAGATTTTCGAAAACCTGTCAGGTCTAAACCGGGAAGTTATTTTTAGATGTTCACTAAGTAACTGTCTAAGAACAACTTCCCGTTTTGTTATGGCCAGTCTCCTGACCGCGCCACCTAACTTATTTTTAGACACTCACTAAGCTGTTGCCGCCAACAAAATGCCACTTTATGACCGTGGTAAGTACACCTCAACTCAACCATTGCCCGCCCCGGAAACGCCAGCGCGGGAAGAGAAGGGGAAGCAAGCTATATGAAGCGGCAAAAGTGATGAAAAAAACCGTGCCGTAATGGGCCACAAATTGCCCTCCGGTCAGTAAGGGTGACACCCCGGGCAAGTAACCCCGTTGCGCTACTGCCAGCCGAATGATTCCCCAGAGGAAAATGCCTTCCCAAAATCCCCCCATCAGGGCAAACAAGGGGGGCCAATCCCTATTCCAGCGCCGACTTTGTAACCCATAATAAATACCATCCCAGGCCAGTCCAAAAAAAAGGACATACCCAAGCAAGATGAAGGGGGTCAAATCATGGTACAGCCAGGCAAAGAAGGCTGTGAGGGGTAGACCCAAGACAGTAAGGAGAAAAAAGCGTGTTTCCCAGCGGCCGCGTAATGTTGGTGTCATGATAGAGGTGAAATGCCGTTTCCTCTCCTGGGGGAGAAGGTCAGGGTGAGGGATTGTACAGGTACTTTTTTTGTAACTATTCGACTCCGGCAAATTTATACACGATCTCTGGACGTAGCACAGCCTTTCGCGGCTGTGCGTTCTCTTCCGGCTCGGTTTGTACGGGGCCACCCCCACACCGCGCCGGTGGGTTTCTCCCCTGCCCTCTGAGATCGCTGGGGGATGGGTCTTCAGCCCCAACCTACCCAGGTTGTGGCCGCCAATAAAATGTCACTTTATGACCGTGATAAGTATAGTCTCATTCCTTAACGCCTGACCATTATTTCGCCTGCCGACTGCGCACATCTGCTAATACCGCCGCCATGGCTTCATGCAGATGCCCATTGCTGGCGATAAGGTGGATGCGCTCCCCCAGAATGAGGGAGTCGTTGGTGATGCTAGTGACGCGGCCGCCCGCTTCTTCTACCAACAGCACCCCGGCGGCAATATCCCAGGATTTGAGTTTATACTCCCAATAACCATCGAACCGCCCGGCGGCCACATAAGCCAGGTCAATCGCGGCCGCGCCCGGTCGCCGCACCCCTCGGGAGCATTTCAAAAAGGCCCGAAACTCGGCCAGATTATCCCAATCGCTCGTCTGCACGTCGTAGGGAAAACCCGTCGCCAACAAACTTTCCTGGAGCGTCCGGGCAGAACTGACCTGCAACGGTTCGGTTGTGCTATCGGCACGGGTCAGCCACGCCCCTTGTCCGGCGATGGCCGAAAAACATTCGTCGCGGGTGGGATCATAAACAACGCCCAGACGGGGTACTCCGTTTTCTAGCAGAGCCATTGAGACAGCAAAAATGGGAAAGCCATGGGCAAAATTCGTTGTGCCATCCAGGGGATCAACCACCCACAGGTAAGGACTGTCGCCGTCGCTGTTGGTGGCC
The DNA here is from genome assembly GCA_018004935.1 of Chloroflexota bacterium. Classification (GTDB taxonomy): domain Bacteria; phylum Chloroflexota; class Anaerolineae; order Promineifilales; family Promineifilaceae; genus Trichofilum. The sequence goes on along the minus strand of JAGNBF010000006.1, from coordinate 77,069 downwards.
CCTTCTTCGGCCAGCAGGCGGTGGTCAGGGAAAGCTGACCGCAGACGGTCGGCGATGAGCGTTTCAGCGGCTTTGTCGTAGCGTGTCACTAAATCCATGCTAGAGCTTTTCAGAGCGATTTCTTTGTGGGCGGAGCCAGAGGCGAAATAACCTTCACGTAACAAAGCCCCGGCTTCACGGGCAATGGCCAGGGCGGTAGGGTAGATATTGTTGAGATTCATAACCGGAATTGTAGAGGGATGGGTCCTCAGCCGGGACTAACCCCATTTGTTACCGCCAACAAAATGTCATTTTGGTTCTTTGGGAATTCAGGAGGTTGATATGTACGGGCTGGCCTTGTGCCTGCCCCGTGTGGGGCAACCACAAGGGTTGCCCGTACCCCACGAAATCCCGAAGATCCGTCATTTTATGACCGTGGTAAATAATCGTTTGTTTTTAACTTAGCGGTTTGCTGTGGCCGGTCTCCTGACCGCGCCACCCAACTTAATCTTGAGCGAACCTTAAGGGCCTGTAAAAGATTAAGTTCCGTCAAGACCTGACAGGTTTCCGAAAACCTGTCAAGTCTAAACCGAGAAGTTATATTTTTACGAACCCTAAGTATAGCGCGGTCGGAAGGCCAGTTACCGCTTACCGTACCAGCCAGACAAACAGCAGATAAAACAACCCAAAAGCCACCCGATAGATGATAAACACCTGCAAACTGTGGCTCTTTAACCAGTTGATGAGAAAACGGATACAGAGATAACCACTGATGGCCGAAGCGAGAAAGGTGGTGATGAGGATGGGCAATTGCTGGCTGAGATCATCAGCCTGGAGCAAATCTAGTAGAGCCAATAACCCGGCCCCGGCAATGGCGGGAATGCCCAGCAGGAAGCTGTACCGGGCGGCGGTGGCCCGATCTAACCCGCGCACCAGTCCGGCGGAAATGGTGATGCCACTGCGGGAATTCCCCGGAATGAGGGCGATCACCTGGGCCAGGCCGATAAAAATGGCGTCCCCCCAACTCATCTGCGGCAACGCTTTGCGCCCGGTCAGATAACGCTCGCCGATGATGAGGAAGATGGAGGTGATGATGAGGCTGATCGCGGCCGCGACCGGGCTAAACAATTCATCAAATTTTGACGATAGGGGCAGACCCACTATCACCGCCGGGATCGTGCCTACCAACACATACCAACCCAGGCGGGACTCCGTTGTCCCCATCAGTTGCCGTTGTTGTAACCCGGCCAATACCCCCCGCGCTATGCCCCAAATATCAGCCCAAAAATAGATCAAAACAGCCAGAAGTGTCCCCTGATGCGCCACCGCAATCACGGTTAGCGACGGTTCGGTCATTCGGAACAAATCGGGCACGATGAGCAGATGGCCGGAGCTGGAAACGGGCAAAAATTCGGTGGCTCCCTGGACAATCCCCAGGATGATGGCTTCAAGAATGGACATAATGACTCCGTGATACGTGAATGTGGGCGAGTAAGCGAGTTCGCGAGTGGCAAGTTCCTATGAGTTCACCTGAGGTTCACGCTGATAATGAGTAAGGAACGCGGCCGCGATCTCGCCCACATTTCCTTCCACAATTGCCTGGCGCAGGGTACGCACCAGGTCCAGCAGGAAGTGAATGTTGTGGAGCGTCAGGAGCACATGGGCCAAAATTTCATCGGCTTTGACCAAATGGCGAATATAGGCCCGACTGAAATGAGCACAGGTATAACAGGTGCAATCGGTCGTTAGTGGCTCCGGGTCGCGGCTGTAGCGGGCATTGTTCAGATTGAGCCGCCCCCCTTTGACCAACGCCGCCCCATGTCGGGCCAGGCGCGTAGGCAGGACACAATCAAAAATATCTACGCCGCGCAACACCCCATTGACCACATCTTCCGGTGCACCCACCCCCATCAGGTAACGGGGTTTGTCCCAGGGCAAAATGGGGGCCAGGACATCCAGCGTGGCGGCCATTTGCTCCTTCGTTTCCCCTACCGCCAATCCACCAATGGCGTACCCCGGCAAGTCCAAATCCAGCATAAACCGGGCACTCTCTTCGCGTAAATCGGGGAAGATGCCCCCCTGCACAATGCCAAACAACGCCTGATCGCTCCGCGTTTTAGCCGCCAATGAACGAAGCAACCAGGGGTGAGTACGCCCTAGCGATTGCTTGACATAATCGTAATCAGTCGGGGGCGGACATTCATCGAAGGCCATGATGATGTCTGCGCCCAGGTTTTCCTGAATGGCGATGCTACGCTCCGGGGTGAAGCGGTGCATGGAGCCGTCAATATGGGATTTGAAGGTGACGCCCTCGTTATCAATTTTGCGTAGACCGCCCAGGCTGAACACCTGGAAGCCGCCGCTATCGGTGAGGATGGGGCCATCCCAGGCCATGAACTGGTGCAGACCGCCCAGGTCGCGCACAATTTCATCACCAGGGCGCAAATAGAGGTGATAGGTGTTGCTGAGAACGAGTGAGGCCCCTAACCGGTGTAAATCATCGGGTTTGAGGGCTTTGACGGTGGCCTGGGTTCCCACTGGGGCAAAGATGGGGGTGGGGATGGGGCCGTGTGGGGTGTGGAAGATGCCAGCGCGGGCGTTTGTGCCGGATGCGGCCGCGATTAATTCAAAATGGAAGCTCATAGGGCGAGATTATACCGGGGAGTGGGGAATATGCCGATCCACGCCGATTTTTTTATTCCCTTCTCGTATCTTCTCCATAAAACGCGGTGACGTTGGTTGAGCCTGTCGCAACCAACGGCTTTCGACAAGCTCAGGCTATGTTTCCCTCGAAACATTGAGAAGATACCCCTTTCCCTCTAAACCCGTTGTATCCTGGCCCCCAGAGCGGTCAGTTTTTCCTCAATACGCTCATACCCCCGGTCAATCTGGTGGATGTTATGAATGGTACTGGTGCCTTCAGCGCAAAGAGCGGCCAACACCATGGTCATTCCCGCGCGGATATCTGGACTGGTGACGCCTTGCGGGTTGGCATATAGACGTGATGGCCCCTGCACAATAACCCGATGGGGATCACATAAAGTAATGCGTGCCCCCATGAAGGTGAGTTTATCTACAAAAAAGAAACGACTTTCATACATCCAATCATGGAGCAGGACAGAACCTTTGCCCTGAGTAGCCAGAATGACCAGGATACTCATCAGGTCAGGGGGAAAGCCCGGCCAGGGCAGGGGTTTGATTTCCAGAATGCGGCCGCTTAAAGCCGCCTGTATCTCCAATGATTGATGGGGGGGTACGACCACATCCTGGCCGTCTACATCCCAGAACACCCCTAGTTTTTCATATACCAGTCGGATCATGCCCAATTGTTGGGGATCAGCGTTGCGAATGCGAATGGAACCACCCGTGATCGCGGCCGCGCCAATAAAACTGCCCACTTCCATAAAATCACTGCCAATAGTGAACTCTCCCCCACCCAACTGCTTTACCCCTTGAATCTTCAGCCGATTCGTGCCAATCCCTTCAATGTTGGCCCCCAACTGGTTGAGAAAGCGGCACAAATCTTGAATATGTGGTTCACAGGCGGCATTATCAATCACCGTTTCCCCTTGGGCCAAAACTGCGGCCATAAGGGTATTCTCAGTGGCCGTCACACTGGCTTCGGCCTGTAGAATATACCCGCCCCCCAGGAGCGGGTCGGCATCCATCTGGAAGCCATTGCGCTGGCTGTTCAGCTCTACATGTACCCCTAACGCCTTCAACCCCTGGATGTGCGTATCCAGCGGCCGCCCACCAATGACATCACCGCCTGGAATAGGCAGGGTGACATGCCCCAGGCGGGCCAACATCGGCCCAGAAAACACAAATGAAGCCCGACTCTGATTGGCCAGCTTAAAATCCAGTACCGTTTTGTTAATATTGGCGGCATGAATTTGCCAACTCCCGCCGCCCAGGTCCGTAACAGTAGCGCCCAGGTCGTGCAAGATAGCCAGAGCTATCCGTACATCGGCAATATTGGGGATATTGTGCAAAGTAATGGGCTGATCGGTCAACAAACAGGCAGGGAGTAATTTGATGGCCGCGTTTTTGTTGCCACTGGCTGTAATGGTGCCGTTGAGAGGGACGCCCCCCTCGATGATGAAGGTGTCGTTCATGGGATTGCCTCGCTTTGATGTGGGTGTGTTCTCTTCTTCCGAGGCGGATTCTAACAAGGTTGGCCGAGGTGACAAACGACGATTGGCCTACGTCGGAGATGGGAGAAGGGGAAAGGACGACGCGGCGAGGGCGAAAGAGGGTGGTGTGATCTTTACGGTTCTTGAACACCCCAGAAAACAATTGTCCCGTCATCGGAGCCAGAGAGCAGAACGGTTTGGGAAGTCGTAAAGGCAAACATCCGCACATTGTCACTGTGCTCATCCAATATCTGCCACACCTGATCGTTTGTGGGGTTGAGCCAATAAATTTCACCTGTTTCCGTGCCTGCCAGTAATAGTTGCCCATCGGGCGAGTATCCCAGGCCGGTAAAGACGATGGGTTCTTCCGCCGGGGGTTGCCAAAGGGTTTGATTTTGGCCGTCATTGGTGCGCCACAAACGCACAGTGCCATCGGCGGCCGCAGAGACGAGAAAGGCTCCATCCGGGGAGAAGGCCAGAGCATTGACTCGATCTGTGTGGCCTGCCAGGTCGTGAAGCAGGGTGCTATCGCTGGTACGCCACAAACGTACCTGTCCTGTTTCTGTTCCGGTGGCAATGAGAGAACTATCGGGTGAAAAGGCCACACTTAAGGCTCCTTCAGGTTGGGGGGGGAGTATCTCAATGTGGCTGACTGGTGTATCAGTCAATGACCAGACCCAGACTGAACCATCTCCCATTCCCACAAAGAGCCGATTTCCCGTGGGGGAGAAGGCCAGGGAGCGGATGAGGCTGGTGTGGCCGGTGAGTTGCAAGGCGGTTTCGCCGGTCTCCACGACGATGAGGCGCACGGTGTGATCGTCAGAGCCGGTAGCCAGGTACTCTCCCTGGGGAGCAAAGGTCACTGCCCGCACCCAGTCCTGGTGATCGGTGAGATAATAGACTGGTTCGCCGGTAGCCAACTGCCACATTCTGACGGAACCATCAAAACTGCCCGCGGCCGCGAACCGGCCACTCTCATCTACCGCCACTGTCAACACCCGACCCGTCCCATCCTGAATACTCCCTAATGCCTCCCCATTTTCCCCTTGCCATAACCGTACGGTCCCATCGGCGGAAGCGGTAGCGATGATAGCCCCATTGGGGGTTACGGTTGCATGAACCACCAGCCCCAAATGGCCAAACAGAGTGGCACTGGTTTCACCATCGGCGATATTCCAGAGGCGAGCTGTGCCGTCATATGAAGCTGTGACTACCCGATTGCCATCGGGCATAAAATCTACACTGCGGAGCCAGCCTATATGCCCTTCAAAGGTGCGGATCGTTTCTCCGGTAGCTACATTCCAGAGGCGGGCTGTGCCATCGGATGAGGCCGAGGCCAGTTGGGAGCCATCGGCGGAAAACGTAACCCCAAAGACGCGGCCGCTGTGCCCTTCCAGTGTGCGCCGGTTGTCTGGATTGGCCCGTTCGATGAGGCGAATTGTGTTGTCATTCAGCCCCACCGCCACAGTTTGACTATCCGGGGCAATGGCTACCCCCCAGACGGTCGTATCAAAGCCTGACAATTCCTGCCCTTCACCTGCCAGACCATTCTGGAGAGGCCAGAGCCGCACAGTGGTATCACTGGATGCTGAGGCCAGGAGTGTGCCATCGGGGGCAAACGCTACGGCCCGAATCCAGTTTTCGTGCCCTTCCAACACTTGTTTTTGTTCCCCTGTCACCGCATCCCACAAAATGACCTGGCGATCCGTGTCACCGGTGGCAATGAGGGTTCCATCGGGGGAGTAGGCCAGGGTATTGATGACCGTTTCTGGGGCCAGAGTGTAGAGTGGGGGAACCTGAACCCGCCCCCCGGTCACAAGGTAAATGAAGAGGCCGTTGGTTGTCGCTATGGCTAAATGATCACCGGCTGGGGAGAAGGCGACTTCGTTGGGGATGCCCCTTCCCCAGGTGGTGATAGCCCTTACCTGGGTGAGGTTATCTGGGCTGAGGGGCAGGTTGGGCAGGGAAATCACTGGTCGTAATGTGGGCGAAGTGACCAGTTCTGGGGTAGGAGGCGCGGCCGCGGTAGTTGGCGTATTGGTAGTGCGCGGTTCCAGGGTGAATTTCAGGGTAGGGGGCGGTTGCTGGATGGCCAGACTGGTGACGGTGATGGTTTCGCCATTTGTCGGATTATTGTTGAGCAAGATGACCCCTATGACAATCAGTAAAATGACGAGTAAACCACCCCCAATGAACCCGGGTAGGCGGCGGGGGGATGAAGCGGTGGGGGGCGCGGCCGCGACTCTGGGCGTGGGTGTATTTATCCGGGCCGGGTCAGGGGGTAAAATGGCGACTGGTTTGATGCCTCGGCCAATCGCGGGCGTAGGGGTGCGCGTCGGGACCAGTGTGGGATCAGGGGATGGCTGATGGGGGATGACCAGGGGCCGATTGGTTGCCGCCTCTTTCTCGCCCCCGGCAAACGGTTTACTGGTTACGGCGGGTTGTTTACTTTTCTCCACGATCAGTGAAGCGGTTGCCGCCTCATTATCCCCGGCTGTGGGTGGGGCAGGGAAAGGGGGTGGGGGCGTCTTAATTTCAGACCAGACGAGGATTTCGGCTGAGGGAGTGATACCGGCAATGGGCAAGATTGCGGCCGCGAGTTCCACCGCCGTCTGGTACCGTTTGCCCCGATCCTTGGCCATTGCCTTGCTGACAATTACCTGGCACTCTGGCGGCAAAGAGGGGTTAAACTTTTGCACGTGTGGGATAGTATCCGTAACGTGTTTTAGCGCCTGTCCCATTGGCGTATCGGCCACATAGGGCTTCTTGCCGGTCAGCATCTCAAAAAAGATGACCCCAAAGGCATAAATATCACTGCGTGAATCCAGTTTGCCTTCACCCAACACCTGTTCAGGACTCATATAGGCAGGCGTGCCCAGGGCGGTACTGGTGTCAGTAAGAGTAGCGCCACTGCCTTCCACCAACTTCACAATACCAAAATCGGACAGATACGCTTTGTCCCATTGATCAAACAGAATATTTGAGGGTTTGAGGTCACGATGGATGATTCCCTGGCGGTGCGCTTCGTCCAGGGCGGGGGCTAACCAACCCAAAATAGCGGCCACCTGGGTAAGAGATAATGCCCCAAGGTGTAATTTTTCGGCTAATGTGCCGCCCGTCATCAGGCGCATTACTAGATAAGGTTGTTCGTTATCCTCACCAAAATCATAAACGGGAACGATCGCCGGATGTTCCAGGGCCGCAATTGTTTGGGCTTCCCGCTCAAAACGAGTGCGGAAGCTAGGGTCGTGTAAAAATTGGCGTGGCAAGACCTTAATAGCCACATCCCGCTTAAAGCGGGGATCCACGGCACGGTAGACGGTGGCCATCCCCCCGCGCCCCAATTCTGCTTGTACAAGATACCGGCCAATTGTTTCTGGGATCATATTGTTGTGTGTTGTGTTTGTATCTATACGGCCAAAGGTAAACGTTCAGTTATCCCGCCCGGTGGTCAAACGCTGGGCTAAACATATTAAGTAATCGTTCGTTTTTAACTTAGCGATTTGCTGTGGCCGGTCTCCTGACCGTGCCACTTTTGACCAGCAGGTTATTAGACATTATCGGCAATAGCATTTGGAAACCCTTCCGAAGGTTTGTACCTTTGAGCAGTTAGTTGACATAAACCTTCGGAAGGTTATTACCGATAAACTCTATTTAATTCTCATTCCTAAGCCCTGCGGGCTAAAACTCCAGGCCAGCGACCTCTGTAACCATAGCCCGGTCGTTTTACGTCCGGGCGGGTCTGGCGGGTGGATTTATATGACTGAACGCTTACGGCCAAAGGGCATAATCTGACCTTTTTCGCCGTGTCGTTGTGTCGCTTTATCGCCGCGTTAGGTGTATCTGGGGCCACCCTCATCCCTAACCCCACCCCCAGGGGCGGGGAGTTTTTCTCGGCGCGGTTTGGCGGGCGTCCACCCGCCAAACCGCGCCGGTGGGTTTCCCAAAATGTCACTTTATGATCGTGGTAAGTATATACAGATGGAGTACGGCTCTGCCTGAGCTTGTCGAAGCGTAAATTCCCGTAACGGCTGATTATACCTGAATGGAGTGAAGAGGTGGTCTACTCGGTTTTTCCCCCACCCCTGGCTCTGGCCCAGGGGCGGGAACCTTTTAGGGGCTATTTTTCGCAGGTGTCCCCTGCGAAAAATAGCCCCAATTGATAATCTGAAGCAACTACTAAGCCGTTGCCTGAGCTTGTCGCAGGTAACACGAGGCTTCGACAAGCTCCGCCCTCGAGAGCCGTAGTCGTTACAATTTGAAACTCAAATCTCTACCTGGTTGGGATTGCGAAGATGGTTCATGAATTCATTGCGAGTTTTGGAGGCGGTGCGAAAGTTACCCAACATGGCGCTAGTTACCATTCGGGCATGTTCTTTCTTGACACCGCGCATCATTGAGCACAGATGGGAACCTTCAATAACAACGGCGACACCCTGGGGTTTAAGAATTTCTTCGATTAGTTCGGCAATTTGCCGGGTCATGCGTTCCTGGATTTGCAGGCGACGGGCGTACATTTCGACAATGCGGGGTATTTTGGAGAGGCCGATTACTTTTTGGCTGGGGATGTAGGCTACATGGGCGCGGCCAAAGAAGGGGAGCATGTGGTGTTCGCACAGGCTGAAAAATTCGATGTCTTTGACGATGATCATTTCATCATATTCGACAGCGAAGAGAGCGTTGTTCAGTAGTTCGTAGGGGTCAACGTGATAACCGGCGAGAATTTCGTCATACATACGGGCGATGCGATCTGGGGTTCCTAATAGGCCATCGCGGTTGGGATCCTCACCTACGGCCTGGAGTATGTTGCGCATGGCTTCACGGATGATGGTTTTGTTTTCCTCGTTAATGGTGGTCGGGGAAGATGAAAGGGTCATAGAGTATCCTCGGAAAAGAGCACTGCTATAGTTTAGGGCTTACGGGGTTGCTCGAGATGGTATCCTGACCGGGATCAATGTGGCTCGGTGGGAACACTGTCACAGCACGTAAGTCCTAAGGGTTCACTCAAAATTAAGTTGGGTGGCTCGGTCAGAGGACGGGCCACAGCAAACTTAAAAGTTATTTGCGAGCAATCCCTAAGCTCTTATAGCCACACGGCGCGAATTCCGAATGAACCGGAATGTTTAGCCTGGTTTAATCGCAGTGATTGAATCAGGCTCGTCCTATTGTTGATCGCGTTTTGGGAAAGGCGATTCCATGAAGATTGTGGCATGTTTTGGGAGTGGTGCAAGCTATAGTCAGCAATTCTCAATTTGGCCTGAACGTCTAAAAATGGTGAGGCGGCCCGGCCGCAAAACGGGCCGGGCTATGGTTACGAAGGCCGTTGGCCTGCTGTTTTAGCCCGTAGGGCCTGGTATTGATAGCCCGACGGTCAACTGGGCGTAGCACAGCCTTTCCAGGCTGTGCGCTTTCTATACAGGCGGAGCCGTACTTCGGCAAGCTCAGTTCTGGAGGATGTGTATCGTTACGCTCATTTTTTGTTTTCATGAGAGGGCGAACAGCCTGAAAGGCTGTTCTACGGGTTGGGCCATTTTTCGAGCGTGTTCCTGGAGGCCAACGGTTTTAACCGTTGGCTAAATTGAGAATTGCTGAGCTATGGTCAGCACGGTCACAAAATGGCATTCCGAGGGAACTATATTGTCAATGGGCTTCATCTGACATTTTTTGCCCTGTCACCGTGGCGCTTTATCGGCGCGTCGGGAATATCCGGGGCCACCCTCACCCCTAACCCCACCCCAGGGTGGGAACTTTTCTTGGCGCGTCGGGAATATCCGAGGCCACCCTCACCCCTAACCCCGCCCCAGAGGCGGAACTTTTCTTGGCGCGTCGGGAATATCCGGGGCCACCCTCACCCCTGACCCCACCCCAGGGTGGGAACTTTTCTCGGCGCGTCGGGAATATCCGAGGCCACCCTCACCCCTAACCCCACCCCAGGGTGGGAACTTTTCTTGGCGCGTCGGGAATATCCGGGGCCACCCTCACCCCTAACTCCGCCCCCGGGTGGGAACTTTTCTCGGCGCGGTTTGGCGGGCGTCTGCCCGCCAAACCGCGCCGTTGGTTTTCCCCCCTTCCCTCTGGGAAGGGGAAGGGGGATGGGCCTTCAGCCCACACCTGCCCAAGCTGTGGCCGTAAACAATACGAACGAACTTTTAGAGGCGGGTCTGGCAGTGGGGGCAGGTGCCCGCGGCCGCATCAACCATTTTGCCACAATGAGGGCAGGTAAACTCAAATTCGGCCCCACAATAACGGCAGAGGATATCGGAGTCGCTCACTGCCTGGCCGCAGGCGGGGCACAGGGATTGGCCGCAGTGGGGACATTCATCCAAACCGGCGGTGAAGCCGCGGCCGCAGGTGGGGCAGGGGCCAGCTATAACCGGGGTGGGCATCTCGCTATCGCGGCCGCATTGGGGGCAATATCGTTCTTCAGCCATGAGAATGGTGTGGCAGGCACCACACACAGCGACGTGGCAGGTGGGGCAATAGGTTTCTGCCGGGTTGAAGGATGTGCCGCAGGCGGGGCAGGCAATGACATAGACGGGTTGTTCGTGAACCAACAAGGTATGTAACACGCGCACCGGGTAACGATGAATAATCGTATTTTCGCGGCCGCAGGCGGTGCATTGTGTCTGCCGATTGGCTAATTCCTCCTGGCAGAAAGCACAATAAACGGGAAACGATGCCTGGCAATGGGGACAAAGAGATGTGCCGGTTGTCAGATCTGCCTGACACAAGGGGCAGGTAAAGAACAGGGTGACACCACATTGGCCACAAATCTCATCGTCTTCATCTATGAGGTGGCCGCAACGGGTGCAGAAAGTGGCCCCGCAGGTTTCACAGAAGCCATCTTCCAGGTAAATAGGGGTGGAACAAGATGGACATTGCCCGGTAAATGGTTCGGCTTCCCGTTCCTCTTGCTCTTCGACTTCATGCGCTAACACGGCATTCAGGGCTAATTCGGAAACGATGTGGGTTTCTTTGACGGCGAAGATGTGCCCACAGGTGAGGCAGACGGCATCACCTTCGTTGATAGAGGCTTCACACTCTGGGCAAAAGAGGTCAAATTCGGCACCGCATTCGGGGCACGCGGCCGCGTTCAGTGACAGGGGAGCAAAACATTCCGGGCAAAACTCCTGGCCACAGGTGGGGCAGGCATCCACATCATCAGTCAAACTTGTGTTACAGGTGGGGCAATTAGTAGGCATGGGAGTGTCCTTTGCGGATTGAGGGCTGAAGATTCAGGGAATAATGACCGGTTCACAATTCCTTGGTAATCGTTCGTTTTAATGTAGAAATGAGAATTAAATAACCTGCTGGCTAAGAGTGGCACGGTCAGGAGGTAAGCGTTCAGTTAGCCCGCCCGGTGGTCAAACCACCAGGCTAAACATACGGAGCTTTGCGGGCTAAAACCCCAGGCCAGCGGCCTTTGTAACCATAGCCCGGTCGTTTTACGTCCGGGCGGGTCTGGCGGATGAATTTATATGACTGAACGCTTACGTCAGGAGACCGGCCACCCACGTTATTTCTGAACGATGACTTGGTTATGACCTGGGCGATGAGCCAATGAGCATTTTCCGACGCCGCATAAAACACCCCGCATTATATCACTTCTGCCGCTGAACGTTGGGCGATATAGATATTCCATTCGTGGCCATCGTAAATTGGTAAATGATCCCACGCGGGGTACACATCCACCTGATCAAAACCAGAAACCCGGAGTAGTTCGGTTATTTCGCTGATGGTGTAGGCGGAATCACAGAGGATAACTTCATTCATTTGGCCGGTTTCCAGGTGGATAACATGGAATCGTTCGATTGCGGTGCGACTTTCCGCATCCCAAAACCGTTCGCCGAGATGAATAAAAGGGGCATCACCCCATAGGCCGGTTTCATCGGTAAACCACCAGGTGCTATTTTTTTTGTTTACCGCATCGAAGTTGAGGAGTTCCAGGCAGAGCCTGGCTCCGGGTTTCATCTGGCGGGCTGTTTGTCTCAGAATAGTGGCCGCTTCCTCACGGGTGAAAACGGCAAACTGACCATAGAGGATCGCGGCCGCGTCGTATTGGGGTGAAAGGGTGGCGGCTTCACAGGGGGGCACCAGATAGGTACGGATATCTTGTTCGATAAAGGTGCAGTGAGGGCTAACACCTTCCTGCTGAGCCAATTCACGGGCATAGGCAATGGCCGCCGGGCCGAAATCTACCCCGGTGACGTGACAGCCTCGTTGGGCCAGAGGAACGGCATAGAGACCTGGGCCACAGGTGAGATCCAGAAACGCGTGGCCTGATTGTAGGCCTAGTTTGTCCCATAACCAGTTCAATTGGAGATGACGTTCAGGGGTAGTGCGGCTTGCGGCCGCGTGTGATTCATCCAAATGTTCGCGCAACATCCGCCGGGAAAAGACCGGCTCATTCCAGGGTAGGTTCCCCCCATAAGACCAGGGTAGAGGTTGCTCGGGGCGCTGGTAAATGCGCCATAAAGCTTTGGTGAGTTGTTGGGGCGTGGTTGGCATAGAACAAGAAAGTGTGGTGAAGTTGGTTAAGCCTGTCGAAACCAACGACTTTCGACAAGCTTAGTAATCGTCCAAGAATAAGTTCCGCGCAGACCTGACAGGTTTCCGAAAACCTGTCAGGTCTAAACCGGGAAGTTATTTTTAGATGTTCACTTAGACTTCGAGAGGGTTAGTATAGCTTTTAAGAAAAAGATTTGACTGTACGGGCAACCCTTGTGGTTGCCCCAGTGCAGGCACAAGGCCAGCCCCTACTCAAAATCATTATCTTAAGGTCTATTGTTACCTTATGAGAGGGAATCGCTGAGCAAGGCCAGGAGACCCAGAGCAAAGTTATAACCAAAATGAACAAGGATGGTGACGTTTGTGCTGTGCCGGTGGCGCAGATAGCCTAAAACGATTCCCATCACAAAGATAAAAAGCATGAGGGGGGAAAGACCATACTGTAAGTGGGCTACGGCAAAAAGGGCGGCCGTAGGCAGTAGGCCAAAGGCGGGCTGAATGGCCCCCCGAAAGAGCAATTCCTCACCCACGCTAGAGGTCAGCCCTAATAAAAACCATTCGATGACGGAGTCTAGATCGCTCAGCAGAGCCAGGTTGACATTTTCTAATAACTTCAACTGCTCCGGGTCTATGATACTGACTAACAACCCGGCTACTCCCTGGCTGAGCAATAAAAAGATAATCCAGGGAAGGGCGTGGCGGAAATCGGCGAGGCGAAGCGGCCGCAGGCCCAGCCGTTCTTGCCCTTCGGCCCAGGAACGCCGTGTTCCCAGGCCAACGCCCAGGAATGCGGCCGCGAGTAAAGCCCCACCCGTCAACACGAGAGAGCCAGCCGAGGCGGCTTCTGTGGTTTCTGCCAGGGCCTCTAACCCACCCTGATTCAGGGTGATGAGGGTGTTGGCGACGAGATAAGCGGCTAATACCAGAGCCAGGGTGTGTACAGGTGAGTCTGCTTTTAGCGGTGTGAAGCGGGCTAACAGGCGGCGAAATGATGGTAGGAGCACCACAAGCCCCCACAACGCGGCCGCGCCCAATGGAGCGATAAACGATTGCGCTACGGCAGAGAAAAAACCGGGAGGTAGCGGCAGATCCGTCGGTAGGGGAAGCCGTGTTACCAGCCATAAGAGGATAACTAGCCCCAGAACGGAAAGATTGAAAAAGGCCAACAGTGCGGTGAAAAATGAAGACAAAGAGGAGTGAGGGGACGCGGCCGCACTGTTAGCCAGAACAATCAAAGCCAGAAGGCTCAAAATAACCAGAATTAATGTCATTGGCAGGGAACGGAATGGGCCAGGGTCTATATCAACCTTCGATACCCGCAATCGCTTCTTCGGCGGTTTTGCCGCCATACATTACACTCATTAACCCCGGTAAATATCGATCCATTGTCGAAACCGCAGGGTAAATAACATTTTTGACTAACTGAGTGGTCAAGCCTGCCTTTTCAAAATCAATACTACTCTTGTAACGTATTTCTCCATCCTGATAGTCAAACTCAAAATTGCCAATGCGTAACCCATAATTGGCACGGGTGATAAACTCCACCACACCAGGGAAGCTATTATCGGGGGCTTTCATAGGGGCCACAACATAAAACATGAGCTGTTCCAGATCGATCCGTATCCGGGCAAAACAATGGGTTTCCCCATTATTACCGCGAAAAAACATGTGGTAAGCATGGCGATCTTCTACTCGTTGCGGGTGCCAGCCGTCTTCTTCTAAGAATTGCCCTAAAACAGAAAAACCATTCAGGCCATTTTCGTAATCATCCTCGGATTCTGACCCCTCAGGGCGACCATTTAAAGTGGATTGACTCATGGGATTCTCCTTCTGCCTGAAGGGAGTCTTGATCCTTCAGGTAAGTCAATAATTGATTATAAGTATAGCTGAATTATAACAATTCAGGCCAAACGATAGACCATTAGACCAGGACAATTGCCTACGCGGATTTTCCCCCACGTTTAACCCCGTCCTATGGTTAATTAAATGTAACTATACAGCCTCGCTGGAGAAACCGGGTTTTTGCTTAGGCCCACTCAGGCCCTACAAGAGAAAAAGCCGGTTTCTGACGTGTATAGTTACGATTAAATTTGAGCTTTTCCAAAATAATACTGGCATTGTCGAATACAGCCCCATCCCCTTACCGCCTTCGTGTCATTTTTCGTGGGCGTCCGCCCACGAAAAATGACACGAGGAAAAGTTCCCCGCCCCTGGGGCGGGGTTAGGGGTGGGGGAAACCTTTTAAGGGAGAATTATTGCCATCGCCCTGTACTCGCTTGCTTCTACAAGGGTCACTGCCTAAAATCAGGTCATGGCTGGCGATTGGCAAAAGCGTTTGCGTGAATTGGGAGTTGTGAAAGGGGTGCGTGACCTGAAACCTGTTGCGCCGATTGCGCCTGTGTCACCTCCCCTACCACTGGTAACACAGGCAGATTTAGGAGCGGAGCTAGATGAACCACAGCCGGTTGAGCGATTGTTGCCAGGGGGTAAGGTAGTCAGTACAACTGCTGGCGCGTGTTTTGTTTTGGATCATGTATACCCTCTCACCCATTGGCATGGGGATGAACGTTTGGGTGATTTATTGGAGATGTCTCCAGCCGCGGCCGCAACCTTCGCCCTTGATCCCCGGTTTGCCCAGTTACACTTTCAGGACTGCCTCTTTTTAGATACAGAAACAACAGGCCTGTGGGGTGCGGGAACGCTGGCTTTTATGGTTGGGGCGGCCTTTTTCGAGGGAAGAGCCTTTATTGTACGGCAATATTTTCTGCGTGATCATGGTGATGAGACGGCCATGTTGTATCTCCTCAATGAACTCATTGCCAGCAAAACCGTCTTAGTTACCTTTAACGGGCGTGGTTTTGATCTCCCCCTTCTCGATAACCGCTTTCTGATGAACCGGCAAGAGACGGCCTTGCTAGAAAAACCCCACCTGGATTTGCTTCCCCCCAGTCGCCGCCTCTGGCGCAATCGGATCGGGTCTTGTGCCCTCAGTTCTTTAGAAAAAAGCGTGTTAAGTGTACGGCGCACCCAGGAAGATGTGCCCGGTTATCTCATACCGGGGCTGTACCTGGATTATTTGCGTCAGGGAGATGCCCGCGAACTGCTCCGGGTTTTTTATCACAATCAGATAGATATGCTGTCTATGGTGACACTGCTACAACGAGTGTTGCGGCAATGGTCGCGGCCGCGTGACAATGATCCGCCCCAGGACCTGTTGAGCCTGGGTCTCTGGCAAATGCACATAGGCCTGTCCACCGAGGCCGAAGCGACGTTCCGGCTTGCGGCCGCGCAAGACATCCCCCTAGAACTCTACCATCAGATATTGCATCACCTGGCTACACTTCTCAAACAGCAAGAACGCCGTGCCGAAGCCGCTAATATCTGGATGCAAATAGCCGCCACCAGCTTCGACGATTTCACTGCCCACATCGAACTGGCCAAATATTTTGAGTGGCAAGAACAAGATGTAGCCCCAGCCCTTCATTGGACTCGTCAGGCCTTGGAACTCCTGCTCCTACAACCCCTCCCCGACCCAACCCTACACCACCAACTCCAGCACCGCCTCACCCGCCTGGAACGCAAATATCAACAGGCACATCGTTCATAATCTCAACATTCAGTCAGGCAAAATAAACCCATCCCCCTTCTCGCCAGAAATCGCAGGGGGATGGGGGAATCCACTCATTACCCGATTAATCATTTAATCAACAAATGAGAAGGGGAGAAACCTACCGGCGCGGGTGGGGGGCGTCCCCCCACCACCCGCGCCGAGAAAAGTCCCCCGCTTGGGGTAGGGAAAACCCGAATGGACGATAAGCGGCAAATGCCAGGAGCAAACCAAAATGAGAATTTCTGCCGTTCTGTCGGCTCATTGCGTTAAAATGCTCCCCCGCGTTATAATCACCTCATGCACGTGAACTTTTTTGAAGATCCTTTGCTGGCTCCCAAAGCCCGCGAAGATGTTCGTTTCAACCGCCTGGGTATGTATGTTTATCCAGACAGGCGTCGAGTAGCCGTTGGTTTTGATATAACCCCCTTCCTGGAACGACCATCTCTGGAAGTAAATATCAATAATGATGGGGGGCAACGAGCCGCATCTCTGAATGTCATTGAAACCAACGAATCTAATTTCAGTTTGACCATGCATTTGCGTGATCAATCACCTACTGATGTCTACCATGTGCAGATTATTCTTTATTATGCTAAACCCGGCGAAGAAAAACTCGTGGTAGACCAACAATCAGCCACCTTTACTCTCACCCTTCCTGGGGATCAAATCATCTATCAGATTGGTTAATCATGGAAGATTCCTCATCCATTATTGGTCAGACGGTTGGTAAATACCGCATCATAGAACGCCTGGGGCGCGGCGGCATGGCTGAAGTGTACAAAGCCTATGACGAGAACCTGGAACGCTTTGTTGCCCTCAAACTCATGCATCCCTTTCTGGCTGATGAGGGAGATTTCGTGGGCCGCTTTCGGCGTGAGGCCAAGGCAATGGCGGCTCTCAACCATCCCAACATTGTGGATGTTTACGATTTTAGTACGACAGGTGGGCGTTCCTACATTGCCATGGAGTATCTGGCGCTGGGTAGTCTAAAAGATAAGCTAGAAGAATTGGCGAACAAAGGCCAACGACTTTCTTTGGCTGAAGCCATTCAAATTATTCTTCAGATTACCAATGCCCTGGCTTATGCCCATAGCCGAGGGATGATTCATCGAGATATAAAACCCCCCAATATCATGTTTAATGATCATGGGGCCGCTGTTCTAACTGATTTTGGGATTGCCAAAGTTGTCTCCGGTCCGTCCTACACCCAAACGGGAGCTATGGTAGGCTCCCCGGCTTACATGTCACCAGAGCAAGGACTGGGCAAACCCGGTGATGAACGGAGCGATATTTATTCGCTTGGGGTTTTGTTTTTTCAATTAGCCACCGGTCAACTCCCTTATTCGGCAGATACCCCCTTGGCCGTTGTTTTGAAACATGTCAGTGCGCCAGTACCTGATCCAGGTCAGTTAAATCCATCTATTCCCGACAATATTCGCCATATCATCGAAAAAGCGATGGCTAAAGAGCCGACAGAACGGTATCAGTCGGCGAAAGCATTGGCGGATGATTTACGTCAGGTGTTACGGACTGGTGATCCAGTCCTGTTGGGAGCTGTACCCGCTGAATTATTGAAAGAACAGGCTACCCCACCCCCTATGAGTGGAGTGGGTACGCCCCCCCCGGTAACAACAGCCTATAACACGCCCCGGCCAGTTTTGGAAGGGACGCGCATTGCCCCTAAAGGCGATAAAACAATGATGATCCCCACCGTCGGGGGTGAAGCTACAGAGGTTATGCCTAAGCCAGCAAGCGGCCGCAAATTTCCCTGGGCCATTGTTGGTGTAGTAGGGGTTATATTGTTGCTCATTCTGGCGGTAGGGGCTGGGTTGGCTCTTGGCCGTGGGAGTGGTGACGCTACTCCTACTCCCACCGCTACCCAAGAAATAGCGGTGGTGGTGCAAGAAACACCAGATATAACGGCTACAGTGACCGGAGAGGTCATTACCGAGGAAGCTACTGCCACCCTGGAGTCAGAATCGCCTACCTCAGGCCCGACGGCTACTGAAGCCCCATTACCCAGCGTAACGGTCGAACCACCCACTCTGGCCCCCACCCATACCAATACACCTGATGCGACAGCCACACAGATGGCTTTATGTGAAGCTAACCCGGCTGTAAATTTACTTAGTTATTACACCTATCAGAATACCCAGAGTACTCTGGCTCCTGCTGGAACCGTCTCTTTACGGCTAAACCTGGTACTAGAAAATAATAGTACTTTGAATTGTGTCTGGCCCACGAATTTACAACTGGTGGTGATAGAAGGGGAAGATTTTGGCCTCACAGAGCCAGTGACCTTACCAGGGGGATTGGTTTCTGGAGCTAATACAACCGTAACTCTGAATGGGCTTGATACGCCAAATCAGGTAACAACGCTGGAGAGTACGTGGCAGTTGCAAACGGCCG
The DNA here is from genome assembly GCA_018004935.1 of Chloroflexota bacterium. GTDB lineage: Bacteria > Chloroflexota > Anaerolineae > Promineifilales > Promineifilaceae > Trichofilum. The sequence goes on along the minus strand of JAGNBF010000006.1, from coordinate 58,430 downwards.
ATGGGGAACCCTTTGGCTTACCATTTGAAGTGGAAATTCGCACGTATGTGCCTGCTACAGCGACCCCTGTGCCTACGGCAACCTCTTTGGTGGTGGCAACGGCTACATCAGGAGCGCCTTTGAATTTTTCCTGGGATATTTCGGCCTGTGAGTATCCGGGGGGTGATTTGGGCACAGAGTATCGTTGTGTTCTGTCCATTCATCCTTCGGGTGGGGGTGGGTTGTATACCATTGAGGTGTTTGATCAGACACCCCCGAGCCGCTATGAGAATCGGACGGGGACGGCCAGACATTATCTGGGTTCACGCCGCTGTGCGCCCTGGGTTCACGAAGTCATTGTGACGGATGAGACGAACGGGACACGTGTAACGCAAAATATTTATTTTGACCCTACTGTGGGCAATTATTTCCCCGGTGGTGCGGCTTGTGTCTTGCCTGGAGGATAAATAAAAGCTGATGGTAGCTAATACACGGCAGAAACCGGGTTTTTCTCTTGTAGGGCATAAGTTGGCCTAAGCAAAAACCTGATTTCTCCAGCGAGATTGTATAGTTACATCTGATTTTTGTGTATATACAAAAAGGCCATCACTACGGTGATGGCCTTTTTTTGTAGTTATACTGGCAACAGCCCTAAGTGATTTTTCCTCTTTGTATCTATACAGGTGGGGTGTGGCTCTGCCTGAGCTTGTCGAAGGCGGAGTCGGGCTTCGACAAGCTCAGCCCTCGAGGACATGTATAGTTGCTCCTCTTTTTGGTTTTGGCTTGTCCGGTTACGGTTGTTCTTTGAGTTTTTCTAGTTTCTTCTTGGTTTCGCGCCAGGTGATTTTAGATAGCCCTAAACGCTGACGAATTTCATCTGGTTCGATGCCCTGCTTGAAATCGGACAAGGCTGAAGCCCAGCGTAAATTTTCGAAGGAAAGAAGCCCTTGCTCCAGGGCACAGGCGTTGCCCACGTCGGTCAGGATATATTCCAGGTTGCGAGCTGTGCAGGTAAAAAGGGTATCATTAGAAGGGTATTGGATGAGGTATTCATCTAACACGTCCAGCCACTCTGGCTCCAGGGATACTTTGCGCTCTTTGTAGCGCAGGCGGGGGTTTTTGTAACGAATGAAAAGGAAGGGGTCGCCTGGGGTGGTGCGATCAATGTGGTTGGGAACGATGGCCATGGCCTCCCCTTTTTTGATGCCGGTTTGTAATAAGAGGGTGAGGAGTAAATGCGGCCGCGCATCAGCCTTTTGCCGGGGTAATGCGTTGCGCCAGGACTGGGTGACGGCCAGGGCTTGTGTCAGTTGGTCGGCTGAGGGTATTTTGGGTAGCGGGCTGGTGACACTATTTTGAATGACCGCGGCCGCGGGATCCATTACCAATACGCCACTTTCTCTTAACCAGGCAAAAAATACTTTTAGTGATGTGACGCGACGGGCATACGATTTGGGGCTACAAGGAATCCCTCGTTCATACATCAACCAAAACAGAAAATCGTTGAGGTTTTTTGTGCCAATTTCCCCTACGGGCTGTCCAATGCCTAAGTGTTTGCCCAGGAGCCGAATGTCACTGGCAAAAGCTTTTACCGTATTGGCGGCGAAGCCTTCTTCTTGCATGTGTTGTTCAAACTGCCCTAAAGCCGCTTTGAGCGAAGAGTCGGATGTCAGGGGTGGGGCATCGAAGGTAGGTTGTTCAGGGAGCGTGCCTTTGGGGAAAAGAGGATCTTGTTTGTCGGAACGCATGAATTTCTCCTTTGTTTCGTATAGACGAAGGGAGCATAACGAATTTATTGTTTATTGTCAAGCGGGTATCTTCTCAATCAGCAATTCTCAATTTAGAGCGAATTTGTCGTAGGGGGAAGATAACCGTTCCGTTTAGAGACGGTTTTAGGTCGTTTTGGATGACTTCAGTGGATTTAGAGCGAGAGGATAGAGCGAGAGGATAGAGCGAGAGGGAATTACTCTGGAAAACTCTCTAGCTCTCGCTCTCGCTCTGAACTCTAAACTCAAATTCTTAATCCGTTGATGTAACCCAATTGAACGCTTACGGGGGAGACGACGGGGGAAAGGGATTTGACAGTGGCGTTTTTTGTGTTTCCAGAGAGCGAACAGCCTAAAAGGCTGTTCTACGTTCAGAGGTAGAGTGAAAATTTGCCAGAGTCGAAAGAGTTATTCAGGAATATAGAAGTGCAAAGCCGGATCACCCAATAGGCTGAAGCTGTAGATTACATCGTAGGCGTTTTCGTTTTCGGCATTAGCCTGTTTAGCCATTTGTAAAGCTTCACCGATAGTGGTTACTTCTCCGGAGAGCAATTGGGTAAAGAAAACATTGGCGACCTGGAACTGTTGGAAGGTGGTGGTACGACTGGAGGGGGCAATAGCGGCAACGGCTCCCCCATTGGGGGCGATGAGCAGGCTTTCGGCCAGGGCATTTACGTCTGGGTGATTGAAGTAGCCATTGAGGCAGGTAAAAGTGGTGAAGATGGGAAAGCGGCCGCGATTTCGCAATGATTCGACCTCCTTTGCCTGCAAAACACGTTCATCCCCCCATACTTCCACACTGCCATGTCCCACATAATTGATCAACCCGACACCATCGTTAATGGTTTGTATGATGGTGTCGTGGATGTCTTCATTTTGACTCATGTAGAGTTTTTGGGGTACAAAGCCAGAATCAGTCAGTTGAGAGGCCAGTTCATCAGAGGTTGTATCGAAGTAGGGTTCGTCGTCTGCGACGAGTAAGGCTTGATTACGCCAGGATGGATCAGCTTCTCGTTCATAAAGGAGGGTTTTCGCCACCATTGTTTCTAACTGTGTGACTGTTTGGGCAGGTAGGCGACCAATTGCCATGGTAGGGGAGGGGGTGCTACCTTCAGGAATAACAAACCAGGTGTCGCTGGCGACATAACCGGTAAAGAAGGTATACATGAGGTGGGTAGGTAGTAGGTCGAGATTTTTGCCGTTGGTGAAGTTGTGAATATCGTATGAGGCGTCACCTACCAGGAGAACGTAGCGGGGAGCAGGTTGCCAGTTTGCGGCCGCGTAGGTGAGAAAATCGCGAATGGCCGTCGTGGTCTGGTGTCCGTGACCAAACTCATCGTAAATCTGGGCCACATCAATTGCTTGTGTATCCAAACCTTGTTCTTGGCGGTAGGTAAGCAGGGGTTGGATGGCGGCCTGAAAACCGGGAGCATTGACATAAATAGCCAGATAGTCAGCGCCGGATTGTTCTGTTTGCAGACTGTTTGGCCAGGTGGGAGCCAGGGTGATTTCTGGGTGAATAACTTGAGAGGGATTTGCGGCCGCGTACCAATTTTCACTGTCTGAGGCAAATTGTAAGGTCGCATCCTCCACCGTCAGATCGGTCAGGTGTAGGGGACTGTTCTGGTTGGTAATATCAAAAATAAGGGTGTCTGCCGTGGCTCCGGTTAGTTGCACACCCTCGCTGGCACTGCTGAAGGTGAGGGGTGCATCAGTTAGATCGAGCGGCCGCATGTAAATCAATTCTACCCAATCTATGTAAACTTGTTCACCTAGAGCACCCGTATCTCCGGGTATGGCGAGGGTTAAGGTATTCCCCGCCTCTTGCCAGATATCCGCCCCGAGTGTGAAGGAGATTGTCTGTTGCTTTTTGCCGTCCCAGGTGTAATCACCAGTGAATGCATCATTCAGAGTCGCCTGTAGATGGTGGTCGGGGTTTTCGTTGGTTTCGTTATTAGACCAGACTTGTATTACTAAAGTGGATTCTGTGTTCAGAGGGGCCAGTTCGGTGAAGGGGATATCCATGGTTTCACCGGCATTGAGTAAGTCCACAAACCAGACATCGTCTCCCAGGGCGGGGCCTACAAAAACATTGTTTTCTTCCCAATGGTAGACCACGCGGCCGCGATTTACGCCTTCGGGGGCTGTTTTGACTGAAGCCGAGGGCATGGGCAATCCTTTGCCGGGTGTTAGCCAGTATACTGCTGGCGCTTCGAGCGTTTGGGTAATGGCAATGGCGTAAAAGTAAAGGATCTCATCTTGAATGATGAAAGGGACAGGTTTACCATCCCGGCTTAGTGCTAGATTTTCTGGTTCAAAAGGGATATGACCCAGATTTGCCTCAGCTAATTGTTCAGCGGTAACGGCCGTAATACCAGATTCATAAATAGTGAGGCGTAGGGCCTGGGGTATCTGACCTTCTGGAAGGGGATTTACAGCTCCATTTCTTTGGGCCAAATAATAACGGGCGGCGACAACGGTGGCGGTGATGGCAAGAAGGCCGAATGCGGCCGCGAAGAGAAAGAACCAACGTTTATGTTTCATGGACAACTCTTAAGAGACAAATATGAAGATGTGTCAGGAGCTTACCCTGTATCAGCAGATAATAATCTGGCCACTAGCGGCGTTTGAGCAGTACCAGCGTGGTAAATACTCCCCCGGCGGTAAAAATGAGACCCACCAACAAGAACATGATTACAATGGGTGACATCGTGCGTGGGGCTGGGGTCGTTGTGGTATCAGAGGTGGGGGGAGAAAGGGGCGTGTCCATGGAGTCTTCCTGACCAAGAACCGCTACACTATCGGGTTGATCGTCCCCTGTGCCCGTGGTGTTCCCATTTCCTGGGGATTCTGCATTATTGGTTGTGCTCCCTGAACCGCCGTTCCCCCCAATATCAGTTATAGTGGCTGTATCAGCATCAGACCCATCAACAACTTGAGTGGGAGAAAGCGGAGCGCTCTCGTTACCTTCTGAGATAGAGGGGTTACTGTTTGCGGCCGCGGTAGCGGTTGGGGGAAAGGTGAAACGGGTTGGCGTGGGCAGAAGCGGGCCATTAGGGGTATTTGTTGGCACAATAGCGATAGTCGTCGCACTGGCTATCGGTTGGGCGGTGGCGGTAGATTGTGGTGTGGCGGTGCTTGTTCCCGGATTTAGCCCTGATGTAGCGGTGGCAACGCTAGTTGCTTGCGGTGTAGCCGTACCAGACACAGTAGTGGGTACGGGTGTGCTGGTTGCACCCGCAGGAATGGTGCTAATAGGTGCTCCGCCCAATGTCGTGGCACTAATGGAAGAGGAAAAGTCTGACTCTGTATTACCGTTGGGCACCAGTTCTAACCAATAGTAATACAGAACGCCATCGGTGACAGCGGTATCTTCAAAATCATATTCCGCCCCATTCACATTATTTTCTGCATTGATAAGAGGCGAAATAGCCTCAGCATCCTCTAGTTCCGAGGTCAAGCTTCGAAAAACCCGGAACCCCAAATGATCTTGTTCATAAGCTGTTACCCAATCCAGTGTAATCACCCCCTCACCACTGATAGCGAAAAAATCAGCCAGGGTTACTGCGGACGGCGTCTGTTGTCCTGGACGAGTCCAGCCTACGAGGCAAAGAAGAAGAGGAACAAGGGCTAAATGACGAATCGTTTTTGGGGTAAACATGCAACTCCTCAAAACACAGCTGCTGGCAATCTTGAAGATCAATGATTTGATGTTTTGGGCTGTGTCAGCATATGAGATGGTTTATCAAAAAGACTTACGCAATTGTTCACGCTGGTCTTCTGACCGTGCCACCCAATTTATTTTTGGACGCTCGCTAAGATGCTAAAACGCGCACAACAAAGGCGACTAATGTTAGCCAAAGGTAGAGGATGCGTCGAATCTGACGCACCCAAAAGAAAGGGATTTTGCTTCCCCAGCCTGGCGTGAGGGTAAAGCTGTGCAGAGGGGGAAGGGGCATGTGTCGGGCACCAAAGAAACGAGTTTCTGCGGCCGCGAGTCGCCCCATATAGCCGTTTAACCACTTACCTCCCCCTTCCCTCAAAGACAGCCGCCGCCTTTTATGGCGACGGCGCGTTATGACACGACCCACTAACTGTGCCTCATGCCAGGCCGAATCAAAAAGCAAAAAACGGTCACCTCGCGTTACTAACCAGGTACACCCATCATTTTCATAAACACCATAAAAACGATGGGTTAAAAGTTCAACTGGCGCTACTACCGTAATAATATCGCCAGGAAGCAAATCTTTGATCGTAACCGGTTCTAGCTGAATCTCATCACCTACAACAAGAAGCGGCCGCATACTCCCACTAGAAATGGTCAAATAAGGCCTTTGCCCCTGGCTCATCCCTCTTTTCAACAGTTCCGCCATGACACGCGAGTCAGGTTGTAGCGATGTCATGGCTATCTATCGGCTGAGCACAGGCGTAAACATTGAATGGGTAGCTTCCCATATGTGCATATGCATAGCCGGATCCCCTAACAACATAAATGTGTCATGTAAATCCTGCACAGAGCTATTGCTTGAGTTATATAACTCAAGCTTTGCACTTAGTATTGCTTCCCCAAGAATCTCTGTATCGGTGACAAAAAGTGCTTTATAAAAACCGGTGAGTAGAAAATCATGACCCGTTTGAACTTGTAGACCAGTGGGGGCATAACTGGCTACTGCCCCACCGTTGGGATGCTCAACGAATGCTTCCGAAAGACTGACTAACTCCGGTGTATGGTAAAAACCTTCCAGACAGGTCATGGGGAGCATAATGGCTGGTTTGTCTGTATTGGTTAGGGAGTTCACCGTGCTGATGGTAACGAGTTGAGGATTTTGCCCCCAAAAATTGGTGCCACTGTGCCCGGTGTAAACAACAAATTGGTATCCCTGATTTAATGCATCGCGGAAACGAGTCTGTATCTCAATGGGACTTTCCGCATAATGGGATGGTCTGTTTGTGGGATAACACTGTGTTGGCGCGTAGAAAAGCATATTGGAAAACTGGCGACCATTGGGGAACTTATTGCGTAAAAAGTTATATACCGTCGCAAAAAAGTCACCTGCCGGATCCATATTGCATTCATTGTTGGCACTGTCATAGATCAGCCCATTATCGGCGACAAAAAGATGTTTGGTATGCCAGGTGATGTTTAATGGTGCGGTTTCATAGGCCAGAAGTTTGGTGATATAGCTAGTTAATTCTGCTGTAGTCTTGACCGGAATACGGCCCAAAAGCATATCGGCCAGATTATTCCCATCAAAATCAACATACTGATTATCCGCCGCCGTTTCCCCGAGCCAGCTATCAATGCCAGAGCGCAGATAAACAGGCACCAGATTGCCATTGTCGTTTAGGCCCAAGATATCACGATGATCATAACTGGCATCCCCCACGAGCAAGACATAGGTTGGAGCCGGAGAAGCCCAATCCGTGTAGGTAAATTCTAAAAAGCGTTTAATGGCCACTGGGTCGTAAAGGCCGTAACTAAACTCATCGAAAATATCTTGCACATACACAGTACGTACAGAAAGTCCATTAACACTGGTGCGATGAGCAATCAGGGGGGCCAGACTACTGTTTAAGCTGGGATCGGTGATGATGATATCGTCGGCCTGGTTGGTTGTTGTTTGTAAGTGAGTTGATGGGAAAGTATCCTTGGTGATGCTGAGGCTGTTAAACCGTGCCCCGGTTGTGGTGAGGGCAAACGCGGCCGCGTTTGTTTGCTCAAACGTCACCGTCGTTGTACCGGTCGCATTCGTGATTTTGGCTGGAGATGTGGGATTTGTCACATCAAAAATATCTGGCGTACTGGCAAACCCACTCACCACATATTTCCATGTTCCGGCGGTGTCTTGATCAAACAGAATCCGGTCCCCATCATCCACAAACTGGCGCCGATAATCTATTTCAACCCAATTGATGATCATTTGATGAGATGGATCGGCCGTCCCATCACTTATCGCTTGAATGGCTATCGTATTATTGCCATTGAGTAGAGCCGTTGAACTAACCTGCTCATTAAAAAGGTGAGAACTGGTTTTCCCCGAACCATAAAAATATTGGTCCGGGCCGACTTGCGTACCATTCAAAAGAACCCGGTATCGGTGAGCATCAGTGGTGGTAAAGCCCCATACTTCCGCCCGAATATTAACCATATAAGCCCCACTCGCCAGACTGGTGACATAAAGTGGAGCGTTTAAAATGCTGGGAGCACTGCCCGATTGATGACCGATCATATCCCAATACCAGTGGTCATTGGCATCAGTCAGGGGAAACAGGTTGTAATACACCTGATCAACTTCAATATGTTGGCTATCAACATAATAGGTTGGCGTTGACCCTGCGGCTGGAGCACCATTACTGGTTTGCATTCTGAGACCCGTTTCATCTGGATCAATTGTGAGCCAGTAGATGTTTGTTTCTGTTTCCTGAGTTTTTATCTCCTCACCATAGAAAACAATTTTGTCACCATTGCCAAAAGTGCCATCTCCTCCATCTTCCACGAGAATGGCGATTTCCGTGTTAAAGTGACACATCTGAAGGCGATTTGATGAACTAGTGCCCGATAACCCCGCGGCCGCTAACTCTGTGTAGGTGATTTGATGAATACCAGTGTTATTGACGGCCACCCGGAATGTGTTGGGATTCCAGTCTGAGAGGCAAGGAGATGTTTGGGGAGCGGCATTGCTGGCCCGAATTTGCCGCCATTCAGTGGCGGCCGCGTAGTTAAGGAGCGTATTTTGTAGAATCCGCTCATATGTTTCGCTTTCTGGTCGTGAAGTTGTTGTTGCGCCAGCGGATTCACCCTCAGGGAAAGTGAAAGCCACCTCAACGGTAAGATGGGAGCTAACAGTGAGGGTGTTTGCGGCCGCGTTCATCTGCACTGGTCTTATCAAAACAGTAATCGCCCGTTGATCACGAAGCCACAACTCCTGACCTAATAAAGCCAGTTCCTGAGGATACAAAACATCCTGATTATAAACCTCGTCAAACTCAATGACTTCGTTGAACTGCGGGGCCACTTCTGGTTGTGTGAAATCATAAGCCACCAACTCTTGTCGAGATGTTGGGGCTACCCGCACCCCAGTTACCACATTCTTTTCTTGATCCAACACCCTTAGAACAGGTGTCGCGCCTGGGGGCAAAGCAATTACAAAAGACATTTGGGGAAGGTCAGGTTTGCCTGGCATTGCCATATTGGCATACCCAGGCATAACGATTTTCGACCATACACTATCATTTATTTGTACTTGCGTTTGACTAAACAGAGGGGGAGTTACCGAAAAAATAACCTTTTCTGCATTTGAAGTAACCAACGCCACATCTCTTAGCGAGGTTTCTCCATTCTGATTTACCTCAGCGGCATCAAGAGATGATCCGGGCATTCCGATCAACAACGACAAAAAAAGAATCAAAATAATCCACCACAAACCGTGATGAAGGCGATGCTGTCTTAACTTGTTTGCTAAAAGGATCATGCACACAGCTCCTGGAAATACCTATAAGTTTCTTGGGGGGTTGTGGGTAAAGGGCACCTTGGGGCAAATTGATTCAGAACCGGCTCCCACAATTTGGGAATACTTCCCAGACTTTCTGGCAACAACTTCTTGCCTGAAGCCATACCTTTACCAAATTACCCCTAACTGACCAAAATGGGTAGTCTTCTTCACAAACTATTCAACTTTCGCTTAGGAATGGTTCCCCTGTCATTTCCCCCCCGTTCCACAGGCAAAAAAAAAGGCTAGATACAATGACCTAGCCCTTTTAGATAACGATAATATTGTTAGTTACTTAACCAAACGTGATGTCCATTGCAAATGCAACAAAAAATAAACACCACAAATAGGTGTAACTTTTTTATACCTGAAGCGAATATTTGTGCGATTCAGTAATTAGCTATTGATAGTTGTACAAGCAGTCGGATCAGCTTTGCCGTTTGTACCACCGGACTGTTGGCAAGCTCCGGCAACACTTTCCATGATCTGACGATGGATCACAGCAGGCTTTTCGTAAGCTTTTTTCTGGGTCATAACTTTCTTCATTGTTATTATCCTCCTAACTTTGCTAGATTGTCACTGTACGCCTGTCTGCGCAGACGTGCCTCCCGATAAGCTACCGAGGAACATCCAAGCATGTCCCCGTCTTCAAACGCCGCTGTGCCATGACATCTAACACAGAACTGGCGCAATTCACATGTAGAGCATACCGGTAATTTTGAGATTGTCAAGTTTCCCGTTTCTTCCCAAACCGTCGAGTCGTGCCAGATATTATGAATAGGAGAAGTGCGAATATTACCGGCAGAAACCCGTGCCCCTACACAGGTGTAAATTTCACCATAGGGACTAACAGTCAGACTACTCAGACCGATGCCACAAAAGCGATGTTCCTCTTCTAACTGATACAACGTCCAGGTTTCTGTGTTTACCCGGTCACGTAAAAAAGCTAAAAGTTGATCATCTGATGGTCGGTGTTTCAGAGGGGAAACATCACCAGTATGTTTAGGGACAATTGTCAAATCATATTGAAAACTAACGCCTAAATCTTTGGCTTGCTCTTGAAGTTCGCCAACTTGTTCAATATTTTCCTTCATAATGGGTGTTTTGATGATGCAACGCACCCCACGTTCTAGAAGGAGTCTAATGGCCCGCATTGTTAAATCATAAGAACCAGGCACCTGAGTAATGCCATCATGAGTTTCAGCTCTACTGCCATAAACGCTGAACTCCACTACAACCGGTTTAACGGCGGCAATTTTATCCGCCATTTCTGGTTTTATCAAAATGCCATTGGTAAAGAAGCGAATGGCAAACCCTTTTTTGCGGGCATAGCTGGCAATTTCAAAAATGTCGGGACGAACAAAAACTTCACCGCCAGAAAAGGTGATCGTGAGAGCATTGAGACGAACCAGATCATCTATCAGTTTTTTGGCTTCGTCTGTAGATAATTCCCCTGGAACTTTGGCACTTGGGGGCATAACATCGAGGTAACAATGACTGCAACGTTCATTACATCGGTAGGTTAGCTCCCATTGAATGGAAAGCAAGCGATGTTGGTTAGCGGCTTTGCGGGCAATGGTGTCATACGTGGTTTTTTGACCAGTTGTGACATCAATGGTTTGTTCGGACATCTTCACCCCTCTTTTTGCTCAGCCAGAACCAGGACGTTTTGTTTAACCAACTTTTGTACAAATTCTAATACGTCTTGTTCTGCTTGTTGAGACGAAACTTCATATTCATCAGAAATGGCCTGACTGATTTCGTTGAGGGTGCGGGAGCCATCGGCCAGCTCAAAGATTCGTGAGCCAACTTCATTAAGAACGTTGATTTCACTGATTTCAGACAAAATAAGGACGGCTTCACCGTCTATGACTCTACCAGCTGTTTGTGGATGTGGTTTGGGGTACAGGGGTGTAGTACTCATCTATGACCTTCCAAAACCCGTCGTCGCGACGGAAGTGAAGTTGTTGAATGGGGACTGCTTTGACAATGCGATTGCATAGGGATATAAGTTTGCCATTGAGTAGGGCGATGTTGTTAATGAAAGGTGACGCGGCCGCTAACTCAGCCACAGCAATAATGCGTGACATAGGTTCAATATAGTGCCGCACATCCTGACGCAAACGAAAGATGCCTTTTAGAGGGGCTGATTGGTTGGCACGCGGGGCATCACTGAGTTCCCCTTTGAATGGTACACCAAACAAGTAGTAGGCATCCTCTATCTGGCGAATAATAACAAGATCATCACTGAGAACGGTCGCCTGACGAGATGCCAGGCGTGATGTAGTGGTTTTGCCCGCGCCGCTAGGGCCAAAGAAAACATAGCCTTCGCTGTTACGAACGACGCCAGAGGAATGAAGAAGCAGGCTACCATGAGTAAGACATAACCAGGCATAAATAACCCGGAGATAGTTTTCAATGTAGGCTTCGGGGGCGATCTCCAGATAACCTACACCATTGACTAAGTCTAATTCACCGTATTCTTCATATGATTTGTAGGTAAGATGATCCGCTGTAAATTTGGAATCAATAATCCAATAGCCAGGGTTTGATTCAATATAACGTGCACCTGGTTTGACGATGATCGTAATGTTGAGAATCGGGGTTGCTTGGGGATTGATAAAATCGTGATAGCTCTTCCGAATGCGGTCAGCCATGGAGTCATCTTCTACAATGATGCTGACGGCCAGGTTAGCAATGTCTATGATGATGTGATCTGCTGGGGATGTGGAACCAGACAAAATGGCCTCTCTGTTATGCAGGTTACAGCCGGGCATAATACCACAGCGAAAATGTTGTGTCAAAGTCAGGGAATGGGAATAGGGTCAGTTCGGGATTTGATATTCCCAAAACGATCCACGGTTTCCAGGATGTAATAGTAGGTGCGGCCGCGTACACGCCCCTCATCTACATACTCATGTTCACTACTTACCAATGGGTCTAGTGATGGTTGTATGAGACTCGTATTTATCTGAACAAATTCACCCTCAGGCGAATCTGCCCGATATAAGTTATAACCCAGGACATCTAGTTCACTTTCTGTTGTCCAACGAATAATCAGGTTAGTATAACGAATCTGGTTGACCAGACCAGTGATATAAGCCAGGGCCACTACCAAAACGGTGCCAGGAATAAGGAGCAGAAACCAAATAAGGCGGCGACGAGTAGAAGATGTAGAAGGCATAGGCGGTACGGCAGGATAAATGGGTTAGAATTGTGAATCGGGGGCAAGGTCTCTGGAGATCTCCCTGGGCAGATTCTCCCATATGGCTATTCTTCAGTTTCAACGTCACGCCTAAGGTTCTCGAGGGCTGAGCTTGTCGAAGCCTGGTGTTGCCTTTGGCAAGCTCAAGCAACGGCTTAGTAGTTATGATTCAACGACAAACAAGATGAGCAATGTTGACGTAACGTTGAAAATGACGGTAAACTCAACCAGACTAAGTGAACGTCTGGAAATAACTTCCCCCTTTCAAGGTTATTTAACCCTGCAATTGAGGAATTGAACCGATTTGCATTCGGTTCATTTTGGACGATTACTAAGAATGATGTAAGGAGACAAAAAATGCACGTCCGTTGTTCGTATTGTTCACATAGTTTTAATCTAAGTCGGGATTACCTGTCTTCTGCCTTGGTGGAAGCCCAAAGTCAGAAGCACAAAACCCATGTGATGGAATGTCCCAATTGTCGCAAACATATTAAAGTCCCCGTAGCGCAGATGAAGCGGTTTGCCCCGGCCAAACAGGAGAGTGAGGCCACGAATGAGAGTGCGGACGCCTAGGTGGATGACTGATTGTCGTTTGGTTGATATAGATGATGTTCTAGGACGTAGGTACGGACGGGTTCGGGAATGAGGTAACGCAAGGAGTGGTTCGCGGCCGCGAACTGGCGCACCATCGTTGCCGAAACCATAACCCCTGGCCCTACAAGCCAATCCAGATGGTGACGTAATTCGGGCAGAGCCGATTCCAGCGAAGCCCAGTCCACTGCAATACCAGGGCGCTCCAAAACCGCCAGACGACATTGAGATAACAATGTTTTTGGCTGATGCCACTGCGGCAAATCTCGCAATGAATCTGACCCCAGAATGAGCCATAAGGTTGCCTGAGGGTAAATTTGTTGTAGCAAAGGCAATAACGTAACCGTGTAATGAGGGGAAGGGCGCTCTGCATCTAGTGTGGAAACCGCAAAAAATGGATTGTCGGCGATAGCCAGACGAGTCATGGCAACCCGGTGCCAGGTAGGCGTAATCGCCTGCTCCGTCTTGTGCGTAGGTGAACCAACAGGCAAGAAAAGTACTTGCTCCAACCCCAATGTGACCCGCGCCGTCTCGGCCAATAACAAATGACCGAGGTGGGGCGGGTCAAATGTTCCTCCCAATACCCCCAGCCGCATCACTGCTCACTCCACTCCAGAGTCTCATCGCCAATGAAAACGGTATCACCATCCTGTACACCAGCTTTCCGCAATGCATCACTGATCCCCATATCTTCCAGTATCGTCTGAAAACGGCGTGCCGTGGCCTCAAATTCAAAGTAGGTCATGGCCGCAATGCGTTCAATGCGAATACCCACAACTCGCCAGCCATTCTTTTCACGTTCGATAGTGAAATCACCTTCATCTACCTCTGGTCGAATGATAGGTTCTTCATCGGGCACAAAGGTGATGGGAGGTAAGTCCTGAAGTATTTCCCATACTTTGAATAACATGGGGCGCACATTTTGCCCGGTAGCCGCGGAAATAGCGCAGAATTCATAACCCGCCGCTACCACTTTTTCCTCAATGATGGGTTCCCAGGCGATGGCGTCGGGTAAATCAATCTTGTTGAGGACGACCAATTGTGGTTTATCTAACAAGGCTGGATCGTAGAGAGAAAGCTCCTGGTTGATGGTGGCCCAATCTTCTAGTGGCTCCGCGGCCGCGCCGTCCAGCAAATGAATAAGAACTCGTGTCCGCTCAATGTGGCGCAAAAACTCATGCCCTAGTCCCACTCCCTCGGCCGCCCCTTCGATCAAACCAGGAATATCGGCAACAACCATTGTCTGAAAAGTGTCTAGCTCCACAACACCCAGGTTAGGGGAGAGGGTGGTGAAGGGATATGGCGCAATTTTGGGGCGGGCCGCACTGATGACAGAAAGTAGGGTAGATTTACCTGCATTTGGTACACCTACCAGCCCAATATCGGCGATTAGTTTTAATTCCAGGGTGAGCCAGCGAGATTGTGCTGGTTCGCCCCGTTCGGCCAGGCGAGGGGTTTGGGTGATACTGGTAGCATAACGGGTATTGCCTTTCCCGCCGCGGCCGCCCTGCAAAATAGTTACTTCCTGACCCGGGTGAACCAGATCCGCCAGTAGACTATCCGTATCGGCATCACGGATGATGGTGCCAGGGGGAACTTCCAGACGGAGTGTCTCACCTGTGGCGCCAGTCATATTACTGCGGCCGCCATGTTTGCCATTCCCGGCCTCAAAGTGCACCTGGCGGTGAAAAGTGACCAGCGAATTGAGTTTGGGATTGACAACAAACATGATGTTGCCCCCATGCCCCCCATCACCCCCATCAGGTCCCCCACGGGGAACAAATTTTTCGCGACGGAAGCTGATCATGCCATCGCCACCAATGCCACTTTTAACAAAAATGCGTGCTGAATCGTAGAACATAGAGTGTACTCAAGTATTAACCTACCCTATGGGCAGGACGTGCATCAAGATGAATGGAAATCCCCAGTATGTCCAGCCAGCCTGGTGGGGAAAGGTTATGGCTGAGGGCCGACAGGCTAATTGTCGAGGAGTTTGCTCAGGGCTGAGAGGCGTGGATCGAGGGTTTCTTCCTCACAGTGGCAATCGCCTTCATTGAGATTTTGCCCACATTCCATGCAGAAACCCAGACAATCTGGTTTGCAGATAGGTTGGATAGGTATAGCCAGAAGGCCCATCTCCCGTACCAAAGGGGAGAGGTCTAAAAAGCCGGTGGCAGGAATCGTGTATTCCCCTTCTGGAGCGGTGGTGGGGGGGTAGTAAAACAGGTCGCTTAGTTCGATGGTTACTGGCAACGTGATAGGCATAAGACAGCGTGAACATTCGGTCACGATGGTGCTACGGAGTTGTCCTTCTATATAAATGCCCCGTGAGTTGCGGGAAGCGGTCACGGTTCCCTGAAGGGGCCTCAACGTGACATCGTCTATAGTGACGGATGGATAATCAAGGATGTATTCGCGTTTCTCGCCCAGGTTGCCTTCAAGCAAAAAACCAAAGTTGAAGCGTAATGGGGCGTTTTTTTTGTTGCTCACGTTATTTCTCTCCCCACTAAAGGAGTTATCTGATGATTGGCTATCAGAGATAAAAAGTGTAGCATAGACTGATCGGGTTCGCCATGATGCGGCCGCACAATGAGTATACCCATAAATCGTGGGGTACAGACCTGACAGGTTTCTTTGTCGTTTAAAAAATTAATCAGGTAATGGAATCCCCCCCCACCCCTAACCCTGTCCCCATGGGAATTCCCCCCTTCCCTCGGGAATCGGCAGGGGGGATGGGGTCAATGAATGCGTTATCCGATTAAAAATTTAATGAACAATAAAACCTGTCAGGTCTCCCACAAAACGTGGATATGCTTCCACACAACCTCCCCCACCAACATCAAGTAAGAGGTCAATATGAGTCAACGCACGGCCGCACCCCTGGTAGCGCTACGCCACCGTGATTTCCGTCTTTTTTGGGCAGGTAGGCTCCTCTCTATTTTGGGTTCACAAATGCAATTTACCGCCCTAAGCTGGCATGTATACCAGTTGTTGCAGGGTGATAGTTTTACCTTTGCCCTATTAGGTCGTTCCGTCACTCTGCAAGCGGATGCTCTGGGGCTAGGGGGGCTAGGGCTGGCCCGCTTCTTCCCTCTGGTATTCTTTGGCCTATGGGGAGGAATTTTGGCTGATACGCGCAACCGGCGTACCTTGTTGCTATGGACACAGGCAGTTTCAGCTATATTAGGGGGAGTGTTGGCCCTGCTGACCTTCACAGGGTACATCACTGTGCCCTTAATATATTTTCTGACGACCATTATGGCGGCCGCAACCGCTTTTGATAATCCCGCACGTCAAGCTATTGTGCCTAATCTGGTACCCAAAGAACACCTCACCAATGCATTAAGTTTGACCAACCTGATGTTTCAGATTGGGGGGATTGCGGGGCCAGGGCTGGCTGGCTGGCTCATTGGTCGGTTCAATGTGGGGGTGGTGTATGCGGTAGATGCCTTTTCCTTTGCCCTGCTGATGGGGTTCATCTGGATGATGGCTTACCAGGGTCACGCGGCCGCGAGCCGCTCCCAGGTAGGGTGGCAATCATTGGTTGAGGGGATTCGGTTTACTCTGAGCCAACGTATCATTCGGGGGTCTATGGTGCTGGATTTCTGGGCTACTTTTTTTAGTTCAGCCCGCACAATGTTACCGCTCGTTGCGGATGATTTGCTGAAAGTGGGGGTAGAGGGGTACGGCTTGTTGTCCACAGCCCAGCCCTTGGGTGCGGTGGTGGCTGGTTTGGTTTTGTCATTCCGACGGGATATCCGGCGGCAAGGGTTAGTATTACTTGTCAGTGTTGTGATTTATGGGTTGGCTACGATGGCCTTTGGCTTCGCCACCGCATTCTGGCTCTCATTTTTTCTTTATGCATTAACAGGGGCGGCCGATACGGTTTCGACGGTGATTCGCAATACCATGCGCCAATTGCTCACCCCTGATGGATTACGCGGCCGCATGACCAGCGTCAATATGATCTTTTTTATGGGTGGCCCACAATTGGGTGAATTGGAAGCGGGAATGGTCGCGGCCGCGTTTGGTGTGCCCGTCGCTATCTGGACGGGCGGCCTGGCCACCGTCCTCATCGCTATTTACATCGCCCGTCGCTACCCCGATTTACGTCACTACCTTATGGAAAACACGAAGGGATAACGTTCTCATGAGGCATGAACACATGCCTCATGAGTTCTCAGCCCACGGCCGAAGGACACAAATCGCGCAGAGGACAATGCAGGCAATCGGGTTTGCGGGCCTCACAAATACGCCGCCCATGAAAAATCAACAGGTGGGATATCTCGATCCACGCGTCGCGGGGGACTAGCCCCATCAATTCTTGCTCAATTTTGACCGGGTCCTCTTTTTCCCGCACCAACCCCAAGCGATTCGCTAACCGTTTCACATGGGTATCTACTACAATACCTTCCGTCTGGCCATAAATTTCTCCTAAAACCACATTCGCCGTTTTGCGGGCAACCCCGCGCAATTTTAGAAGATCGGCCATTTTGTGGGGTAATTGTCCCCCGTGCTTTTCCAACAAGATGCGAGCGGTGGTCTGGATGGAGAGGGCTTTTTGGCGATAGAAGCCAGTGGTAAAAATGAGGGTTTCCAGATCAGCCAAAGGGGCATGAGCCAGCGCGGCCGCGTCTGGGTAACGGGCAAAAAGGGCAGGCGTTACCTTGTTTACCCGCTCATCCGTACATTGTGCCGAAAGAATCGTGGCTACCAGTAATTGAATGGGAGTCTGGTAATCTAAAGCACAATGGGCATTGGGGTACGCCTGACGCAGACGCTGTAAAATGTCGGAGAAACGAGCCTGGGCGTCTGAAGTCAACATGAAGGAGAGAAACCCGGTTAACCTTCCCGGAAGTCCTGGTAAATTTTGTTTAACTGTTCGGCCGCTTCCACCAATTCATCCAGGGGGTTTTCTTCACCGGTAAAATAGCGATAATCGCCCGGAAGCAGGTCTAATGTTTCTACCAGGTCGTCATATTTTTCTTTGAGTGAACGATCTTTAACATCAAACGCGGCTACAACCTGTTCCCGTGTTAGCTCCAGCAAATTTACTTTACACACCGCATAAGTCAACGCGGCCGCCCAGATTTCCGGTTTGGGAATGCGTAGTTGTTGCCGCCCGATGGCGATGCGATACTCCAGCCACATCTGAATGGCTTTCCCTACCAGAGGCAACGATAAATCTAAACGTTGCATGCCAGCAATGGTATTTTCTTCCACTTCATCCAAGGCAGTAGAAAAAAGACGTTCATAACGGGAAGCTAATTTCTCATCCGTTTCGGCGTGAATGTACTCGCCCAAGGCTTTGATGGCTTCGTGGTATTTGCCACTGCGAGCATAAGCGCGGGCCAGGTTTAAGTGATACTCGGGGTTGTTCGCATCTAGCGCGGCCGCGTCCTTAAACGCTTCTACCGCCTCATCCAACTTCCATTGCCGGTAAAACTCTAACCCTTTGAGATTGTTTGTCGCCGCTTTATCGGTGTTTGTTGAACCAGCCATTTTTGCCATCCTTACCTTTTTACGTTGTTATCAATCGTTACTTCCCCTACGCCACAACCTTTTCCTCCACGCGTTCGCCAAATTCACTGGCCAACACCTCGTTGAAGGCGGTAATCGCAACTTCCAACATACCCATATCCGGCTCTCGTGTTGTAAGACGTTGCAAAGCCAGATTCGGTTTAATAATCAGACGAATCAACGGGTTCTTTTGGTGTGAAGCCGTGAAACGGATGAATTCATAGCCAATGCCCGCAATAATGGGGATAAAAATGACACGCGAAACCAGACGCAAAAGAATGTTTTCGGTGAACACTGCCGGTAATAATGTGAACAATAAGATGGAGAGGATAACCACAGTCAAAAGAAACGCGGTGCCACAACGAGGATGCTCTAATGGGAACCGGGCTACTTCAGCAGGTGTTAATTCGGCTCCGGCTTCATAGGCATTGATGGTTTTGTGTTCAGCACCATGGTAACCATACAGCCGTTTGACATCAGGGATTAAGCCGATGGCCCAAATGTACCCGACTAACAAAGTGAGCCGAATGATTCCTTCTATCAGGTTAATAACAAGCGGTGTCAGTTCTAGCGATAACCACTGCGGTACTTGTTTACTCAAAAAAGCGGGCAAAACAAAAAACAAACCAATGGCTAAAGCTAAAGAAGTGAGGACCATTCCTACCTGGGCGGGGCCAGAGAATGCTTGAGCCGCTTCACCTTTCTCTTCTTCAGGCATAGCGACCTGGGCGGCAAACATCAAGCTTCTCGTTCCCAGGCCTAATGCATCCCACAAAAGGGTTAAACCGCGTAAAAAAGGAATTTTGACAAACCAGCCACCGTAAAAACTGGCGTTTAGTTTTTCCGTGTGGGTAATGATATTGTTGTTGGGATCGCGGACGGCTACCGAGAAGGCTTTGGAGCCACGCATCATGACACCTTCAATGACTGCCTGGCCACCGTAATTAAATGAGGGAGTTTTGGGTGTGGACATGAAATGATTGTACAGATGGCTCTAGTGAGCGTCAAGGAATGGCCGATTCAGGCGGTAATTCTCAATTTGAATGATAGGTAGGGGAATAGGTAGGGGTGGACAGGTGGGGTTGATTGAGCCTGTCGAAACCAGCGACCTTCGACAAGCTCAGGCCTCGTTTGCCCCGACACATGGAGAAGATACCCTCTCCCTGGCCTTGTAAAATGATTTACATTGTGCCTGTAGTGAATACCCCTTCTGATAGTCCATTTCACGGCTATAATATGCCCTATATTCTCAATTCCATACCCAATTCCTCCTTTTTTCTCCTCTTCCCACAAAAGACCCTGCTAACCGCAGGGTTTTTTGTTTTCTGGGGCCAGCGCGATTTGTTTTTCGCCTCGGGGTGAGCCAAAATGGGACTTATGTCCCCATCAATATTATTATTGCGTGTTGTGCGCGAAAGTGACGCGGCCGCGCTTCATCCTCTCTTTTTCCCTTCCCTTCCCTGGCCTATCTTTCAGGCACAGTTTGCTCGCTGGCAACAAAACCAGGCACGGGACCGATTGGTTTACCTGGTAGGGGAGTACGCCGGGCAACTGGTGGCGCAAGGTCAACTGGTGCTTCTTAACTCCCACAAAGCAGAAATTGCTCATCTGGAGGTTGCGGCCGCGTATCGCCAATTGGGCTTTGGTTCGCAACTCATTCAAACCCTGGTCAATTTGGCTCAAGCGCGGCAGGTAACCTGTGTGGAGATTTGTGTGGCCCAAACCAATAGCCGAGCTTATGCTTTGTATCAACGATTAGGGTTTCGCTTGCATCGGGCCTTATTCTCAGCAACTGACGATCCTGGGTGGATATTGCAATTAAGATCCGAGGGTTGAGTGAATATGCCCGTGGTATTTGCGGCTCACACAGCCATTGTAAGTACCGTTCTACCCTCTGTCTCCCCCTGTCCCCTCCTGAGAATATCTTTACATGCCCTGGTAAACGTGTTATACTCGTGCTATTGTAGTATTACAACAAAACTTTTTATGTCAGGTTGTTTATAACAACAGGGTCAGTTCATGGATTTCCATCCAACTGTACAATCTTTAGAAAATGCACACGCAGAGACAGCCGTGCAGGTCGCGGCCGCACTTGGTCGCGCTGGTTTGCGCCTGCCGGTACTTATTGCCCTCGATGCCAGCCGTCCTCTGACTTTTTTAGGGGCACAATGTCTCTATATTGCGCAACCTGTGCTTAACCTTTTTTTTCCCCACCCGGTTATTCGCCAATTAGCTTATTTGTTGGAACAACCACACGGGGTAGAAATGTTAATTCAGAGATTAGAAACGAACGACGATTCACCCTAATAAAGTTAGGATATAAACAGTCTGAGGTGTTTGGTCATGGACATCAGCCTCAATCATTTGATTGTAACCCTTTTTATTGCCCTGGCGGGAGCCGGGTTATTTGTGTTGACCCGGCGGGTGCAACAAGGGCGTAAAGTAGGTTTGCGGCCGCATTCTGGTTATAGTGCCCTGCAAAAACAGGTGGGTCGCTCTGTGGAAAGTGGTCAGCGGATGCACGTTAGCCTGGGGCGGGGTAACCTCTCTGGCCCAGCGGCTGTTTCCAGTGTGGCCGCCCTCACCATGTTAGACCACCTGGCAGAAGGCAGTTGTGCCAGCGATATGCCCCCTGTTGTGACCGTCGGTGATGGTACATTGCTAATTGCCGGGCAAGATCAGGTGCGTCAGGCTTATCACCAGGCTCACCGACAGGCTGAATATCGGGCTTCAGTCGTACAATTCCAGGCAAGTGAAACCTTTCCTCTTGTTTTGGGGGTGGGTGTTAATCACGTACTAAATAGTAAACGACTGGGTAATAACATTTTGACTGGTCGTTTTGGGGCCGAGATTGCCCTAATGACAGAGGCCGGGGAGCGGGCGCAAATGGAACAATTGATCAGTAGTGATGATCCTGTGGCCCTGGCTATAGCTTACCCAGTAACGACACAGGTTATTATAGGTGAAGATCATCTGGCGGCTGGGGCCTTTCTCCAAAGACACCCCGCTCAACTCGCCAGTCTGCAATTACAAGACATCTTGCGCCTCCTGGTTGCCGGGACCATTCTCCTGACTACCTTTTGGGGTATCATTGCCGCTTTTGCTCGTTGATCTCTCTGCACAAAAGATGAAAAAGTCTGTTCCCGTTTTCTTTGCCGTTTTTTTTGGTCTGCTAACCCTGGTGGGTTTGTTGTTTGTGCCCGCATTAGGCAAATTGATTCTGGGATGGGCTAGTTTTTTGGTTGCCTGTGCCCTTTTATTGGGTTTGGGTAATTTATTTATCATCCATCTGCGCCGGGCTTTGAGACTTAATGTGTACAGCCTGGCTCTTGTGTTATCTCTGATGGCTGTTTTGACGGTTGGCCTGGCGGATCTCCTTGGTTTGACTAATAAGGACATGACGCAACCGCTTTTTGAACTTATTCAGCAACCTCTGGAAACTGCCTTTGCTTCATTACTGGCCTTTTTCCTTCTGTTTGCAGGCTTTCGTCTGTTACAGCGCCGCCGTGATGGCTGGGCGGTGCTGTTTCTGCTCACGGTAATGATTCTTTTGTTGCCACTCCCGGCCGCGGCCGCGAATCTGCTTGAACCTCTGCGTAACATCCTCAATGGTATCTTCGTCAATGCCGGTTTACGGGGCCTGCTTATCGGTATCGCCCTGGGCACCATCACTTTGAGCCTACGCCTGCTTGTCGGCTCAGAGAAACCCTACAGCGAATGAACGTTATTACTTGCCGCTCCTGCAACCACGTCAATCCGCTGGGTAGCAAATTTTGTAACCACTGCGGTACAGCCCTGCCACCGCAGACAACCCAAATCTGTGCTAATTGCGGCACGACGAATCCCCAAAACCGTCTTTATTGCGACAGTTGTGGTAGCCGTTTAGGTGCCTTAGGTCGGTTGCCCCGCGAAGAAAAACCAACCAGTGAGACACCACCTGCCCAACCCACCCGGCATGGTTTTGTTTTACCCTCTCGTCGCCCAGGTGATACTGGCGAATTGGATCCTGATGATCTGCCCGAATGGTTAAAAACTGGCGAACGGCCAGGGGCGGAACCCAGCCCAGAACGGCAATCACACATCACCGATTGGTTACAAAAGTTGACGGAGTTGAAGGAAGAAGAGGATCCCAACCGGCTTACAGTTGATTATGGCTTCCTCGAACGTCCTAAATGGCCAGGACGAGAACGGCGTACTGAGGTTGAAGAAACACAAACACCCAGGGATGAATTACCCGAAGATTTGTTTGAAGAAGTGGTAAACGAAGAAGAATCGGCCACCAGTTCGTTGCCTGGTCGGTCGAAAGACAAACCTCAGTTGGATATGCCGCCTACCCCACCCTCATTTACTGCCCATAAGGGGGAGGGGGAACCGGCAACAAAATCAATGCTGACCGATGAGTTTGAGGATTGGCAGACAGATTTTGCTCCAGAAGAAGCCGACCTGACGACCGGAAGGGGTGTGGCGGATTGGTTAACAACCTGGGCTGATGATGAATCGAATCAGGGGTCAGCCCCCAATGTGGCGGATTGGTTGACGGATAGCCCGACTTTGGCGGAATCTGCCTCCCAGCCAGAATTGTCCGATTGGGATACGGATTGGGATACACCTGAAGCAACATCCTCAGCGATTACGCCGCGTGAAGATTGGTTGACTGATTTGGCCCCTGGGACAGAATCTGAGGACGAAGCTGAGATTGATTGGTCTGCTTTGCCCAATGATTGGTTAACAACCTTAGAAGAGACGGAAGCAGAGAGTGCCCAAAGCCGACTGACGGCTACACCCATGTGGCCCGAATCTTCTCTGCGTGACGAGCCTTGGCTGGACGATGAGCCAGCGTTAGCAGAATTTACACAAAGGCAAGAGCAGAGTAGCCCATCGGCATTTGAGAAAGCCAGCATAACTGATTGGTTGGCGGAGTTAACGGTGAATACCCCCGCGGCCGCGGAGGAAAAATCATCTTCGCCTGGTTGGTTAGATGATTTTCCTGATGATTTTGGTGAACAGGAAGCAGAAGCCTCCGCCCTATCGGTCAGTCCTCAGCCTGACATACCTACCGCAGAAGCAGACAGTTTGACGGATTGGTTGGCTGATTTGCACGGGGATGAAGAAGCGTCTGCCGCGATTGTTAATTGGCTTAGCGATGAGGATGAACCATCTCCAGAGATATTTTCTGCTGGTGAAACTGATGTCACCGACGAAATAACTGGGGGTGAAGAGATTGACTTATCTAGTTGGTTGCATGAACTAGAAGCCGATACTGATGAAGATGACGCGGCCGCAGTTGCGGCTACATCCCTGGCGGAAAATGATTTACCGGACTGGTTCACAGAATTTGAAACACCCATTACGGAGTCGAGACTTACCCCTGATGTACAACAACCAGCCTTCCCGGATAATTTGCTTGAACCTGACACTGCGCTTGCTGATACAACTGATAGCGACGTTCCTGAGTGGTTAAGCCAACTGCGTTCGGCTGATACAACCTTTTTTGTCGCCCCTGAAGAGGTAGAGGCCGCTCCACCCCCGGTAGAAGAAAAGGTGAGCGAACCGATTTTGCCTGATTGGTTTATGGCGCTAGAGCAGGAAACAGAGAGTACGGATTTTGAGCCAACAGTGCCAGAATCAGCCTGGCCTATTTCGCCAAAAGAAGCGCCTCCCCCAGTAGAGAAACGGATGACAGCGGAGCCAACCTACCGGGCTAATCTGGAAGGGATCCCCCAAGAGTTGGCGCGGGCGGAGTTACCTGATTGGTTACAGCAGAGCCTGAATGAAGGGAATGTTGTCAGTACTTCGCGCCCGTCGCTGGAGTTGCCTGATCTTCCTTTGCCCCAATCTGATTTACCAGAATGGCTGTCTCCTCAAGGGGATGAAGATTTTGACACAGCCTTGGAAGCCGCCCTTTCGGTACAGGGTTCGGAGTTAGTGGGTAGCCCCTTATCTAGTGAATGGGCCGATATTTTAGGAGATATGGCGCCTGGTGAGGCGTTGTTGTCTTTGGAACGAGCGGAGATACCGGAGTGGATTCAGGAATTGCGGCCGCGGGATACTGCTGATGAAGCGCCAGAAGCGGAGTTGGAGCCAGAAGAACCGGCAGGTCCCCTGGCCGGGTTGCGGGGGGTCATTCCTATTGAGCCGGTGGTGGCCCAACCCAAAATGAATATAGCCGCTACGCATTACACAACGACCAAGGAGCACAAAGAGCAGGCGGCCATGTTGTATCAATTGATTCATGCCGAACCTGAGATCCTTACACAAGTGGGACAAAAACGGGCCTCTATGTCGGTGCTGATACGGGTGGGGATGGCAATTTTGTTGCTCCTGGCTGTCGTGGCCGGATTGTTTTTGCCCAATATGCCCCTGGTACTCCCCTCACCTGTTACTGGGGTGGAGGCGGCACAATCGGCTATTGCGGCCGCGGCCGGGTCTACCGTTTTGGTGGCTTTTGAATATACCCCTGGTCTGGCTGGTGAGTTAGACCCTCAAGCCCAGCTTATTCTGGGGCAATTGGCCGCTAGTGGCAAACAGATTGTGGTTGTGAGCCAATATGCGGCCGGGTTAGGACAGGCAAACAGTCTGGGATTAGATGTGGCCGCAACCCAATTTATTCCCGGTGAAACAATAGGGTTACGGGCATTAGCGGCTTGTTTGAATGGAAGTAGTGATTGCTTCACCCTTTTTGGGTCTGGTGGGCCTTTGTTATTGGCTCCGGGAGAAGTGGGTCTGATTGTTGTGTTGACGGGTGAACGTGACAGTTTACTAGGCTGGATGGAGCAGGTAGCCCCCCAAACAGAGAATATTCCCCTGGTAGTGGGAACAACCCAGGGACTGGCCCCCTTAGCGCAACCGTATCTGGGTAGTCAGCAGATTGATGGTTTAATTGCTGGTCTGCCGGGAGCGGCCGCGTATGAGATGGCTCTGACAGGTGAGACAGGGGTTGTCGGTAAACAACTACAGGCCCAGGCGTTGGCGCAATTACTGATTGTTATTTTGTTGCTGGTTGGCGCCGTCTATTACGCTCTGACCGGACTTAGCCGGAAATAATCATTTAACGAAATGGAAACATTAGGCATCATCATTGGCCTTGTCGCCACCGTTTTAGTTTATAGCTACCTGTTGGGAGATAATCCTCTCTATCGGCTGGCTGTTCATTTGTTGGTGGGAGTCAGTGGCGGGTATGCCGCAGTCGTTGCCCTTCGTGAGGTCATCTGGCCCGTATTTCGTCAATTGCTTAACGATCCCACCAATCCGGCGACGATTTTGTGGTTTGTACCGCTGGCCCTGGCTTTGATGTTGGGGTTGAAAGCTTTTCCCCGTTTCGCCTGGTTGGGTAATAGTACGATGGCCCTTTTGGTGGGCGTAGGTACGGCGGTGGCTTTGGTAGGGGCGATTATGGGTACTTTATGGCCACAGATCGCGGCCGCGGCCCAACCATCTACTTCGGGGGTTCTCGGCGGAGTTGTCACCGCTCTTTTAACCATCTGTACCTTGCTTATGTTCCAATTTACCGGGCGCAATCCTGAAAAACCAGCCGCATGGCAACGTGGTATTCAAGGGATTGGGCAATTTGTTTTGACCATCACTTTCGGCGCGTTGTTTGCCGGAATATTGAGTACCAGTCTGGCTTTATTGACATACCAACTGGGGCAATTTTTAACATTAATCCCGTAATGAGTGACGAACAAACCCCTTCTGATGCCACGCCCTCTTTCCTCATTGCTGAGGTGGGTCATGCCAATACCACAGTGGCTTTATTTGATATTGCCGCTGGTGTGTATCGCTTACTGGCCCAGGCAACAGCGCCTACGACTGCTTTTGCCCCCTGGCAGGACTTGATTCGGGGGGTACAGCAAGCGATTGGTCAGATCGCGGCCGCGACTGGGCGTAAATTGCTTTTGGACAATGGAGAACTCATTACTCCGGCCAATGATGAAGGAGTAGGCGTAGATTATTTTGCCGCGACGATCAGCGCGGCCGCACCCCTCAAAACTTTCCTGGTAGGGCTACTGGATGAAGTGAGTCTTGCCAGTGCGCAAAGGGCCATGAGTCAAGTATATGCTACTACGGTAGACCATCTCAGTCTGGCTGATACGCGCAATGAACAGACCCAAATCGAAGCCTTACTTAAACATCAGCCTGATGTGATTTTCATTACTGGGGGTATTGATGGGGGAAAAACCCAGCGCCTTCTGCAACTGGTGGAGACAGTAGGATTGAGTTTGAATCTGCTCGATGGCGGACGTAAACCGACGCTTATTTATGCTGGTAATGTGGCTCTACGGGAAGAGGTAACGGCTTTGTTGGGCAGTAGTTCCACCTTGCATGTGGTAGAAAATGTTCGTCCCACTCTGGATATAGAGCAGACTACGGATGCGGCACGCACGCTGACCCGACTGTATGGCGAACTGAAGATGGCGGCTTTGCCCGGTATTGGCTCTTTGGAGTCGTGGGGTGAGATTGATCCTGTGCCTACTGCTCAGGCCCTGGCACAAATGTTGGGCTACTTTGCTAATCTTTACCAACAGCAGGTATTGGTTGTAGATATTGGGAGTGAGACGGTAACGCTGGTGGCCGCGAATACTGAGCATACCCATGTCACCATCCAAAATGATCTGGGGATGGGACGGTCGGTGTTGGCGTTACAGGATCAGGTGTCTGCGATTAGTCAGTGGCTCACGACAGAGATGAGCGAAGAAGCGGTGCGGGATTTTCTGTGGCACAAGTCGCTTTACCCCCACAGTGTGCCGATGGGAGAAGATGAGTTTTATCTGGAACAGGCCCTGGCACGGGTGCTGGTGCAAAAATCGGTAGGCGTCGCGGCCGCGAGTTGGTATGGTGATACAGTTACCACACTGCCACCATTTGGTTTACTTATTGCCCGGGGCAGTACTTTAACCCGTGTTCCTCGACCGGGGCAAACAATTTTAACGTTATTAGATGCCCTGCAACCGGTGGGTATTTTTGCTGTAGCCAGTGACCGGTACAACATTTTGCCTGCATTGGGTGTTTTGGCTCATATTGAACCCCTGGCTGTGGTGCAAACATTAGAAGGTGGTGCTTTGCTTGACCTGGGCTGGGTGGTAGCGCTGTCTGGACGTGCCCAGTCAGGCCAGATCGCCATGACGGTACAGATGCGCTCTGAACGAGTGGGTAAACTAGACCTGGAAGTGGAGTCGGGTACGATTGAGGTATTACCGCTGAGTGCCGGGGAAAAGGCGGAATTGACGCTACGCCCCACGCGCCGTTTTGATATTGGTTTTGGTCCTGGTAAAGGGAAAACGATTACGGTGTATGGTGGCTCTGTCGGTGTGGTTATTGATGCGCGTGGTCGCCCCTTTTCTTTACCAACGGATGCGGCCGCACGTCGTAATATGATACGCCAGTGGACCTGGGATATTGGCGGGTAGGAATGATTGGCAACAATGGATATTTTTCCAGGCATCACCAACATCAAGGCATCAGCCACCATTAAACGGGAACGGTTATTACCCCGCTCCGGCGAAGTCATCATGCGTATTGGTCAGCAGGTGTCGCCGGTGCAGGTGATTGCCCGCACGGTAGAACGACCCCGTTATATTGTGTTGAATGCCAGCCGGGTTTTAGGCGTGCCCCCACAGGATGTTCCCCGTTATTTACTGGTGGAAGAAGGGGCTTCCCTGATTAAAGGGATGCCGGTGATGCGTAAACCTGGGGCTTTTGGCCGCGGCCGCGTGTTCAATTCTCCGGCCGAAGGAATTTTGTACCACATTTATAATGGTCGCCTGATTGTACAACTGGTGTCTGAGCCGATAGAGGTACGGGCTATGGTGCGGGCACATGTGAATGGTATCATTGCTCACCGGGGCGTGGTATTGGAGATCAATGGCTCACTCATTCAGGCGATTTGGGGTTCTGGCAAGGAAGGGGTAGGGAAGATTAAGCTGGCTTCACGTGATGAACGGAGTGAATTGTTACCTGAGAGTCTGGATAAGGAGGCGCGTGGCGCTATTTTGGTGGCCGGAAGGGTAAGCAGTCAAGAGATGCTCTCGGCTCTGGAACAGCAAGGCGTGAAGGGTTTGGTAGTAGGAAGTTTATCGGCGGCTATATGTGCGGCCGCGGGGGACTTTTCTTTTCCCATTATTCTTACAGACGGCATCGGTGCGAAGGGTATGACTCGCCCTGTATTTAATTTGTTGCGTGAATCAGAAGGGCGTGAAGCGACCCTATTTGGCCAGGTGAATGCCCAGGCCGGAGAGAGACCCGAAATAATTATCCCTTTGCCGGTAGACAGCAACCCGGTAAATCCTTCATTGCCAGGCGTAAAACTAGAAGTCGGCCAGATGGTGCGAATTATTCGTGCCCCTTACACTGGTGCGATTGGGCGTGTAACCCGTCTATATGTACGCGCCAAAAACAGTGCTGTGGGCATTCGTATCCCTGGTGCTGATGTAACCTTACCGGATGGTGAAGTTGTGTTTGTGCCTTACACCAACCTGGATTTGCTGGCCTGAGTAACTGGCCGGGATGAACATTATGGTCATCCCTTTACCTCGTCACCTTGTCATTTTTTGAGGAGACTCACCATGTCTGAAGAATTCATTGAAGAGGGACGTTCTACAGGAAGTCCATTTGTGGTCCTGGCTGGGATTTTAGGGGCAATATTTATCCTGGCAGTGGTGTGTATTGCCGCTGTTTTGTTGACACGCGGTAATCAGGATACGGTAGATCCGGCCACGGAAGCGACGAGTATTGCTGTGGTAGCAACCAACGAAGCAGTTATGACACAAAATGCTTTTGTGACCCAGACGTTGATAGCCCGGACAATGACCGCGGCCGCGCCCACGAGTACACCTATTCCTAGTGCAACGGCAACTAACACCCCTCTCCCCACTTTTACCAACACTCCCCTTCCTACCGCTACGGAAACCCCGGTTGTCATTCCTGGAGAAGATGAAGGGGATGGTGATGGTACGGATGGAGATGCGGATGGTGATGGTACACCGGATGCTACCAATCCGACCCCCACGACAAGTATTTTTGGTACCCCGATTTTTGGCGGTGGCACTACCTCTACGCCTGTCCCCAGTACCGGGGGCACAGGTGGTAGTGGTGGCACTGGTGGTACCGGCACGTTACCCCAAACAGGTTTTTCTTTGTGGGGTATTATTGGTTTAGGGGCAGGGTTATTAGCTTTGGCCGTATTGGCTCGCCGCCTACGGGCCAACTGAAGCCTGAGGTTTGTTGATAATAAAAAGGGTATGACCCAAAACGGTGGGTCATACCCTTTTTTATTATCAGGCCCCGTGTTTTTCAGAAATTTGGGGCTTGAGGGGTGTTGGTTCAGGGGGAGGGGACGCGCTCAGGTGTGAGAGCAAGAACAAACAACTGAGCATAATGACAAAGCAGAAGAGTTGTATGAGGTGATAACCACCTTCGGTGAGGGGGGTGTTACTCCGGTAAGCGTCGGTGAAGAGGCGTAGGGCCGCGTACGCGGCCGCGCTGGTCAAAAAAGCAACGCCCCACTGTTTTACCGGGTCAGTCAGTCGCCACCAGAGCCACAAAGACCCCACCCCCCCCAACAGCTCATACACCTGTACCGGGTGGCGGCGCAGGCTGAACAGATTGATACCCCAGGGCATCGTCGTCGGTTTGCCATACCCTGGGCCTCCTAGAAAATCGGCCAGGCTGATGGTAATAAAGGCGATGAGCAGAGCGGGTGTCAGGGCATCCAGTGTGGGCCAGAGGGGTAGCTGAGTACGGCGAGCAATTAACAAAGCGGCAAAGCCGCCAATCAACAAACCGCCCCATCCTTCATAACCGCTGACAAGGGGCCAGACGATGCCCCAAAGGTTATTTTGATACGCAGACCAATGCAAGGCCACAAAGACCAACCTTGCCCCCACAAAGCCGGTTACCAGGGTTGTTACGGCCAGATTATAAATGAGTTTATTATCCAGATTGAGACGACGGGCAGAACGTTCGCTGGCGTCTAACAAAAGCCAGATACCGATAAGGAGAATAAGAGGGGCAGTGGGGATAACGGCTGGGCCGAGAGAGAGTGTGGGAAACATAGTGAGATAATGAGCAATAGCCTCGTATTATTGGGGCAGGTGTTTGGGAGTTTTGGACTTACAGAGTTGCTATGGCCGGTCTCCTGACCGTGCCACCTATTTTATTTCCGAACGATTATTTAGTAGTTACGAGAATCCTGAATTATTGGTTGCGGTAGCCTGTTTGCTTCCGCTCACGGTAAAACCAGATCTTGGTTCAATTCCGTATTGCCAATGGGGTTCGCGGATTGCTGGTTATTGATGACTGCCCCCTATTCACCTCTGCATTCAACAATGCCTCAATTCGATCCTGTAAAATGCCTTCATTCAGGATACCGGTGAATACTTCCTGGATAACACCATACTGATCGATGAAAAAAGTGGTGGGTAAAGCGGTCACCAGATATTGATCCCCTACCAGGTAGTTGTCGTCCAGGAGCAAGGGGAAAGAGAGATCGTGTTCTTGGGCAAATTGTTCGACGGTACGTATGGATTCACCATTGTTGATGCCGAGAATGGTCACGCGGCCGCGGTAGAAAATCGCGGTTCTTTCCAACAAGGGTAGCTCAGCCAGACAGGGGCCGCACCAGGAAGCCCAGAAATTGAGGATAACCGGCTGACCCCGGTAATCACTCAGGGAAAAGGTTTCCCCCTCCAGGGTAGGCAGGGTGAATTCAATTGCCTGGTAGCCAGCCAACGGCCCTTCGGGGAGATCAGCTATCTGGCTGGCATCTACCACCGCTTCTTGGGAATAGCTCATCCAGGCCAGCCCCAAAAACGTCGCCATCATAATAATCGCCGCCCACCGGAAGCGGTTGTTGACTTGTATTGGTTGATTCACAGATGCGTCCATTATTTCAGCCTCTAGTCCCCAGTCCCCAGTCTCCAGTTCCCAGAGACTGGAGACTGAAGACTGTTATTCGTCATTTCTCCGTAGCCCAAACGGCTGGCAAAGATTGTAGCATCATTTAGTGGGGTGCAAGTATGATCACGGTCATCCGAATCACCGGAGCATTGTCATGAAACCACGTTTTTTTCTCCTTTTTCTTATTCTTGGCTGGTTGGTGGCCTGTCGGCGTGAGCGTGATCCAACGCCTACCCCATCGCCGGAACCCCCAGTAGCTATCATTTCAGAAACGGTTGCGCTGGTCGCGGCCGCAACCCTACCTTTGCCCGCTTTTGATGAACTGGTCGTAGAAGACCTGACCTTTCAAGGCCATTACGGTTATGTCGTAGCGCAAGATGTGGGTCTGTTGATTTATGACTGGCGTGATCCCGATCAGCCACTGCCGTTAGGTCGCTACCAGAGTGCCGCAGAGATTCGCAGTATCACGTTGGTGGGACGCCATGCTTTCTTGTTGGCCTGTGATCGGTTGTGTGTTGAGATTGTAGATGTTGCCCAGTCCCGTAACCCAACCTGGGTGGGGACGTATGCTCCTTTCCGACATGTTCCCATTGCGGCCATGGCGGTGGCGGATGGGAAACTGGCGGTGGGTTGGCATGATGGAACCATCCAGGTGGCGGATGTAACCCGACCTTATGATCCCCAGAAGGCAGGCGAAACCACACTGCCTGGCATTCTGGCTGACGTAGGGCTAAAAGACGGCCTTTTGTACGCGGCCGCACGCCAGCAAGGTGTTTATCGGTTTGACTTGTCGAATGGGTTCACACAAACTGGGTTTTGGGAAGCTACCCGTCCCGTGTGGCATGAGGATACGCCAGGGGATGTACTGGATGTGGCGATGGAAGGGGATGCGACAGGCACTTTGCCCCATAAAGAGTACGTTTATGTCGCGGCCGCAAGCCAAGGTTTTCGCATTCTACGTTTACCTGATCACAGTATGGAAATGGTGACGCAAAATTTCTACCATTTGCCAGGCGTGACTGATGGGGTAGTCTGGAATGCCCCTAACATCCTTTACGTAACCTCTCACGATCCCACCACCAGGGAACGATTTCTGACGACTCTTTACCACGACATCATCCACCCGGAAGCAGTTGCTGGTGGCCTCTTTATGTTGGAACAGATAAGCCTGGGGGATATGACGACGGCCAAACTGATTCCCCATGAAAGCGGGGTGTATGTGTTGGATGAACGCGGCCGCGTTACCTACCATCCATTGACTCACACCGAACCAATTCCAGAGGTTGTCGCATCGGAACCGGTTTCTCCCACCCAAAAATTAGAACTCGTTAACCACATCGGCGGTGTTGCTCGGAGTGTGGCTGTACAGGGGGCCTATGCTTATCTGGCTGTAGACCATGAACTCCAAATCTACGACATCAGCGATACGACTCAACCGAAACTGGTGGGCCGCCACATTTTTGAAGGGTTTGTCAATCAGGTAGTGGTGTCTGATCACTATGTTTATGCCCGAATTGAGTTTTTTGAGAGGGGCTACCTGGGTATTGTTGATGTGCATGATCCGACCCATCCGTTTGAAGCTGGTCGTAGGGGCGATTTTGTGCAAGATATTCAGATTGTTGGTCAGACAGCTTATATCATTGCTGGTTACTACAGTTTGAATACGTACTTACTGATTGTTGATCTGGCTGATCCGCTCACTCCAGTTGTGATAGGGCTGTATGAGGGTGGGGGAATGGAGCAGATCGAAGTTGTCGGACAAAGGGTTTATCTAACCTGGTTCGATGACCAAACTTGTAGAACCTGGGATTGCCCCTCAAGTTTACGCATTCTTGATGTAAGTGATCCGGCACAACCAACGTTATCAGGTGTGTACTCTTTTCCCAATTACATCAAAGGGTTGACTGTTGCCAATGGTTATGCCTATCTCAACGCTGTAGATGGTAGTCTGGTTGTATTGGATGTTGCTGATTCGACTCAGCCCCGGCTGGTCAACACCTATCCATTTCAGTTAGATGGGTGGAATATGGTTGTCAAAGATGATGTATTGTATGCAGACGATCAAGATGGCAACATTCGTGCCTTCGCGGTGACGGATCCAATGAATATGACGGAATATCTCGGCTATCAGGTGGGCGGTGCTATTAATGAGATGATTGTTGCGGATGATTTGTTGTTCGCGGCCGCGACCCAAAGCGGCTTACACATTTTCCCGCTCTCCCCTGCCGCGACACCCCTCTACTCTCCCCAACCCATTGTAGCGTCTGATGTTGTCATCCATGACCAGTACGCTTATGTGGCAGACAAGGAACACGGTTTACACGTCTTTGATGTCAGTCAGACTCCTGAATGGCGTAAAACCAGTTCTGTGGTTGGCTCCCAGCCACCAGAAACGCTTCATTTGGCTGGGGAACTTCTTTATGCCGTGACCATCAGCCACACCGTTGACGTGTTTGATGTACAAAACCCGGTGCAACCGCTTTACCTCATGTCTTTCCCCCACCTGGCCCAACGTGTTTTTGTGGCCGATAGTCGAGCCTATTTTACGAATGACGACCAACTTACGATTTGGGATGTTACACAGATCACCAACCCCATCTTTTTAGGTGAATACCGCTTTTCTGAGACGGTCAGTTCAACCCCCGCTGTAGATGGCGATTACTTGTATTTGACTATTGGCTATGATGTGATTCTGGTGATGGATATATCTGATCCCGTATCACCGTACATCATAACCTCAATTTCTGAAGTTCAGGGGGTTTACACCCTGTTTTTTGAACCAGGAAATATTTTTATAGACGACCTTTATCTATACGTATTTACTGATTTGGTCGCAGGTTTATTGGTTTTTGATCGTTCAAACCCTGTTCAGCCTGTTTACCTTGCTAGTCTGACCGGTTTCAGAGATTGGTATGGTGCAATGGTACTACAGGGAAGTTATTTGTATGCCACCAGATCGAATTTTGATGAAAACGGTTATATTCTGGGAGTTGATTTAGGAAATAACCTTAATCCAGTACCTGTACAAACATGGGTTCATACACTCATAGATAAACCT
This sequence comes from Chloroflexota bacterium, assembly GCA_018004935.1. GTDB lineage: Bacteria > Chloroflexota > Anaerolineae > Promineifilales > Promineifilaceae > Trichofilum. Next base: position 23,927 of record JAGNBF010000006.1, on the reverse strand, counting down.
TATGAGAAACTGGTTGAATACAATGGGTATTTGATCGCGGCCGCAGGCCAGAGCGGCATCCTCATTTTTCAACCCCAACCTATTGTCCCTTGACCAGATGAGGAGCGGAAAATTGATGCGGACGGCAATCAACCTGTATTATACTGCGCTGCATTAGCAAGATTATGGAGGCGGTGATGGTGCGAATTGTTTACGAACATCCAGGTGTGTGGCCGGAAGAAGGGCCATTACGGTTAGAAGCACAATTCAGTGGCGAAATCGTGGTGCTCCCTGGCCTGGCACGACAGCGGGCGAATGGTTATCTGGCACGAGAAGTGGCCCTGTTTATTGTCTCTGGCGAACCATTGCTCATCCTCGGTGAACGCCCTCGTTGGCAAATTCCGGCTATTTTACGGTTAAGGGGTTTAGGGGATGTGGCTCAGATGGGCCACATTGATGTAGACGCACAAACGGGAAAGGTGCGGCCGCTGAGCCAAAACGAAATTCACACCATGAGAGAACACGCCCATGACCTTGCTGACCGTCTCGTACCATCCCCAGAACCAGCAGGCTAGTAGTGCGACAGACAAGATTTATCGGTTGGAAGGTGGTGGCACGGTCAGGAGACCGGCCACAGCTATTCGACGGAATAAGTTTGTTGAACTACTAGTGGAAAAGGATTATCTTGACGCCATTATCCGGTTAGTCTAAGCCAATTACTCCGCGCCAGACCATGCTAGTTGTGATCCTAAACTATCCACTGATTTGACGCACACCCTTCCCCTTATCTCCATCTGGTTGAAACGGTACAAAACAGCTATCATGTAGACATCTGTTATGGTTTCGACTCCGGTGATTTTGTTTTCGCCAGAGAAGACACAGCCTGGAAAGGTTGTGCTACATGCAGAGGTAGACCTAAAATTTGCCACAGTCGAGTAATGTATCGTGAACTGATGATGATGCGACACGCACGCTATTTCAACACCCACGGACCGGTCAATCCCACTGAACATTACACCGTGCCTCGGAATGAACTGGTAACGACCTTTGTGACGGAAATTGAACAAGGTCATTACTTTACCCTTTATGCTCCCCGGCAGATGGGGAAAACAACGCTTCTGCGCCAGATTGCCGCCGGGTTACAAAGCCGGGAAGGGTTCCTTGTGGTGACGTTGAGCTTTGAAGCTTTTGAGCGGGCTTCACTGACAGAGTTTCTGGCTGGTTATTGGTTTGAGTTAGGGGAAGATGTCCTGGCGGTGGTGAGAGAAAAACAGTTGCCGCAGGTGGCTGAAGTGGAAGCCCTGTTTGCTACGCCGCCTACCCATTTTGTCGCTTTATTGCGGGGTTACAAAACCCTGGCCCAACTTCTCGCTTCCTGGCGGATCGTGCTGATAGTAGACGAATTCGATGCGACGCCCCTGGAGGCTATTTCACCCTTGCTTCAACTCTGGCGGCAGATTTATCTGGACTCGCCCCCGCCGCGGCCGCTACATAGTGTTGTCCTGGTGGGGTTACAAAACATTGCTCGCCTGAATTTAGGACGAAGTTCACCCTTCAATATTGCCCGTCAGGTGCGTTTATCTGAATTCTCCTTGCCGGAGATCGAGATGCTTTTAGCCCAATACACAGCCGATACCGGGCAAAGCTTTACTGTGGAGACCATCAGCCGACTGTTCGATTTGACGGGGGGACATCCCTTTCTCGTCAATCGTACCGCCGCGATTTTGACAGAAGAAATCGTGACGGATCGAGCCAGACCCATTGAGATAGCTGATTTGGAACTGGCTGTCCAGCAGTTGGTTCGGGAAAGTAATTACAATTTTGAAACCCTGACCCGTCATGGCCGCGAACATCCCGAAACGATTTTGAGCATTCTCTTTGGCGAACCGTATTCGTTTAATCTGAATGATCCCCTCGTCAATACCCTACATGCACAGGGGATTATCTCCCGGCGGGAAGACGACAACTGCCAGATTAGCAACCCCATTTATCGTCAGGTTCTGTTGACGGCCCTTCGCCCCTCTGGTTTTGGTCTGCAAGGCGAAATATTGAGTAACAGTTATGATTTTCGCCACCATATCACGGCTGGCGGATTACAGATGGCTGAAATTCTGTCCCGTTTTCGGCAGTTTGTGGAGCGGCGCGGTAAAGAGGCGTTCAAAGTAAGCCCCACCCCCCAGGAAGCAACGGGGCAATATCTGCTCATGGCTTATCTTGAGGCTATTGTGCGGCGACTGGGGGAAGGAGCCGTGTTGAGTGAAGTACCCAGCGGCGATGGACGCCTTGACCTCATCCATATTTATCGGGGAACCCGCTATATTATTGAGACGAAAATCTGGCGTGGGCCGGAGAAATTTGACCAGGGCATTGCCCAACTGCTCCATTACCTGCAAAGTGAAGGTCAATCTACCGGGTATTATGTGGTTTTTCATGCCCGGCCGCATGTGTATGGCAAGCTGACACAGGATGAACTGGAATTTACCATCGTTAGAGATAACGTAACCCTACATGTTTATCTGGTCCGCCTGGGCGAGTTATGGGGTGAATGATCGGTGAGTAGGCGATCTGGAGCGTTGATTAAAGTGGGAGTGCCCATTCAGGCAGTTTTGGGCCGCTAAACGGGCCGATTTTTGCTTATGATATGACCCGCTTAACACAAGCTATTTTGCCTTTGGGGGGCGAAAATGAGGCGCGTCAGGGCTTACGCCAATCGTTGAGCCAACGTGTCTGACCGGATCACATTTCGGCCGTAGTTTCAGCGAGAAGGCGATCAAGAGTGGTAATCAAGGAGGGGAGCGTCCATTCGCGTTGGTGGGCCAGAATGATGCCTCCGTGTTCGGGGTATTCTCTGGACAGATGGACAAAATCACGCACGTTGAAGGTGAAGAGTACGCGGCCGCGAGCCGTCGCTTCTAGCAATTGTTGGCGATCACTGGCATCCGGGGGCATCCAGTCGGTCGGGGTGCGTGTGACATCATGCCCCCGTTCAATCTCTCATCCCCCGCAAATACACCGCAATCTCCTGCCGGTTGTGAAACAATTGCCGCGCCCCGGCAATCACATACCTTTCCCGCAAAATCGCCAACCCCTGCTCCACAATCCCCAACGGCTTCTGCTCCGGCAGTTTAAAACTCATCAACGCCAGCCCGTCATCGGCCAGATAAGGGCGAAAGGCGACCATCAGCCGGGCGGAGTCACGGGCGTCCTGGCGCATGTCGTTGACGATGACGGCGAAAGGGCTGAGTGCTGAGGGCTGAGGGCTGAGCGTTTCCAGGTAGGTTTCGGCGATGAGGCGGCGATGTTGCACGCCGCGATCTTGTTTGAGGGTGGGATGAAGTTCGGCGGGGTCAACGGCGACGACGGTAAACCCTTTCTGGCGCAGGATGGCGGTCCAACCCCCCGGAGCGGCCCCTAAATCGAGGGCGCGGCCGCGATCCGGCAAGGTGATCTTAAACACGTCCAACGCTTCCAACAGCTTAAACTCCGCCCGGCTGATCTGCCCTTCACGGCGAGCAAAACGGTGGACGCCCCCCGCCCAATTAGACAAATTATGCTCCACCCAGGAGACGCCCAGGTAAGCCATTCCCCCGGCGATAACGATAGAGAGAATTTGTTCCGGCTGGCGAATGTTGAGAGGGGCTGAGGTCGCGGCCGCAACCATATCCGCCACCGCTTTGTTCACCTCAAACGGCTTAACTGGTCCATCCCCCAGCACCCGCGTTTGCACGGAGAAAGGTTGGGTGGCGTCAATGTAGCCGAGTAATTCATCAGCGATGGTTTGGGTGAGCGCGGCCGCGTTCGTAAACGGAACGATCACCTGCGCCGGGCAAATATGATGGGCAAAAATCGGCGGCTGTTTGCGCCACCGTTCCCCCACATCCCAAAACGACACCCCTTCCATCAACCAGACCCCTTCATCCAGCTTCCGTAAACCGGAATAACGACTCGTCAGGGCCTGTTTCAATTCATCCACGGCCAGGTTTTGAAAATCGGGACTTGCACTTAGAATGAGACTCATAGGAAAAAAGTGAACAGTCAGCAGTGAACAGTCAGCAGCAAATGGTAATACGCATCAAGCCTTACTTATTACCCCACCCGCAACGCATCCAACCCCATCAACATCTCCGTCCCTTCGGGATGACCCGTCAAATCATAGGTCATGGCCCCATCAATCTTCACCGGCACGATTTCGCCGATGGGCAGTTGGCCGGGAACCAGCACCAGGCCGTCAATCTCCGGCGCGTCACGGTAACTGCGGGCGATGCTGATGTTGTCGCCGTACCCTTCGACCAAAACGGGCAGGGTTTGACCCACAAATTGCTGGTTTTTCTCCAGCGAAATGTGCTGTTGTAGCTCCATCAACTCATCCCGCCGGGCTTCTTTAATTGCCTCTGGGACCTGATCGGGCAACAAACCGGATGGGGTTGAGGCTTCAAAGGAGTAGGTGAATACCCCCACCCGGTCGAAGCGCAAATCGCGCACGAACTGTTTCAATCCGGCAAACTCCTCTTCCGTTTCGCCAGGGTAGCCCACGATGAAGGTGGTGCGGATAGCCAGGTTGGGCATGGCGGTGCGGAGTTTCTCGACGGTCTGGTACACCCAGTCAATGTTGGCGGGGCGGCGCATTCGTTTCAGGGTTTCCCGGTGGCCGTGCTGGAGCGGAATGTCCAGGTAGGGCAGGATTTGCGGGGTGGTCGCCATCGTTTCGATCAGTTCGTCGGTAACGTAGCCGGGGTAGGCGTACATGAGCCGGAGCCAATCTATGCCGGGCGCGGCCGCGACGATTTCCTTTAATAAATGACTCAGCCCATTCTTCAGCCCCAGGTCATGCCCATAATCAGTTGTGTCCTGGGCAATCAACATCACCTCGCGGATGCCCAACTCCTGTAAGCGCACCGCTTCGGCCACGATTTGTTGCACCGGGCGGCTGACGTGCGTTCCCTTGATTTCCGGGATAGCGCAGAAAGCGCAGGGGCGGCGACAGCCATCGGAGATTTTCAGGTAGGCGGAGTGGCCCTGAATGGCGGCGCGGAGCGTATTTCGCTCATCCTGACCCACCGTGGCCGCCTCATCGGGCAGGTGATAACGCGGTTCCGGGTGCTTGCGGCGGCGCAATTCGCGCACAAACGGCACGATGTCCATCCAGCGGCGCGTGCCGATGACGCCATCAATGCCGGGAACCCATTGCACCACTTCCGAACCATACCGTTGGGCCATACACCCGGCGGCGATCACCAGTTGGTCGCCCCGTTTGTGGCTGACGAGTTCGCGCAAGGTATCAATGGACTCCTGGCGAGCCGCTTCGATAAAGCCGCAGGTATTGACAATCAACACCCCGGCCTCATCGGCTTCGGCGGTGCCATTAAATCCGGCCCGCATTAGCAGTTGGGCCATGCTTTCGGAGTCTACGGTGTTTTTACTACACCCCAGACTGACAAGATGAAACTGTTTTTTACGTTTAGCTAAGCTCATAAATCACATAAAAACAAACGTCAGAGGTCGTTGCGGCCTCTGACGTTTGACGCTTCACTGGTTACGACACTGGTCACTATCAGTTTGTGGTTTGCCACGTTTCGTCAATTACTTCCTGACGGTCCCCCAATTTGCCCAATTGTACCCCATTTACGGTTACGATGATGCCGATCCCATTGCTGGCGCGTAGATTGGCGGTGCTGGTGGCTTCATATTGGAGCAATTCCCCGGGTTCTATTTGCCCTTCAAAAACGATGGTGTCATCTATGGTGATGCGTACCCAGGTACGTTCCACGATATCGAGCCGAAGTTGGATTGTTTCCATCGTGGCGGGGAGGGTCGGTCGGGTGGGTTCAGGGGTTGGCACAGAGATGATGGTGGTCTGACTCCGTTCGGTGGAGGTGATGATGTCGGTATTGGGAACGGGGAAAGGGGAGAGTGGGTCTTCTGTCGCGGCCGCGGCCGGTTCCGGTGTACTCTCACCCTCAAGCAAACCCTGGACAAACTCTAACAGGCCAGCCTCTGGGGTATTGTTGCTCCCGGCGGGAGCCTGGGAACGTAGGTTCATGATGCGGGTGGCAATTAGAGCAATGGTAACGAGGAGGGCGATAATAATGGCAAAGCGGACGATGGAGCCGGTACTACCTTCGCCACTGCCCGTGCCCATTTCCATATTGACCGGGCGGAATAAGGGGTGATCATGGGGCAATTGGAGCGGTTTGTCGGGGTTGATTTCGGCCTGGGGGGGGGGAGCGGGTCGTTTGCCCTGGCTCTGGTAGGTGTAGCTTAACTCTAACCGTTCCAGGAGGGGCTGAGGGTCTAACCCTAAAAAGCGGGCATAATTACGCAAATACCCACGCGCGTGCACAGGGGTAGGTAATTGCTGAAATTGTCCGGTTTCTAATGCTTCCAGGAATTTTGTGCCAATGCGGATTTCTTCCTGCACGTCGGCCAGAGTCATTCCTTTGGCTTCGCGGGCTTCGCGGAGAATGATGCCCAGTTCGTCCATACAATTGGGTCAGGCAAACCAGGTGCCTGACAGATAAGGTTGTCTCCCAAAAGGCAACAAAAGTAAACGAACCATATCACAGGGTGATACGGTTCGCCTACACTAATGATGAGTAATTGGACAAAATGTTACTCCGCCGGAATCTCGACGACTTCGGGAGTTGGAGCGGGTTGAGCGGCCGCGGCGGCTTCCTCTTCTGACTGGATGATCACCGTTATTTGGGGCTGATAATCACCACTCAGGCGCACGGTGATGTGATGTGTGCCCAATTGGCGTAACGGATCCCCTTCTACGAGGCGACGGTCCAGAGATGTGCCTAAAACCGCATTTAACTTTTCAGTTACATCGTTCATGGTGATGGAACCGTACAGTTTGCCTTTGTCTCCAGCCTTGGCGACAAATTTGAGAGTCACAGCGGCAATACGCTTAGACAGATCATCATGTTGCGCTTTTAGTTGGGCACGGCGAGCGGCTGCTTTTTCGCGCCAGATTTTGGCCTGATTCATAGCCTGGTCGGTTGCTTTGACGGCGAACCCCCGGGGAATCAAGAAATTACGCCCATAACCATCGGCGACGGTATGGACTTCACCAGCATAACCTAACTTTTCGACGTCTTCTCTTAACAGCACTTTCATGGCTGATAGTACACTCCTCTTATGGATTTAGCGAAGTACGATGTTAGCAAAGGAGGGGGGTTTTGACAACCACAGTATGCCCAAAGTCTCATTTTCCCTGGGAAAGGGTGCCCTCCATTTTTTTTACGGGTTTACGATCAGGCGGTAATGGCCCAGTTCTAATGTGGCTGGGGCCGAAGCCGCGACGATAATGATAACGCGGCCGCGACTGTTATCCAGGTTAAGCGTTATGGTACCAGTTTGGTCTGTCGCCAAAGTCAATGGCTGAACACTCACCGTTTCCTCAGCAAAAGTGATTAATTGTACATGCCAGGTTTGGGGCATATAAGCCGTTACGCGATGGAACCCTTCTGCCAGCCAGCCATCGGCTACGGTTTCTGCGTCATCGAAGAAGCCAATTTCGGGAATGGCGATGTTGTCGAAGGCGATGCCAGGATGGGTCAGGATGGGGTCGGTAATGTATTGGAAGCGCAGTTGGATGATTTGTCCGGCATAGGGGGATAAATCAATTTGTTCTTGAACCCAATTATCACTTTCACCCGTGTAGAAACGGGCAGTATAGGCACTATTAGAGGGATCCGCGGCCGCGTCCTGCATCTGTGTCGCTACTAACCCTGTCCAGGTCTGACCCCCATCGGCTGAGGCCGCCACATAGGCAAAATCATAACCCAGTTCGATGTCATAATAAGTTTCGTAAAACAAGGTGGCGTGATCAACGGCGGTTAAATCTACCGTGCGGGTGAGGCGCATATCGCTGTAATTGCCCCGGTTGGCCAGCCACATCCATTCCCCAGAGGCGGGCGTGATCTCAAACAGAGGCACGAGGGTATCACCCGCGAATTGGATGGTCGTAGCGCCATTGCCATTGAGGTCGTAATAATCAGAAGCGTATTGGTGAACGGTAGCGTTAATCTCGCGAGGGGCATTATTGAGGCGCGTCATGGCGACGGTATCCAGGCCAGCGGTGCCAAAATGATAGAGGTCAGGGGCCTCGGGATCACGGTGGATAGCCAGGGCGACCAACCAGTCCAGCCACAAGGATTCACCGGTCAGGCTCAGCCCATTGGCCTCAGCGACGGCATCTACGGCAAAGAAGCCTGGTAGAGGGCTGGTAGCAAATTGGCGGTAAGCATCTACGCCTAACCGGTCAAACAGATAACGATTCATCAGGAAGCCCTGGCCGTAACCCGGTGTGGTGGCACTCTCCCGAGGCCAACTATTTAATTGTTGATCAGGTTCACTGAGAAACCAGTTGGCCCGTTGTGCCGCCCCTTGTTCAATACCCAGCAAATCCATTGCCAGGGTTGCCGATCCTTCAACTTCCCAGTCCCAATCGCCCACGTCATAATGATCTTCGATCATATGGCGAAATTCGTGTCCCAGAACACTGAGATAGTAGCCGGGGCCGAAGTTGTCCACATTCATTACGAACATATCTCGTTCATTGGAATTGCCATTAATGGCGGCGGGTAGGCCATCGGCCGCGCTGAAGTAGCCGGAAAGGCCGCAATTGCTGGCGGTTTCTAGTGTGACCGCACACAAAACGAGCGGTGAAGCGTTAATGACGTGGACACGCAGGTCGCCATCAATGCCCGGTTGCCCTTCGGGGCCAAAGTAGAAGGTTACATCATCATAGATAAGATCGAACTCGGCGGCGACCAGGGCCAGGTCGCTTTCATCGGGCTGAAAACTGCCGGGGCCGGTATCGAACCAGAAGTAAGCATGTTCACCAACGGCCAATAGGACGGTGTTGATCTGGCTGATGGTGTTGGTGTCTATGTTCAGGACGTTGAAGGTGCGTTCTGTACCCGGGGTTAGCGTGATATTGTTGGGGGTGTCAGGGGCGGGGCTGGGAACGGGTATGTTGTTGTAGCTGATTGCCAGGGCAATGTCGTCTCGTTTGGGGGGAATGGCCTGGTGGAGTTCGGTGAAGGTGGTTTGTTGGTCGCTGGTGATGGTCTGGGCGCTGAAGGGGGCAATGGGAGGGGCGGGAGGTAGCCAGGTGGGTTGCGCGGCCGCGACTGTGGCTAACGGTATGGCTGTGGCTGGCGCTATCGGCTCGGGTGTATTGGTATCTGTAGTCGGTGGCGGGGCGGTGGGGATGGGTGTTTCGGCACTGTTGGTTGTGACGGCTATGGTAGTGGCCGTCAGGCTAATTGGAGTGGGTGTCCCTTCCAGGGCGAAACGTACGGTATTACAGGCAAAAACGAAGCTAAGAGAGAAGATTAAGAAAAGTAAAGAACGATTGGGTGGTTTCATAAGTGGACTCCAGATATGAGGTATGACATACGGGGTATCAAGGTCTAATAGTTCGATAAATGTAACTATTCAGGTGTCACAACTTATTCCCACGCCGAGCGTGGAATGAGAAGGTGAAACCGCTGACCCTCACCCCCGGCCCTCTCCCACTTCGGGAGAGGGCCAGGGGTGAGGGGCTGTATAGTCACCGACAGATAATTATTTGACCTGAAAGGCTATAGCCTGATGATAATCCTATCATTATCATTGGGGCAAATGGCAGATAGCATTAATGAAAGAATAGCTTGTTAAATTAGTGATGGTGTATGGGAGTGATTATGAAAGAACAATTGGTGCAGGCGATTGCGGCCGCACGTGCCGGTGAACGAGAAAAAGCGGAATTGCTCTTGCAACAAGTACTCAAAGCCAACCCTCGCGGCCGCGAATTGACCGAAACATTGTATTGGCTGGGTTTGTTGGCTACGGACCTGACGGAAAAACGACGGTATCTGACTCATGTGGTGCGGTTGGATCCACAACATGAACGGGCCAATAAGCAACTAGAAAAGTTGCCCCCCCCGGAAAAGAAGGCCAAAAAGAAGGTCGCGGCCGCGGTCACAGCCGAAAACCCCATCTGCCCGGATTGTGGTGCACCGCTCTTCTTTTCGGGCGATGGCCGTAACCGGGTGTGTGAACGGTGTGGCTATCATCAAGAAAACGCCCTTCCTGTCCCCGCTAACCGCATTCGGGAATTAGAAGCCTCCATCCGTTTTGCCCAACAACTAAGCCGGGATATGGATCGGGAAGCCGCCTTCCAGCAAAACTTGCGCCTTTGGTTAACCGCCGGACTGGCCGCTGTCAAAGAACAAAACGTAGAAGAAGCCTATGACTATTTAAGCAAAGTTCTGCGGGCTGTTTATGCCACGGATGAAGAGCGCATCAAAGCCTGGCTGGGTCTGGCCGAATTGTGCGAAGATGTCGAGGAAAAACGTATCTGCCTGGAAAATGTGCTAACGATTAACCCCCGTGAGCAGAGAGCACGGAAAACATTAGCCATTTTGGAAGGGCGGCTCAAACCTGATGAATCGTTTGACCCGGATCAACCGACCCCAGTTCCCCAGAAACTGGCTGTGGCTCAGGCCCAGCAGATGGTGTGCCCTCGCTGTGGGGGAAAAATGCAGTATACCCCGGATCAGCAGGCGTTAGAGTGTGGGTATTGCCATTACCGGGAATCGTTGGCCGCACAGGAGAAGCTGAGCCGGGCGGAAATTGGAGAACGAGATTTCCTGACGGCGATGTTTTCGGCGCGGGGGCATCGTCAGCCGGTGGGAATGCGGATTTTTCAATGTCAGGGGTGTGCCGTGGAGTTTATTTTGGTGCCAGAAATGCTCTCACTCACCTGCCCGTATTGCCAATCTGTATATGTGACGGCCGCGGCCGCGACCCAAGATACCATCCCCCCAGATGCCCTCATTCCCCCGGTCATCAACGGCAATCAGGCCCAGGAAAAGTTACAGCACTGGTTTCAAACGCATCATCTGGAGCGGCCGCGCCTTTTGCATCTTACCGGTGTATATCTACCTGCCTGGACCTTTGACATTCACGGCCATATTGCCTGGCATTATGAGGTGTACGAAGAAAATCCCGGTGAAGGAGAAATGGGTTTTGGCCGATTTACCCCTCGGCAGGCTCGCTGGTATAAGCGGGAAGACAGTGCGCTGATAACAGAAGATGATTACCTGGTGGTTGCCAGCCATAAATGGCCGGAACCGTTGCAAAAATGGGTGCATGAATTTGATCTGGCGGCACTGGTACCCTATGACCCACGCTATCTGGCAGATTGGCCAGCCGAACGGTATCAAATTCCCCTGGGGGACGCCTCATTGAAGGCGCGGGCCGCCATTATTACGCCAATCAAAAATCGGTACACCCAGATGATGGAGCAATCACGCAATTTTGGCCTGGCTCCCGATAATGGTTTGGTAGTAGAAGGGTACAAGCTGATTCTACTGCCGTTATGGCTGGGCCATTATGAACTGGAAGGCGAACGTTATGCGGTGATGGTAAATGGACAAACGGGGATGGTGCGTGGTTTGCGGCCGCAGGGCATTATCAGTACATTGGTTTCCTGGTTTACTGGCGAATGAGATTTTCACCCGATCGTCCAGGGCGATTGCATATTCGGATTTCCCCCACCCCCAACCCCGCCCCCAGGGGCGGGGAGTTTTTTAAGGTGGGTAAAATCGGGGCGAAGCCCCGATTTTACCCGCCGAGTGGGTTCCCCCTTCCCGATTTCGGGAAGGGGGGTAGGGGGATGGGTTCATTCTGGTGAGTATGCAATCGCCCTAATCGTCCCTGTTTTTCGGCTAAGTCATAGAAATCAGGTTATAATTTCGCCCCTGTTCAGCTCAAGGGTGAGACGAACCTGAACCAAATATAGCTTTTAAGGGCGTGGTTCAAAAGTTGGCAAACGGTAGGGTTCGTAGTTACGTTAGCACACTTAAAAAGGAATTTGTAATTCAATGGAAATTTTGACCCAAATCATCGATCTGTTTTTACACCTGGATGTTCATCTGGCCCAGGTCACTCAGGATTATGGAACCTGGACATATGCTTTCCTCTTTCTTGTCATTTTTCTGGAAACGGGCGTCGTTGTAACCCCGTTTCTGCCCGGTGACTCATTACTCTTTGCCGCTGGAGCTATCGCCGCCCTGGATGGGTCGTCCTTGAATGTTGGGCTACTTTTTGCCTTGCTGTTTGCGGCCGCGGTGTTGGGTGATACTGTCAATTATTGGATTGGCAATAAGATTGGGCCGCGTGTTTTTGAGCAGAATTCTCGTTTTCTGAAACGAGAGTACCTGGAACGTACCCAGGCGTTTTATGCCAAACATGGCGGCAAAACCATCATTTTGGCCCGTTTTGTTCCTATTGTCCGTACCTTCGCCCCCTTTGTCGCCGGTGTGGGAACGATGTCTTATGGTAAGTTCATCACTTATAACATTGTAGGTGGCTTTTTGTGGACGACACTCTTTGTTTTTGCCGGGTATTTCTTTGGCAATATTGAGATCGTCAAAGAAAATTTTGAACTGGTTATCTTGGGCATTATCTTCATTTCGGTGTTGCCGATGGTGATTGAGTGGTTACGCGGCCGCAAAAAAGCTCAGGCGGCCCCCACGGTTAATGGCTAAAAACCACAGGCGTATATCTTTTTCGTTCGTAGTTACTTTCGTTGTTGGCCTGGACATAACCTTTGCCCTGGCCCTGAATTAAAGTTTACATGACTGATTTTATCCCGGAAGCGCAACTGATTCTGGCAACGCTCCGGGCCTTCATTCAAGGGGAGTCGTTGCCTGACCTGTTCCCGGTGCACTGGGAACAGGTTTTTGTTTTGGCCGCCCAGCAACGGCTGATTCCCATTCTACATACTACCCTCACGAAAACATCTATGCCTCCCGAGGTCTGGTCCCGGCTGGATCAGGCCGCCCGTCAACAGCGGATCCGTACGGCTATGTTGGTGGATGCTTTTGTTACGATAAATGAGGCGATGGCTCAGGCGGGTATAGCGGTGATGCCTGTAAAAGGGATGTATCTGGCGCATCGGGTGTATCAGAGTGTTAATCACCGCTATTTTGATGATATTGATTTGCTGATCCCGGCAGAAGCAACGCGGGAGGCGGTGGCCGTCATGCATCGGTTAGGCTACATCACCCATCCCCAGGCGGAAAAACCGGACTGGCATCATCTGGCCCCGTTTTTGCACCAGCAGAGTAAGGTGGTAGTTGAGTTACACACGGATTTGATACGGCGAGCGGGGCCGGGTTGGGGCGTGGCGGAGATATGGCAGAGGGCCAACCGCGGCCGCATCGCGGGCATTGAAACAACTCTCATTAGTGAGGTAGATGCCCTTATTCATACCGCCTTACATGCCCGGCACAACCGGTATAAGCGGCTCAGTTTTTTTCTGGATGCTCACTTGCAACTGTCTCACTTACAAGCACCCCAACAAAGGGAATTGTTGCTGATGTTGGCACGAGAAGCGGGGGCACAGGTGGCTCTGGCTTATTTAGGGCAGGTAGGCCACAGGCTGTGGAATGCGGCCGCGTGGCCGGTGTCGGTTACTGGTTGGCGGGGGCGCATGACAGAACGGCTGGCCCAATGGCATACCTTTGATCAGCCGCTTCGTTCAACCGGTGAGGGGCCATTGCCCAATGTGTTAGAACTGCTATTGATGGATCGTTGGTCAGATAGTTTGCGCCTGGCGTACCGCCTGCTCTTTCCGCCGCCCCAATTTTTGGCCGATTATTATGGGGGTGATAAACCTTTCAACTATGGCAAGCGGTTTTTCTTGCGTACACGCCGTATCACGCGCCAATTGTGGGGTAGAGACAGGTAGGGTGAGTGCCTGCAAAAATTGCACCAGATGAGTTTGGGACGGGTTAAGGTGGGAGATGAGAACCTTTGTTTCTGACCCCTACGATACCAGAAGGCGCAGGAGTTGCCGGGTGACATCTTTGGTATCGGGGCCGATTTCGCCGGGGGGGCCAACACAGGCGGGGCAACCATCGCGGCAACCACAATCGCTCACGAGTTCCAGCGCGGCCGCAAATAAAATTTCACTCAGGTCAAATAACCTTTCACTAAACCCTACTCCCGCTACCGTTTCATAAATGACCAGCGTGGGAGCCTGCGTCAGTGGACTGCGCCCTTCTGCTGACACTTCAATATCTGAGGGATCACACATCAGGTAAAGAGGGGCCAGGTTGCGCAACACGTAAGCCAGCCCACCCAGGGCCGAACGAGCCTGCTGGCTGGCTTCGGCCTGTTTGTGGCAACTGGGGCAGAGCGTGACCAGGTTTTCCAGTACATTGGCCTGTTTGTAATGCTCATTTTCGCCGGGGATATAGCCAAATTCGCGGAAGGGGCGGATGTGGTGCACGTGGAGGGGTTGGCCGGGGATGGCGGTGCTGGTGCAGGTACGGCATTTGTGCCCATCTCGTTCCAGCACCAGTTGCCGCTGGGCCTGCCAGTTGGGGCCATAATTATTGGGGCGGAGCAAAATTCCGGCGTTGTATAGCTCTTCGGTCAGTTCTTCACTGAAGACTAACCAATAACCCTGGGTGAATAGCTCTAGGGGTGGTAAGTTGATGGAACCGTAGCCCAGGGTTTCGTGGCTGTACCGTTTGATCTTACGGAAACCGGAGGCCTGGGTAACGACGTGCACATCACCATAAGCATGAAGCACGCGGCCGCGGACTTCATCCTTCTCGCTGGTCAACTCCCGGATCGTACTGCCGATCATTGCCCGAGTGTAATAATCTACTTCCATGGGCATAACGTGGGCCAGCCGCCCTTCCCAATCCAATGCCTCTACCCGGTAGGTGCGGCCCTGGTGGGAATAAATTGCCCCTTCATGTACCAGGCTGGGTGCACTTTCCCGGTCTAGCTGACCAATAACCGTAGGGCCGGTCATATCCTGAATCACCACTGGTTCGTCACCGCTGGTACGCAGAGAAAAACCGTGTGCTGGCAGTCCTTCACCTAACCAGTGATATTGGTCACGTGTTTCATGCACGGCCCCCTCTTCACGCAATACAGCCATCAGATCATCTACCGGGCCATAATCACCAAACGGTTCTCCTTTTTGCAGAGGGAGTTCGTAGGTGGCACAGAGTAAATGTTTGACCATCAGGCGCAGGTTGTCCGGGTTGGTGAGGGCATGTTCGGGTGAGGTGCCAAACAGGTAGCGGGGATGGTTGCAGATGTATTGGTCTAGGGGGCTGTTGCTGGCAATGAAGATGACGGCTGAGGCTTCCGTGCGCCGTCCGGCCCGCCCGGCCTGTTGCCACACCGAAGCAATACTCCCCGGATACCCGGCAATGATGGCCGCACTCAACTGGCCGATGTCTATGCCTAACTCCAGGGCATTGGTGGTGATGACGCCACGCATGAGGCCTTCACGCAGGCCTCGTTCGATTTCGCGCCGCTCCAGGGGGAGGTAGCCGCCCCGGTAGCCGCTGATGCTGAGGGGATCGCGGCCGCGGTAAACCATTTCGTCACGCACATAGCCCAGGAGTAACTCTACCGTCTGGCGGGTACGGGCAAAAACGATGGTCTGGATGTCGTCGGCGAGGAAGGTTGCGGCCGCGTCACGACCGGCCAGCACCATACTTTGCCGCAACCCTAACTCTTCATCTACGATAGGTGGGTTGTAGAGGATGAACTGTTTTTCGCCCCTGGGGGAGCCATTTTGCGACTCATCTACCAGGGTAAACCGGCGCTCTATTAGCCGTTCGGCATGTTCGCGAGGGTTGGCGATGGTGGCCGAACTGGCGATGAACTGAGGGTTACTGCCGTAAAACTGGCAGAGGCGACGCAGGCGGCGGATGACATTGCCAACATGGCTACCAAAAACGCCCCGGTAGGTGTGGATTTCGTCTATGATGACAAATTGCAGGTTGCGGAACAAGTCGCGCCAATTGGTGTGGGTGGGCAGAATACCGGCATGGAGCATGTCCGGGTTGGTGATGAGGATTCCCCCTTCACGGCGGACTTTGCTCCGCTGGCTGGTGGGGGTGTCACCGTCGTAGCTATTAACGGCAATGGGCAGGCGTCCGGCATGGACCAGGTCACGGAGTTCGGTTAGTTGATCTTGGGCCAGGGCTTTGGTGGGGAAGAGGTAAAGGGCGCGGGCCTGCGGCCGCGATAATAAATTTTGTAACACCGGTACGTTGTAGCATAGGGTTTTGCCCGAAGCCGTACTGGTAGCAATGACAACATTTTCCCCGTTGAGAGCCGCCTGAATGGCGGCCGCCTGGTGGGTAAAGAAATTAGGGATACCGTGTTGGTGTAATGCCTTCTGTAACTGTGGGTGGAGTTCACAGCCGAGGGATGCCGTTTGGGGTGGGCGAGCACGAAACCGTTCCCAGGCAACAACCTGGCTCATAAAATCACGGTTTCGCCGCAATCCGGTGAGAATATCTTGCAAGGACACAGAGGAATTATGGGGGGTCAAAGGGGATAAAGCCAGAGATCAGTTTAGGGATCGCTCGCAAATAACTTTTGAGTTTGCTGTGGCCGGTCTCCTGACCGCGCCACCCATCTTATTTCCGAAGAGGAACTTCTGTCTGGACGGTGATGTTGACAGGGGTGAGTAATTCGCTAAACAGGGTTCCGACGAGCCGGTGACATAGAACTGGGGATGATTGCTGACTCATGGGGTTATTTTAGCATAATTGGGTAAGGGTGGGAACGCGGCCGCGATGATTGGGTGCGTGTCCAATCTGTAGATGACTTGAGAAACGCTATGGCTAGTCTCCTGACCCCACCACTTTGTATCCCCCAAAATGACGCTTACCCAGGATGATTAACCTTCTTGGGCGATGATAACAGAGGGTTGTCCCTGGATGTGGGTGAGGAAGAGGATGGCCTGTCCGCGGCCGCGGAGCCGTAACTGATTGCGCAAATAATCCGGTTCGATGGGGGAACCTCGTTTCTTGATGATCACCTGACCGATGTCTCTGGCCTGTAGATAATGGCGTAACTGCTTCAGTTGGAAGGGGAAATAATCCTGCACGGCAAAACCGCGTGCAAATGGGGTAGTTACCTTCTGGTCTGTGGTCAGGTAAGCGATTTCTGGGTCAATTTTGCTGGCCGCGATGAGTTGCGCCAGGGGTTCAACCAATCCAGCACGGATGACCGCCCCATCTGGTTCATATAGGTAAGCCTGGGGCGGGCGCACGGCTATGACCGTTGGCTCATCCGGGGGGATGAGGGTGTGTGTGCCAGGGAGTAAGGTAGCCCGACGGCGGGCTGGGGTGCGCAAGTCGTCAAACCAAAGCACCGCTTCTTTGACTTCGCCATGTACGGAGATGATTTCTACTTCGGCGTCCAGGTGGGCGATTTCGTCGTAGTTGACACCGGGGCTAATTTTCGCGGCCGCGCCGCGTACCTTTGCCCGCCACCCCTCCAACACAGTTAGCGGGGGCTGATAATCATGGATGGAGTAAAACCGCCGCCCCTGTTCGTCGCGGCGGGCCGGGTCAAAAAAAACAGCCGCTACCGGCCAGGGAGTCAGACTGTGGATGTCGGCTTGCAGGGGGCGGAAGCGGGCACTGTGGCCATATACGCGCACATTTTCCTGGGCCAGAGCCAGCCGGAGCGCATCCCATTCTACCCCGGTAACTTGGGCCTGTTCGGCCAGGGCCAGGGCATCCCCGCCGAGACTACAACCCAGATCCGCGATGGTGTCACACTGGGCTTGTACAAAGCGGTGGGTACGATAGCGGGCAATGGTTTCCCCCGAGGCTTGTTCCAGGGCGGGCCGGGTGAAATACATGGCGGCGGCGCGAGAAAATTTCGCGGCCGCGAGCTGGCGCAACAATACCGTTTCTAGCACTGCCTGGGCCTGCGTGGGCGGGAGTGTCTGACGCAGGGCCATCGCCAGGGACAGGTGATTGTGGGGGGTGATGGGTGTCGTTGCCAGGTGGGCCAGATGGGCCTGCCCTGCCGGACTCAAGAGAAAGGTTAGATCATCCAGATTCATCATATTTCTCTGGCTTTCTTCATTCAAGTCAAAATTCCGTTGCGGCGCTCGTTTATAAGCGCAGATGGAAATGAAGGCAGACATTTGAGAACGATTTTTGACTTCGGCTGAGCGAATTGGTCTGCACTCTTTGGACGTAGCACAGCCTTTCAGGCTGTGCCTTCTCTGGTAAAAACGCCAATATTTATCTGTAGGACGATTTGATAAATCGTCCACTGGGCGATTTGCCAAATCGCCCTACATTTTCGTAGGAGTTCCCCATGGGCCTTTGGCACACCAAGAGGAATGAAAATCTGTAGGACGATTTGATAAATCGTCCACTGGGCGATTTGCCAAATCGCCCTACATTTTCGTAGGAGTTCCCCATGTGCCTTTGGCGCACCAAGAGGAATGAAAATCTGTAGGACGATTTGATAAATCGTCCACTGGGCGATTTGCCAAATCGCCCTACATTTTCGTAGGAGTTCCCCCTGTGCCTTTGGCGCACCAAGAGGAATGAAAATCTGTAGGACGATTTGATAAATCGTCCACCGGGCGATTTGCCAAATCGCCCTACATTTTCGTAGGAGTTCCCCATGGGCCTTTGGCACACCAAGAGGAATGAAAATCTGTAGGACGATTTTATAAATCGTCCACTGGGCGATTTGCCAAATCGCCCTACATTTTCGTAGGAGTTCCCCATGTGCCTTTGGCGCACCAAGAGGAATGAAAATCTGTAGGACGATTTGATAAATCGTCCACTGGGCGATTTGCCAAATCGCCCTACATTTTCGTAGGAGTTCCCCATGTGCCTTTGGCGCACCAAGAGGAATGAAAATCTGTAGGACGATTTGATAAATCGTCCACTGGGCGATTTGCCAAATCGCCCTACATTTTCGTAGGAGTTCCCCATGTGCCTTTGGC
>JAGNBF010000006.1:0-5049 GCA_018004935.1 Chloroflexota bacterium | reverse complement strand
GAGTTCCCCATGTGCCTTTGGCGCACCAAGAGGAATGAAAATCTGTAGGACGATTTGATAAATCGTCCACTGGGCGATTTGCCAAATCGCCCTACATTTTCGTAGGAGTTCCCCATGTGCCTTTGGCACACCAAGAGGAATGAAAATCTGTAGGACGATTTGATAAATCGTCCACTGGGCGATTTGCCAAATCGCCCTACATTTTCGTAGGAGTTCCCCATGTGCCTTTGGCGCACCAAGAGGAATGAAAATCTGTAGGACGATTTGATAAATCGTCCACTGGGCGATTTGCCAAATCGCCCTACATTTTCGTAGGAGATAATGATGACACAGATGAATGATACCTACAAAGTAGATTATGAAAGTTGGTATAAGCGCTGGCTGGCTTTGGATGCCGCCATGATGCAGTTGCAACAATACATTGATTACAAATTGGAGGCGCAGGATACCAGTTTACGAAAAGAGACTTTCCAAAGTTTGATTGCTGGGTTGCGCCAGTTTGTGGGGGGAACAAATGGCCTATTTAATTTTATCAGGATGGGGATGGAATCTGGGGGTTGGAACCCGGGGGCCGATTACCCCCCCGATTACGTATTTCGTCATTTGTTAGAGCAGGCGGGTTATGACCTGGATATTATTTCGACTGCGGCCGCGCAAAGATATTATGCCGGGCCTGACCTGAAAAAACGGTTTGCTCAGGCTGATAAATTAGCCGCTCATGCCCTGCAACCGGCAAAAGACATCGGCCTCATTAAAGCTGAGACCACTGCCGTAACCTATTTTGCCACGAGAGCCAGAGCGCGGGTGATCACCTATGCCCCTGTTGCCCTTATCGCAATTCCCTTTACCGCCGGTCTCCTTGATCAAGACCTTTTAGCCACAGCCCACGAAGCCGGTCATTATGTTTACTGGCATGGCCTTTTTGCGGAGAAAGCTCCCTGGAAAACCATCACGGAGAAGGGGATCGCACCCTGGTGTGTGCAATGGTTGGAAGAAATTTTTGCCGATGTTTATGGTGTGCTTGTTGCTGGTGTGCCCGTAGCCCGGTCTTGTCAGGATTTGCTCTTAACCAAGGCCCCCTCTGATTTTTGGGAAAATGATGGTGAACATCCAGTTGATTCTATCCGTCCCCTCATTTACACCAAAGTTTTGGCCGAAATGGGTAAGGAGCAGGAGAAATGGGCGGGGGCATTACGGTCGCATTGGCGGGGTTGCAAAATATTCCTGGGGAGTGATCCATTTGCTACAAGCCTAAAGAAAAAGCAGGGAGTAGGAGATGTCCCCACCGATCCCACGGTGGCTACGATTGCTGAAGCAATAGACCTTAACGTTCTGAACTGGTCTGATAGTCAACCCGGTGGGGGGGTAGATCAAATTATTCGCCACCTGCTGGAGTCACCGGATGGAGTTTTGTACCCCCTTCTCCAGGCGGCTCAAAACACGCCCGGTTGGATGCATGAGGTGGCCTATCCGATAACAGGTTTAAGTGTAGAACAGCGGGAACCCTATAGCCAATTTACCCAATACCTGGCGATGCTGACGGAGGCCCAAAATCGGTCTGAGGATATTTCTGCTGGGGAGTTGGATGCGTTAAGGACAAAAGCACATGCCCAGCCTGAGCAAATGAGTGCGGAGGAGTGGCAAAATTTGTTTACCTGGGGTGGTTGGGTGACACGGGGGCCACAGGAACAACCAAATCCCCCTAAACCCTGATTTTATGGGTTTATTCAAAATAAAGGGGTGTGGTCAGGAGATCGGCCCAAGCATCAGAATAACTTCCGGTTTAGCCGGATAGATTTCCCAAAATTTGCCCGGTCTGGGTGGTGTTCTTTAACGAGATAACCGTTGCCGGAAGGTTTCCAGGTAGCCTTGATGTTGTAGGGGTTGTACCAGATGCAATCCTTGTTGCCAATGGGCACGGGCTTGAGCTGGATCGTTCATCTGCCAATATAAGTCACCTACCTGGATTTGCAGGGATGCCGTCAGAATGGGGTCTTGTAATGATTGGCATAAAGTAAGGCTTTCTAAGCCTAAACGGAGAGCTGTTTTAGGCTGGTTTCTTTTCTCTTGTACAATGCTCTGACGTGATAGATTAAGGGCGATGTTTCGTCGGGCACCGATGCGTTGTAGGATGGCCAGACTTTGGGTCAATAGGGCCATAGCTTCGTCCAAATGGCCTTGTTCGAGATGAATTTCTGCGACCATGCCCAGAGAAACGGCTATTTCGCCTTGATCTTGAAGGTTTTCACTGAGGGTGAGGGCTTGCCAGCGGTAGGTAGCCGATAGATGTCGGTTGGATAGTTCTGGGGCTAAGGCAATTTGGGATAAGAGGCGTAAGGTGATGAGTTCTCCGTGCTTATTGTGGCAGAGGCGTTGTTTGTCTAAGGCCTGTTCCGCTAAGGCTCTGGCCTGGGCATAATCAGCCATGAAATAATGGGCACGGGCTTGCCCTTGAATGGCTTCAGCTTCGTGGGCGGGGTAGGATAATTGTTGGTAGATGGTTTGGCTGGATTGTAGGAGGTGGATCACGGTGGCAAAATCTTGCTTATCCGTAATTCGTTCCAGGTAAGCATGAGCTAACCAGACCTGACATTGAGCCAGTCCGACTTTGTCTGTGATGGTTTGGTAAAGGTGAAGGCTTTGTTGGAGTAGGGTGCGGGCTTCGGTGTTATCGCCTTGCTCGAGGCAGGCGCGGCCCCAGTGGAGCAAGGCGTTGGCTTGTTGGGCGGGTACGTGGAGCATTTCCGCGGCCGCAACCGCCCATTCATATCCCTCTCGTGCTTCTGTATAGCGGCCGCGTGCAAACCAGGCCTCTGTCAAGGCTTCACTATACCCCAATACCACTGACCACATCTCGTGTTCATAGGCCAACTTCATCCCTGCCATCAGGTTTTCCCACTCCGGGCGTAAGGCTTCGTAAACCTGCCTGTTTGTCTGAGCAAATGTCAAATAATAGGTAGCCAGCCGTTGGTTACTTTGGGTGTCCCCCAATTGTTCACGGGCGAATTCGGCCAGCAGGGTGTGTTGGCGGTAACGACTGTTTGCCGTGAGGGCAACCAGCGACAGGGCGTTTAGGGCGAAGAGATGATCCTCGGTTTCGTAGGGATCCCCCTCCGTGATGGCGGTGAGCGCTTCGGTGGTGAAGGTTCGTCCGGCGAACAGACCGCTGAGGGCGAAGGTGCGTTTTTGTTTGTCGTCCAGGGCACGCCAGCTTACCAGGAAGGAAGCCCGAACGGCTTGTTCTATTTCATCCAGAGCGGTGAGGCGACTTTTTTCTCGTTGTAGGCGGGCGACTATATCACGCAGGTGCATCTGGTGGCGTAGGGCGAGCCGCTGGGCGGCGATGTTGAGGGCCAGGGGCAGGTTTTGTAACAGGGCGCAAAGTTGTTGTGCGGCCGCGATCTCAGCCTGTACTCGTTCTTCCCCTACTACCCGCCGGAGCAGGGCCAGCCCATCTGCTTCCGCCAACTCATCCAGGTGGAATTTTTGTGCCTGTAAATGGAAGGCAATGTCTTCATCCCGAGTGGTGAGGAGTATGGTGCCAGCGAAATTTTCCGGTATGAGTGACCGCACTTTGGTCAAATGGTCCACATCATCCAGAATGAGTAGGGCCTTCTTGTCTTTGAGGATGTCCCGCAACGCGGCCGCACGGCTTACCTCATCGGCTACGGTCCGAAAATCACAGCCGTAGGCCTCTGCCCAATGGTCAATCAGGCCAATGGGGTCGTCGCGGCTGACATCGGCCCAGAGAACCCCATCGGTAAACTGATCCCGTATTTGATGAGCCAGGTGAATAACGAGGCTGGTTTTGCCCATACCCCCCATGCCCACGATTGCCAGCCGTTGGTTTGAACCGGTAGCGATGGCTGTTTTTAGTTGCCGGAGCAGGTTTTCCCGGTTGACAAAGTGGGCTGGGTCGGGTGGGGGTTGAAACGGGGCTGGTTGTTGGATGGGAATGAGGGGTGAAGGGGTGGGTTGCGGCCGCAGAAGATCATCTCGTATCTGTTGCGCCAGACTAACCGTTTCCAACCCCGGTGACAATTCATCTGCCAGGAGAATAAGGCGACATTTTTCAAACTGTTCCAGGGCCGCACTCCGTTGCCCACTCAGGGCCAAAAGGCGCATTAACTCCCGGTGTGATTCCTCACGAGTAGGTTCCAGACTGAGGAGTTGTTGCCCATATATCACCCCATCCTGATACAGCCGATGAGCCAAGGCGTAGCTGATGAGTTGATTGAGGGCGGCAAAGGCCATAATCTCCAGCCTGGCCTGTTGCAAACGCATCCACCCTTCAAAACCTGGGGCTTCACGGAGCAAAAAACCTTCCAAAAATTGTCCCCGATATAAAGCAATTCCCCTTTTTAACTGTTCAACTTCTTCTTTGTTCAAGAGAGCGGCCGGTTTTGTCTGGTTACCGAGCGGTGGCCTCCCCAGGTACTCCTTAAATGCTTCGACATCTAACCAATAAATGCTGGCCCGATTAAACAGAATTGTCTGCCGGTTAACGAGTAAAAAACCAGCCAGCCGGTTACGTGTCCGGGTCAGATCCGTGCGCAGGCTGGTACGTACCTGATCGGCGGTTTTGTCATCGCCACCCCAGAGTAGTTCGGCCAGGGATTCCCGTTCATGTTCGCCGGGGTTCATTGCCAGATAACAGAGCAAAGCCTGGATTTTTTGGGGAATGAGTTCACGCAACGTTAAATCACCCAGGCGGATGATGGGACGACCGAGAAGGGCTAGATGCAGGTCCTGTTGGGTCACAAATAAACCTCGCCTTATGCTAAGGGTTCACTTGGAATTAAGTTGGGTGGCGCGGTCAGGAGACCGGCCACAGCAAACTCCAAAGTTGTTTACGAGCGAACCCTAAGTAATCGTCCAAGAATAAGTTCCGCGCAGACCTGACAGGTTTCCGAAAACCTGTCAGGTCTAAACCGGGAAGTTATTTTTAGATGTTCACTAAGTGAGCGTCTAGAAATAACTTGGGTGGCGCGGTCAGGAGACCGGCCACAGCAAATGTTCTCGTTATTTAATCGTCAATCCTAATGGTTC
>JAGNBF010000049.1 GCA_018004935.1 Chloroflexota bacterium | reverse complement strand
TTCTAAAACCCTACGTGGTCATGGCTTAGTTGGAACTCGAAACTCATAACATCATGACCGAATTGCAGATTCGTTTATTCGGTGGTTTACACATCGCGCAGGCGGAGACTCCCCTGACCGATTTCATTTCCAATAAGGTTCCGGCGTTGCTGGCTTACCTGGCGGTGGAACCGCGGCCGCATTCCCGTGACACCCTCGCGACCCTCTTCTGGGGCGACCTGCCCGACGCCGATGCCAAAAATAATCTGCGCCAGGCCCTTTCCAACTTACGCAAACTGCTCGAAGCCCACCTGAACATCAGCCGGGATTCCGTCGAATTTAACACCGCCCAGCCCTATGTTCTCGATGTGGCCCAGTTTGACCGGCTCATCCGCGACAACACCCCTCTGCAAACAGCGGCCCAGGCGGAACAACTTCGGTGCGCGGCCGCGCTCTACCATGGTGACTTCCTGGCCGGTTTTCAGGTGCGGGACGCCCTGGAATTTGACGACTGGGCCATCGCCCAACGCATCCACTGGCGCGAACTGGCCTTGCACACCCTGCACACCCTCTCCACCTGGTATCTCCAGCACAACCAGTTCGACCTGGCTGGCGAAGCGGCCACCCACCTGCTCCGCCTCGACCCCTGGCACGAAGAAAGCCACCGCCATCTAATGCTGGCTCTGGCCCGTTCTGGACAGATCGCGGCCGCGCTCCAACAGTACGACCTCTGCCGCCGCACCTTGCAAGAGGCTTTTGGCACGGAACCGGCCCCACCAACCCACACCTTGTACGAGCGTATCCGTGCGGCCGCGAGTGGCTCCCCATCTTCCCCATCCCCTTTGCCCACCCCCATGACCCCGTTCATTGGCCGGGTGGGGGAACTCTCTGATCTGCACCAACGGCTGAGTGACCCAACCTGCCGCCTGCTCACCCTGGTTGGCCCTGGTGGCATGGGCAAAACACGGCTGGCATTGGAGCTTGCGGCCGCGTACCAGCCCCTCTGCCTCAACGGCGTCCGCTTCATCCCCCTGGCCGGTGTCAACCCGGCCACCCCGGACGCCCTGCGCTTCGCCCTGGTGGATGCCCTGGCCCTGAAATTAGCTGGCTCCCTGCCCCTGCCGCAACAACTCATCAACCACCTGGCCCACAAAGAGATGCTCCTGGTGCTGGACAACCTGGAACATCTGCTGGAGCAAAGCGAATGGCTCAACGAGCTTCTGCAACAGGCCCCGCTCATCAAAATTCTGGCCACTTCGCAGGAGCGGCTCAACCTGAGCGGCGAATGGGTGGTGGAGCTGGACGGCCTGCCCCAGTCCGAAGCGGAGCAGTTATTCATAAGCCTGGCCCGCCGGGCGCAGAATGATTTTGCCCTGACCGAAGAGAACGCGGCCGCGATCCAACACATCTGTCAATTAGTGGATGGTCTGCCGCTGGGGCTGGAACTGGCCTCGGCCTGGGTGCATGTCCTGCCCTGTGCTGACATTGCCCAGGAGATTGCCACCAACCTCGATTTTCTCACCAGCACCCGGCGCAACATGCCCACCCGCCAGCGCAGTCTTCGCGCCGTCTTTGACCATTCCTGGCAACTCCTCACCCCCCCGGAACAAACCGCCTTCGCCAGCCTGTCCGTCTTTCGCGGCAGTTTCAGCCGGGAAGCGGCGCACGGCGTCACCGGCATCACCATCCCCACCCTGGCCTCATTGGTAGACAAATCACTCCTGCGGCGGCAGGCCAATGGCCGCTACGAACTACATGAACGCCTGCGCCAATATGCGGATCAGCAACTCAGCCTGTCAGCCCGTCAGCCGTTACAAAATCGTCACGCGCAATATTTTCTCAATTGGCTACACAAAGAAACGGAACACCTCAACGGCCCCCAGGAAACGGCCACTTTCCGCGCCCTCATCACCGATCATGCGAACATTCGGGCGGCCTGGGATTGGGCCGTTCAGGAACGGGATTTACCCCTTCTAGAAAAGGGTTTACACCTGCTACGGGTTTTTTACAACGAACAGGGGCGGTATCGGGAAGGGATGGCGTGGTTGGAAAAAACGGCCCAGATGCTTGAAGAAGTCATCGCCCAGGAGCCGGATAACCTACCGGCCCGGCAGATGTTGGGGCAGGTGCAGGGGCGATTGGCCGGGTTTTATTTGTGGGGGGGAATGCGGCCGCGTTGTGAACCCCTCTTCCTCTCCGCCCTGGAAACGGCCCGCCAGTTTGCCGATCCCGGTGAACTGGGCCTGACCCTGCTCAACTACGGCTACTACACCGTCCTGGGTGGTGACTACCCCAACGCCAAAACCCAATTCCGCGCCAGCCTCGATTATTACCGGCGGGCGGAAGATTCCGGGGGTGTCGCCGATGCCCTCAGTGCGTTGGGGGCGGTGGGCAACATTACCGGCGAACTGGTTGAAGCCCGCCAATACCTGGAAGAAAGTGTCGCCATTGGCCGGGAGATGCGAGACGAACATAGCCTGCGGACTTCCCTGGTCAATCTGGGCAATGTGTTTTACCTGCAAGCCGATTATGAACAGGCCAAAATTTATTACGAGGAAGTGTTACCCCTCTGCCAGAAAGCCGAAGATCGCTCGGCGGAAGCCATCACCCTCTGTAATTTAAGTTCCATCGCCTATCAGGCCAAAGCCTACGACGAAGCGGAGCGGTTGATGTTGGCCGGGGCAAAAACATTTCTGGAGATTAACTCACTCCAATTTTATCTCCAGGCTCAAGCCACCCTGGCCAGTATTCATACGGCAATGGGTGAGTACGAGCAGGCTCGCGCCGAACTGCAATGGGCACTAAACAAAGCGTTGACCGAACCGATTCCCCATATTGTGCCCCAGGTGTTGTATGAAACGGGTTGCCTTTACCTGGCGTTGGGGCGCACGACTGAGGCGATGGTGTTACTCTATTGGGTGCTGGCGAACGAGATGAGTCTGGCGGAACACCGGCAAGAGGCGCAAAAACGGCTGGCTGAGGCTGAGGCAGACCTGCCTGCCGGGCAGATTACAGCCCTGAAAGAGCAGGCTAAAACGGTAGAGGCCCGGACGGTTTTGGGGCAACTGACGCGGGATAAGAATAGCCTGACGCCCATCCCGACGAACCCCCCGCTCCATGACACAACACCCCTGCCGCATACACCCATCAGCCGAAGGGAGAGTAACCCACCCCAACTGGTATCGAGCCGGTTTGAGGTGGGGGATTTGTTGGCGCGAGGGGGAATGGGGGAGGTGTACCGCGGCCGCGATACCCAAACCAACCAACCCGTCGCCATCAAACGACTCCTGCCCCACCTCATCGTCCCCGGTTCGGAAATGATCACCCGCTTCAAACGAGAAGCCGAGGTGTTACGCCAGTTGAATCACCCCAACATCGTCAAACTGTTGGACACGGTGGGTGAAGGGGAAAACCTGATGATTGTCATGGAGTATGTGGCCGGTGGCTCACTGCGCGATTGGCTGGACAAAACCCCGTTGCTACCGTTGCCCCAGGTGCTCACCATCGCCCTGGAGCTGGCCGACGCCCTGGCCCGCACCCATCACCGGCACATCGTCCACCGTGACCTCAAACCGGCCAATGTGCTCATCGCCCCGGATGGCTCCCCCCGCCTGACCGATTTTGGCATTGCCCGCCTGGCGCAGGGGCACACCCATCTGACGACCCAGGGGGCGACACTGGGGACGGTGGCTTACATGAGTCCCGAAGCGTTGAAGGGGGAAGACCTGGATGCGCGGACGGATGTGTGGTCGTTTGGGGTGATGGTGATAGAGATGCTCTGCGGCCGCAATCCCTTCGATAAGCTCCATTTTGCTCCCACCCTGGCCGCCATTCTGCAAGACCCTCTGCCAGATGTGGTCCAGGCCCGCCCTGGCCTTCCCCCGGCTCTGGCGGAACTCCTACAAACCCTGCTTGTCCGTGACCGGTCAGAGAGGCAGGGGAGTATGCGGGCGGTTGCGGCCGCGTTGGAACAAATAAGCGTATAGGGCTTATGGAAATGTTTGGTTTGCTCCTGGCGTTTGCCGTTTTCTTGGGAGGGGGAACAGCCTGAAAGGCTGTGCTACAGTTTCATTCACAGTTCAACAATTCAACAGTTCAACATAACCGTTCAGTTCAGAGACGATTTTAGGCCGTTTTGGTTACTTCAACGGATTTAGAAAGGAACGAATTAAAGACGACCTCTGGAAAATCCGCTTGTTTTTAATCCGTTGATGTAACTCGACTGAACGCTTACAGTTCAACAATTAATTATACTGCCAAAGGGCATAATCTGACATTTTCCTGCCGTGTCGCCAGGGCGATTGCATATTCGGATTTCCCCCACCCCCAACCCCGCCCCCAGGGGCGGGGAGTTTTTTAAGGCGGGTAAAATCGGGGCTTCGCCCCGATTTTACCCGCCGAGTGGGTTCCCCCTTCCCGATTTCGGGAAGGGGGGTAGGGGGATGGGTTCATTCTGGTGAGTATACAATCGCCCTACCGTGTCGCCGTGCCGCTTTATCCCCACGTTGGGAACATCCGAGACCACCCCCACCCCTAACCCCGCCCCCAGGGCGGGGAACTTTTTTCGGCGCGGTTGAGGGGCAGACGCCCCCCAACCGCGCCGGTGGGTTTCTCCCCTTCCCACTGGGAAGGAGACGGGGGATGGGTCTTCAGCCCAAACCTACCCAATCTGTTGCCGCCAACAAAATGTCACGTTATAACCGTGGTAAGTATATTCAACTCATTTAAAACACCCCCATAGGCAATGGCTGACCCTCACCCCCCACCCCGCTCCCGAAATGGGACAGAAAAGTTGGCTCCCCCTCCCGGTGGAAGAGAGTTAAAGTGAGGACAGCCATTCTCAATTTAGCCAACGGTTAAAATCGTTGAACTCCAGGAGCACGCTTGAAAAATGGCCCAACCCGTAGAACAGCCTTTCAGGCTGTTCGCCCTCCTGTGAAAACAAAAAATGGGCGTAACGATACACGTCCGCGAGGGCTGAGCTTGCCGAAGCCCGGCTCTGCCTGTATAGAGAGCGCACAGCCTGGAAAGGCTGTGCTACGCCCAGTTGAACCGCCGGGCTATCAGTACCAGGCCTTACGGGCCAAAACAGCAGGCCAATGGCCTTCGTAACCATCGCCCGGCCCGTTTTACGGCCGGGCGGCCTCGGCACTTTTAGATGTTCAGACCAAATTGAGAATTGCGGAAGTGAGGGGTTATATGGTTATAAAATTACTTTAGACGTTATAATCAAAATATTGTTCTGGGTTTTGAGGAATTCAGGGATTTGTAGGGTGGTTTGAAAAACGCCCCTGGTAAACGTTGTCTGTTTGTATCTATTCAGGTACTCGTTCCACGCAGAGCGTGGAATGCTCCCTGCAACGCTCTGTGTCACGTAGGACGCAATTGTTCATTAAATTTTTAATCGGGTAACGCCTTCATTGACCCCATCCCCCCTGCCCCCGGGAAGGGGGGGAATTCCAATGGGGCATTTTTCGGGGTATTCGCCCCGAAAAATGCCCCTTAGAAAAGTTCCCCGCCCCTGGGGGCGGGGTTAGGGGTGGGGGGGATTCCATTACCTGATTAATTTTTTAAACGACAAAAGCCGTTACTACCAGCCAAAACCCCAAATGATTTTCTGAACATCTATAGAAGGGGCTTTATCTGGTTATTTTTGAGGTGGTACATGGAGTCGGGGTTTCTTAACTTTATGCTGGCACTGGTAATCATCATCGCGGCCGCAAAAGCGGGTGGTTATCTCAGCATTCGCGTCAAACAACCGGCCGTCCTCGGTGAACTTCTTGTTGGTATCATCCTTGGCCCCACGCTGATCAACTTGTTTCACATTGGCCCCTTTGCCGATGACGAACTGCTCACGGAAGCCATTCATTACCTGGCCGAGCTAGGTGTCCTCTTGTTGATGATGCTGGCTGGTTTAGAACTTAACCTATCCGAACTGCTAAAGGCTGGTCGAGTCTCGGTTTCGGCCGGAACAATTGGGGTGATTCTGCCTTTGGTGATGGGATTAATCACCGGGTTGATTTTTGGTCAGGGCTTGCTTGAGTCCGCTTTTATTGGACTGGCCTTGTCAGCCACCAGTGTGAGCATCTCGGCGCAAACGCTGATGGAATTGGGGCAGTTGCGTAGCCGTGTGGGGCTGTCACTCTTGGGAGCGGCAGTGGTAGATGACATTCTGGTCATTTTGTTGCTTTCCATCGGGGCTATTTTAGCCGGTGGGGAAGGCAATATTTTGTTAACGATAGGGCAAATGGGGTTATATCTGGTTGCGGCCGCGGTGTTGGGACTCAAACTCATTCCCTGGTTGGCAATTCGGGTAGAACGGCTCCCCATCAGCCAGGGACTTGTCGCCTTTGCCCTGGTTGTTTGCCTGCTTTATGCCTGGTTAGCAGAGGTCGTAGGGGGTATGGCCGCGATTACCGGGGCATTTATGATAGGGCTTTTTCTGGGGCGCACACCATTCAAAAAACGCTTTGACACCGGCATTTCATCAATAGCCTACGGCTTCTTTGTCCCCATCTTCTTTATCAACATTGGCCTCAATGCCGATCTAACGGCTATTGGGGGATCAAGTTTTGGGTTTGCCCTGGTGCTCACCATCGTCGCCATTGTCAGTAAACTAGCGGGGTGTGGTCTGGGTGGTATGTGGGGTGGTCTGACCCGTCGCGAATCATTACAATTGGGTGTCGGTATGATTTCGCGCGGTGAAGTAGGGTTGATTGTGGCCAGTTTTGCCCTGGCCCAAAACGCCTTCGGTGAAACGAACTTTGCTATTACCGTTTTTATGGTTATCGTAGCAACGCTGGTTACGCCACCCCTGTTACGCCTGGCTTTTGCTCCCTCCATACAGAAAACACCCCCTAAACCACCACAGGCCAAATCGCCTGCTCCGCAACCGACCAAACCGGTAGAAACACCCATCTCAGAAGTCGTGGAGAGAAAATCGGAGTAAACACGTAACCGTTCAGTTGAGATACAACAACGGATTAAGGTATCTTCTCACTTGAGTTTAGAGTTCAGAGCCAGAGCTAGAGGGTTTTCCAGAGTAATTTCCTCTCGCTCTCTCCTCTCGCTCTAAACTCCAGTTCTCAATATTCCGGGGTAAACCTGCGGCAGGTTTCATCTATAGCCTGGCTCGTGGTTCGTCAAACCGCCGGGCTAAATTTACGAAGCCCTGCGGGCCAGGCCAGCGGCCTTTGTAACCATAGCCCGGTCGTTTTGTCGTTTAAAAAATTAATCAGGTAATGGAATCCCCCCACCCCTACCCCCCCCCCAGGGGCGGGGAACTTTTCTAAGGGGCATTTTTCGGGGCATCCGCCCCGAAAAATGCCCCATTGGAATTCTCCCCTTCCCGTGGGAATCGGCAGAGGGGATGGGGTCAATGAATGCGTTACCCGATTAAAAATTTAATGAACAATACGACCGGGCGGGCCTGGCAGATGAATTAATTCAACTGAACGGTTACGATTAGCTTTACAGATTTGTGGGGCGATTTTGTAAATCGTCCAGTGGGCGATTGACAAAATCGCCCTACAAAATGTTAAGCACTGTTTAGCGACTTTTGCACCACGCCCAAAAACGATTTTTCGGCTTTATGGTACCCCCACATTCAGGAGACCAAGATGTATTACATGATTATGCTCATTATTTCTAATCTTGATAACAGCTTTGCCGTGTTGGATGCCTGGGAAGAAAATGGTGTCCCTGGTGTGACCATCATGGAGGGGACGGGTCTGGGTGGGGTTCGCCAGGTAAGAGATTGGGAAAGTATTCCGTTTATGCCCAGCCTGTTGGATTTTATGCGCGGCCGCGAACAGCAAAACCGTATCTTTATGACCGTTGTCGAAGGGGAGCCAATGGTTGATCACATTATCAACATCACGCAGGCTGTCACCGGTGACCTTAATAACGATGCTAATGGCATTCTTTTCGTTTTACCTGTGGCGCGTGTAGCCGGTTTACGCAAAATTCAACAAACCTATGCCCAGCGGCGTGGTGAATAGATACCCGTAGCGTCAAGCTGTTTACTCAAAATTTGGGTTCTTTGGAAATTCAGGGGGTTGACACCAACGGTTAAAACCGTTGCCCGCCAAAAGCACGCTCGAAAAATGGCCTAACCCGTAGAACAGCCTTTCAGGCTGTTCGCCCTACACGTCCTCAAGACTCTATATTTACTCCTGGCTCCTTTTGTCAATCACCCTGCGCGGCCGCAGGCAATACACTTTTTTTACCCGTGTCCACCCCAGGGACGGGGAATTTAGGATGATTGCATACTTGGAGTTCCCCCACCCCCAACCCCGCCCCCAGGGGCGGGGGGTTTTTTAAGGCGGGCAAAATCGGGGGCTTCGCCCCCGATTTTGCCCGCCGAGTGGGTTCCCCTGGAAACTACGAGCCTTCATTTGCAACAGTATTAAGCCTCGCCCCGATTTTGCCCGCTGAGTGGGTTTTCCTGGAAACTACGAGCCTTCATTTGCAACAGTATTAAGCCTCGCCCCGATTTTGCCCGCCGAGTGGGTTCCCCTGGAAACTACGAGCCTTCATTTGCAACAGTATTAAGTAATCGTTCGTTTTTAACTTAGCGGTTTGCTGTGGCCGGTCTTCTGACCGAGCCATCTATCTTATTTCCGAACGATTACTTGCTACTGGAGTTTAGAGCGAGAGGAGAGAACAAGAGGAAATTACTCTGGAAAACCCTCTAGCTCTAGCTCTGAACTCTAAACTCAAGTTACTATAGCTTTCAAGAAAAAGATTTTGGGTTTGTCGTAATCGCTTTAGCGATTCCACGCTGGACGGCTAAAGCCGTTACTACCAACCAGGCCCAAATGATTTTCTAAACATCTATACTTCATACTTTCTTCACAGTCTCAGACTAACATCACAAATGTTCACTTCGCTTTACTTACCCGAGGGACAACGCCTCGAACTGTTTGACCGTCAAAGGAGACCCTTCATGTTGAAGAAAATGATTATCGGCGTTTTGTTATTGACCGTAATTGGCGCGGCCGCGGCCGCTTACCTTTACCAATCTTCTCGCCCCGCCACAGCCGCCAGCACCCTGCCCGACCCCCTGGCGGCGAACACCACAGTCAACCAACCCACCCCTGTCGTACCCGGTGGCAACGGACAAACCAACGTCAATGCCACTACCCCGGGAACCCCCGTCGCTCAGGGAGCCGAGGGCGACCCCTGGCAGGCCAGTGGAACCATCGCCGGGGTAGATGATTTTGGGTTTGATATGACTCTGGATACCAGCGAAACCGTCTACATTGAACTGGGGCCGCCCACTTACTGGCAAACACAGGGCATCACTCTCACCGTGGGACAGGGAGCCACCGTCATCGGCACGATTAACGAAGGCATGATTCACGCCTCCCAGGTGCAACTAGCCGATGGGTCAACGCTCCAGGTTCGCAGTGACACGGGCCAACCCTTGTGGAGTGGCGGAGCTACCAATGGGCAGGGGCAGGGCGCGGCCGCGGGCACAGCCGACGGCTCCCGCACACCTGATCCCCAGGTCCAGGTTGACGCCTGGATCACCATCACCGGCACTATCATGGCTTACCAGGGTAATTCTATGACTGTAGCCGCTGATGATGGACAACTCATCACCTTACAAAGTGGGCAACCTCGCTTCTTCGCCGCCCAGGGTGTTACCTTCCAGGTAGGTGATGAGGTCATTATTGTAGGTTTCTACCAGGGAGATCAGTTTATGGCCGGAGATATTACTCAAGTTGCCACCGGATTGCGGGTTCTCTTGCGCGACCCCAATGGGCGTCCTCTCTGGGCTGGTGTGGGGAACAATGGCAATGGTGGCGGCGGGGGCCAGGGTGGGGGTGGTGGTGGACAGGGTCGAAATCAATAATCCCTCTAAGTCGCCACGCTCTTGACCCTCATGGCGAGAATTGAGCCGTGTTTTTGTGATCTGTTTCTGGGGTGGTTTGGGGGGAAGGACCCCCACCCCTAACCCCGCCCCCAGGGGCGGGGAACTTTTTTCGGCGCAGGTTTTCGGGGCCTTCGCCCCGAAAACCTGCGCTGTTGGGCTTTCCCCCTGCCCTTGGGGAATCGTGGTCTTTAGCTGGGGGCTGGTGCTACTGTTTCTGGGGTGGTTTGGGGGGAAGGACCCCCACCCCTAACCCCGCCCCCAGGGGCGGGGAACTTTTTTAATGTGCCTGTTTTCGAGCGCGTTCCCGCGCTCGAAAACAGGCACTTCTGGTATTTCCCCCTGCCCTTGGGGAATCGTGGTCTTTAGCTGGGGGTTGGTGCTACTGTTTCTGGGGTGGTTTGGGGGGAAGGATTCCCCACCCTCATACCACCGTTCTTCGGTACAACTCTCGATACAGGCCGTCCTGCGCCAGCAGTTCCTCATGGCGGCCGCGTTGCACAATGCGCCCCCCATCTACCACACAAATGAGGTCGGCATTGCGAATGGTGCTCAGCCGGTGGGCGATGACAATGGCCGTGCGGCCGCGTAATAACCTGTCCAACGCCCGTTGAATCAATACCTCGGTTACTGTGTCCACGCTGGCGGTGGCCTCATCCAGAATCAGGATGCGGGGGTCCACCAGGGCGGCACGAGCAATACACAACAATTGCCTCTGCCCCACCGAGAGGTTGACCGCCCCCTCCAGAATTTGGGTGTCGTACCCGTGGGGCAGTCCGGCGATAAAGTCGTGGGCATTGGCGAGCGCGGCCGCGGACATCACCTGTTCCAGGGGGACATCCGGGCGCCCAAAGCGAATGTTATCGGCAATGCTTCCAGCAAAAAGGAACGGGTCTTGGGGCACCAGCCCAAACTGGCGACGTAGGGAAGCCTGTTGGACCTGGCGTACATCATGGCCGTCAATGAGCACCCGCCCCTGGCTC
The DNA here is from genome assembly GCA_018004935.1 of Chloroflexota bacterium. Classification (GTDB taxonomy): domain Bacteria; phylum Chloroflexota; class Anaerolineae; order Promineifilales; family Promineifilaceae; genus Trichofilum. Next base: position 42,627 of record JAGNBF010000049.1, on the reverse strand, counting down.
ACTTCATAAAAACGGGCGATCAGATTGGCCAGCGTCGTTTTGCCTGCACCGGTCGGACCAACCAGGGCTACCGTTTGCCCGGCCCCAATATGCAACTCTATCTCGTGCAAAATCTCTGGCCCCTCAGCCCCATAATGAAAGGAAACCTGCTCCAGCCTGACCTCACCCACAATGGCGGGCATTTCTGGGGCATTGGGCGGGTCTACAAGTTCGGCGGGTGTATTGAGCAGACGCAAAACCTGTTCCCCTCCAGCCATCGCCGCTTGTAAGGTGGTGTAAATGCGGCTTAACTCCTGGATAGGTTGGAAGAAACGGGTGACATAGGCCAGGAAAGCCACCATCACCCCGAGGGTCACTTCGTTCTGGGCCACGGCGCGGCCGCCAAAGTACAACACAATCGCCGTTGAAACCACACCCAAAAATTCAATGGTAGGCAGAAAAATAAAGGAGAGACGCACGGCCGCAATGTGAGATTGCCGGTTGGCGTCGTTGATTGTCTCAAACTGTGCCTCGACTCGTTGCTCTTGAGCAAACGCCTGAATGACGCGCATTCCGTTGATGTTTTCGGCCAGATTGCCCACCATTGCCGCTACCCGCCGCCGCGTCAGCCGAAAAGCACTTTTGGCCTGGCGGGAAAAAAGGTAGGTCGCCAGCACCATCAGGGGTAGAACGATGAAGGTGAGCAAGGCCAGTGGTGGACTCATCGTAATCATGATGATGATGATGCCGATAAGAATGAGTACGTCTCCCAACAGGGAGATGATGCCCTGGGTGAGCAGATCGTTGATGACGGCTACATCGTTAATGACGCGGGAGACGGTGACACCGACAATGGTGCGGTCGTGGTAGGCCAACGACAGTCGCTGTAAATGTTCCACCATTTGGGCACGCACGTCGGCCAGTACTCGTTGTGAAGTCCAGCCAAGCAGGTAATCTTGCCCGGCGGTGCTCACGTAAAGACCGACGTAACAAAGGGCAATAAAAAGTGCCTGCCGGGCTAATCCCTCACCATCGCTACGGGCAATATAGATGTCAATAGCTTCTTTGATGAGGTAGGGGATGAACAGGGTAAAGGTTGTTACGCCTAGCATCAGGACAAAGGCCCCGATCATCGGCCGCCAATAGGGTTTGACGAAGGTTAACATGCCGCCGATGACATTTTTGTCGAAGGCGCGACCATCCCTGCTCTCTTGCCCAAAATCACTGACTGCACTGCGTGGGCCAATATTGGGACTAAAATTAAAGCTCATAAGACTTAATTATTTTGGTTCTGGGGGAATTCAGGGGGTTGACACCAAAGGTAGGGGCTGTGCCTGCTCCGTGTGGGGCAACCACAAGGGTTGCCCGTACCCCACGAAACCCCAAAGAACCATTATTTTGTAACTATAGCTTTCAAGAAAAAGATTTTGGGTTCGTAGTAACCGCTTTAGCGGTCCCACGCTGGACGGCTAAAGCCGTTACTACCAACCAAAACCCCAAATGATTTTCTGAACATCTATACTAAACCGGTTGCCTTCGACAGGCTCAGGCAAAAGGTTTAGTAGTTACTATTTTTCTCTGTCTGCAATTCATAAATTTGCCGATAAAGGGGTGAACGGCCGAGCAATTCCTCGTGGCGGCCCTGGGTGGTGAGGTGGCCGTTTTCTAACAGCAGAATTAGGTCGGCGCGTTGTACGGTGCTAAGACGGTGGGCGATGATAAAGGTGGTGCGGCCGCGCATTAACCGATCCAGTGCTTGTTGGATTAACTGCTCTGTCTGCGTGTCTACGCTGGCGGTGGCATCATCCAGGATGAGCAGGCGGGGGTCGGTCAGTAGGGCGCGGGCGATGGAGATCCGTTGCTTCTGCCCCCCAGATAGGGTAACTCCTCGTTCTCCCACCCGTGACTCGTAACCTTCGGGCATTGCCATGATGAACTCATGGGCCTGGGCATCTTTGGCCGCCTGAATAATAGCTTCATCACTGGCCTGGGGATTGCCGAAGGCAATATTGTCGCGCATGCTGGCGGCAAAGAGGAGTGTGTCTTGCATGACGAAGCCGATCTGGCGGCGCAGGGAGCTAATCGTAGTGATCTGGCTATCCTGATCATCGAGAAGGATGCGGCCGCGTGTTGGTTCATAAAAGCGGGCAATCAGGTTGATGAGGGTAGATTTACCGGAGCCGGTTGCACCCATCAGGGCCACAATCTGGCCCGGCTCGGCGGTGAAGCTGATATTGTGTAAGATGGGATGGTCAGGTTGGTAGCCGAAGGAGACATGATCAAACTGGACGCGGCCGCGTAACCGGGGCAAGGGTTGGGCATTCGGGACATCGGCCACCTCTTCTGGGGCGTCCAAAATGGCGAAGATGCGTTCCCCGGCCGCGGCCGCAATCGCCAACATAGGAATAATCCGGCCAATGTTACGAATCGGCCCAATCAACATCGCCAGGTAGGTGGTAAAGGCAACCAACTCTCCCAGCGTCAACTGATTATTAATGACCAGGGTACCACCATACCAGAGAATCGCTACCGTGCCCAGATTCGCGATCAGGTCCAGCAGAGGCGAATTCACCGACTGCACCCGCACCGCTTGCTGGGAGAGAGCAAACCAGTGATTATTTTCCGCCGCGAACCGAGTCATCTCCGTTGTTTCCTGAGCAAACGCTTTGACAATCCGTGCTCCTCGCAAATTTTGCTCCAATTGAGTGGTCAACTGGCCTAACTGATCTTGTATTTTGAAGGAGATGGGGCGAAAAAGCCGCCCGTAATGGTACGCCCGGTGAACCAATGGCGGCAAGGTTAACAGAATGAGCAGGGCCAGACGCCAATTCATCCCTAATAAAACAACCGCTGTCAGGACAATGAGGACAACTCCTTCAACAATCCGCAGTACGGCCCGCCCCGTCAGAAAGCGAATGCGCTCTACGTCTTGCATGGCACGGGTCAGAATCTGCCCGGCTTCGGTGCGGTCATGGAAAGAGAAGGAAAGAGCCGCCAGCTTTTGCACCAGTTCGTTGCGCAGATCGTAGGCCACATTTTGCGAGGTCACTTCACTCCATTTGCCCTGGTAAAAGGTCATTACTCCCTGAAACAGGCGCATACCGAGCAGGAGAATTGTAGTTTGCCCCAGTAAGGTTAGATTACGACCGTAGATGCCTTCATCAATTCCCCGGCGCAACAGCTGGGGCGCGATGACATTACTGACGTTGATCAGGAACATGGTCAGATAAAGACCAAACACGAGGCGGCGTTGCGGCCGCAGGTAGGCAAAACAGCGGCGCAAAATGTGCACATCTGTGGAAGAAGGAGAGGTCCAGGGTATCACACCGGAAATTATACCAGTGTTAGTTGGGTCTGGGACGAATTGGCAACGCCGGGGAAAGGGCATCTCACTTTTGTGGATACGAAGGGGCACGGCAAGGTATCCCTGGCTGACGACAAGAACAACAAAGACCTAAAGCAAGTGGTTCTTTGGGGTTTCATGGGGTACGGGCAATCCTTGTGGTTGCCCCACACGGAACAGGCACAAGGCCAGCCCCTACATCGGGTGTCAACCCCTGAATTCCCCAAGAACTAAAACAAGTGATGACATCTGTCACTACTGTCCTTGATTTCTTCGCTCCATAATGTAACCGTTCAGTTCCGAGATGATTTTAGGCCATTTTGGATTACTTCAACGGATTTAAAAAGGAACGGATTAAAGATGACCTCTGGAAAATCCGTTTATTTCTTACCTGAGTTTAGAGCGAGAGGATAGAGCGAAAGGGAATTACTCTGGAAAACCCTCTCGCTCTCGCTCTCGCTCTGAACTCAAATTCTTAATCCGTTGAAGCAACCTAACTGAACACTCACTCCATAATGAACAAGTTGCCCGAAAAAATTCCGCAATTTTCAATTTGGTCGTAAGCGTTCAGTTCTCTGAGAAAATGAACCTTGTGAAGGTTTCTGTGTAGATGTTGACCAGTGGTACAAACCTATGCTCCACGCTCTGCGTCGCGTAGGACGTAGAGTGTCCCAGATGGTATTCCCACGCAGTTGTCGTTTAAAAAATTAATCAGGTAATGGAATCCCCCCCACCCCTAACCCCGCCCCCAGGGGCGGGGAACTTTTCTATGGGGCATTTTTCGGGGCGAATGCCCCGAAAAATGCCCCATTGGAATTCCCCCCTTCCTGCAGGAATCGGCAGGGGGGATGGGGTCAATGAAGGCGTTACCCGATTAAAAATTTAAGGGTCATAGTTGTTACGTTATGGGAAAAACATTTTACCGATGGCTCCCGTTTGCGTGGTTGGAGAATGAGCAATGGACAGATATGACGGAAAGGAAAACCGCGCTTTAAGGATCCTCATCCTGGTTTTCATATTGATCGTTCTGACGATCCTGGGCATTGGCTACGGTCTTTATGTTCACTCCGATCCGGTTATACGGCGGGAGTTTACTGGTTTGGGGGTGATGTTAACTGGAGCAATCGCGGCCGCGATCATCCTTAGCTGGCGTGAATCCCGGCTCCGTACCTATTATGAACAAGTGGCGATAACCAAAGCCCTACATGAGTCCGATACCCGATGGCAATTTGCCCTGGAAGGATCTGACGATGGCCTTTGGGATCGGAATGCCCAAACCAACCAGGTATTTTACTCCCGCCAATGGAAAGCAATGCTTGGTTTTGCCGCCGACGAAATTGGTGATTCCCCAGATGAGTGGCAAAAACGCATCCACCCCGATGATGTGGCCCAGGTCATGGCACAAATCGAGCAACATCTTGCCGCTCAAACCCCTGTCTACACCAACGAATACCGCCTCCGCTGTAAAGATGGCACATACAAATGGGTTTTAGACCGGGGTAAGGTCATCTCCTGGGATGAAAACAAGAACCCTCTGCGTGTCATTGGCACACACACAGATGTTACCGGGCATAAACAGTTAGCGATTCATTTGCAAGAGGCACAAGAACGACTGTTGGAAGCGCAACAATTAGCCCATATAGGCAATTGGGAATGGGATTTACAAAAAGGAACCTTGCTCTGGTCTGATGAGGTGTACCGCATTTTTGGTGTTACCCCAGGTGAATTTGCCCCTTCGGGGGCGGCTTTTGAAAGCTATATTCATCCCGAAGACAAAGAGAGCTTCCTGCGCCAGCGCCAGCAAATGTTAGATGAAAAACACGTTGCCCTTATTGAGCACCGCATTATTTTGCCTGATGGTCAAATTCGCCATGTGCAAGAGCGGACACAGGTGAAATTGGATGACACCGGTAATGTCATGCGCGTCATTGGCACGGTGCAGGACATAACTGAGCGCAGGGAGATGGAAATAATAATTGTGGGAAAACAGCAGGCACTGGAGGCAACGGTGCAACAATTGGTCTCTTCTCACAATATGTTACAAAGCATCATCGAAACCATCCCGGTGCGTGTGTTTTGGAAAGATCGTGACCTGCGCTACCTGGGCTGTAACCAGCTTTTTGCCAGGGATGCAGGCTTTAATAAGCCAGAGGAGATTGTAGGCAAAGATGATTTTGCTCTGATATGGCATGAACAAGCCCCACTCTATCAGCAAGATGATCGCACGGTGATGCGCTCCCGCCAACCCAAAACCAATATTGTGGAACCCCAAACAACACCGGAAGGGAATATCATCTGGTTAAACACGAGTAAAGTGCCCTTGCAGAACCCGGCTGGTGAGGTGATGGGTGTTTTGGGTGTTTATGAGGATATCTCGGTACGTAAGCAGATGGAAGAATCTCTGCGACAGAATGAAGGTTTATTGCGCGAGGCGCAACGGATTGGGCGTATGGGGCATGTGGAGTGGACGGCCCCGGATCGTCAATTAATATGTTCGGATGAGTTGTACGCCATTCTGGAACTGCCCCCGACTACGGCACTTTCCCCAAAGGTGATTGCGGAAATGATCCACCCTGAGGATCGGGATTATCTCCAACAAATGGATAGGCGATTGTTTGCCCAGCGCATGGATATAAATTATGAGTATCGGGTTATATTGGCCAGCGGCCGCGAACGTTGGTTACATCAACAAGGTAAGGTGACTTACAGGGAAGATGGTCAGCCCATCCGTATGTTGGCGGTTATTCAAGACATCACAGAGCGAAAACAGGTTGAAGAAGCACTCCGGGAAAGTGAAAATCGCGCCCAGGCAATGCTGAAAGCCATTCCGGATCTCATGTTCCGTTTGGATCGGCAGGGCGTTTTTCTGGATTACAAAGCGGACATTCAAGAGTTATACGCGCAGACCGAAGCCCCACTTATCGGCAAACGCAACCGGGATGTGGCACCCGCAGAATTTGCCGATTTGATAGAGCAGAAAATTGCGGCGACGCTTGAAAATGGTGGGGTCCAGACATTTGAATATCAGTTAGATATTCCCGGACGGGGGTGGCGTGATTATGAAGCCCGGATGGCTCCCAGCGGCGAAGAGGAAGTGTTAGCGATTGTTCGGGACATCACCGACCACAAATTGGCCCTGGATGCTTTACGCAAAAGTGAAGAACGTTTCCGTTCCGCTTTTGACAACATGTTGGAAGGGGCCCAAATTCTTGATTTTGAGTGGCGTTATCTTTTTTTGAATATGACGGCTGAAAAGCATAACCATCGGCCCAATCAGGAGCTGTCAGGCCATGTTTATATGGATTGTTGGCCGGGCATTGAAACAACACATGTTTTCACTGTGCTGAAGCAATGTATGGAAGAGAGGGTAGGCAATCATCTGGAAAACGAATTCGTTTTCCCTGATGGCACAGTCCGCTGGTTTGAGCTGAGCATACAACCCATTCCCGAAGGTATTTTTATTCTTTCAGTAGATATTACCGAGCGTAAACGGGCCGAAGCTGAGTTGCGTCAGAGTGAGGAGTTGTATCGCGGATTGATGGAGAGTCTGGACAGTGTGGTTGCTACCGTAGATAAGGATGGGCGGTTTTTGTATATGAATGACCGCGCGGCCGCGCAGTTGAACGGTGTCCCCTCTGATTTTATCGGCAAAACCATGTACGACCTCTTTCCTGAGCCAGTTGCCAGCCGACAACTGACAAGCATACAACGGGCCATCCATGAAGATAGGAGCGTCATTTCTGAGGCCCAAACATTTGTGCAGGGCCAATATCGTTGGAACCGGACAACGATACAACCCATTCATGATGAAGCAGGCAAGGTGATGTTTGCGCTTGTCAATTCTACCGACATAGACAACCTCAAACAGATTCAGCAGGAGTTAGAAGAACTCAACCACACCCTGGAAAAACGTATACAGGAGCGCACCGCCGAAGTCATTGATTTATATGACCATGCCCCCACGGGTTATCATTCAGTTGATCCTAACGGCATGTTTTTGATGATGAATCAAACGGAACTCGATTGGTTAGGGTATCACCGTGACGAGGTTTTGGGCCAAAAGTCGTTCCGAGATTTAGTAGCACCGTCCAGCCACTTACTCCTTAACTCGATCTTCACCCAGTTCAAACGGGATGGTTTGGCCAAAGATATAGAATTCGAAATGGTGCGGAAAGACGGTACCATCTTACCGGTTTTGCTGAACGCCACGGCTATCTACAACGAACAGGGGGAGTTTGTGCAGAGCCGATCCACCCTTTTCGACATTACCGAACGGCGCAAAGCAGAAAAAGCCTTACGTGAGAGCCAGGCCAGTTTGCAGAACTTTTTGGATACAGCCAGCGATTTGATTCAACGGACGGATCAGGATGGACGGTATATTTATGTGAACCCGGCCTGGTGCCAGACATTGGGTTATGGTTTAGAGGAAGCGTTAGAGCTGACTATGTTTGATGTCATTGCCCCGCAATACCATGATCGCTGTCAGATCATCTTGGGCAGACTGCCGCTAAAAGGACAGTCGCATGATTTTGAGGTGGTTTTTGTCACCAAAACGGGACAGGTGGTTGTGGCGGAGGGAGGGGTGAGTATTGATCGGGAGAGTAATGGTCAGATAACCACCAATGGGATTTTCCGGGATATTACCCTGCGTAAACAGGCCGAAGAGGCATTGCGCCAAAGCCGGGATGAATTACGTACCGCCAATGATCTGTTGGAAAAAGCGGCCCGCCTGAAGGATGAGTTCCTGGCTAATATGAGTCATGAGTTACGGACACCACTCAACGCTATTTTGACATTTAGTGAAAGTTTGTTGGAAGAGATTCCTGGCCCACTGAATGACCGGCAGAAGAATTGGATTCATAATATTGAAGGCAGTGGGATGCATTTGCTCTCGTTGATCAATGATATTTTGGATCTGTCCAAAGTGGAAGCCGGGCAGATGGAACTCCATTTTGAAGAGGTGGCGGTGGTGGAGGTGTGTCAGGCCAGTTTACTCTTTGTCAAAGAGATGGCTCTCAAGAAAAAATTGAAGCTGGCTTTTCAGCTTGATAATCAGTTGGCGAAGGTAGAAGCGGATCCGAAGCGGTTGAAGCAGATATTGGTGAATTTGCTGAGTAATGCGGTGAAATTTACGCCATCAGGGGGAAAGGTGAGCCTGGAAGTGCGGGTAGATGGGGATACCAGCGTGATTCATTATGTGGTACAGGATACGGGGGTGGGTATCGCGGCCGCAGACGTGGCTCGATTATTCCAACCCTTTACCCAGTTGGATTCCAGCCTGAGCCGACAGCACGAGGGTACGGGGTTAGGTCTGGCGTTGGTGCGGCGGCTCACAGAATTGCATGGGGGTAGTGTGACGGTGGAGAGCAAACCCGGTGACGGGAGTCGTTTTACCGTTACCTTGCCCTACCGACCGGTTATGGCGTTGACCAAGAAGCTGGATACGGGACAGTTGAACCCGTTTCAGGAGAAGGCGACGGTGTTGGTAGTGGAAGATGTGCCCAGCGCGGCCGCGCAGTTGGTTCACTATCTGCAAGAAATGAAAATTGAGGCTGTGGTTCAATCACAAGGGGTGATGGTTGTGAAACAGGCCATGCGCTTACAACCCACCGCTATTTTGCTAGATTTGCTGATGCCAGATCGGTCAGGTTGGGACATTTTGGCCGACCTGAAGGCAGAACCCCAGACACGGGCTATTCCGGTGCTGATTGTTTCGGTAGTAGATGAACGGTCACGCGGGCTGGCGGCGGGCGCGGCCGCGTACCTGGTCAAACCCATCTCACGGGAGATGTTGCGCCAGGCATTGGGCCGGATTGCGGCCGCGAAAAACGGCCCCCATCCCACCCTGCCAGAACCAAAACCCGCAGGCGCACACATCCTGCTGGCCGAAGACAACGAAATTAACGTCCTGGCGATTGCCGATTTTTTGAAGAGCCGCAATTACCAGATTACCGTCGCCAAAAACGGGCGCGAGGTCATCGAACTCATCCATACCATCCACCCGGACCTGGTTTTGATGGACATCCAAATGCCGGAAATGGACGGATTAGAAGCAATTCGTCGCCTGCGTGCCAGACCTGACTTTGCCACCATCCCCATTATTGCCCTGACAGCCCTGGCCATGCCCGGGGATCGAGAACGTTGTCTGGCGGCTGGTGCCAATGAATATTTAACCAAACCGGTAAGCCTGAAGGGGTTGGCGACACTCATTCAACTACTATTAACGCCCGACGACCAGGGATCAGAGACACAGTAGTCAAGACCTGTTAGCACCACCATACACGGCGATAAAGCGACACATACGGTAAGGCGATTACATACTCCCCCCAATGAACCCATTCCCCTAACGATTGAGCCGTTTTTCGCGGGCGTTTGCCCGCGAAAAACGGCCCTTAAGCTTTACTAAAACTCCCGCAACAACCGCCCACACCCATACACCTTATCCTCAATGCCGTTATCCCTTAAGGCCATCCACCAGGTCGCGGCGTTAATGGCGATCACCGGTTTACCCAGCCACCGCTCCGCCTCATCGGCCAGCCCCACCATGCTCAGGTTCGTGCCCACCTGCACCAGGGCATCCGCATCCTTGTTCACCTCAATGAGGGCCTGGCGCAGTTCGTTCTCAGACACGTTGGCAATGGCAATCGCCGTAGGGCAACGCAACCCCTTCAACGCCGTCACCTCAAAACCGATGTCGTTGAAGAAGCGGATGACATTTCTATCGCCCACCGGCTGATAAGGCGTCACCACCCCGATTTTTTTCACACCAAACAGGTTCAATGCCCGTTCGCACGCGGCCGCGCCTGTTGCCACTTTCAATCCACCCGCCCAATCAGAGATCATTTTGGCAAATTTGCGGTTCCCCTCTACCCCATCCCAAAACGTCTCCGCGCTCATGCCCATCACCATGTAATCTGGCTCGGCTGTCATCACTCGCTCTACCGCATACTCAATCTCCACCCGAATCTGCCGCAGTAACTCCTCGAACGCTTCATCACTGCTCAAATTTTGGTTCCGAATATGAATACGCGAAATGTGCGGCGTCACCCCCGGCACGGTCATGCGGTAAAAATCAGGCTCCACAATGGTGTTTGTGCTGGGAACAATTACCCCGAATTTTTTGCGCCAGCCCAGTGCATCGGTCATTGGTTTCTCCCTTTTGGAACAAAACCTGACCGGTTTTGGCAACCTGTCAGGTCTGATGAGGTGGTCATTTGACCAAATATTTCAATTGTTATAACATTATAACATTCAGGGGTATCATGTCAAAGTTCCTCAAAGGATACAGTCACACAGCCCTCGGCCAGATACACTTCCGCCAATGTCGGCAGGTAGCCGGGACGCCGCTTGTCCTGCTCCATCAGACAGCCAGTTCCGGCCTGATGTTTGAGCCGTTGATGGGCCATCTGGCGGCGGATTTCCCCACCATTGCCCCGGATACGCCTGGTTTCGGTAACTCGTTTACGCCGGATTCGTTTACGATGGGTGAGCTTGCGGCCGCGTTACACGCCGCTTTGTCAGACATGGGGCTTGAGCAGTGTTATCTGCTGGGGCATCACACCGGGGCGGCGTTAGCGGTGCAAATGGCCTATGACTACCCGAAATTGGCCCGCTGGTTGGTGCTATCGGGGCCGCCGCTCCTCAGCCCGGAGCAGGTAGCCGGACTACAGGCGGGCCTGAAACCGTTTGCCTTGATGACGGAAGGGGAACATCTGCTGGGGACGTGGCAGAGGATTCGCCAACGGGACCCGGCCTTACCCCTGGAACTGGTGCAGAGGGAGTTATTGTTGACGCAGATGGCGGGCGCGGCCGCGGTCCAGACTTATCACGCCGTTTTCGCCCAACCGTTCGCCGAGCAACTGGCGGCCCTGGACATCCCCATCCTGGTACTCTGCGGCGAACACGACACCCTGCGCCCCAGCCTCGAACCCGCCTACCGTCTGCTCCGCCAGGGCCACATGGCCATCATCCCCGGTGCAGGCCCCTACCTCTGCGACACCCATCCGCAGGTTATAGCGGAGTTGGTGCGGGAGTTTGCGGCGGGAGTGGATGAGACTGAGAGATTGAGAGACTGAGAGATTGGGGATTGGTTATTGACGACTGACCTTTCCGATGAAAATTTGTCGGGTGATTTGGTAAATGGGGTGTTTTACAGTAGAGACGCAAAATCTTGCGTCTCTACAATTTGCGGCACACCCAGATGGATGAAAACAACGCCACCCTTTTCACCCTCATCCGTGTTTCTTCCTATCCGTGTTTCCTGTATCCGTGACTATTTCCCGATGAAAACTTGTCGGGTGATTTGGTAAATGGGGTGTTTTACAGTAGAGACGCAAAATCTTGCGTCTCTACAATTTGCGGCGCACCCAGATGGATGAAAACAACGCCACCCTTTTCATCCTCATCCGTGTTTCTTCCTATCCGTGTTTCCTGTATCCGTGGCTATGTTCGTAGGAGTAACGCCATGCTCACTATTCTGTTTCTCGTTTTGACGGCGATTTTTGGGGGGTTGGTCTGGCAGACCGTTACCATGAAGCAGAACAGTTACCTGGTGCTGTTGTGGCTGGTGCTGATCGGGTTGTTCTATGACAACCTCATCATTGGCATTGGGCGGTTTGTCGGAGAGGGTGCGTTGCTGGAAACGCTGAGTGTGGGGCGGTTTTGGATACATGCCCTGCTCACCCCAACGATGATCATTTTTGGTTTTGGGGTGTTGCGCCGGGCAGGTATTTCCTGGGCACAAGGGCGCACAGCCCATATCATCGTTTGTGTGGTAGCGACCTTGCTCATCTTGTTGGGGGCTTACTCCGACATCCTGCGGCTGGATTTGTATAGCACCCCATCCGCCGATATTTTGCGTTATCGCAACGAAGGCGGCTTACCGGGGCCGCCGCTCCCGGCCATCGTGACCATCCTGTTTTTGATTGGCTACGGTGTTTCCCTGTGGCGCAACCGGAGTTGGCCCTGGCTGGCGGTAGGAGCGATGTTAATGTTCGCGGCCGCGGGCCTCGGCATGGGTGAGCGTTTCTACATCGCCAACATCGGCGAACTCATCCTCAGCCTGGGCAACGTCTACACCGCCAGGAAGTTTTTAACGTGAAAGAAGGATTGGTGTATTGGTGTATTGATAGTCTCCAGTCTCTCAGTTTCTTAATCTCTCAGTCTCCCAACCCCTCCCCATGAACTACACCCTCCCCCTCGCCCTCGTAGACTTTTTGCCCGTCCTCTTTACCGCCATTGGGCTGGTAAACATTGCCCGGATAGTAACGCACATCAGCCAGACACATGGCCGAGTTGCCTACGCCGGGGCTATTCTCACGGTAGCCGGGGGCTTCCTCAAAGCAGTGTGGAAACTCCTCATGGCCTCATCCGATGGGGCGATAGACATCCGGTGGCTGGACGAGGGGCTGTTTGTGTGGATGGCACCGGGGTATGTTCTGCTGTTGTGGGCGGTGTGGCAGGTTGTGCGCCACGTCAATCACAAACCGATGCGCCACGCGTCGCTCGTGCCGCTGGCCTTCATCACCCTCATGCTGACCGGTTCGGGTTATCTCTATGCCGCCAACCCCACTTCCCCCGCCTGGGAACGGGTGCTGTTGAGTGTGATGGTGCTGGCAACGTTCGCTACCGGCATCCTGCTCATCGTCTTCGGTTTCCGGCAAAAATTACCGCTGGTGGGCTGGCTCTTCATCGTCAATCTGGTGGGGATTTTTCTGCTCAACGGGTTGGCGCGGATGGATGAACAAACCATCGCCCTGCAATGGGTTGAGGAGAGCATCAACACGGTGTCGTGGCTCTGTTTTGCCCTGGCCGCCCACAAACTACTGGTGTATACCCGGCAACAGTTTGGTGTTCCACGGGTCTAGCTCTTGTACAAACAGACAGGAAGAGGTTACACGGAGATGCACAGAGAAGGCACAGAGGCTCACAGAGAAAAATTGGGAGAATTGACAAATCTCTGTGTATCTCTGTGCATCCTCTGTGCCCTCTGTGTTCCTTCTTATTGATTCTGGCTCGTCCAATTTAGGGTATCGTGAACTATGTCAGAGTTACAGACGAATTACAAAGGTGTTTTCGAGGGGCGGATTGGTTTTGGGCAACGGCCCGCGCTCCTTATTGTGGATTTTATCAACGCCTACACCACACCCGGCTCCCCGCTGTACGCCCCTGATGTCGTCACGGCAGTGCAGGCAACCAGGTCATTACTGGCCCTGGCGCGGGAGAAACGTATACCGGTGTTGTTTACCAAAGTGTTGTACAACAAAAATTACCGGGATGGGGGGATTTTTGTGCAAAAAGTGCCAGTCCTCAAAACGCTGGTCGAAGGGGAACCGTTGGCAGAGATTGTCCCCGACCTGACCCCCACCCCCGATGATACGGTCATTGTGAAACAGTATGCGTCGGCGTTTTTTGGGACGGCGCTCGCGGCCGCGTTGACCTCTCTCAGCGTAGATACCCTCATCCTCACCGGCTGTTCCACCTCTGGTTGCGTCCGGGCCTCAGCAGTAGATGGGATGCAATACGGTTTCCGTGTCATCATCCCCCGTGAATGTGTCGGCGACCGCCACCCCGCTCCCCACGAAGCCAACCTCTTCGACATCCACGCCAAATACGGCGACGTGGTCAGCCAAGAGGAAGTGATGGGGTATTTGCAGGACAGGTGAAGGGGGTTGTTAGTATATTGGTATATTAGTATATTGGTATATTGGTATATTAGTGTATTACCAATACACCAACACACCAATACACCAATACACCAATACACCAACACACCAACACACCAACACACCAATACACCAATACACCAATACACCAACACACCAATACACCAACACACCAATACACCAATACACCAATACCTCAATCTCCCCCCTCCCACACGGAGTCAAACCCATCCATGAAAGCCTTACACGGAATCAGATTATTAGACCTTACCCACATGCTCTCCGGCCCTTATGCCGCCATGATGCTGGCTGATTTGGGGGCGGAGACGATCAAGGTGGAGCCGCCGAAAGGGGGTGAAGGCACACGCCGTTTGTTAGAGAAAGACCCCGCCAACAGCCTAAACGGTTTCGGGGCGTATTTTATGACCCTCAACCGGAACAAAAAGAGCGTCACCCTCGACCTCAAAGCGGAAAAAGGGCTGGCTCTCTTTTACGAATTGGTCAAAACCGCCGACATCGTTATCAGCAACTTTAGTGCCGGGGTGACAGAACGGCTCAAGGTGGATTATGCCCACCTCAGCCAGATCAATCCCCGCATTATCACCTGCACCGTCACCGGCTTCGGCGAGACGGGGCCAGGCAAGGAGCGCACCGCCTTCGACATGGTGGCCCAGGCGATGGGGGGCGGCATGAGCATCACCGGCCAACCAGGCCATCCACCCACCCGTGCCGGGATTCCTATTGGCGACCTGGGGGGTGGGCTGATGGCGACGGTGGGGGTGTTGGCGGCCCTAAACGCCCGTCACCTCACCGGGCGCGGCCAGCATGTGGACATCTCGATGCTCGACGCGCAGATCAGCCTGCTCAACTACATGGCAACCATGCACTTCCTCTCCGGGGCCATCCCCGACAAGCTGGGCAACGGTCATTTTGTCCATGTGCCCTATGACTCCTTCGCCTGTGCCGATGGGCATATCATCATCGCCATCATCGCCGATAATTTTTGGACAGCCCTGCTGACGGTCATTCCCGCCGCAGATTTGAACACCGAAGAGCATCGCTATCAACCAGGGCGGCTCAAGAACAAGGCGCTCATTAACGGCCGCCTGAACGAAATTTTCTCGACCAACACGCAACAATATTGGCTGGAGCGGTTGCAAGCGGCGCGGATTCCCTGCGCCCCGGTGAACAATTTGCCCCAGGCTCTAAACGATGAACAGGTGCTGTTCCGTCACATGATTGTGGACGTGGCCCATCCACTTGGTGGTTCGACCCGGATGCCGGGCAACCCGGTGAAGCTGTCGGAGACGCATGAAGAGACGTTTAGCCCGCCACCGTTGTTGGGTCAGCATAACGATGAGGTGTATGGTGGCCTGCTGGGGTTGTCGCCGGAAGAGGTGGCGCGGCTGAAGGGGGATGGGGTTATTTAGTACCCCACGAGTCAACTTCTTGTACAGAAAACAAGAAGATCAGCCACGAATTACACGAATTAACACGAATTTTTGGCTCTTTGGGAATTTAGGGGGTTGACACAATATGTACGGGCTGGCCTTGTGCCTGCCCAGTGTGGGGCAACCACAAGGGTTGCCCGTACCCCACGAAATCCCGAAGACCCTTGTCCAGGTTAGGGTGTTGGTGAAGTTCATTTTCACTAGCAGGTTGTCGGAAAACTCTTTTCTTGTTTTATAGGACACGGATTCACACGGATTACACGGATTTTTGACTTGGACCCCTACCCAAATCCGTGTTTATCCGTGAATATCCGTGTCCAAATTTCTTTCTCCGACAGTCTGCTAGACAACAGAAAAGCCAATGACGATTCATTTGCGGCAGGTTAATCCACAGGGAACCCGTGTTTTTATGGGCACATTGACCGATGGGGCGGATGTTCACGCGGCCCTGGTTGAAGTTGCCACCCGGCACAACATCCAGACGGCCACCTTTGACCTGTTGGGTGGACTGCATGAGGTGGAGTTTCGGGCGTTTGATTTTAACAGCCAACAACGGCAAGCCCCGCTGAGATTATCGCGGCCGCAAGAAATCGTCGCTGGTCATGGCACAATCACCCTGCTGGAGGGCCAGCCCCAGGTTCATTTGCATCTGGTGGTGGCCTATCAGGACGCGGCCGCGACCCCCCACCCCATCGTCGTCCTCGCCGGACACGTCAGCCGGGCCATCGCCTTCGCCATCGAGTTCACCCTCACCGCCTACGACGGCCACCCCGTCCACCGCGCCCACCATGCCGGGACGGGGCTGATGTTGTGGGATTTGCCGGATGTGGGGGAGTGAGAGAGCGAGAGATTGGTTATTAGTGTATTAGTTTATTAGTATATTAGTGTATTAGTGTATTGGTGTATTGGTGTACTAATGGGAATAATTAATAACCAATAACTAATACACCAATATACCACTCCCCAATTCCCACGAGTCATCCCCATGTTCATCTCTCCCAATCGTACCAAACAAAAACTGCGCCAAAACCAACCCGTCTACGGCGTGATTGCCACGTCCGATGATCCGCAACTGGCGGAGTTGTGTGGGTTAGCCGGGTTTGATTATTACCTGTTAGATGCCGAACACGGTCTCATCTCGCCCACCCAGGCCGTCAATGTCATCCGCGCCTGCGAACGAACCAACATCACCCCGCTCGTCCGCATCGGCCCCAAAGACCCGAAGTTGGTGTTGCAATACCTGGATGCCGGGATGATGGGGGTGATGATGCCGGGGTTGGAAAGTGTCGCTGAAGTGCAGATGTTGGTCGAGGCGATCAAATATCCGCCACAGGGCAAAAGGGGGGTAGGGTTGTCGCGGGCGTCGGGGTACATGGCCTATAGCCATGAAGCCCCGGCCTACATCCGTCTGGCAAACGAGGAAACAATGGTTATCATCCAGTTTGAAGATGACCGTCTCCTGGCAGAATTGCCTGCGCTGTGTGCCGTACCGGGAGTGGATGCCTGCATGATCGGCCCACGTGACCTGTCCTTGGCAATGGGTTTCCCCGATGGGCCACAACATCCCGAAGTGCAGGCGGTGATTGACCAGGCCATCGCCCTCATGCACAAGGCAAACGTATCTGCCGGGATGACTGCCGGAACCCGTGCCGATGCGGAACGTCAGGTGGCCCGTGGGGCGAAGATGATTCTGGCGGCGTCGCAATGGCTGTGGCTCGCGGCCGCGCAAGGGTTTTTGCCGGTTGAAGAGAGAGACTGAGAGATTAGTTATTGGTGTATTGGTGTATTAGCCAATGTCATCAGCACACCAATAACCAATACACCAATATACCAATATACCAATACACCAATACACCAATACACCAATATACCAATATACCAATCCCCCCAATCCCCCTATGCCCCAAATACGACTTTCCGCTATCCAATTTGCGACCAGTGATGATGTAGAGGCAAACCTGGCGACCTGTCTGCGGATGATAGACGCGGCCGCGAGCCATCACCCTCACCTCATCGTCACCCCCGAATTTATCAACCACATCCTCTGGTTTGACGACGCCGACCATTGCTGGCGCGTCTCCGTTGACCCGGACGGGCCATTTCTCCGTGCTCTGGGTGATAAGGCCAGGGAACACGCGCTCTACCTCAAGGTCAACGTCACCCTGCGCCGCCCCAACCACACCGTCACCAGCAGTAACATCCTCTTCGCGCCATCCGGTGAGATCGTCGCCATCACCGACAAACAGATTTTGATGGGCAACGAGAACAACTTTCTCACCCCGGCTACCGAACCAGCGGAAATCATCACCACGCCGTTCGGCAAACTGGGCATGTACTGTTGCATGGATGGGGTGATTCCGGAGCCAGCCCGCGCCCTGGCCGTGGGGGGAGCGCACATTCTCCTCAACAGCCTCAACTCCTTCGCCCACGATGAGGCTTCCTTACACATCCCTGTGCGCTCCGGCGAAAATAAGGTGTTTGTGGTAGCGGCCAACAAGGTAGGCGGCCTCGTCCCACCGGAGATGGCCCAAATCGTAGCCGACCGGCTCAAAATTCCCGCCTCAGCGGTGGCGGGAGCCGGGGAAAGCCAGATTTTGGCCCCGGATGGCACGGTTTTGGCAAAAGCACCCCGCGCAGGGGAAGCGGTTATTTTTGCCGATGTGGAACTGGCCGAGGCGGAAAACAAACGTCGCCCGGATGGCACCGATATTTTGGCGTCGCGCCGCCCCGATTTGTACCACCCCCTCGCCGCACCCCCGTCGCCGCGTCGCCCCCTCGCCCCCTCGCCCCATCTCGAAGTAGCCGTGGGGCAACTGGCCGGACCGGATCGGGTGGCTGAGGCGGTGGGGTTGGTACACGCGGCCGCGTCCCAATCCCTCTCTCTCCTCGTCCTGCCCGAACTGTTCTACCACCACGGGGACACCCCCCCACCCCCCGCCGCATCAGCGATCACCGCCCTGCAACACGCGCTGGGCGATTCAGATTGCCTCATCGCCACCACCATCGCCGAGGGCAAGGCGCATGTGGGGATTTTGTTGGGCCGGGAAGGGATTTTGTTGCGCCAACCCCAACTGCATCGTTGCGGCCGCCATCCCTGGATCGAGCAATTCGGGGAGCAGGTGCAGGTGCTCGATTTACCCTGGGGGCGGCTGGCCCTGGTCGTGGGTGGGGACGCCATCTACCCGGAGGTGTTCCGGCTGGCGGCCTTGCAGGATGTGGACGTGGTAGCTGTGCCCACGCGCGTGCTGGAGCCGTGGGAGATGCAGACCGGTTTTCTGGAACGCGCCGCCGAAAACCGGATGAATCTGGTGGTGGCGACCGAGCCATCAGCCCACGGCACGAGTGCCATTTTCGCCCTGGACAAAGATTTTACCTTGTGGACGCAGTGGGAGAAGCCATTCGATGGCAACATCAACTACCCCATCATCACCCGTGCCCCCCATACCCCCGGCCTGACACGGGCGACCGTTTACCCCGCCCAGGCCGCCAACCGGCTCATCTCCCAAAAAACGGATCTGGTCGCTAACCGGCCCTGGTGGTTGGTGCAGGGGATTTTGACAACCGGGGAACGCGGCCGCGAAAAACGAATGGTCAATGGTTAATGGTCAATAGCCAATGGTGAATGAGAAAGAGGGGGGAACGCGGCCGCGGCATCCATATTTCGGTTATCTGTGGCTCAGAAATTGTGAATGGTGAATGCGGCCGCGAGCAACAACAGCAGATGTAAAACCTTATGCTTCCACCTGGCGGCCACCAGGCCCCAACTTTTCCTGCTTCTTTAATTTCTGCAAATAGGCTTCGATCTCTTCCGGCTGTAATCCCATCAACCGTTCCTCTGGACGAAAATGGACCAAAACGTCTTCGGGACGCAAACCGGCCAGCCGTTCTTCCGGTGAGAGGGTCTGGAGCATCAGTTGAATCCATTTTTCACCTAAAGCCATCACTTTTTCCGCTGTCAATTCCGCACTCATTTCGGTATCTCCTGTGAACCAATATTGGCGTAACCCGACCAGAAAGGTCATAACCGTTACCCCAACCAACCCATAACCGGTTAATTCCAGGGTTTGAAAAGCCTGCTCTTTGATCTTTTTCTGACTGGCAAAACATTGGGCGAAGGCGTTGTGGGCTTCGTGGCTCAGTTCGTTGAGGGAGATGATGCCCACGCGGCGCATAATGGGTAAGGCACTGTGGTAAACACCGGGAGCCTCGCTTTGTTGATAACCCAGACGAGTGAGCATACTGGCTCGCGGCCGCATCGCACTGATCACCACCGTCGCTAACTCATTTGGGCCTAACCCTTGATTTTGCCGATACAACACATCGTACCCGGCCGCCTTCTGCACAACATCTTCGTTGACAGATTCCGTTACCTTCACCTCAACTAAAGTCTCACGGGCGTTGTTTTGCCAGATGCCATCCGGGAGTAACGCTTTCTGCGCCGCTGTCCACTGCCGACCCTCGCGCCGAATGAGTAACAGATCCGCCAGAGGGGGTTTGCTCAATAGGGGGACTTCGGTCTGGACGGTGATGTTGACGGGGGTGAGAAGTTCGCTGAACAGCGTCCCAATGAGCCGATGCCAGAGGACGGGGGGTGTTTTCTGACTCATGGGGTTATTTTAGCATAATTGAGGCGGGGCGGGGGAGTGAGGAGGAAGAGAATGGTGAATGGTGAATGGGGAACGGGGGGACGGGGGGACGCGGCCGCGAAAAGCGAAAGGTAAATGGTCAATAGCCAATGGTGAATGAGAAAGAGGAGAGTACGCGGCCGCGACATCCACCCCTCGGTTCATCCGTGTTCCATTTATCCGTGGCTCAAAAACTGTAAATGGTGAATGGTGAAGGGTGAAGGGTGATGGATGAAACCGTTCAGCCTTCCAAAAGTTATACCACTGATCAACACGCACACTGAAACCCTCAGAAGGTTCATTTTCTCAGGGAACTGAACGTTAACCTTTTATGTTATTGGCCCTTTGTTATTTTGTGAACTCTTTTTTATACAGCGTAACCACCGCCCAGAATTCGGGAACAAGAAAAACAATCAGCCAGGTAACTGCCATCACCACGGGATTCATCCCGCCAATACCAAATTTCAGCGTGGCGATCAGGTCAAGCGATTCAACCACAAAGCGCAAGACGAACATGGCGAGCAGGGTTTTTGAATCCCGCGTGAATAGCCCAAACAAACACAGCACGAGAACGCCCACGTTGCGTGCGGCATAAAAATATGAAATGGGTTCCGCCTGGACAAAATCAATACCGAGGTTGGCAAAGATGTACTGAGGCGCGAAATAACCCATGAGGGATGTGCTGAGACTTAACAGGGTCAGAAAGCCAGCGTACCAGAGAATCCAACGGGGAATGGCGTTTGTGTTCATAAAATTTATCCTTTTGTTTTGTGTTGCAGAATAAACCCGACAAAAAGTGGGCTAAAAACAAGGGGTGAGTAATCCAATGCCATGTTGAGGAACCAGGTGGACAGCCCGTTCCCCCGTAAAACAACAGTGAAGAGGATGTCCATTAGTGCGACGCCGAGTGTTATCCCAATGGCAATCGCCCCACCTTGTTGCGCGGGGCTGGCTATGGTTGGTCGGTTGAAGAGGTATAGGACACCTGACAAGGTTGCCAGGGTCATCACAGCAATGAAGGCTGAGAAAAAGTATTCGACATTGGCGGGAATGCGCCCATCAGCCGAGATGGAAGGCACATTCCCGTTCTCGTTTAAAAATGGAAACAGGATGGTGAGCCGCATGATCCATACAACGACACCTGTGAGCAGGATACGGACAATGCCTGTGTCCTTGAAGGCTTGCAACATAATTTCGCTCCTCTTTTATGGGGTTGTTCTGGCCCATGCGTGAGGGCCAGAACAACTGCGGTTTCTAATTCCCCCCAAATATAATGCGACATATGTCTCTTGTCAAGACACATGTCTCATTGATATAATGCAGTGATGAGACGAACATCAAACAGCACCAAGATATTGCGCGAACAGGAACAAAACACGCTCAAAGATCAGCACAAACAGGAAATTCTCCACAAAGGAATGGCCCTGTGTCTGGAAAAGGGTGTGGTGGATTTGGACATGAAAGAAGTTGCGGCCGCGGCACAGTTAAGCCGAGCGACATTGTACCGCTACTATCCGTCGAAGAAGGCGTTGGTATACGCCATTTTGCGGCAACAAGTAGAGGCACACACGGGCGACTATCATGCCGAGCGGCTAGAATTTTTGGGGAATGGGTACGAAAAGTTTCGCCAATTTGTGGAGCAATTGGTGGACGCCTATCGGCATTATCCAGACCTGTTCCGCTTAATGGGGATGGTAGACTTTTATTACGGCACGCATGACTCCCCCGTAGAACTGGTTCATCTATATCGTGACATCTTTAGCGGCTTGCTGGTAGGCGACACGCCGCACGTCTACCTGGATGAAGGGCAACACGATGGCAGTGTACGGACGGACATTGACCCCCGTACCTACACGGCAACGGTGATTGCGACACTGGTCAGTTTGGCGGAACAGGTGACGGCGAACAAGGAGGCAACTCAGTCCTTGTATGGGCTGGAGGATGCCGATGTGATGATGGGGATCGCGGCGGAGGCGTTGGTGGAGAGAATCAAAAGGTGACTGCCGTACTGTGACAAGGTGTTCCCGTTTCACAAACCCACCCGCTGCGGCCGCGTCTCCCGACCGTGCCACCCCCACCCATTGTTTAATTGGTTTTATTATCCTTGCTGGGGAACGCGGCCGCGAAAAACGAATGGTCAATGGTTAATAGCCAATGGTTAATGAGAAAGAGGAGAGTACGCGGCCGCGACATTCACCCCTATTCATCCGTGTTCCATCTAGGCCACCATACTTGCCTTCCTTATGACAACATTTCTAGCAATACCTTAGCCGCCTGCAAATCTGTGGTAGCGAAACCTTCCGTAAACCAGGTATAGACTGAGGAAAGAATTTGATAACCTTCATGACGCTTATTCTGAGCCTGGCACAACCGCGCCAAGCTCATAGCGGCGCGTAGCTCAAGAGATTTGGCCTCTTGCCGACGAGCAATGAGCAAAGCTTGCTGAAAGGTTTGCTCAGCCTGTTGTACATCCCCCTGCACCAGAAGCAACTCACCACGCAGGCGATGGATTTCGGATTCCATGATACGCTCTCCCATTAACGGGTATTCTGATTGTTCTTTGAGAAACACTCGAAGACCATCCATAATCAGCCCGGCACGCAAGTACACATCCATAAAGCAACTGATCAACAACGGGCGTGGGCCATAAATTTTAGCCTGGTGCATCACTTCAGCCGCCCCATTCAACAAGTCAATTCCTGATTGAAAGTGACCGGTTTGTGTAAGATACCAGCCATGACATAAGCGAGAAAGCATCATAAAAAATGTCAATTTATTTTTTGCCGAGAGATCCAAAAACGCCTCAGTATATTGTGAAAGCTGTATCAAATCTTCAGTCAACCAGCCTACAACCGCACTACCAAACAAGCCATGACTACGAATAAACGAATGCGGTACTTCGAGAGAATGACTATGCCCCTCAATAGACCTCTGTAAAGCACGCGTTGGATAACCTAACAACCAAACATTCATGGCACCCAACGCCCAACCACACACACCAGCATCATGCCCGGTTAACGAAATACAGTCTTGCTGATACTGCTCCTTGTTATAGTGTGCCATACCGTTTTGATAGTACTCTTCGGCGGCACGGGTCGCCCCTTGCCAAATGGCAGTTGACCAACCAGCATGATTAGCCTCCATATAATGAAAGGGTTGACCAGTTTGTTGCGCTACATCAAACAACCGGCGCACCATCTGTTGGGCAACGGGCAAGTTACCACCCACTCCCGCATTGGCCCATAACCCCCACACCACCCGAAACACTGTTTCAGACTGTTGAATTTCTTGACCGAGTTGAGCCGCCCGCGAATAAGTATCCGCTACAATCGGGTGACTATGCCCATAATGATTCATTAGTGCCGGACCTAACAAGAGTTGCACTCTTAACTCATGTTCTGCCCTTTCTGATGTATCAACTTTCTTCAATACCAACTCCAGAGCACGTTGCAAGAATCGGATACCTTCAGCGTACACACTGTTCGTAAGCTCCTGTTGGCCAGCTACTTCACAGTAATACAATTCTTTCTCTTCTACTCCAGCCACACGCCAGAGATGGGCCAAGATCGCCGCATGTCTGATACTATCCGAGGAAACATCTTCCATGGCTTCAGCCGCACGGCGATGAAGAATAGGCCGTACTTCTGCATCCAATTCTTCCAATAAATATTCGCGTAGTTTGTCATGTGTGAAACGCCAGCGATTCTCTTGTACCTCCAATATGCCCACGCTGGCACACAGGGTAAGCCATGACTCTAAATCTTCTGGCCCACTGAAGGTCTGCAACACATTCAAATCCAACTCGCGCCCAATGACCGCCGCTATCTGAAGCAAGTAGCGGATTTCTTCAGAAACACGGCTCAGGCGGCCTTCGATTATTTGCCTGATTCCTCCGGCGAGGAGTTTTTCGGGTAGAAAGCCGCGTCCGATCTGATTAAGTTCTCCCGCATGATCTGCTAATGCTCGTACTATCTCCACCAGAAAGAACGGAATGCCCTCTGTCTCACGCTGTAATAGGTCCACAATCTGCGGATCATGGGCAGTTTCACCCAGGATCGAAGCACTTAACTCCATAATGCTCGCTTTATCGAGACGGGAAAGTTTTACGACTTGGACCCCTGGTAAATGTTTTGGTAGATGAGGAGATTCATCATCACGATAGGTCCCGATCAACAATAGGGGCATATTGGGTACCGCTGGGATGATATGATTAAGTAGCCCTATGCTTCCGCTACCAGCCCATTGTAAGTCTTCCAGGATTAGCACCATGGGGTGATGCTGGCGTCGGAACAACTCTGTAATAAGAGCAAACAAACGGACTTGAGTGGCTTGCGGATCTAACGGTGGTGGATCTGCGATTTCCCGGCCCAGCAAATCATTAATATCGGGAATTAGTGGCTTGAGAATACTTGCTTCAGAATCGTCAAGACTGCTGAGCAGGCACAATAAAGGGAGCATGTCTCGCCATATCTGGAAGACGCGACCCCCTTCGCTGACCGCTTGTCCGCGCAATACAATGGCTCCTTTCACCAGGGCGAATGTTCGTAGCTCATCCAAAAGGCGTGATTTACCGACACCACTTTCGCCTCCTACCAATCGGCTACTACCATGTCCATCCAACACTGAATCCAATACATCAACAAGTTCGCCAAACTCGGCTTTGCGTCCAACAAATTTCGCTGACTGTAAGAAACTCTCACGAATAGCCTCAGTCTCTGGCGGAAGTGGCAAGTTGGTTGCCTGACATAAAGCTTTAATAACGTCATTGGCATCACTAAACCGCGCCTCCTCGGTCTTTGCTAGTAGACGGCGCAACACCATAGCCAACTCCACTTCTAGTCCAAGGTTATATACATTCACAGGTTTATTTAAGATTTCATTAACCAAAAGAGCGATATTGTTAGTCCTAAAAGGATGATGTCCAACAAACAGTTCATAGGCGATAACGCCAACAGCATATAAGTCCGAGGCTCGACTAACGGGAGCACCACGAAACAATTCTGGTGCCATATAGGCGAATGTTCCGGCGGTTGATTGAGTAATATGCTTCACCGAGTCGGTATTCGTCTCTACAGAAAGACCAAAATCTACCACCTTCAACTGTTTGTTAGATACCAAGACATTACCAGGTTTCAAGTCGCGATGAAGAATCCCACGCCGATGGAGGCAAACTAAAGCCTGCAATATTTTGATGATTAATTCAAGTTGCACCTGACGAATTGCACCTCTACTTGCCTCAACAATCGGTTGGGCATTGGGGAGATATTCCATTGTGAAGTAAGGGCGGTGCACCTCATCAAAGCCATAGTCGAGCACGCTAATGATATTGGGATGTCGCAGTGAGGAAAGGGTGCGAAACTCACCGGCAAGGGCCAGGAGATTAGAATTGCTGTCTCTTTTAGAGGCAAAGGCAAGTTCTTCAGGTGCGGCAGTCACTCGTTTTAGTGCGACAATTTGCCCTGTCAGACGATCTGTCACACGATAGACAGTACCCATGCCGCCCGTACCTAAATGCTCGTGCAATATGTAACGCTTGCTAATGCCTGAGGGGATGGAATTATTTGTCATTTCTCTTCTCCCTTATCCCTTATGAAGACCCATCCGATTGAAGGGTGGTTATGTCTATTCGTAATGTTACCGTGTGAAAAAATTCCGGGGTTTTTGGAATTTCGCGAGGTGAGCGATAGTGAAGGGGCTGGCCTTATGTTTACTTAGTGAACATCTAAAAATAACTTCCCGGTTTAGACCTGACAGGTTTTCGGAAACCTGTCAGGTCTGCGCGGAACTTATTCTTGGACGATTACTTAGTTGAGGGCAACCACAAGGGTTGCCCTTGTATTCGGCTGTGTCATTTCTTCAAAATTTGGGCGTGGTTCAAAAATCGCTAAACGGTGCTTAACATTTTGTAGGGCGATTTGGTAAATCGCCCAGTGGACGATTTGCCAAATCGTCCTACAAATTTGTAAAACTGACTTGAACTACGCCAAAATTTGGATTATCCAGGTTTTTAGCAATGCCAAAATTACCTGGTAAGCATGATCATCTTCATGTATCTGCTACCGAAAAAGAGGGAGTGGAGCATGATTTTCCTTGCAAATGTAACTACTAAGTAATCGTTCGGAAATAAGATGGGTGGCACGGTCAGGAGATCGGCCACAGCAAATCGCTCAGTTAATTGCGAACGGTTACTAAGAATGGGAATTAAATAACCTGCTCACTCAAAGGGGCACAGTCAGGAGACCAGCCACAGTAAATCGCTCAGTTAAATACGGACGATCACTTAGTAGTTACTTGAAAACACATAACCGAAAGGTATATGAAATCATGTCAGGGAAAATGGCACGGTGGGGGCTACAAAGATGCGTAAATTCTAACATTAGTAAAAATATGCCGCAATAGGTGGTCGTGTACATTCAGCAATTCTCAGTTTGGCCTGAGCCTCTAAAAATGGAGCGGCCGCACGGCCATAAAACGGGCCGGGCTATATTTACGAAGGCCGTTGGCCTGGGGTCTTAGCCCGTAGGGCCTGGTACTGATAGCCTGGCGGTTTGACCGCCGGGCGGATTAAGGGAATGCTTGCCCTTCAAATTGAGAATTGCTGATCCTAACCTTAAGGAGTTGCCAGATGACTAAAAAGGAGAAACACTATAACTTACCTGACACATTGTGCCTTATCAGAAGAATGGCTGGAACAAATTGCCCAACAAGGGCTGGAATTTGTGCCGAAGATGACAACCCCTCAAGGATAGAACGACTGTGGCTAAACTTAAACTCGACCTGCATGACATCTATAATCGCGGCCGCGAAATTGACGCTGAACTAAATCGCATTATTCAGGAAGCGATAGACAAGAAAATTGAGCTGGTCGAGATCATTCCGGGTAAGGGAAGTGGTCAGTTAAAGAAAAAGGTTCTACGCTTTTTAAACCAGGGACACATCAAAAAGTTATATCACCGGATAGAGAAGGATGACAAAAATTTTGGCCGTATCTTTGTCCACTTTCGGCATTAGTGACAGGTTTCCGAAAACCTGTCGGTCGGCGCGGAACTTATTTTAGGACGATTATTAAGAGTCACTGTTTAATGTTGTCACAAGTACCTCTGCCGCCGGAACGTCCGGTTTCATCCCCAAACGGGTAAACCATTCCAGAGCCTCAGTCGCATGCTGAAGGGCTGAGGCGCGATTACCCAACGCTTCTTCGGCCAGGGCCAACCGGTATAGGAGTGCGGCGTAATACCCTTTAGTCCCCCGCCCCTCAAAATAAGAGAGACTCCGCAAACAAAGTTCCCTGGCTTCTTCCGGGCGACCCAGTTGGTAGGCAACAAAGGCCAGATGCCCCCACGTGCCCACCGCCAGCTCTTCATCCAGAGGCGTTTGTTCGGTGCGTTGTTCAAACCAATCCTGCACCAGAGAAAAGTAGTGCCAGCTTGCTGTCCAGTTGCCTCTATCCCGTTCTAACTTGCCCCGTTGGGTGTGGATGAGCGCTTTCAAATCCGCCTGACTGAGCCTTGCGGCAATCGCCCAGGCTTCTTCGATAAGGTCCGCGGCCGCGTCAAAATGCCCATATTTGCGCTGGATACCGGCCAGCCGTTGCAGGAAAACCGCTTCGGCTTCCTCATCTCCCACCTCACGGTAATGCTCCAACCCTTCGCGGAAACTGGCCTCCGCGGCCGCGTACTCCCCTCTCTGCTCTAACTGCCACCCCTTGATGTCCGCCAGACGACCCACCGCCGTGGGATTGTCACTGCTGTGGGCCAGGGAAAGGCTCTGGTCAATGAGTTCGAGGAGTGCCTGCCATTGCCCCGTGACATCCAGGTAATCCGCGGCCGCAATCGTTAGCACAAAAATGTCCTCAGCCGTGCCGTGCTGGTAAGCCCACTCAATCGCCGCCAGCAGGCTTGGCCCATCGGCGGGCGAGGTGTGTTTGCCCAGGAAGAGGCGGTAGTAGCGGTCGGCCCCGTAGTCGGGGATGATGTATTGTTGTTTGAGATAATCTACCCAGCGGCGGCCAAAATGCAGGTAACGAACATGATCTTTTTCAAGTTCCGCGGCCGCGAACACCCGCGTCACCGGCAGAAACGAGAAGCGGTCTTCGTTTTTGTTCACCAGCGAGAGTTTTTCAAGCCGCACCAGCCCCTCATCCCTATCCAGAACGAGCAGATCAGCCACAACCCCCAACGCTTCGCGGCCGCCATCGGGCGTAAAAAGCGACAAGGCCATGAGTAACGCGTGCGCCGGTTGACCTTGAATGTGCATGAGCGCATTTTCAAAACAGAAACGAACCAGATCACTGGTCGGTTCACCCAAACGATGGAGAACCGCCTGGATGCCATACCCATACCCCATCTGGGCCACGCTCCAGACAATCGCCAGGGGCACACCCCCCGTCCGGTCGTACAGCCGTTGCCTTTCGTTTGTTTGTAACTGCACCGCCCGCTTCCGGGCTTCCTGGGCAATGAGCTGGCTGGCTTCTTCCCAGGGCATCCCCACCAGGCGCACCGGATAAGCCACATCCAGCCGGTGGCGGGTCGTGACGATGACTTTGGTGGGGGCGGGGATTTCACGCAGGAAGGTCAAAACCGCTTCATCATCTACTGTTTCCAGATTATCCACAATGAGAAGGGTGCGTTGCCGGGTTAAAGCCTGGCGCACCAGTTGTTCCTGGGCTGGGGGTTGCGCCTGATTAATGTCAAGCTGTTCCAGCGTGATGGCGATGGTGGCGAAAATATCGTCCAATGTTTCAATGGGCTGGCGGCGGCGTTTGATGCCTTCGGCCGTCAGCATTGTCTGTTTGGCACTGACCCAGATAATGGCCGCAAACCGTTCTTCAACCGGTATCTGGGTGAAACTTTGCAGATAACGGTGGGCGATTTCCAGCGCCAATGCGCTTTTGCCAATCCCCCCCACCCCATCAATGGTGACGATAGGGTATTGGGAATGGGGATAAGGGCGCAGGATGCGGGCGACCTGAGCCAGTTCGGCGGTGCGCCCGACAAACTGACCGTAATCGCGTTGGGGCAGGTTGTGGCGTACGAACGTTGGGGGTGGCAGGGCGGGTTTTGCAGGAGAAGCCAGTTGTGGGGTTGCCTCGGACTGCCGTACCGCCAGGAGCAGTGTCTCGCGTAGTTCGGCCCGCAAGCCACGCAGCTCCTGAACCATGGTGGTAGCCTGTTCGGCACTGATCCGGTGCAGGTACATCTGGTAGACAGGGCGGAACGGCTCCAGATGCCACAGGGCTTCGGCTACACAGCGCAGGTAGAAAGTGACAGCCTGGTCTACTCGTTCCCGGTTGATGCGTTGGTGCAGGACATCCACAAAACCACGGGCCACCTGGGTCTGTTGCCCTTCCAGATAGAGGGTGGGGTTTTCGACCAATGTTACAAGGGCTTGCCGGACAGAGGCGGACTGCCAGAAAGCGGGGTCGCGGGCAATGGCAAGTACCAGGTCTTCATCGGTTGCCATGTACTCCTGGATGAAGCGGTCGGTTGCCTGTTTCAGTCCGTTGTTGATAGCGGTTTGCAGGGTGTAGTCGGAGCGAAACTGGGTGATGGTGTGGCTGAGTTTGCCCTCTTTGACGCCGTCCAGCCGGGTGGCGAGAAAATCCACACAGCCATCCAGGGTTTGTTGACGCACCGTTTCGGGAATCCAATCGAGAATGTCAATTTGAATGAGTGACATAAGTTCTCACTTTAGACAGGTAAATAACATAGGCAGGAGAACCGGTAAAGTTGGGGGAAAGGTCTAAATAACGGCTGGCTACCGCGAGTCAATAAAAACGTGTCAATCAATTATAAGCGAAAAGATAATGTTATTGTAAATACAGCCCCTTACCCCAGCAATTCTCTACTGCCAAAGGGCATAATCTGACATTTTCCTGCCGTCTCGCCGTGCCGCTTTATCCCCATGTTGGGAACATCCGAGACCACCCCCACCCCTAACCTCGCCCCCAGGGGTGGGAACTTTTTTCGGCGCGGTTGGGGGGCGACTGCCCCCCAACCGCGCCGATGGGTTTCTCCCCTTCCTTTTGAGAAGGGGACGGGGGATAGGTCTCTAGCCCAAAACTACCCAATCTGTTGCCGCCAACAAAATGTCACTTTATAACCGTGGTAAGTATCAATTTGGTCTGAACGTCTAAAAATGGTGCGGCCGCCCGGCCGTAAAACGGGCCTGGCTATGGTTACGAAGGCCATTGGCCTGCTGTTTTAGCCCGTAGGGCCTGGTATTGATAACCCGACGGTCAACTGGGTGTAGCACAGCCTTTCCAGGCTGTGCGCTCTCTATACAAGCAGAACCGGGCTTCGGCAAGCTCAGCCCCCGAGGATGTGTAGGGCGAACAGCCTGAAAGGCTGTTCTACGGGTTGGGCCATTTTTCGGGTGTGCATTTGGCGGGCAATGGTTTTAACCGTTGGTTAAATTGAGAATTGCTGATTAGGGTGTTTGAAGGTACGCCGCTTCTGGTACGTGTTATAATGGAAACCCAATGTGGTGCGGGTCCGTAAAAATAACGGTTCTTTAGGGTTTCGCGGGGTACGGGCAACCCTTGTGGTTGCCCCACACCGGGCAGGCACAAGGCCAGCCCGTACATCTGGTGTCAACCACCCTCAATTCCCAAAGAGCCAAAATAATATTGTCTGGGGTAGACCTGACAGGTTTCCGAAAACCTGTCAGGTCTGGACAAAACTTAATCTTTTACAGACCCTGCGCGTTTCCTGGATCCAACTTCAAGAGGTACAACGCCTGCTAATCAGAGAGATGCGATGTTATCCTTTTCACTGCTCGGTCAAGTGGTGCTGTCTTTAGACGGCGTGCCCCTGAGCCAGTTTCGTAGCCAAAAAGAAGCCGCGCTCCTCATCTACCTGGCCCATACCGGCCAAACCCATTCGCGTGATTTTCTGGCCGATTTGCTCTGGGAGAGCCGTTCCACCAAACAATCGTTGTCCAATTTACGCACCATCCTGTCGCGCCTGCGAAAGCAAGTGGGTGATGAGTTGCTGATCACCCAAAAAACGGTGTCCCTGACAACGGAGAATCAGCAAGATGTTGATTCGTTGCGCCTGGTGCAGACATTAACCAACCTGGGACCCGTAGATTCGGACGCGGCCGCGACCGCCCTGCACACCACCCTCGCCACCTATCAGGGTGAGTTCCTGGCCCACTTCTCCCTGCCCGATGCCCCCCAATTCAATGCGTGGGCGACGCAGACCCGTGAACAGATTCGCCGTCAGGTCATCGCCGCGTATGACCGGCTGGGGCAATACCGGCTCAAGTCGGGCCAGGTGGACGATGGTATCCAGGTCGCCCGGCGTTGGCTCCAGGTAGATGCGCTGGATGAAACGGCGCACACGTTGCTCATTCAACTATTGCTTAAAGCGGGTCGCGGCCGCGAAGCCCTCACCCATTACGACGATTGCGCCCATCTCCTACGGACCGAATTGGGCATTGAGCCACCCGCCCCCCTGACGGCATTGATCAAAACCATCCAACCCCCACCGGCCACCCCGGCCTACCGGGCCTCCACCGTGCGGCACAACCTGCCCCCGGAAACCGATCAATTCTTTGGCCGCCAAACCGTCCAGCAAGAGATTTATATCCGCCTCGATCAGCCCTGGTGCCGAGTTGTCACCCTGGTGGGGCAGGGGGGCGTGGGTAAGACACGCCTCGCCACCACCATCGCCCGCAGTCGTCTGCGCCAATACCCGGATGGCGTCTGGCTGGTGGAACTGGCCGATATTGACCCCGATGATGACGATGTGGCCGAAGCGATAGCCGTAGAAATCGCCACCGTTCTCGACATGCGGCTCACTGGCTCAGAAACGCCCGCCCAACAACTGCTCAACCACCTGAAATACAAACAGATTTTGCTGGTGCTAGATAACTTTGAACATCTGCTGGGGGGGATTCAGTTGGTGCAGGAGATGATCCAGCAGTGCGAAACGGTGCAACTGCTGGTGACATCGCGGGAGGCGTTACGCCTGCGGGCCGAATGGACGGTGGCCTTGAACGGGTTGAGTTATCCGCCCAGCGACAGCGATGAATTGCCCTCGGAAGCGGTGGAACTGTTTGGGGCGCGGTATGCCCAACAACAACATGAGCCGGTGGCCGCGGATGATTTGCTCGCCGTTCGTACCATCTGCCGGATGGTAGAAGGGTTGCCGCTGGCGATTGAGTTGGCGGCCGCTTTAACCCGCCATACCAGCCCACGGGTGGTGGCGGATCGTTTGCGTGATGGTTTTGATGCCCTCACCACCTCTCTGCGTGATGTGCCAGAACGCCATCGGGGTCTGCATGTTGTTTTTGAGATGTCGTGGCGCACCTTGACCCCGGCCCTGCAACAATGTCTGGCGCGACTGGCGTTGTTTCGGGGCGGTTTTACACAGACAGCCGCGCAACAAATCACACACGCGGCCGCAGACCAAATCACTGCGCTCGGTGATAAGTCGTTATTAACCTACCAGGCCACGACTGATCGCTACACCCTTCACCCCATCATCCGGGCGTATGCGGCCGCGCACCTGCCCCCCACCGATCCAACCCCATCCCAACACGCGCACTACTACCTCACCCTGCTGGCGCAACACACCGAACCCCTGCAAAAAAGTGCGCCGCAACATTCCATCAACGTCGTTGAACCAGACATGGACAATGTGCGGCTGGCCTGGCAGACGGGTTTGGCCGAGGGTAAAGCCGACCTGTTGTTTGACGCGCTCACCTCACTCTCGATTTATTATCAACTGCGCGGTCTGGCCCATGAAGCGGAAGCCATCATGCACACCACCGTCAGCACGGCTACGGCGTGGGGAACTGCTGGCCTCACTCTGGCGACCCATGCCGGGTTGGAGCGGGCGCGGTTCCAGAACCGGCTCGGCCAATATCGTCCGGCCATGCAAGCGGTGCAAACGGCATTAAAGCTGGCGGCGCAAGGGGGGGATCGGTGGGCTGAGGGGATGGGCCAGGTGTTGTGGGGGGAATCGTTGTGGCGGTTGGGGGAGTACGACGCGGCCGCGGCCAAACTCAACCACGCCCTCACCGTTGCTCAGGCTATTGACGCCACACTCATCATTGGCTGGTGTCACCATCATCTGGGCATCATCAACGACATCCAAAGCCGCTACACCATCGCCCACGATCATCTACAACAGGCCTGTGCCGCCTGGCAAAAAACAGGCAATGCCCAGGCCCTGAATGGCAGTCTCAACAGTATTGGTCTTGTCTGCTACCATCAAGGGGAGCTAAAAGCCGCTCAAGATGCCTGGGAGAAAGCACAGGTCATCTGTGAGCAGTTAGGTGATCACCATCGCCAATCCGCTCTAGTCAACAACCTCAGCATAATTGCTACTGAACAAGGCGACTATTTAGGTGCTCAATATTATTTGCAACTTGGTCTTGAGTTAGCCACCACCAGCGGCAATCTGGTAGGGCAAGGGGACATTTTCATTAACCTCGGCAAAAATTATCATTTACAGGGCGAATTAGAGTTGGCCCGCGAAAATTTGGAGCAAGGCTTACGCATTGCAGAGTTAATCGGGAATCGCTCTTCAACGGCAATGGCCATGATTGACTTGGCCGAAAACCAAAAGGAGCAAGGCAATTTCGAACGGGCACAAACTCTGTACAGTCACGCGCTAAAAATCGCCCGCGAAAACAACTTAAGATACGCTGAGTGTGATGCCCTAATTGGTATGGCCGAGCTTTTAGGCACAATCAGGGCCAAAGAAGCGGGACAGTATGGTGCGGAAGCGGTTGCGTTAGCCAGAGAAATCCAAAATCCACGTTTTCTAGAACGTGCCAGGGCTATCGTCAACTATTTAGATGTGCCAACCAGCACCAACAAATAGAACCTGTCTGAATGACAGGTTCCACGTTCAAATTGATATTGGGTGAAGATTGGTTCAATCAATGAAGATTGAACCAATCTTGAGCAGATTATTTCGTTGCTATTCCTTAACAGCCCGTGTGTGTGCCAACACTGCAAGCGTAGGTGACGGCGGGTTGCAGGGCGATAAGCAGGGGGACGATGCTGGCAACGACAATGGCTTTCCAATTTTTGAACTGTTTCATGAGAGACCTCCGTGAGTTATGTGATCTGGTTTTTCTTGCGGCTTTGAAGGAGCCGCGTTGATGACCACAAAATACGGGGGCCTCGCACCCATACCGCACCCAAAGGAAGGCTGTACAGCCCCTCACCCTAGCCCTCTCCCTTGGGGAGAGGGAACTGCTCCCCTCTCCCGCATCGGGAGAGGGGTTGGGGGGTGAGGGCAAGTTGTTTCCTACTCTCGTTCCACGCTCGGCGTGGAATGCTCCCGGTGACGCTCCGCGTCTTATAGGACGCAGAGCGTCCCAGAGGGCATTCCCACGCCGAGCGTGGGAATGAGTTCTCGCACCTGAATAGATACGATTTGAATTAACACGGATATAGAGAGGAGTGAGCACGCCCACGTGCGAACGGCGCACCACCACCGGCATCTGGGGATGCCTTACTCCTCAGAGAGGGGCGAATCTTGAGGATTGAGTTGTTAGGGCCATTGCAGGTGCGTGTGGGCGCGGCCGCGGCCGCGTTCCGTACCGATGCCGAGCGTGTGTTGCTGGCCTACCTGGCCGCCCATCAGGGCATCCCCCAACGCCGCGACACCCTCGCCGGTCTGCTCTCCCCAGACCGCCCCGACACCGAAGCCCTCACCTATCTCCGCAACCGGCTCACCCGCCTGCGTGATGCCATAGGCGACGAAAACGCCATTCCCCCCTGGTTGGACATTGACCGCAAACAAATCACGCTCCGCACCGGCGACGACATCGGGGTAGATGTGACAAAGTTTGGGCGGCTCCTGACCACCGTGGAGAGCCATCCCCACCGGCAGTTGGCGGGCTGTCCCACCTGCCTGGCCCATCTGCAAGAAGCGGTAGATTTCGTGCGCGGCGAGTTCCTGGCCGGGCTGAACTTCCCCAGCGACACCTGGGAAACCTGGCTCATCGCCCAACGCGAGCATGTCCAACAGAGGGTGTTAGAGGCGATGACTCTTCTGCGTGAGGCCCGAATGGCGCGGGGGGAGTGGGCCGCCGTGCTCGACATCGCCCAACGGCAACTCCGTCTGGAACCCTGGTTGGAAGCGGCCCACCGCGCCTTGATGCAGGCGCACGCCCACCTGGGGGATCGCAATGCCGCCCTCGCCCAGTACGTTTTGTGCGCGGAAAAATTAGGTGATGAATTGGGGGTTGAACCAGAGGCGGCGACGCAACAGCTCTACCAACAAATCTCTGATCACGCCCTGGTTGTGCCCGGTCAGGCCGCCATCCCGGACAATTTGCCCTTACCCACCGGCCTGTTTTTTGGCCGCACCACCGAACAGACCCAACTCCTGCAACGGCTGGTTGACCCCACCTATCGCCTCATCACCCTGGTGGGCACGGGGGGCATCGGCAAAACACGCCTGGCCGTTGAGGTGGGCAGGCAGGTCAAGCTGAGCTTTCCCGATGGGGTCTGGTTTGTCTCGCTGGATGCCCTGGAAGGGGACACCGAGCGCATCAAAATGGCGGTGGGTGAGGTGATGGGGTTGGGGCAGGCAGGCAAACAGTTGACCGGGGAACAGGTGTTGGCCCGCTTGCGCGACAAACGGCTGTTGCTCATCCTGGACAATTGCGAGGTGGCCCTGGATGAACTTGGTTTTATTCCCGAATGGTTGCGGCGAGCACCCCAGGTAGCGATTCTGGCGACTTCCCGCGAGCCGCTCAACTTCCAGGCCGAATCGGTGATCCTGCTGGATGGGTTGCCGCGAGGGGAAACGGGTATGAGCGCGGCCGCGTCCCTGTTTGCCGACCGCGGCCGCATGGCCCGTGACGATTTTGCCGTGACCGCCGCCAACCTGCCCCAGGTTCACCACATCTGCGATCTGGTAGATGGTTCGCCCCTGGGCATTGCCCTCGCGGCCGCGTGGGTACGCCGCCGTTCCCTGGCCCAAATTATTGCATCTATCGGTGAGTCGCTCGACTTCCTCAGCACCCGCCTGCGCGACGTGGACCCGCGCCATCGCAGTATGCGGGCGGTGTTCGAGACCTCGTGGCAGTTGCTCACCCCTGGGGAACAGGCGGTGCTGGCGGCCCTGTCCGTTTTCCCCACTACCTTTACGGCAGACGCGGCCGCAGAGATAGCCCAGGCCACCCCGTTCGACCTGGATTTGCTGGGTGAAAAATCGCTCCTGCAACAACAGCACGAGCCGGAACGGTACGGTTTGCACAGCCTGGTGCGCCAGTTCGCGGCCGACAAACTGGCAAGCCGCACCCCAGAACTGAACCGGGCGTTTGTCCGCTACTTTTATCAATTCGCCCACGACCACCGGGCCGATTATGCAGAGTTACAACCGGAGTGGCGCAATTTTGCGGCCGCGATAACCAAAGCACATTCCCTGGCCGAGTGGCAGTGGGTGTTGGATTGGGTGCAGGTGTTGGCTGAGCCGTGGTTCCGGCAGATTCGGTTTAATGAGATGCGGGAGGGGTTGACGCTGGCGTTGGATGCGGCCGCGGCCCTGCCAGATGACCTCGCCCTGGCCCGTCTGCTCCTGCGCCTGGGTGAAGTTGAGATGGAGTTGAATGCGTATGCGGCCGCGACGGATCACCTTGCGGCCGCGATGCAGACGTTGACCCGGTGGGAAGACAGCCTGGGTATTGCCCAGGCCGAATATCTGTATGGTCGTATCCTGAGTGAACAGGGGCGGGATGAGGAAGCCCTGGCGCAGTTTGAGGCCTCGAAACGAATTTTTGCCGAGGAGCAAGATGGACTGGGGGTCGCCAAAAATTTGAACCTCATCGCCGTTTACCACTTCAAACAAAACCGTGATTTCCAGACGGCCCAGACCTGTTTGGAACAAGCGCTGGCCCTACAGCGGCCACTGCCGGTGTCGTCTACCACCATCGAAACATGGCGTTACCTGGCGCGGGTGCAAAGCATGGCGGGAGATTATCTGGCGGCTGAGGTGTGTCTGGTGGAGGCCCTGAAGGTCAGTCGCCAGCAAGAGGATAAGGGGGAGTACGCGGCCGCGCTCTATGAAAAGCTCCTCCTGCACAAAAAACAACAGCAGTTTGAGGCGGCCCTGGCGGTGGGATATGAATGTTTAGACCTGTTCCACATCTTGGGCAGTTTGCGATTGGAAGGGCTGGTGAAGACGCAATTAGGTCTGCTCCATCAGGCCAGACAAGAGCCACACCAGGGGCTACCCTTACTCCTGGCCGGGTTAGACATCTTCTGTGAGCTAGGCGACCTGTTTGAGCAGGCTTATTCTTACTACTATCTGTCCCAGCTGTATGCTGAAATGGGGGACATGGCCCAAAGCCTCAACGCCAAACAACAGGCCCGCCAGTTAAATCTTACCCTGAACAATCCCCGCCTGGCCGAACGGCTCCAATAAGTTCCACCACACTCCCTAACCTGGACAAGCCAGAATCAAGAAGAAGGAACACAGAGGGCACAGAGAAGACACAGAGATACACGGAGATTTGTAAATGCTTCTCTGTGAACCTCTGTGCCTCCTCTGTGAATCTCTGTGTAACCTCTCTCTTGTACACTTTACAAGAAACTGTTTCGTAGGGTGCTAATCGTGGCCGCCGGTGACATGTGGCCCGCTGTCTTCCCATCCTTTTAAGATGTCCAGAAAGACGGTGCGACTGAGTTCGTCCTGGTTTTCCTCTAAACCCGGGAGCCTGTTGGTGATGATCTGTTTTCTTTGCTCTGGCTCCCTGGCTTCGGCCAAGAGGACGGCTTTTTTGGCGGCCAGCCGTTGGGAGCGCGGCAGGGCTTTGATTTCTTCGATGTACTCATCCAACCCGCCTCGTTCCTGGCACCAGGGCAACAATGGTTTCTTTTCACGTTGGCGGTAGGCGTGACTCAACACATCTACAAAGGCCACAATAATTTTTCTGACATTCACAATGGCCGTTTCCACATTGATGAACCCTTCCCAATGGGCCTGGGTCTGGCTGGGAATCTGAATTCTGGCGGGCCGACCATCCGTGACCCCTTCCGTCACAAAACCCCATCGTTCCAACATCGTCGTCCAATTGGCATCGAGACTCTTGGCAACCTCGGAAAAATCATACGGTTTAGCCGTTGTTGCCCCGGCGTCCCAGTGGTCATTTCGGTCACTTAAAATCCGCAACATTTCCGATAAGAAGAAGGGGCGCAAAATGGGGGTGGGATGATCGTCGTCATCCATCAGCAATCGCTCTTTGTCCCCGGTCGCCAGCAAAGCCAATAAGCCTAAAGCCGTTAGCGGGCCAGCCACCATACAGCCGTATAAATCGGCAAAAATCTCTTCAAACCAACGCTGGTAGGGGTGATTCAAGAACGTTTCGCTCGCGCATAGTTGGGCCAACGAGGTGTAGGCATGGGTTTTGTCCGGCGTTAGCTTGCCGTGATGGTAGATGAAGTGACCCACCTCATGGGGAATCGCCATCAGCTCAAAAGGCAGTGAAGTCTCTAACAAGGAATCTATGGATAAATCGTAGGTGATGCCCACCAGGACGAATTTATCCACGTAGGGCAGGCGGCGAATGTGTATTTTCTGGCTGAAATAGGTGATGGGAATGACCGCCGACGAATCGGTGATCAGATGTTGAAAGGGGGTCAGGGCCATAGCGGCTAATTTGTCGGTGACAATCAAACTTTGGGGTTGGGCATTGTTGGGGCTTTCCCCGTCCGCCCCATCCAGCCAGCGGCGCTGTTGCATGGCCCGCTGGATGATTTCAAAATCGCGGGTAAATTCTTGAAAACAGGCCTTGATCAGATGGACGGGGGGCAGGAAACCGTTTTGATGCAACGGGTTGATCTGTTTCATGGCGGCCTGGCTAAAGAGTTGCCAAAACGCGACCATGTCTAGCTGTAGCTGTTGCATGTGGGCCAGTTGATTTTTGAGAAAGGTGATTTCGTCCGCGGCCGCGTTCAGACCATCGGGTGCGGCGAGAATGTGTTTAAGCTCCAACCCGGCCGCTTGCAAGGCCACATTGATCTTGTTGATACGTGATTCCCACAGCGTGGCCTCAAAAAATTGTTGCCAATTGAGGGCCAGAGCCTGAATCGCCTTAAACTTGATAGCCCCTTGTGCCGGATAGGTAATCGTACCATCCACGCGACGGGCCTGGGACTCGTTTCGTTCCAAGATGAGCTGGGCCACCTGCCCCCCCACCTGCCAATGGAGGGGTTCATTCTTGTCTGATGAAGCAACGACGCGATATTGGTACGCGGCCGCGATCCACTCCCCGTCAACCGCTATCGTCTTATTGGCCACCCCGGTAAAAGTTTGCCCCTTATCCGTTGATTGGACATCCAGAGAGAGAATAGGTTGGTTGTGCGGCAGCATGAAGCTGAACGCACCCGCTTCTACCAACGTGCCCTCTTGCTCCTGCCACACATGGTAGGTATGGGACTGTTTGGCCGATGGCTGGTCGCTTAAGGTAATGGCCCAACTGTAGGCAACCTTATCCTCATCCCTCAGCGGGGTTGTAAACACAAACCGGTGCTGACCGTCATAATCGCTGAACATGGGATGGGCCGCCACGTCACCATGGGCGACGAGATAACCGGCTCCAGGAAACAAATTCTCCAGGTATATCGTTTCGCCCGTTACGATTTCCTTTTGGCTGGGGGCGTTGCCCACCTGCGAGCGAATCGTCCAGATGCCCGAAACACCATCCCCTCTCCGGGGAACGTTTGATGTAAATACGCCGATGGTCATCGTTGTGTACTGCTTAAATGGCCCCAGGTTTCTGACCCATTCAAAGGTATCGAGATAACCAACGTTGGGGTTCATGTTGAGCAAATAAATGGTGTCGCCATCGGTCAAAGGTTGGCCTTCTGGTTTGCCCGTGGCCGAAATAATTTTCCAACTACCGGAACCCTTAGACCGATTTTTGCTCTTGTGGGTGGCGACAAAGGCGCGAATATGGGGGTTCGGCCATTGGGTGATCACCGGTTTATCGGTAACGGAGCCGCGTGCTTCCAGATAGCCGCCGTCGGGGAGTTGGCTTTGTAGGTGGATGATGGCGCCAACGGTGATGGGGTGGGGCTGGGTTGCGGCCGCGAGAACGCCTGACCGTGAACCAACAGGAATGTGCAACACCTGGCCGGGGCGAAGGATATTCTTATCGTTGCCAATCACATCTTTATTCAGCGCGTAAATCTCAGCCACAAACTCAGACAGTTCCATCGCCCCATCAGCGGCGAAAGCCCTGGCTATTCGGGTTAGATGATCCCCCTTCTGCACGGTATAGATTTCTGTTGGCCCAGCACTGGTCTTTTCTCTCACCGTTTCCTCCCGCGAAAATGTAGGGCGATTTGGTAAATCGCCCAGTGGACGATTTACCAAATCGTCCTACAAAAATAAGCACCGCCTAGACCTGACAGGTTTTCGGAAACCTGTCAGGTCTAAACCGGGGACGCACCTGAATCTGCCTGCTCTGTGGTTGCCTCTTGTTTGGAGCTTAACGCTTCCAAATTATAACCACCCCCCCAGCTTTCGCACCCACTACGACGGTGTGGAAGCGTTTTGGAAGCACCCAATATAGAAAATACATTTAGATTTCCAACCCAGCGTTTGAATGACCTGTCAACCCAACTTAGCAAAAGGAGACATTCCAT
This sequence comes from Chloroflexota bacterium, assembly GCA_018004935.1. Lineage (GTDB taxonomy): Bacteria > Chloroflexota > Anaerolineae > Promineifilales > Promineifilaceae > Trichofilum. Next base: position 1,945 of record JAGNBF010000049.1, on the reverse strand, counting down.
GAAGAAGAACCTGATTTTTATCGTTTTATTGCTTTTTGCGCTTTTGGCCCTGGTAGCCTGTGGTGGCACGGTGGACCCGGCCGCCATTGCCACAGAGGCCGCCAATGTCGTTTCAGATGTGCAGGAGACGGTTACGGGCGAAGGTGAGACCGATCAACCTGCGCCAACCACCGAATCAACTGATCAACCGGTGAGCGACGCACCGAGTGACCGTTGGGCCGGGAACGCGGCCGCGACCGATATGTCTGCTCTCGGTGATGTCATTATTAGCATCAACGGCGTGACCGCCCAGAGCGACGCCAACGGGGCCTTTGAGTTATCCGTACCCCGTGCCGATGACAGCCGCTATGTGATCAACGCCGACAAAGAAGGTTATCTGCCCATTTCCCAAATTCACATCGGTTCGGCCATGGAGAGCCTGACCCTCGAATTCCAGCCCGTTGAAACCTTCACGATTAATCCGGCCGATGGTGTGGCGGTTGAAGACAGTCATGGCACACAGATTGACATTGCCCCCAATCAGCTTGTAGATGAAAACGGCAACCCGCCCGCTGGCGATGTGTCGCTGAACATGTACACCTATGACCTGCAAAATGAAGAAATGGTCGGCGACATGAGCGGTACGAATACGGATGGCGAGCCGGTGTACATGGAGAGCGAAGGCGCGTTCTATGCCGAATTTACGGATGAGGGCGGCACTGAATATAACCTGGCCGATGGCGCAACCGCCGAGATTTCTATCCCCTGCGAGCCGAGACCCGACGAAGTTCTCACCGTGTGGTCTTATGATGCGAGCACGGGGCTTTGGGTAGAAGAAGGAACCGTAACGGTTGAAGGCGACGGGAGTTGTAGCGCAGAAGTGAGCCACTTTTCCTACTGGAACTTTGATTACGAAAAGCGTACCCCATCCTGTGTCAAATTACAGGTCGAACAAAGTTACCTGGATGCGAACAAACCACTGTACGTCCGGGCTGTTTTGCAGACCAATCCGACTCGTGTCATAGAGTTTACGGTCTCAGATCTGGTGAATGTGCTGATCAATCTGCCGAACAATACCGAAGTTGTGTTCTACAAATCCCCTGATTACACCAATGCGTTTGCCACGGCCAACAGCGGGGCGGCCTGGGGTGGGGTTGGTACACCAGCTTACCCCTATGATGCTTGCCAGGGCGGGGCAAATATTGCGGCCGCGCCCCCGCCTGCGCCCACAACCTTACAAGGGCAGGTAACAGACGCCGTTTCTGGCAGTGCCATCGCCAACGCCCAGGTATGTATCAATGGCACAAGCCTCTGTGCTACCACCGATGCGAATGGGAATTACACCGTTTCCGACGCACCCGCTGGCGATCAGGTGCTGAATGTGACGGCAGGCGGATACATTACGGTCAACGATCAAGCGGTCGCCATCGTGGCGGGGGCAACGACTACACAACCCGTTGCCCTGTCGCCGGAGTTAGCCGCGGGTGAACTGCGTATTGTGCTCACATGGGGAACGGCCCCCAGCGATCTGGATTCGACGCTGTGGCTACCAAGTGCCACGAGAATAGACTATAACGTGAAAGGTCTAACCATCGAGAATGTAAAGTTAGACCTGGACGATGTAAGTGGCGAAGGGCCTGAAACAATTACCATTGTACAGTTGGCCGGTAGCGGAACCTACACCTATGCCGTGCTTAATTTCACGGGTAATAGCGGGGGCACACTTTCTGCATCCGGGGCAGTCGTGAGAGTGTATCGCGGTGATCAAGAGATTGGTACATACACAGTGCCAACGACAGGTGATGGTGTGTGGTGGAATGTCTTCACCCTGGATGGGGTGACTGGCGCTATCACCCCGGTGAATACCTTGTCGGACACTCAGCCTGTGCAGTAAGCGAATGAACGTGCCGGGCGTTCCGCAGAACGGGACGCCCGGCATTATTTGATCAGATGTGCTCAGGCTTCA
>JAGNBF010000048.1 GCA_018004935.1 Chloroflexota bacterium | reverse complement strand
GGCCTTCCCTTTCAACGCCAGCACTTTGGTAATCGCCGCTGTCAGGCTGGTTTTCCCGTGGTCAATATGACCGATGGTGCCGATGTTGCAGTGTGGTTTTTCACGTGCGAATTTTTCCTTGGCCATTATTTTCTCAAACCTCTCTACAAATCAACTTGCTTAACAGGGGAATGGAGTCTCCATTCATAAGAATACCCCGCTACCCTGATAGGGCAGACGGGGCAGTAAGCCCACGATGGGATTTGAACCCATGACCTCATTCTTACCAAGAATGCGCTCTGCCGACTGAGCTACGTGGGCGGGGGAGTACATTGTTGAGGAAGCATTGCTTCTTCAAAAAGGTGGGCCAGGTAGGACTCGAACCTACGAAGGCTATTGCCAGCGGATTTACAGTCCGCCCCCTTTGCCACTCGGGACACTGACCCAGGTTTATGACGACTTAATTGTCGGTACAGAGCCAACGATGGGATTTGAACCCATAACCTATGCTTTACAAAAGCATTGCTCTGCCGTTGAGCTACGTTGGCATGTTAGCCCCAATGTTAATGAAGGGGTGTTTTTTGCCACACCGGATTGCAAGTATAACAATTCTGCCGGTTTCGTCAACAGAAAAAGCCCGTCTTTTTGTTTTTTCGCCGTAACTGGTTACTTTGGGGAACTTTTTCATGGGTCGGATTATCGAGCGCGGCCGCGCTCGATAATCCGGCACGCCTGGTGTTTCCCCTTTCCCATCGGAAATCGTAGGGGGATGGGTCTTCAGCCTGGGCTTATCCAATCTGTTGCCGCCAACAAAATGTCCTTTTATGACCGTGGTAAGCACAATGGGGGTGAGAGGTTCCGGTAACGAATCGTCTTGGTGGTGGTAAAAGTAAACCACCCCATTTGATCTGGTAAAGCTTTCTTTGAAAAAAGGCCGACCTTGTGTACCAGATAATCTGAACATACAATTTCGCAAGCGATTTACCTGGGAAGTGGGTATTGATTCCCCGGCTCATTAAATGAAGGGGGAATAATTCACCTTGAATCTTTGCCTGAGCATGCTATAATTCCAGTTGGTTAGTCCCCTATAGTTTGGTGGCAAAAAGTGGGTTTCCCCCACTTTTTTGTTTTTAGGAGTGAAAACTCATCTTTATGATGGTAAGGTCAGGCTAGAATGAAAAGCGAATTTCTTCTTGCATTCAACGAAATTTGTGAGTCTCGTAATTTGCCCAAGGAAGTGGTAATTGATGCGCTGAAGACGGCCCTCGTGTCTGCCTATCGGCGGAGTGTCAATGCCAGTAATACGCAGGCGGTAACGGTAGAGATTGATCCTCGCACGGGTGAACCCACGATTTATGCGGAAAAAGAAGTGGTGGATCAAGTGATGAATGAATCTACCGAGGTAGCGATTGACGATGCTAAACGAGCGGGTTATTCCCAGGTCAAGTCGGGAGATTTGATTATGGCGGATAGTACACCACGCAATTTTGGCCGTATCGCCGCGCAAACAGCAAAACAGGTCATTTTACAACGCGTTCGGGAAGCGGAAAGAGATCAGTTATATGAGGATTTTTCAGCCCGTGAAGGCGAAATTGTTAATGGCACAGTGCAAAGTGTTAGTGGACAAAATATCACAATTGGTCTGGGGCGGACGGAAGCTGTATTGCCGAAGAACCAACAAGTCAATGGTGAACGATATCGTCCTCATGATAAGATCCGGGTCTACGTTTTAGAAGTAAAGAAGACAAACCGGGGTCCACAAATTTATGTGAGCCGCAATCACCGGAACCTTTTACGCCGTTTGTTGGAGTTAGAGGTGCCGGAGATTTATAACGGGCAGGTAGACATTAAGAGTATTGCCCGTGAGGCTGGGGGACGTTCTAAGGTGGCGGTAAAGGCGGTTCAGCCAGGGGTTGACCCGGTGGGTGCATGCGTGGGGATGCGCGGTGTGCGTATTCAGAGCATCGTACGCGAACTCAATGATGAGAAGATTGACGTGATTGAGTGGGATGCGGATGCTAAGAATTTTATCGCCAAGGCGCTCAGTCCGGCACGTGTGGCGCAGGTATTTTTAGAGGAGCACCCCGAACAAGGCAAAACTGCATCGGTTATTGTGCCTGATGATCAACTATCTCTGGCGATTGGGCGAGAGGGGCAAAATGCTCGGCTGGCGGCAAAGCTCACTGGCTGGCGGATTGACATTAAAAGTATGACTGAAGCGGTGCAAGAATCGTTAAAGAATTTGCACCATGTGGCGGTTGATCCGGCTGTCCTTAAAGATAAGGAATTGCTGGAACGGATTGAGCAGATTCTGGCAAAGAAGGAAGCGAACCGACCGATTACAGCCGAAGATTATATGTTTATGAATCGGCTGGTGGTTGGGGTAGAGGGGCGTATTGTCACGGCCCGAACGGCTTCTTATGAGGATGTGCGCCATTACCGCACTGAAGCACGTAAGCGTGTGGCGGCGATTGCCTGGAAACAACCGATTGACGAGTTAGATTTGCCAGGGCGGGTGCATAATCTTCTGTTAGACAATGAAATTGAGACGGTGGGTGATATTCTCTTTAACCTGGAACTGGGGGATGATGTCTTTTTGAAGATGCGCAGTTTTGGGGATAAGGCGTTGGAAGATTTAAAGGTGTCGGTTGAAGCTTATAAGAAGAAGTTAAAGACGATGGCACCTGAGCCGGTGGAAGTTGAAGAAGTAATTGAACCGGAGGAAGTGGTCGCACCGATCTCAACGCCTGTGATGACTCCGATTGTTGTCATTGAGGAAGATGAAGTTATTGAGCCTGAACCAATGCCGGAAGTGGTTACAGCGCCAGCAGTAGAGGTGTTTGAGGCTGAAGAGGGTGAGGATGAGGGTTCGGAAGTGTTCGCGGCCGCGATTGAAGCTCTGGATAAACCGCGTGTGCCAGACCTGGACGACCTGAGTAAATCTCTGGTGGAGACCGAACCGACCCCAACCCCGGCAAAGACACCCCCTACCCGACCCACCGCCAAACCAGCGGTCACGGTGGTACGTCCTGTTGCGGCTCCCAGTCCTACGGATGATAAGGATGATGATCGCAAGAAACCAAAGAAAGGTCAGCAATTGGTATATGATGAAAATGCTGGCCGCACGGTGGTGAAACGTAAACGAAAGAGTAATCGTCGGCGGGACTGGGATGAATTCAGTCTCGAAGATTTTGACGATTTTTAACAAAACTTATATGTGGTGTATTTCTGAGGTAACGCAGTGACAATCAGGAATATACCATCTCTCATACAGTACGATGAGTGGAAAGAAGGCGCAACCAACGCGGCCGCGTCATGTACCGCAACGTACCTGCGTCATTTGCCGGGCCAAAACAGACAAACGACGTCTGATGCGGATTGTGCGTACCCCGGAGCAGATCATCTCGCTGGACCCCACGGGCAAGAAAAACGGTCGCGGGGCTTATGTGTGTGACAACCCGGATTGTTGGGTCAAAATGCAGTCTACCCAATTACTCGACCGCGCCTTAGAAATCAGCATTCCTCAGGAAACCAAAACTGCCTTGGCTGAACAACGACTCGCATTAAGCAGTCTCTAACAGCTATTTAAGTCACCGTTTTGCCCCGTTGTTCTCCTTGAGGCACCGAAAACCAGTTCCATAGAACCCTTACCAAACCTGGCGAGCTTTTTGTCTCGTCAGGTTTGATGCTGATTAGAGATAGCCCGCACTGCCTGGATATTAGGAAAAGAGCAATGGCACAAACGAAAACAGCAATTGAAATACCCGAATTCATTACCGTCCGTGAACTGGCAACTCTGATTAATGTCAGTCCCATTAATGTCATCAAAGAATTGATGAGTAATGGGATCATGGCGAATATCAATCAACAGATTGATTTTGATACGGCCGCAATTGTGGCCGCTGACATGGGTTATGAACTTATTCCTATTCATGTGGAAGAACCCGAAATAGAAGAGGATTTAAGTGAGCAACCCGTATGGCGGCGGGTATTGGCCAGTGAAAGAGAAGGTAATCTTAAGCCACGTCCCCCTGTCGTTACAATGTTAGGGCATGTAGATCACGGCAAAACTTCTTTGTTAGACTATATCCGCAAAAGTAAGGTAGCCGCTGGAGAGGCAGGGGGAATTACGCAACATATTGGTGCGTATCAGGTAACACGCGATGGACAGCTTATCACCTTTTTAGACACACCCGGCCACGAAGCCTTTACGGCAATGCGGGCACGGGGAGCACGGGCAACGGATATCGCGATTCTGGTAGTGGCGGCAGATGACGGGGTCATGCCGCAAACGCGTGAGGCAATTGATCATGCCCGGGCCGCCAAAGTTGCCATTATTGTGGCGATGAACAAAATTGATTTGCCCAATGCTAATCCTAACAAGGTTAAACAACAACTGAGTGATATTGGCTTGATTCCGGATGACTGGGATGGGGACACGCTGGTGATTCCTGTTTCAGCGCGTACGGGAGCGGGAATGGAAGATCTGTTGGAAGCAATTTTGCTGACAGCAGAAGAGTTATCACCCCGTGCCAACCCGTCAGCCGCACCTACAGGGACGGTGTTGGAAGCGAGTATGAGTAAAGGGCGTGGTGCTGTAACTAATGTATTGGTTCAAAATGGTACCTTGCATAAAGGGGATACGATGCTCGTAGGTGATTTCTACGGGCGAATTAAATCAATGCATGATTTCCGCGGCCGCACAGTAGACTCCGCTGGCCCCTCTACCCCCGTTTCCGTATCTGGACTCAATGGTATTCCTGGCGCAGGTGAACAGTTCCGGGTTGTGAAGGATGAGAAAATAGCCCGACGCTTAGTCGTAGAGTTACAAGAGCAAAAAGCTAAACCGGTAGAGCGCCCCCGACGGGCCAGCCTGGACGATTTCTTTGCTCAAATGACAGAAGGGGATACCAAGACACTGCGGCTTATTGTCAAAGCAGATGTGCAGGGATCTCTGGAGCCATTGGTCAATTCATTAAACAAATTAAATACAGGGGGGGAAGTTTCCCTGGAGATTCTTCATGCCAATACTGGCAACATCACCGAAAATGATGTTATGCTGGCATCCGCTTCCTCCGCCGTGATTTTGGGGTTCAATGCGGACATAGATGCGGGTGCACGTGTTGCCGCCAAAAATGCTGAAATAGAAATTGATAATTACAGCATTATCTACAAATTACTCGAAGACGTAGAAAAGGCCATGAAGGGTATGTTGGCCCCCACGTTTGAAAAAGTGGTTATTGGGCGTGCCGAAGTACGGCAAGTATTCGACTTAAAATCAGCCGTGGTTGCCGGTTGTTATATGCGTACGGGTGAGGCACGGCGGAATGCCAAAGCCCGTCTCATCCGCAACGGTACATTGGTGTTTGATGGTGCGGTGGGAAGCCTGAAACATCACCAAGAAAGTGTCCGCCAGGTTCGGACCGGGTTTGAGTTTGGTGTCAGTATTGAGGATTGTGAGAACTATCAACAGGGTGACATCATTGAGTTTTATGAATTACAACGGGCAACGAACTAATGAGTGATATTCGGCAACAGCGCATTGCAGAGCAAATTCAGACCATTGTGGCAGAGTTATTTCTGCGCGAGTTGCGTGATCCACGCCTGCAACTGGTTACTGTAACGGATGTGACGGTAGACCGGGAATTACAAATGGCTCACATTTACGTTAATGCTTTAGGCAATGAGTCTCGCCAGGAAGAAGTATTGGCGGCTTTACGTAAGGCCAGTGGTTTCATGCGCCGTGTATTGGCACATCAACTTCATACGCGCACAGTACCCCAATTATTGTTCCACTGGGATCCTTCACAGGCGCAGGCGGATCGGGTTTATGCTTTGTTAGACACACTCGACATTCCGCCGCAGGTTGTCGTTACGGATGACGTTGTAGCGGATGAAGAGGAATAATTATGTGTTGTGTTTTGGCGGATAAGACGCAGTAGTCAGCTACCATTGTGGCTTAGCGATTCTCTAAGCGTGAACACGGGGTTGCTGTATTAGGAGCAGGCTTTGGAAGTGGCAAAAGCCATCAGGCAAACAATCTTAGCGGCAGAAAATATTATGTTGGTGACTCATGTGTCACCAGATGGTGATGCAATTGGTTCCATGACGGCGATGGGTTTGATTTTGCATCAGTTAGGCAAGCGGCCGCAACTGACCTGTGAAGATAATGTTCCTGCCCGTTTTCGTTACCTTCCCCTGGCTAATCAGGTACAGTCTGCACCTACAGTGCCACCAGGACTGATTATTGCTCTGGATTGTGGGGATGAATCGCGTATGGGGAAAGTGTTTGCCGATTTGCCTACACCGAAACCAGATGTGATCAACATTGATCACCATGTCACCAATACCCATTTTGGCACCATTAATTTGATAGATACGGACGCAAATGCCACCGTGGAAATCCTGTACGACTTGTTGCCCTTGTTAGGTGTTTCCTTATCACAGGCGTTGGCGGAATGTTTATTAACCGGGCTGGTGACAGATACATTGGGCTTCCGCACGAATGGTGTTACACCTCATACACTCCGTGCGGCCGCGACGCTCATTGAAGCGGGTGCCGATTTAAACACCATCACCCAAAAATCTCTCACAGTTAAACCCATTACAAACCTGTACCTGTGGCAAGTTGGTCTCAACCACATGAGATTCCAGGAAGGATTTTTGTGGACAACGCTTACTTACGAGGAACAAAAAGCCATTGGCTACATGAGTGCCTCAAGTAGTGGGCTGGTGAACATGTTAGGGGATACAGAACAGGCGGCGATTGGAGCCGTATTACAGGAAACCGAAGATGGTCGTACTATCGTCAGTTTCCGTTGTCGCCCCCCATTTGATGTGTCTATGTTGGCAACGAATCTGGGTGGCGGGGGCCATTCTTTAGCCGCCGGTTGTACACTGGATATGCCGCTCAACAATGCGGAACATCTGGTGGTTGGCCTGGGGCTGGAGACAATCCGCGAACAAAAGCGTCTGTTTGGATCAAATGGGAACTCCTAATACGGAGCCGACCAAATGAGTTTCTTCCTCGTTCCTGAAGGGTTGCTGGTGCTTGATAAGCCTGGTGGCCTTAGCTCTCATGATGTTGTGCAACAAATCAGACGGCTGAGCCAACTCAGACGGGTAGGGCATGCCGGAACATTGGACCCCATGGCTACGGGGGTTTTGTTGGTCTGTTTAGGGCGGGCTACCCGGTTGATTGAGTATCTGGTGGGTCAACCCAAAACGTATGTGGGTACTATCCGACTGGGGCAAAATACGGCTACGTATGATGCCGAAGGAAGTATCACGCAGGAAAGGCCGATAACAGGAGATGCAGAGGAGATCGCGGCCGCGCTCAAAACCTTCCAGGGCAATATTCAGCAAGTTCCCCCACTCTATTCAGCATTAAAAAAACAGGGTCAACCTCTTTACAAATTAGCCCGTCAGGGCAAAACAGTTGACCTGGAACCACGTCCGGTAACGATTTATAACCTGGAAATTCTGAACTGGCACAAACCGGACTTGACGGTGCGTGTTGTCTGTTCGGCTGGTACTTATATTCGCTCTCTGGCTTATGACTTGGGTGAGGTTTTGGGGTGTGGGGGACATCTGACGGCATTACGCCGCACGGCAATTGGCACATTTGCTGTAGACGCGGCCGCGCCTCTCTCCACACTTACAACCACCACCTGGTCCTCCCATCTTTTGCCCTCAGAGACATGTGTGCAACACCTACCCCCGCTTCACCTGACGGCCATTCAGGCAGACATGCTACAAAAAGGGCAACGCCCCTTACGGGATCCTGGCCAACCAGCCGCCTTGTTTGTACGAGGCTATGATGAACGCGGCCGCTTCCTGGGGGTCTTTTCGCCCTGGCAAGACCGCTGGCAGGTGGAAAAAATGTTTCTACCAGACGGCGATGGTGAGTAGCACTCCAATCCCCCCATTCTGAAACTACCAAACTTTCCACGGTCATTATTACGCCGCAATTCTCAATGTGAATGTTTCCTGGCTTTTGCTAATGGTTAAAGCCGTGGAACTCCTACGAAAATGTAGGGCGATTTGGCAAATCGCCCGGACAATTTACAAAATTGTCCTACAGATTTTCATTCCACTGGGTGCGCCATAGACCCATGGGGAACTCCTGTGGCAAATGGCTATGTTGCACCAGGGCGATTCTCAAATTCGGGCGGGGGAATCTGATTGACGGGCCAAATAGGGTGGGGAAATCCAAGGAAGCAATGGCCTTATGTCAAACGCGGCCGCGATATGTTATTGGTGGGGTTATTTGCTAGAATCATGCCCCGTCCCAATGAATGAACGGGCATTGGGGTCTTTTGGACGATTATCTGGGTTCGCTCAAAATTATATTGGGTGGCACGGTCAGGAGACCGGCCACAACAAATCGCTAAGTTAAAAACGAACGATTGCTAAGTTAAATACGGACGATTTCTTAGCAATATCCAATGGTGACATCTGTGGGTCTAATCGCACATCATTCTGCTTTTCAACATCTCTCTTACCTGCATCAAGCAACAGCGGATCGCCCTACGTATGTGGCCGTGGGAGTTTTTGATGGGGTGCATTTGGGTCATCAAGCCTTATTACAACAAATGCTCGCGGCCGCACACGCCGCCCAGGCCCGCTCGGCTGTCCTCACCTTCTTCCCCCATCCGGCAGTTTATATCCAACAATTGCCAGGTCGTTATTATCTGACACGGCAGGAAGAACGGGTGCGCTTGTTGGACAATCTTGGCCTTGATCTGGTCATCACCTGCCCTTTTGATGAAGCCACGCGTATGACTCGGGCGGCCGTGTTTGTGGATAGGTTAATACAATACCTGGATATGAAAGCCTTGTGGGGAGGACATTTTTCTCTGGGGCATGGGCGTGAAGGCAACTATGAATTCCTTCAGTCCCAAGGCCAGGCCAAAGGGTTTACAGTGCATCATGTGGGTGAGTTGCTCATGTGGCAAGGGGAGCGGGTAAGTAGCAGTCGCATTCGGCAGGCGTTGGCTCAGGGACAGATGGATGTGGTGACGGGTTGTTTAGGACGCCCTTATCGGCTTACGGGGAAGGTGCTCCATGGGCAAGAACGCGGCCGCACCATCGGTTTTCCTACAGCGAATCTGGCCGTATGGGCAGAACAGCTTGTGCCTAGTAATGGGGTGTATGCTACCTATGCCTGGGTGAATGGGCAACGCTTCGCGGCCGCGACCAATGTGGGGGTACGTCCCACTGTCTCCGGCCAAAACCTGACCATCGAAGCTCATCTCCTGGATTATAGCGGCGACCTCTATGAACAAGAGATAACGCTGGAATTTATCAGCCATATCCGTCCCGAATATAAATTTTCGAGCCTGGACGCCCTCAAAACCCAAATCACTCACGATGTGGCCGCGATTCGGGCACTCCTGAACCCTTCGTTGTAACCGTTCAGGGCGAAAAATGTCGGTAGGGCAAAATTGCGGGTACCTACCTCAATCACCAAAGGAGATACCCAGCTCACGAGCGGTGAGCATGGTGTCACAATCCAGGGGGACGGTTTTCATGCGCCCAGCCACACGCTCCAGAGGGACATAACGCACGGTGGGGGGATCCAGGGCGACCATGATGTTGGAATACCCTTCGGCTAAAGCGCGGACCGCGGCCGCGCCGAATCGTAATGATAATAACCGATCTGTGGCTGTGGGTGTTCCCCCACGAAGCAAGTGACCCAGTTGTACCACCCGTGCTTCTTTACCGGTCAACTCTTCTAACGCGGCCGCGACCTTATGTCCCACACCTCCTAGCCGTTCTGCCTGCCCAATGGCTTTCCCCTGAATGGTCAAAACGCCTCCCCGTGGTTTAGCCCCTTCGGCAACTACCACAATGGAAAATTTGCGCCCGGCCGCATCCCGTTGTTTGACTTTAGCCGCTACCTGATTAATGTCATAAGCGATCTCTGGTATGAGAATCACGTCAGCCGTAGCCGCCACTCCGGCAAAGAGGGCGATCCACCCGGCATAACGCCCCATCACCTCAACTACCATCACCCGTTGGTGCGATTCGGCGGTTGAGTGGAGACGATCCAGGCATTCGGTAGCTACGGCCACGGCGGTGTCAAAACCAAAGGTAGCCACGGTTTCATCAAGGTCGTTGTCAATCGTTTTGGGCACACCAACAACCCGCACGCCTTTTTGGGCCAGGGCATGGGCAATGCTAAGTGAGCCATCCCCACCAATGGCGACAAGGGCATCAATACCGGCAGATTGGAGCGCGGCCGCGACCTCAGATGTTCTATCTACCTCTTGCCAGCTCCCATCTGGCCCTTGCCTGGGAAAACTCATCGGGTTGCCCCGGTTCGTTGTGCCCACAATCGTCCCCCCGACGTGGGTAATGCCCCGCACACTGTCTCGCGTCAGCGGCCGATACCAGCCGTTAGGATACTCCTCCGGCCGCATAATGCCGTTATACCCATCTATAATCCCCAAACATTCCCACCCTCGATTGAGGGCGGATAAAACGACAGCGCGGATAACCGCATTCAAACCGGGGGCATCCCCCCCTCCAGTATTAAGGGCAATACGTTGAATAGGCATGATTTCCTCGTGTATATGTTGTGGAAAGTCCTTTAAAGTGGGCAAGTAGCATCTCAATAAAACAGCAATTCTCATTTTGAACGATAAACGTTCCGTTGATCCGCCCGATGGTCAACTGGGCGTAGCACAGCTTTTCCAGGCTTTGCGCTCTCTATACAGGTGGGTACGGCTCTGCCTGAGCCTGTCGCAGGCGGCACCGGGCTTCGGCCAGCTCAGCCCTCGAGGACGTGTAGGGCGAACAGCCTGAAAGGTTGTTCTACGGGTTGGGCCATTTTTCGAGCGTGCTCTTGGAGTCAAACGGTTAAAACTGTTGGCTAAATTGAGAACAACTGTCAATAAAGCGTGGTAGAGTGGGTTGAGCCTGTCGCAACCAACGGCCTTCGATAAGCTCAGGCCTCGTTTTCTCCCCAATATTGAGAAGATACGGGGGCAATTTGTCATGATAACCCGGTCGTTTTATGATCGGGCGAGCCTGGCAAATGAATTGATTCAACGGAATAGTTACCGTCATGCGCTCCCCATTCTGTTAAAATCCAGCAATTCTCAATTTGGCCTGAACGTCTAAAAATGCCGAGGCCGCCTGGCCGTAAAACGGGCCGGGCTATGGTTACGAAGGCCGTTGGCCTGCTGTCTTAGCCCGTAGGGCTTGGTATTGATAGCCCGGTGGTTTGACCGCCGGGCGGATTACGGAACGCTTACCGTTCAAAATGAGAATTGCTGGTTAAAATCAACTATTATGGCGCAATCAATCTGGTACAAGTTAATTTTATTTGCTTTTCGTCGGCTCTACAATGAACTGGCCTGGACGTATGACGCGGTGAGTTGGGTTGTATCATGGGGAGACTGGCGGGCCTGGCAAAGGGCGGCATTGCCGTTTTTGGCTGGGCGCACGGTGTTGGAGATTGCCCACGGGCCAGGACACTTATTGGTAGATGTACACGCGGCCGCGTACCAACCCATTGGCCTGGACCTTTCCCCAGCGATGGGGCGAATAGCCCAGCGAAATATGCGCCGGGCCGGGGTCAGCATCCCTCTGGCACGAGGCAATGTTCTGGCCTTGCCTTTTGCGGCCGCACGATTTGACAATGTGCTGTCTACCTTTCCCACGGAGTTCATTGCCGACAGGAGAACATTGCAGGAAGTGTGGCGCGTATTGCGGCCGCGGGGACAATTCATCATCGTACCTGAAGGCCATCTCACCGGGCGTGGGCCTCTATTCTGGCTGATAAAATTACTCTGGCGCGTCACCATCCAGGGTCAACCCGATGAAAAAATGTGGCAACCCTTCATTACCCGATTAGAGCAAGCGGGCTTCTCAGTTATTATTCATCCCATTCCCCTACACTCCAGTGGTACAACCGTCCTGATCGCCACGAAAAACGACAGATAACTCCATTCGTGTTATCATTTTAGTCATCATCGTTCCCATCAATCTCTTGTTGCTACGTTTACGTAGAAAAGGATATTTCGTGACTGAACAAGAACAAAAAGATTTAACCCCAAATTGGGCCGATGAGGCCGAGATAAGCAATGAACCAACGGCTCCCGTTTTACCCGCCAATGAAGTGGGGGTGTCTGAGCCGACTGTTCCTATGCCCTCTGCCCCCTTCCTGGTTCAAAGTGCGATCCCACCCACTGTCGCCTCTTTCCATCCTGCACCCCTATTGCAGAAACTGATCCCGTTTCTATTGGCGGGAACTCTGCTCGTTATGGACCAGTTAAGCAAACAGTTTATTATTGCCAATCTGGAAGTGTACGAGAGCATGACCCCCATTCCAGCCCTGGCCAGCCTGTTCCGTTTTACCCATATCCACAACACGGGCGCGGCTTTTGGTATGTTTCCCACTGGCAGTTTATTCTTTACCCTCATCGCTTTTGTCGTCGCCATAGCGATTGTTGTCTATACCCGTCGCCTGGATGCGGGGCATTACCTGCTACGTATCGCCCTGGGGATGCAATTGGGTGGGGCATTGGGCAATCTGGTGGATCGTTTACGCCTGGGCTACGTCACTGACTTTATTGACGTAATTCCCTTTCCGGCCATCTTCAATATCGCCGATGCCTCCATTGTGGGAGGGGTGGTAGTTCTGTTTTACCTGATGTTGTTAGAAACATTTGAAGAACAACGGTTGAAAAAACAAAACCCGCCTCTAGCCGGTAATGGCGGCTCCAGAGCCGTTACCCCTGAACCAACTTCAGAAGACAATTCTTCGCCTACGTTCACAGAGAGACAACCTTATGCCTCGGTCAACGATTGAAATTACCTTAAATGCCATAGGCGAACGATTGGATCGGGCGCTGGCCATTGCCATGCCCGATCTTTCCCGTACTCAAATCCAGAAACTTATTAAAGAGGGGGATATTCAGCTCAATGGACAACCGGTTAAGTCCAGTTTGCGTCTGGAGCATCCCGAACAGGTTCTTGTCACCCTGCCCGAAATTGTGGTGACAGAACTTAAACCAGAAGCAATTCCTCTGGATATTCGCTATGAGGATGACGATATTTTGCTGATTAATAAACCGGCGGGTATGGTCGTTCACCCGGCGGTAGGACATGAAACGGGCACTCTGGTTCATGCGGTGCTGGCTCATTGTCCTGATTTACCCGGCATTGGGGGCGAAATTCGCCCTGGCATTGTTCACCGGTTGGATAAAGACACTTCTGGCCTGATGTTGGTTGCCAAAAATGATAAGGCGTTACGGTTTTTGCAGAAGCAATTTAAGGAACGCACGATCGAAAAAACATACATGGCGCTGGTAGAAGGGGATATTCAGCCGCCGACGGCGTTTATTGATGCTCCCATTGGCCGTGATCCCCGCCAGCGCAAAAAGATGGCGGTTATTCGCAGTCAATCGTTTACCTCGCGCTCTGCCCAGACGAGTTATCAACTTGTTACCAGTTATGAGGCATTTTCCCTGATACAGTGCCAACCTCATACCGGGCGGACCCACCAGATACGCGTTCATTTGGCCTTTTTGGGTTATCCTATTGTGGGTGATACGGTGTATGGTCGGCGCAAGCAGACATTACCCTTAGGGCGGCATTTTTTGCACGCGGCCGCGCTCTCTTTCTTGCGCCCCTCTGATAAACAACACCTTTCCTTTGAAGCCGAACTGCCTGCCGACTTACAGGCTGTGCTGGACAATTTGGCTACCATCCAGTCATGATAATCTTTCCCACTATTCTACACATCACCACACCTGATGCCTGGGCAGAAGCCCAACAGCAGGGCCAATACAGGGCGGACTCTCTGGCGTCTGAGGGATTTATTCATTGTTCTACCGTGGCCCAGGTGGAGTATGTGGCGAATCAACGGTTCCGCGGCCGCGAAGATCTGATTCTACTCGTTATCAGTGCCAGTCAGGTCCGGGCTACCATTGTTTACGAAGATTGTTACGAAACCGGACAGCAGTTTCCTCACATTTATGGCCCCCTCAACCTGGATGCCGTAACCAACATACTCCCCTTCCCGCCGGATGCGGACGGCCTGTTCACGCTACCCGCAACCGTTTCCTAAGTAATCGTCCGTATTTAGCTTAGCGGTTTGCTGTGGCCGGTCTCCTAACCGCGCCACCTATCTTATTTCTGAACGATTACTAAGTATCTGGCATACAAACCCCACAAATTCCCCAGAGTAACTATGAGTTCTCCCCTCACCATCGCCATAGATGAACAATTAACCTTGCGCCCTTTCCAGGCTGAGGACGCGGCCGCGCTCTTCACCCTGACCGATGCCAACCGGCGCCACCTGCAACAATGGCTTCCCTGGCTTAACTTTGTGCGCCAGGAGAGTGACAGCCTGAAATTCATCAACGAGGCCTGCCAACACGCCGAAGCGAGAAAATCATACCAGTTTGGTATCTGGCAGGGAGACACATTGGTGGGAGTCATTGGCACCCATAACATCAATTGGAGCAATCGTAGTACCAGCCTGGGTTATTGGCTAGGTGAAGCATATCAAGGGCAAGGTGTGATGACACGAGCCTGCCGTGCTCTTATTGCTCACATTTTTAATGATATGGGACTTAACCGGGTCGAAATCGCCTGTGCTACGGGTAATAACGGCAGTTGTGCGATTCCCCGGCGTTTAGGGTTTACCCTGGAAGGAAT
Source organism: Chloroflexota bacterium (assembly GCA_018004935.1). Classification (GTDB taxonomy): domain Bacteria; phylum Chloroflexota; class Anaerolineae; order Promineifilales; family Promineifilaceae; genus Trichofilum. The sequence continues at coordinate 38,869 of JAGNBF010000048.1, read as the reverse complement.
CAACCATCAGGTAGAATGGCTCTATGATCATTATGTAGACCATTATCTCTTCGCTCTACTGGCGCAGAACTGGCAACTCTCCCCTACCTCACCTTTACGCCGCGATTATCCCATCTTAGAATTTGATCCGCTCGTTAAGGCCGTCATTAACCCCTGGGAACATCTCAAACCATTGGGCATCTCAGAACATGGTGTGATCTGTTTCTTCCGGGAGGTAATTGAAACGTTAAAAGTTACGCACGGCATGAAAGAGGTGTTTAAGTTAGGATCAGAGATGGGAGTCGCACCGGTGTATGAGCTAAAAGTGGATGGCCGCCCGCTATTAGTGTTTCATGCGGCGGTAGGAGCTTCGAGCGCGGCCGCGTTTCTGGAAGAACTCATCGCTCTCGGCGGCCGCAAATTTATCGCTTGTGGCGGAGCCGGAGCACTCGACAAAAGCATCACCCTGGGCCACCTGATGATACCTACATCCGCCCTACGAGACGAAGGGACATCTTACCACTACTTACCCCCTGGTCGTGAAGTTCAAGCCAGCCCGGCCGCCATAAATGCCCTGGAAAAAATTCTCCAACGAGATCACGTGGACTATGTGCGGGGAAAAACCTGGACCACCGATGGTATTTACCGGGAAACCCCGGCAATGGTACAGTTACGTCGTTCTGAAGGGTGTTTAATGGTAGAAATGGAAGCGGCCGCGTTCTTCGCCGTAGCCCAATACCGGGGAGTACAATTTGGTCAAATTCTCTATGGGGGAGATGATGTGAGCAGTGAGACCTGGGACTCCCGCCACTGGCACAAACAAACCAGCCTGCGGGAAAAACTATTCTGGCTCGCCGCCGAAGCCTGCCTGGAGATGTGAAAACCTGGTTTCTATTTTCGCCAGGTTGTACTAGCCAAACTCCTGCTTTCTGTGCCTCATCCGCACCGATTGCACCACCCCAATCGCCGCCATCAGCGACCACAGCGAACTTCCCCCATAACTAACAAAAGGTAATGTCAAACCAGTAACCGGCAATAACCGCATATTCATCCCCACATTAACCATTGTCTGAAAGAAAAAAGCCCCGGCAATGCCCACACAAATAAGCCGACCCGCCGGATCAGGTGTCATGTGCGCCGTCTGCAAAATCCGCCACATAATAAACCCCAGCAGAAGTAACACAAAAAATGAGCCAAAGAAAAAACCCATTTCCTCTGTGAGCATAGAAAAAATAAAATCTGTATGCTGTACCCGCAAAAAACCCGATTGGCTTTGTGTTCCCTGCAAATACCCCTTACCCCACCATCCGCCAGATCCCACACTAATCAACGCCTGATCCACATTAAACACCTGCTCCCGCACAATCTCGGACTCCGCATTGGGGGTCACAAAAGAGAGCAAACGGAGTTTCTGATAGTCGGCCAGAAAAGGAAACACCGCCACAATGCCCGCTACCCCCACAATACCCAAAATAACAAAATGGGAGAGCGGCAATCCAGCCATCCAGATCATGACAAACCAAACCACCCCAAACATAATCGTCATTCCCAGGTCGGGTTGGGTAAAAATAAAAAAAATGGGGACGCCAATATAGACAAGAGAACGAACAGTATTGCTAAAACGGCTCATCTCTTGCTGATGATGTATGATGAACTGAGCAAAAGTAATGGCGATGATGATACGACCAAACTCAGTGGGTTGAATGCGCAACGCAGAAGTAATCTGAATCCACCCTTGCACCTCATTCCCAATCGCCCCGGCCAGCGCCACATAAATAAGTGAACCCAAAAAGGCGATGTAGAGATACCAGTGGGAGGCTGTCAGGTAGCGGTAATCTACGGCGGCCACCCCTATCATCAAGACCAGCCCCACCAGGCCAAATTGCGCCTGCCGTATATCTAACCCGACGAATTCAGGTGCGCCGGTAATGGCACTGTGAATCATCAGAACGCCATAGGCGGTTAAAACTAAAACGGCGGCCAATAACCAGAGGTCAAAGTGCCGCCAAACCGATGTGCGTGAAAGCATATTCAGTTACGTTATGTGTACCGTGAGCTGTGTTCTCTCATGGGGATCAGGCCACCATTTTGGCCCTACCGCAAAGAAAAACAAAACACACAGTACATCACTTTACTCCATTGAGTAAGCGGTTGTTTTGCGCCGCCCGTTGGGTTTTAAGGGAATTTCAGCTACCAGACGGCTTTCGGTTTGGGTACTGGTTAAGTTTACTTCAACATGATCGGGATCAATAGCCAGATGACGGGCGATAACGGCGATAATATCGTCCTTAATTTGCTCCATCAATCCTGGCGAAATTTGACTGCGGTCATGTACCAGCACCATTTGTAACCGGCTTTTGGCAACTGAGCTACTTTTTTCCTTTTGCCCTAACAGTTTTGTTAGCCAGCTCATGGCGTTTCTCCTGTTGATGATTGGAACGCAGATACTTATAGATGAGACACAGATAAACAGGCCCCCGGCGTGCTCCTGAGGGTGTGTTTAATTGCGGCCGCTAACCCAAACCCTTAGCCGGTCTAAAAAGTTTTCTTTATGGCTCAAATCAATAAAGGGCACATCCTGGCCATCCAACCGTCGGGCAATGTTGCGAAATGCCTGCCCGGCACTGGTTCCGTTTTGCCCTGTCAGCACCAGCGGTTGTCCCCGATTGGTTGAAATCACCACAGACTCATCTTCAGGTACGATCCCAACCAGTTCGATATTAAGAATTTCCAAGACATCCTGCACCGAAAGCATCTCCTGACGGGCCACCATAGCCGGTTTGAGCCGGTTAATGATGAGTCGGGCTGGCCCTTTTTCTTCGGCTTCTACCAGACCAATGATGCGATCAGCATCACGCACAGAAGAAACTTCTGGGTTACTGACGATGAGCACCTGATCAGCGGGCGCAATGGCATTGCGGAAGCCTCGCTCAATCCCTGCCGGGCAATCAATGAGAATATAATCCATCTCGCCCCGGAGTTGATCACATACGACGACCATATCGGTAGGGCTGACGGCAGTTTTATCACGCGTTTGTGCGGCTGGAATAAGATACAGCTCCGGCAGGCGTTTGTCGCGAATCATGGCCTGTCGCAGACGGCAACGCCCCTCAACCACATCTACTAAATCATAGACGATGCGGTTTTCCAGTCCCATGACAATATCCAGGTTACGCAGGCCGATGTCACTGTCCATGGCCACAACTTTTTTGCCCATTGAAGCCAGGGCCACCGCCAGGTTCGCGGTGATGGTGGTTTTGCCCACCCCACCTTTGCCCGAAGTGACTGTAATGACTTTCCCGCTCATGGTTTCATCCTTTGGGTTATGGGTTATTGGCGAGGAAGATGGTGCGGTTACCAATAAGCCATAATCTATAACGGTTTATCCCCGTGTGGGCCAGGTTTCGGCCACAATTTGCCCCTGACGAATAGCGGCTTGCTCTGGCTGGGTGTTTTTACGTTTACCTTCAGGGGCAACGGCTATCTGATCAGCGATGCGTAATTGGGTGGGGTTTAGCTCCAGGGCACAAATAAGGGCGCCATGGTCGCCAAAAGCCCCAGCGTGGACTAACCCGCGCAAACGTCCCCAGACAATGACGTTGCCGCCCGCAACGATTTCGGCACCGGGGTTAACATCACCAATGATGATGACATCCCCTTCATGGTGAATAGCGCGGCCGCTACGTATGGTTTCTTTGAGTAACAAGGAAGTGATGGGGGGAGCCGCGGCCGCGTTTCGTTCTGGCTCCATTATTTCCCGCAAATGCCGCCCCTCCAGGTCAGTGGCACTACCTGGAATACGGGTAGCCAGCCCTAATTGTCGGGCTGACTCCCGGGTGCTTTCGCGCTCGGCTAAAACGGCCCATAGCTCCAGGCCATCCTCACTAAATTGTTTGAGCAGTTGGGTGAGTTGGGTCCGGCTAAACGACCGTGATCCCACATCCAACGTCACCTTACTCCCTTTGAGGAACTCCCGCTTGGCCGCCAGTTCTGTCAATAAGGCCGACAACACCTTATCATCCGCGCCTGACCCCAGGGTGAAGAGCAGACCATCGCGTATGCCTTTGATGTTGATCGGATTACCGTTTGTCTGATGCATGGTGTTAGCCGATGCTCCGCGTTTCTTATGGGGCCATATGGGTGGCAACAATGATAGGTGGGTGCAGGGAAACGCTCAAGGGAGCCAGTGCGGGATAATACAACCAAATAATTGTTGAGATAATACAACAAATCACCCCAGATTGCAAGCCCGTGCCTGGCACAATCTTCGCGGCGCGGCCGCGAGAGGGGGTATGATCCCTCAGACCCAGAACGAATACGGGTCTAAGCGTACACAGTTTAGAGCATTATTTCCAGGCCAGCCGATAAAAAAGGGGAGAAATTCACACCTTGGGATCAGGCAGTTGGCCCCGTTTCTGCAATAATCCGGTCAACTGTTCATAACTAACACCATAACGGGTGGCAATTTCCCGGGCATAGCTCCGTCCCAGCGGGGGGCCGGGCTGGATGGTATAGGAGCGGTGGTTCCCGTCCCCGTCGGTGGTAATGGGTGAGGCCACCAGGCTGACAATTTGACCATCACCGGGGGTGGTGGTGTTGAGTTCGTCGGTCGCGGCCGCGAGGTCATGCAAATGGGTGGCATAAATCGCCCGCACGCCCATCTGCCGCAAAATCCGCACCACATCCTGGGCCAGATAGAAACTCTCCCCGGCACTGGTGGTGGCAAAGGTTTCATTGAGCAAAATCAGGCTGTAGCGGGTGGCCTGCCCAAACAGTTCATTGAGCCGTTTGGCTTCATCCCCCAGCCGCCCCGTCCCTTTCTCCAACGCTTCTTCTACCGGGTAATGGGTGTAAATCCCATCCACCGGGCTGATGCGGGCGGATGTGCCGGGAACCAGCAACCCCGCCTGGGCCAGCACAAAGGTCAGCCCCACGGCTTGCAGGTAGGTTGTTTTGCCCCCTTGATTGGGGCCGGTGAGGATGAACACGCGGCCGCGTTCCCCAAACCCCACCCCATTACGCACAATACGCCGGGCCACACCCTGATCCGCTAACCAATGTAAGGCCAGGTTAAAGTTGTAACCGGCCTCTACCTGACAACTGCGATCTTCTACCGGGTCAACTTCTGGTTGGCACAACGGTAAACCGAGCACCTGAAAACGGCGGTAGAGCGCGGCCGCGCCCAGATAAAAGTGGAGTTCGTGGCGTAAACTGGTGAGAAATTGCCCATTGAGCCGGGTATATTGCTCCAAAGCTTTGGCAATGGGTTTGCAGGTTTTGTCCAAAATGTCGGCCAGGTCGCGGAAGAGGGGGATGAGGAGTGGGTTCGCGGCCGCGTGCCGTTGATCGCTTGTCACCGGATTCATGGGGGCATCCCGGTTAGTGGCTGTGTGTAACTCCGTCAACCCTTGCCAGACATCGTTGGATCGCCCTAATAATTTTTGCAGAAAACCGGACGACCGGAACTTTTCCGTGTTGATGGCAATCAGGGTGGCCTCAACCGGGCGGAGCAAATTATCCAGGTTGACACCGATGGTGATGCTTCCCACCGCTCGTAATTGTTCCAGCAGACCAGGTAACTCCTGCGCTAACTGGCGAAAGGTGTCATTTTGTTCCATCTGCGCGGCCGCGTCCCGCAACTGTCGCCACCCTTCTGCCCGCAACCCCTCGCCCACCCCCCGGAACATCCGACCCAGGCTGGTCACGCAAGTTACCATACTCTCCAATTCACCCAGCCGCCAGCTCACCTCATGTAAAACTGTCTTTTCGGGGAAAAAGGGATCGGTGCGGAACGAGGCCAGGTCGTCAATTTGGGGCAACAGGTCGGCTAACTGCTCCATCAGGCGGGGATGCGCCATGAGGTCAGCCAGAACTGCCTGACGATACTGAATGACCTCTCTGTTGGTATTCAGTTGGCGTAGGATGGCTGTGCAGAAGGGTTGGTACTGACGTTCCGGGGCAATGGCGGCAACTATTTTGTCGAGTCCCAAATCACGCGCGGCCGCGTCGCTCAACGACATTTGGGTGGTCTGTGCCTGGGGTGATAAGTGTGGCGGCCAGAGAAGCGACAGGGTCATGTTCAGTTTGTAGTAAATGCCAGAAATAATTGGCTGAAAGTGCGCCGCTTACCAATTGATTGGGGTTTTGTTCTCACTGTTAACTGTCCACACACTGAATCCGGTATGCGAAACTCGGGCCACATAACCCATACGCCTGGCATGGGTATCAAAAGCCGGATGGCGGAGAACACGACATATGAATGTGGCCGCTTCATATTGCTCCACATCCAGAAAAAAGAGGCCGTATTTGGAATGACATAACACTCGCCTGAAAAAACCTGCATCTAGTGTGAAAAGGGTGGGCTAACGCAATTGCAACAGGTAGGGAATGATTTCATCGTCTTTCATTCCACTTCTTCCTGTCTCGTAGCCTATTTGCCGAAAGGCAACCTGCCATTTCTGTAGAATCTGTCTTTGGCTTTCAGGAAAGTGTTCGTCAATAATAATCATGCCGGAATTGGTTGTAAGGGCGTGGTTCAAGTCAGTTTTACAAATTTGTAGGACGATTTGGCAAATCGTCCACTGGGCGATTTACCAAATCGCCCTACAAAATGTTAAGCACCGTTTAGCGATTTTTGAACCACGCCGTTGTAAGGTATAGTCGTCCGCATGTTCAACAAAAGCTAGACTGGCCAGACGCACCGCTTCGGCCAGGGCATCCCGTGACACTTTGCCGTTCCACTCTTCGATAATCGTTTCCCAGGCCATTCCCTTAGATATCTGATCTAAAACTTGAGAAACCATGATTCGTGTCCCGCGAAACGTTGGCTTACCATGACAAATTTGGGGATCGGTGATGATGTAGCGACCGATTATTTTCTCGCTCATGTTACACTCTCCAATCAAGGTGGTTATCTTCTCCCGGATTCAGCGTTGATTGTAGCATATTCACGCTGGGTCTTCATTGGTTCAAGTGGTAAGCGATTTTGTCCGCGGCCGCGCCGTCGCCAAAAACAGGTAGCGGCAAGGTGTCGGGGCGCGGCCGCGCCAGAGCCGCCCCCACCTTCGCCACATCCGACCCCGTGAGCGTGTTCCACCCCTGGGCCACCGTCTCCACCCACTCCGTATCCTCACGCAAAGTGATGCAGGGCACGGCAAAGATATACGCCTCTTTCTGCACCCCGCCGGAATCAGTCAGGATGAAGCGGGCGTTTTTCTCCAACGCCAACATCTCCAGGTAGCCCACCGGGGGGATGAGCCGGACGTTGGTGGGGGGAGTAAGGGCGAAACGGTGCAGTGCGGCCGCGGTGCGGGGATGAATCGGCCAGACCACAGGCCAGGGGCTTTGCTCCAGACAGGCCAGCACCTGGGCCAATGCTTCGGCACTGTCAGTGTTATTGGCCCGGTGAATGGTCGCCAGAACGTATTCCTGGGGGGCAAGCTGATTTTGGCTCAAAATGGGGGAGTTTTCTGCTTTGGGCAGAAAGTAATACAACGCATCTACCATCACATCGCCGACGAGGTGAACGCCCTTGTGGATGCCCTCGGTCGCCAGATTGTCTACGGCGGTCTGGGTGGGGCAAAAGAGGTGTGTAGAGCAATGGTCGGTGAGGATGCGGTTGATCTCTTCGGGCATGGTGCGGTTAAAACTGCGTAGCCCGGCTTCGATGTGGGCGATGGGGATGTGGAGTTTCGCGGCCGCGAGCGCCCCCGCCAGCGTGGAGTTCGTATCCCCATACACCAGCAACCAATCCGGCTTCTCCTGCACCAACACCGCCTCAATCGCCGCCAACATCTGTCCCGTCTGTTGCCCGTGCGACCCAGAGCCGATGCCCAGGTTGTACTCCGGTTCCGGGATGCCTAGCTCCTGGAAAAAGACCGCCGACATGCCGTGATCGTAATGTTGGCCGGTGTGAACCAGGATTTCGGTGAACTGCTGGCGTAGGGTGGTGCTAACGGGAGCGGCTTTGATGAATTGCGGCCGCGCACCCACAATCGAAACTATTTTCATCTCGCCTCACTCGTCATCAAAGCGATAAAACCAGCCTGAACAAAATGGTGATCGGATGTTAAGGCGTGTTGAATGCCTCTTTCCTGCATAACGGCAAAGGAAATGCAATCAACTAATCCCCATTCCTTGTCTACATATTTTTTGTAGATAGCAAAAGCTGAAGCAAATCGTTGTGGGGTTAAATGAACGACCTCGATTTCCGGGTTTTTTAGGAATTGCTCAATGATAGCGACAGCTTCAACACGGAAACATTGGGCTAACGCATTGCCAACTTCCAATAAAACAGCATCTGTTGTCACCAAAGGGGTATGCGCATGTTGTTTTGCCAGACTCTGTGCCTGTAGATGATATTTATCTCGGCGGTTAACAAGCGCAATAATATAAGCCGTATCAATGAACAGCGGGGACAATTTGCTTTTCTCCACTCAAATAAAGGTCAATATTTTCGGCAAAATCTTCTGGGCCATCAATCTGGATTTTCCCTAAGCGTTCTAAAAAACCGGGGCGTGTTTTTTCTTGCTTGCGTGAAGCTAAATACTGCTTCACAAAAGCATATATTTCTTCTAATTCATCCTGACTCAATCCGTCTATTTGGGAAACAAGTAACTCTTTGGTACTCATCATCCACCTCCACAATAATCATACACGGATTTCACGGACAAAACCCATTCGTGTTCATCACTTCGTGGCGTGCCTACCGTGAAATCCGTGTACAAAAATCTTACGCTTCAAACGGGACGGGAATGAGGGTAGCCTGGATTTCGGCGAAGAGGGCGTCAATCTGGGCCTTCACCCCACCCACCAGGTTATCCAGGGGCAGGACGGTGCGCTCATCACTGCGGCGCAGTTTCATCTCCACGCCCCCTTCCTTCCAGGCCCGTGAGCCAACGGTCAGGCGGATGGGCAAACCGATGAGGTCGGCGTCGTTGAACTTCACCCCGGCACTTTCATCCCGGTCATCAAACAGCACCTCAACCCCGGCGGCCACCAACTGCGCATACACCTGATCGGCCTCTTTTTCCATTTTCGCCATGCCTACCAGATGTACATGGTACGGCGCGATGCTGATGGGCAAGGTCAGCCCTTTGTCGTCGTTGTTTTCTTCAGCCGAGCAGGCCAGCAACCGGCCCACGCCGATGCCATACGACCCCATGATGACCGGTTTAAGTTGGCCGTCTTCGTCCACGAAGTTGCCACCCAGAGCCGCTGTGTACTTTGTGCCCAGTTTGAAAATATTGCCCACTTCCACCCCACGGGAGAGGTAGACCGGTGTGCCGCAACGGGGACAACCATCACCTTCCTGCGCGGCCGCGATGTCCGCCACAATGTCTGCGCTGTAATCACGGCCATAATTCACATGACGCAGGTGATAGCCCGCATCGTTGGCCCCGGCCACCAGATTGGGCGAAGTGGGAATGGTATCATCCACAATGATGATGACGTTTTTATTGGCAGGCAGGCCCACCGGCGAAGCATAACCAGGCACGGCCCCAATCGCCGTGATTTCTTCCAGGTGAGCCGGGCGCAGTTCGTGGGCTTTGAGGGCGTTGGTCAGCTTTGTTTCGTTCACATCCATGTCGCCACGCACGATGGCAAAGACGAATTTTTGCGTCTCTGTGCCCGCTTCACGCATGGTGGCAACCATAAACACTGCTTTGGCTGTTTTGGCTTTGGGCACACCCAAGAAATCGGCCAGGGCCTCGATGGTGGCGACGTTGGGGGTGGCGACTTTTTCAATGACCTGCGCTTCTTCGGTAGCGGCCTGGTTTTTCTGGAAGATAGCGATTTGCCGGTTGGCGTGGTAGCCACAGTTGTCACACAGCACCAGGGTATCTTCACCGATGGGGGTGAGGTACATGTACTCATGGGCCATCGAACCGCCCATCATCCCCACATCAGAAGCCACCGCGATGGCTTTGATACCAGCCCGGTTGAAGATGTTAAAGTAGGCCTGATAATGGGCGCGGTATTGTTCATCCAGGCTTTGTTCGTTGGCGTCCAGGGTGTAGCTGTCCAACATGGTGAACTCACGCACGCGGATGAGACCGGCTCGCGGCCGCGGATCATCCCGCCATTTGGTTTGAATGTGGTACACCATCTGGGGCAACTGCCGGTACGACTGGATTTCCCGCCGGATCAGGTCGGCCACCACTTCTTCGTGGGTCATCGCCAGAACCATATCCCGCTCGTTCTTGTCCAGGAAACGGCCCATCTCCGTGCCGATTTCGTACCATCGCTTTGTTTCTTTCCAGATGTCCGCCGGATGGACAACGGGCATGGTCAATTCCTGCCCGCCGATGGCATTCATCTCATCCCGCATGATGTTCTCGATTTTGGTGATGGAGCGTTTTGCCAGGGGCAGGTAGCTAAAAATCCCGGCGGCCAACGGGCGAATAAACCCCGCCCGCAAAAGGAGTTGATGACTTTTTACTTCGACATCGGCTGGGGCATCCCGTAGGGTAAGGCCAAACCGTTTAGACATACGCATAAAACACCTCGTTTGAGTTTGTGAATGAAGGGGAATTCGTAGGCACTGAGTTCCTTTTCAAAAAAAAACGCCCCGTTTGTTCGTGGGGCGTTTCATTCAGTCAGGTTGGGTTCGCGGCCGCGTACACGGCCATCATCTTACACCTATCAACCAGCCAACGAAACCGCCCCGCAAGCAACGGGGCCGCTAGGGATAGGGTATTGCTGGGTAGATAAACTGTTTCCTCGTTTCATAGCTCTCATAAAATACAAGAGAGGAAAAGTTTTGTCAAACCAGACTTGTCACGTTATCACGGAGTATATCCACGTTTTGTGGGAGACCTGACAGGTTTTAGAAACCTGTCAGGTCTGTGCCCCACGATTTATGGGTATACTCAAATCGTGGTTATGCCCTTGACATTGAACTATGGTTGAAGGTTTATACTAATACTAAACTCGGCGCTGAATGGGTATTGGGGAATAACTATACAGCCTCGCTGGAGAAACCGGGTTTTTGCTTGAGCCAGTTCATGCCCTACAAGAGAAAAACCGGCGCGGTTCAAAAGTCGGTCAATTGTACTTAGGCTTCGCTCAAGATTAAGTTGGGTGGCGCGGTCAGGAGACCGGCCACAACAAACTCAAAAGTTATTTACGGGCGAACCCGTAGTCAATCGTCAATCACAAATCCGGGCATGGTTCAGGTCAGCTTTACAAATTTGTAGGACGATTTGGTAAATCGTCTCGTGGGCGATTGACCAAATCGCCCTACAAAGTGTTAAGCACCATTTGCCGACTTTTGAACCACGCCCAAATCCGTTATTGAGGCGAACATGTCGGAAAATACGTTTACCCTACAAGTTGAAGGAATGGATTGTGCCCATTGTGCCCAGACCATCGAAAAAGGGGTACGCCAGATAACTGGCGTCACCATATGCGAAATCAATTTCACCACTGGTAAATTACGGGTGCAAGGTACGGCCCAGCCAGAACAGGTACAGGCTAAAGTAGAAGCTTTGGGCTATACCGTAGCCGAACCCGCGGCCGCTACGCCTACTCCGGCCCTCTCTCTGCTTCCTTACCTCTGGGGACGCCCGGACACCCGGCAAGCTTTGTTAGGGGGCATCTTCATGTTGCCCGGCCTCATTGGGGGCGAATTTCTGCAACAAGAAGCCACCTGGATCAACCTTTGCTCCCTTATCGCACTGACGCTGGCGGGTTGGCCCATCATGCAACGGGGTGCCCGTTCTTTCTGGCAAAACCAGGAAATTACCATCAACACCCTGATGAGCCTGGCGGCTGTGGGGGCGGTTATTATTGGGGCTTACACCGAAGCGGGTATGGTGATGGTTTTATTTGCCCTGGGCGAGGCGCTAGAAGGATATTCGGCGGATCGCGCCCGCCGTTCTATCCGGGGTTTAATGGAGGTTGTGCCCCAAACGGCTACCCGTATCCGCCAGGCCGCGCCGGTAGCCGCAACCACGCTCACCTTACCCCTGGTTGGTCTGTCATTTCAAGAAACGTGCCCCATCAGCACTTTACAGATTGGCGATGTGATTTTGGTGAAACCAGGAGAGCGAATCCCTATGGATGGCCAGGTGATAGCCGGGCAATCGGCGGTGAATCAGGCCCCTATCACCGGAGAAAGTATTCCGGTAGCGAAAGGTGTAGGCGAGACGGTTTTCGCTGGCACTATCAACGGCGCGGCCGCGCTCGAAATCACTGTCACCCATCTGGCCACTGATAATACCATCAGCCGCCTCATTCAAATGGTGGAAGAAGCTCAAGAAAAACGTGCCCCGGCACAACGGTTAGTAGACCAGTTTGCCCGCTACTATACACCGGTCGTTGTTGTGTTAGCTGTTTTGGTCGCCTTACTTCCCCCACTCCTTTTTGATCAGCCGTTTTGGAATCCTGACCCGGAGAGCAAAGGCTGGCTGTACCGGGGGTTAGCGTTGTTGGTGGTGGCCTGCCCTTGTGCGCTGGTGATCAGTACCCCGGTAAGCCTGATCAGTGCCATTAGCAACGCCGCCCGGCATGGGGTTCTGATAAAAGGGGGCGCACATCTGGAAACCCTGAGCCGTATCAAGGCAATAGCCTTTGATAAAACGGGAACGCTGACCACTGGGCAACCAACGGTTGTGGCGGTGCAAGCGGCTCAGTGCCAGGGACACGAAGTCGGATGTGCGGCCTGTACCGATTTATTAGCCTTAGCCGGAGCAGTGGAACAACAAAGTGAACATCCTTTGGCCCAGGCAGTAGTCGCGGCCGCGGATCAACAAGGGCTTTTGTATAAATATTCAGCCCAGGGTGTCCAGGCTCTTGTTGGTCAGGGTGTAACCGGGCAGGTGAATGGGCAAACCATTATGGTGGGAAGTCATGCCTTTTTTGAGCAACATATTCCCCATGACGAAACAATATGTGCCTGGGCGGAGAATGCGGCCGCGCAAGGTCATACACCTTTACTCATCAGCCGTAATGGGGAATACCAGGGGTTCATTACCGTACAAGACACCGTGCGCCCCAGCAGTCGGGACGCTCTGGCCCAACTGCAAACCCTCGGCATCCACCATTTGATCATGCTTACTGGTGATAATCACACCACCGCTCAGGCCATTGCTCGGGCAGTGGGCGTTAGCCAGGTGCAGGCCAATCTCCTACCGGAAAATAAAGTGGCCCAGGTACAAATGTTACAAAAGGCCGTTGGCCCCATTGCTATGGTAGGTGATGGCATCAATGACGCTCCAGCCCTGGCTACTGCGGCTGTAGGCATTGCCATTGGCGCGGGCGGCACAGCCCAGGCTATGGAAACAGCCGATATCGCCCTGATGCAGGATGATCTGAGGCGTCTCCCCTTTGCCGTGCGTCTCAGCCAGGCTACCATGCGCACCATTTGGGCCAATATTGCCTTTAGTCTGGGGATCAAAGGGATATTCTTGCTCCTGGTGCTGGCTGGTTCGGGTACGATGTGGCTGGCGGTGCTGGCTGATATGGGGACATCATTGCTGGTAACGGCGAATGGGTTGCGTTTGTTGTACCGGGAAGCATAAGGGCCTGTAAAAGATTAAGTTCGGTCAAGACCTGACAGGTTTTCGGAAATCTGTCAGGTCTAAACCGGAAAGTTATATTTTTACGAACCTTAAAGGGGTGTCAGAGTATGCGGACAGAGGGCATAACAAACCTCTGCCTGAGTCTCTTGTCTCCTGGCAGATAGTCTTTTTCTCCAAATTTCCTGGCCTTAAAAGTTTGGTTGGTGGAATGAAACATGATTTCTGCAAGCCATTTTACAGTTCGTTTGTAGTCAACTCAGCCGCAGGAGCAAATGGTTTGATCTATACTAAATACATCAAGGGCAACAACGGGTAAAACAAATTCCTCTTCCTCCAAAAATTTCCTCCTCATATCCCTCCTAAACAAGAGGCCCCCTTTCCAAAAAAGGGGGCCTCTCCGCTTTTACCGGCCAGTAGAAGGTGTGATAGTGTATACGGACTTCCCCCACCCCTGACCCCGCCCCCAGGGGCGGGGAACTTTTTTAGGCGAGGTTTTTCGGGGCCTTCGCCCCGAAAAACCTCGCTGTTGGGTTTCCCCCTTCTCCCCGGGGATCGGCAGGGGGGATGGGTCTTCCGACCTGATGCGGCTGAGGAGTTGGATCAAGCTGTATTTGTTATTTATAGTTGCCCATTGGCCGGTTGTGGGTAAGATTGACCGAATGAGCATCGTTACCCCTGATACCCCCTGTGCGGTTTTATCCTGGCAACAACAAACGCCCGTTTATGGTACAGCCACCGTCGCCAAGACCTGGTTTTTACTAGAATATCCTGGCCCCTGGACTGCCAAAGCCCCCGATGGTAATCAGTTACCGGCGGAAGTGAATGCGTGGCTCCAGAATTTGACGGCACAAATACCGCAGAGTCGGTTGCAGTTTATTAAACGGCCTACGGCCTCGGCAGTTGGTGGTCTGGTTTTTTATACGGCTACAGCCGGTCATCTCTACCGGTATCAGCTTAGCCATTATGCCGATCTGTTATCGTTGGATTGGGCGACATTGACCCATCCGGCTCAGCAAAGCCAGGAACAATTGTTATTGGTGTGTACCAATGGCAAGCGGGATCGTTGTTGTGGACAATTTGGCGCGGCCGCATTTCGGTTACTCGCCACCTATCTCCAAGAACACCCGGCCGCTTCCCCAGAATCGGTGTGGATGACAACGCACCTGGGGGGGCATCGGTTTGCGGCTACGCTTGTTTTTCTTCCGGCAGGCCTCTCTTATGGCCTGGTTCAACCTGAGGAAATCGAGGTTTTGGTGCAGACGCATCGGCGAGGGGAGTTAATGCTGGCCCGGTATCGCGGCCGCAATGGGTACGCCAAACCTGTACAGGCCGCCGAATTTTTCCTTTACCAGGCCACGGGGGCCACCCGGCAAGACGTTTTCACCTGGGTGGATGCGGCCGCGACCGGGCCAGATACCTGGCAAATCCAATTCCACCAGCCCGATAACCATACCCGGCACACCGTCAATGTGACGGTTCATACTTCTGCCACACCGGTATTAGTTAGTTGCTCCCCAGCTAAGTGGGAAGTGGATGAATTGTATTGGGGGGAAGTGAGTAGCGAACAGTAAACAGTAATTCACCATTCACCATTCACCATTCACCATTCACCATTCACCATTTTTCAGTTCTCCAGATTTCAACCTTATGAGCAAACGTTTTCTTCTTGTCGCGGGCAACATTGGCTCTGGCAAAACATCCCTCACCGAACGGCTGGCAATACGGCTAAACTGGCATACTGGTTACGAATCGGTTGCTGATAATCCATATCTGCCCGATTTTTATGCCGATATGCGTCAATGGTCGTTCCATTTGCAGGTTTTCTTTTTAGGACACCGGGCAAAACAGCATCGTGCCCTGGCCGAAATGGCTCTCTCAGCGATTTCGGATCGGAGTATTTATGAGGATGCGTTTATTTTTGCCCGTGCTTTGCATCACCTGGGCAACCTGAATGAACGGGATATGCAGGCGTATCAGACGGTGTTTGACCTGGTGGTGGACGGGTTGCCGCGTCCAGATTTGCTCCTTTACCTGAAGGCTCCGGTTCCTTTGTTGATGGAGCGGATTCAGCGTCGCGGCCGCGCCATCGAACGTGGCATCACCGCCGATTACCTGGCTTTGTTGGACACCTTTTACGAAGAGTGGCTTCAGACGTTTGATCTCTGTCCCGTTCTGACCATCCGCACCGAAGATCTAGATTTTGTCCACAAACCGCATCATCTAGATATTGTTATTGAACGCATTCAGCAAAAGCTGACCGGGCGAGAAGATGTTGTTTTTGCATAAAAAAGGGCCGTATGAGTACCAAAGTCAAAATTTGTGGTTTAACAAACCAGGAAGATGCCCTGCACGCGGCCGCACACGGAGCCGATTATCTGGGTTTCATCCTTTATCCTCCTAGCCCACGGGCTATTTCTATCGCCGCCGTCCAGAGTATCACGACAGTACTGCGTCATACCCATCCCTCTGTCTCCCTGGTGGGGGTTTTCGTTAACGAGACGGCCTCCACTGTGGCTCATTGGCTAGACGAAGGTGGCCTGGATCTGGCCCAACTCCACGGCGATGAAGTCCCCTGGATGGTCGGTGCACCTGATTCACCTTTGTATGGCCGGTGTTATAAAGCCTTACGCCCCATCTCTCTCACTGAAGCCGAAGCCGAAGCGGAATGGTATATGCCGCCAGAATGGCCTGGGAATTATCCCTCGATGCTTATTGACACTTATCATCCCCGGTTGCGGGGGGGCACGGGTGCTATAACCGACTGGCAAATGGTTGCCGGGTTGGCGCAAACGATTAAGGGCCTTATGCTGGCCGGGGGACTAACCCCGGACAATGTAAACGAAGCGGTGCGTCAGGTACAACCCTTTGCCGTGGATGTCGCCAGTGGGGTAGAGTCACGGCCCGGGATGAAGGATAGGGAGAAAGTGAGCAGATTCATCGCGGCCGCGAAAAATCCATAACCAATGCGCCCTCATAAGTAACCGTTCAGTTCAGAGACGATTTTAGGCCATTTTGGATGACTTCAGCGGATTTAGAAACGGGAGTTTAGAGCAAGAGGAGAGAGCAAGAGGAGAGAGCGAGAGGGAATTACTCTGGAAAACCCTCCATCTGTAGCTCTCACTCTAGCTCTCACTCTAGCTCTCGCTCTCGCTCTAGCTCTGAACTCAAATTCTTAATCCGTTAAAGTAACTCAACTGAACGCTTACCCACATAGGGTTCGCTCGCAAATAACTTTTGAGTTTGTTGTGGCCGGTCTCCCGACCGAGCCACCCAACTTAATTTCGAGTGAACCCATAGATAAATTCACCATTCACCACTCCCCATGTCCCCCTTCCACACCCTCACCTCCCAAATCGCCTGGTCTTGCCCCTGGTATAGCGTACGGCAAGACCAGATCATTTTGCCCAACGGCCAACCCGGCGTCTACAACGTGATCGTCAAAGACCCAGCCGTTTGGATTATCCCCGTTACAACCACAGGGCACATCGCCCTCATTTACACTTATCGTCACACCATAGACGATTGGTGCTGGGAAATTCCGGCCGGGAGCGTCAAACCAGAACAAACAGTCCAAGAGGCGGCCATCGCCGAACTGCGCGAAGAAGTAGGGGGGACAACCGATCAATGGAGTTATGTCACCCGTTTTTACCCCGCCAATGGCATCTGCAACGAAATCGGGCACATTTTTCTGGCGACCGGTGTCACGCTTAGCCAACCCGCGCATGAACCCGCTGAGGTGATCCAGATTCACACCAAACCCATCACCGAAGTCCTACAAATGGCCCAGGCTGGTTACATCACAGATGGGCCATCCGCCCTGGCCTTGTTAATAACCGCCGATAAACTTCGTTCGCTGGTATAATTTGCCGCTATGACAACTCCTACCCTTCCTGATAAACATGGCAAGTTTGGCCCCTACGGTGGGCAATTCGTTCCAGAAACCCTCATGCCAGCCCTGGCTGAATTGATAACGGCTTATGCAGACGTGCAACAAGATGTCGTTTTTCAGCAGGAATTCCAACATTTGCTGGCTACCTACGTGGGGCGGCCCTCGCCTCTGACCTTTGCCCGGCGATTAACCACCAACCTGGGGGGGGCACAGATTTACCTCAAACGAGAAGATTTAAACCACACTGGGGCGCACAAGATCAACAATGCCCTGGGGCAGGCATTGTTGGCCCAACGAATGGGCAAAACCCGCATCGTAGCGGAAACGGGAGCCGGACAGCATGGCGTTGCCACCGCTACCGTCTGCGCGTTGTTAGGGCTGGCCTGTGTCGTCTATATGGGTGAGGTAGATATTGCCCGGCAGGCTCCCAATGTCGCCCGAATGAAGCTCCTGGGTGCGGAAGTTCGGGCAGTAAATAGTGGTAGTCGCACCCTTAAAGACGCCATCAATGAAGCAATTCGGGATTGGGTGACGAATGTGCACAACACCCATTATTTGCTAGGTTCAGTATTGGGACCACATCCTTACCCCATGATGGTACGCGATTTTCAGAGCGTGATTGGAACCGAAGCGCGGGCACAAATTTTAGCGGCGACGGGTCATCTGCCTGATAAGGTGATTGCCTGTGTGGGGGGCGGCAGTAATGCGATGGGTATTTTCCACGCCTTCCGTGATGATGAGGCGGTAGAATTGATTGGTGTTGAAGCCGGTGGGAAAGGTATCAGTAGTGGCGCTCATGCCGCACGTTTTGCGGATCTCACCATTGCCCGCATTGGTGTTTTACATGGCACGAAAAGTTATGTGATGCAGACGGCAGATGGGCAAGTGAGAGAGACGCATAGTATCAGTGCCGGGTTGGATTATCCCAGTGTGGGGCCGGAACATGCCTGGTTGCGGGATCAGGAACGGGCCTTTTATACCGCCGCGACGGATGAAGAAGCACTGGCGGCATTTCAGATGTTGTGCCGCACAGAGGGGATTATCCCCGCCCTTGAGTCCAGTCATGCAGTAGCTGAGGTACTCAAGCAGGCTCCCCGGATGGCTCCCGAACAAATCATCTTGGTGAATCTAAGCGGCCGCGGTGACAAGGATTTGAACACTGTGCTCGAATTGCTAACCGGAAATGTAGGCTTCTAGGGGTTCCTCACTCCCAGTAGCCACGGCTATTTTTGCTAGACGTGGTGCGCCGGGGAATCTCATCATCCCGATTGGTCGGCCAGATGAAATAAGCCAAAACGAGTAAGGCGAGAATCAGGGCGATGCCGCCTACCACAAATAAGGTCAGATCATTCATTGTCCTACCTCCGCGAAGAAAGCAAATTGATTGTAGTACATTGGTACTATGCCACATTTTGCCTTACGGTTTTAGTTAATAGCACGTGAAAAAAACGTAAAGATGATCTATTTATTTCTTACTCTCAATGGGTTATTGATGATTCTCAGCCCGCTACCAGTGGTATGGCTTCTTAGACGTTACCGGAAACCGGGTTGGGGGTTGTGGGGCATGGGTGCGGCTACATTTGTTTTAAGTCAGGTTGGGCATATTCCCTTTAATAATTTTTTCATGCAACAATGGAACCCTGACCCAGAAACTGATTTTGTCCTGGTGGTTATTTTTCTGGGGTTATCGTCTGGGGTGTTTGAAGAAGTTTCACGATATTTGACGTATCGTTTTTGGGCTAAAGAGGGACGGAGTTGGGGACAGGGGCTTATGCTGGGAGCAGGCCATGGGGGAATGGAGGCGATTATTCTGGGGGTACTGTTTTTGCTTAATTTTGGCTTTTTTGTGACTTATCGGGCCGGGATGTGGCATGATGCCCTGGCGGATGTTCCCTCAGAAACAGTGGCCCAAATCACCGCGGCCGCGGATTCTCTCTTCTCTCTCCCCTGGTATGATGCCATCCTGGGCGGATTAGAACGGTGTTTTGCCCTTTGTTTACACCTATCGGCTTCGCTTATGGTATTGCGCGTGTTTACCCATCGGCAACCATTATGGCTCGCGGCCGCGATTTTCTGGCATGCCTTCACCAATTCCGTCGCCGTTTACCTGGCCCAACAGTTCAACCCTTACATTACCGAAGGGTTCCTCGCCATCGTTGCCCTGGCCAGCCTGGCCTTCATCCTGGCTGTTCGCACCCCCGAACCTACCCCCCCACCCCTGGAACCATTGCCCCCTCTTGCACCCATTCAACCGGTTGCCGTAGCGGTAGACAGGTTGGATGAAAGTCGTTATCTATGAATACCCCATCCCCTTTCACTCCTCGCGTTCGTGCCCCGGAGTTTCCCGCCGGGTTAGATTGGTTAAACACTCCTCGGCCGCTTACCCTGGCTGATTTACGGGGCAAAGTGGTTCTGCTCGATTTTTGGACCTATGGTTGTGTCAACTGCATGCATGTCATTCCTGACCTGAAACGGCTAGAAGCCCAATATCCTCAGGAACTGGTTGTCATTGGCGTTCATACAGCCAAATTTGCTCATGAAGCGGAAACCGAAAACATCCGGCGATTGGTACAACGGTATGAACTGACTCATCCTGTCGTTAATGATCATGCTTATCAGTTGTGGGAAAGTTATGCTGTACGCGCCTGGCCTTCCTTTGCCCTCATTGACCCATCCGGGTATGTGGTAGGCCACCATGCCGGTGAAGGCATTTATGGGCTATTTAATACCGCCATCGCCGCTCTCGTTCGGGAGGCGGAGACAAAAGGGATGCTGAACCGCCAACCGCTCAACCTGGATCAAGCCAAAGAAGGGTTGCCCGATTCCCCTTTATGCTTCCCGGGCAAAATTCTGGCGGATGGCGTAAACAATCGCCTCTTCATTGCTGACTCTAACCATAACCGGATTGTTATTACCAACCTGGAAGGGCAGGTGCAGGCCGTTATTGGCAGTGGGGTGGCGGGTTGGCAGGATGGGGAGTGGTCTACGGCCCGGTTTTACCGCCCGCAGGGGCTGACCCTGGCCGATGCTGACACACTTTATGTAGCTGATACAGAAAATAGCAGTATAAGGCGGGTGGATCTGTCCACACGGAAAGTGGTGACAGTCGCCGGGACGGGGCGGCAGGCATTTATTCGCCCAGCCAGCGGCCGCGGCCGCGAACTGGCCCTCAACACCCCCTGGGATGTGCTTTACCACGCAGGAACCGTTTTTATCGCCATGGCAGGACAGCACCAACTATGGGGTTACAGCCCCACGTCAGAGACGGTGTACCTGTTGGCAGGAACAGGGCGAGAAGCCCTGGTAGATGGGACACAATTAAATGGCTGTCTAAACCAGCCTAGTGGCCTCACCACAGACGGTCAACAGCTGTATGTCGCCGATGCCGAAGCAAGTGCCATTCGTTCGGCCGGATTCGATATTGGCGGGCAATTAAAAACGTTGGTAGGAACGGGGTTATTTGATTTTGGCGACCAGGACGGTGTAGGGGAAGGGGTTTTGCTCCAGCACCCACTGGGGGTAGCCTACCATGAGGGGCGGGTTTATATTGCCGATACATACAATAGCAAAATCAAGGTACTCGATCCGGTGACAAGAGAATGCCATACTTTTTTGGGGAATGGGCGAGGGTGGCGTGATGGTGTGGGAACCGAGGTTTTATTGGATGAACCAGGAGGCCTGAGCATTGCACACGGCCATCTTTACCTTGCCGATACCAACAACCATGTCATCCGTGTGGCCGACCTGACAAGTGGACAGGTGCGAACAATGACCTTACAAGGCATTTAATCTTTAAGCCAGCTTGATTGCCCTACTCTTCAATCCGTCCCAGCAATTCGCGGCAGGCAGACCAGTAGGATTTATCTTGCCCGGCTCGCTCCAGGTGATAGGTAACATGCTCGTAGTCAGTCAGTTCCATGTATAAAGCCCCCAGAGTGAAATGAACAGAAGGTAACTTGAGTCCCCCTCGGACGGCTTTTTCGTAACATTCGATGGCTTCCCGCACGCGGCCGCGGCTCTGAAAATCCATCCCCTGACCTATCAGCGCATCACGTTCTAACTTACTGAGACCGGCTCCGCTAGTCCCATATAATTCTGCCTCATCTTCCTCATCCCGAAACAGTTCTTCAGCCAGTTGTTCTTGAGCCAACTTCAAGGCCACATCCACCGGGCTACTACTCACCGGCTGGGGTGGCGGGGCCTGTTTTTGCCGTTCCTGTTCAAACACGGCGGCCATCTGGCGAATCGTATCGGCAATGGTGGGTTCGGCCGGTTCCAGTTGTGGCGTAATCTCCTGAGCGGGTTCCATGTCTAGTTCCGGCTCTTCCTCTTCACGGAACGCTTCTTCACCATATTTGACCAATTCAATGGCGGTTTGCACTTCTGGGCTATCTGGTTCCAGGCGTAAAGCGGCATAACACATCTGCAACGCTTTTTCTTTTTCGCCCCGGAGTTGCAAAATACGGGCAATGGCCAGATATTCTCGCACGGCAGATCGGATTTTGCCCTGCCGTTGGTATACGGTAGCCAACCGTTGGTGTGCCCCCAATAAATTTGGCTCCAGGCGTACGGCTCTCAGCCAATTGCTTTCGGCATTGTCCAGGTCCCGATTACGCAGGTAAATTTCGCCGACGGCCATATAAGTTTTACCGGCCTCGCTCAGTTGACCTAACCGTTCTTGAAAATCGGCCACCTTATTCAGGTAGTTAACATTCCCTTGAGAATAGCGGGCGGCTAATTTATAACATTCCAACGCACGGTCAATCTGGTTTAGCCCAAAGCAAGCTTCCCCTAGACCAGCATAAGCGGTGGGTTCATTGGGAAACTCTTGAATTGCCTGGCGAAATTCCCGCAGGGCGGACTGCCATTTCTTTTCGACATTGTAGGCCAACCCTCGCCGGAGGGCTTCTGCATAACGCTCACGGTTGTTTGCCACGTAACACCTCAATTAATTGCTGTTGCCTTGAGCAGAGATTTGCCAGCGTCACAAGTATACACATGTTTGGTTAGGGTTAAAAGAAGCGTTGCCCATTCCCGGTAATTCTCAATTGTATCTACTGCGGCGCACGGTATCTAAAAAGGTGGCAGCCATTCTCAATTTGAAGGGTAAGCATTCCCTTAATCCGCCCGGCAGTCAAACCGCCGGGCTATCAGTACCAAGCCCTACGGGCTAAGACCCCAGGCCAATTGTAGTTTAAAAA
This sequence comes from Chloroflexota bacterium, assembly GCA_018004935.1. Lineage (GTDB taxonomy): Bacteria > Chloroflexota > Anaerolineae > Promineifilales > Promineifilaceae > Trichofilum. Next base: position 16,277 of record JAGNBF010000048.1, on the reverse strand, counting down.
ATTAATCAGGTAATGGAATCCCCCTACCCCTAACCCCACTCCCAGGGGCGGGGAACTTTTCCAATGGGGCATTTTTCGGGGCATTCGCGCCGAAAAATGCCCCATTGGAATTCCCCCCTTCCCTCGGGAATCGGCAGGGGGGGGGTCAATGAATGCGTTACCCGATTAAAAATTTAATAAACAAACGGCCTTCGTAAGTATAGCCCGGCCCGTTTTACGGCCGGGCGGCCTCTACATTTGTTGAGGCTCAGGCCAAATTGAGAATTGCTGAAAGGTGGGTACGGTAATGCCTGAGCTTGTGGCATGTATATAACTGTTGAGCAAATCCGCGAAATGCTCAAATTAAGAATGGCTGACTATTGCCAATTGCCCTAAAAAGAGGACAATACAGGTTTATGAGTGATGTGCCAGAGTTAGAAATTAATCGAAAAATAGCGGCAGAAATCGCCCATCAATTAGACGAGAAAAATCCTTACGCCCTGGTTCAGATTGAGCGAATTATCGGTCAATTGGGAGCGGCGGTGGCTCGGGCTTTCCTGACGGAAACACAGCAGGTGGAAGCCGCTGGGGGAATGCCTACCAATGATAAGAAACGACGGCGCTCACCAGGTGGGGTGTACTTTTACCTGGTTCGCGGCCGCGTTTCCCCCGAAGATCGCAAAATCATCTTCCCTTATCCGCGCCAACGTAAAAAGGAAACGAGCCACCCTCGTCCCACAGTCCAACCTGTCACTTTGAACCTGGAGGCCAGGCGCGAATTACTGCGCGAAGGTTTGCGTAAACCAGGAGAAGCAACTAACGTGAAACTTACTTTGATCGGACGTCCCGCCAAAATTTTGGAACGTAACCAGTTTGTTGTCATTACAATGACCGGCAAAGAACCACCCCCGTTACCCAAAGGGTTGCCCTCTCTTCCTGAAGATGATCCCACCGTTTATCTGGTTTATATTGCTCAAAAACAGTGGAAACGGGTTAGCGAGGCCATCAAAAGCCCAGATGACCGCCTCATTATTGAGGGGTATCCTTTTAACGATAAACGGCTGGGTGTGATTGGGGTTTTGGCTCAATCTACCACCACGGTTAAACTACAACGCTCTAAACAAACTGAGGAATAACAACGGACTACCCGGTTCCACCCTGTATTTGTAAGGCAAACGCCAGAGGTTAGATAAACTTCTGGCGTTTTTTTGTTGAACCAGGGGTTCTTTGGCAGTAACCGTTGAGTCCACTGAAAAAAGGTCAAAACAGCTAAAAGCCCGGTTTCTTTTTCTCTGGAAGCGACGGTTAAATTAGTCAGAAACCGGGCTTTTTGCAGTAAACCCACCGTTCAGTTGAGAAACAATTTCAGGCCATTTTGGCTGACTTCAACGGATTTATACTGCCAAAGGGCATAATCTGACATTTTCCCAGAGAGTGATGGTTCCTGGAGTTTAGAGCGAGAGGAGAGAGCAAGAGGAGAGAGGAGAGAGCGAGAGGAAATTACTCTGGAAACCCTCTCGCTCTAGCTCCCGCTCTAGCTCTAGCTCTAGCTCTAGCTCTAAACTCAACTGGTTCAGGTCATTCAATAATCGCCACACGCTTGATCATCATGAGGGGAATGGGGCCATGGATTTGTGCTCGGTCTCATGATCGGTTTGTCCGAGGCGGCCCCCTACCCCTAACCCCGCCCCCAGGGGCGGGGAACTATTTCTGGTGCGGTTTGGCGGGCGGACGCCCGCCAAACCGCACCATTGGTTTCTCCCCCTTCCCTTTTGTTCATTAAATATTTAATCGGGTAACGCATTCATTGACCCCATCCCCCCTGCCGATTCCCTCGGGCGGGGTTAGGGGTGGAGGTTTCTGGCGACAAACCGGGTGCGCATCACTTTTGTGAATACAAGATGGCACGGTCGGGAGACCGGCCACAACGCGTAAGTCCTAACCATTTTTCCCCCTACCATAGAAACTTTCTATACTCTCCATTCCTGGCTTTACCATTGCCCCCGTTGAAAGGTGTGTATAATCATTAGATATTCATCTAATGGGGTGTAAATATCTTGATACAACAAGCGAATATGCATCAGACCCGCGTTCTTCGATGGGGATTGCCCACTTTACTGGCAGATATCTTCCTGATGAACGCGGGTTTCTTTTTGATTATCCCGTTATTGTCTGTCCATTATGTAGATGGTCTGGGATGGGCCGCCGGGTTTATTGGTGTTGTGCTGGCGGTGCGCCAGTTTACTCAGCAGGGGCTGACAGTATTTGGGGGAGCCTTGGCTGATCGGTTTGGGCCAAATGGGCTTATTTTGTGGGGGGTGCTTATCCGGGCAGGCAGTTTTGCTCTGATGGGGTATGCGGACACACCGGGGTTATTGTTGCTTTCGGGCGCGGCCGCGGCCATTGGCGGCGCTTTGTTTGGTGCCCCCACACGGGCGGCTGTTTCCGTCCTGGCGCCCCAGGGGAAGATGACCGAAGCTTACGCGCAAATCAGCATGTTACAAAACTTGGGGCGAACAGTGGGGCCAATTATTGGTGCCTGGTTGATCCGGTTTGACTTTACAACGGTGGGGTATGCGGCCGCGATTTTTTATGTCATCGCCTTTTTCCTCACCTGGGTGGGCTTACCCGCCATGTCTGTGTCAGACAACGAACACAAAGAATCGGCAATGAAAGGGTTACGTTATCCTCTGACAGATAAACCCTTCATGCTGTTCACCGCTTTGCTGATAGGTTATTGGTTCATGTGGGCCCAACTTTCTATTGCCATGCCCCTGGCGGTGAAAAACCTCACGGGAAGCGATAGTAGCGTAGGCGTAATGCTGACCATCAGTTCGGTTATGGCTATTGGCTTGCAAGTACCAGCGTTGAAACTGGTACAAGGGCGTGTGGCTACCTTCCCCACCCTGATTTTAGGGGTACTCTCGGTGGCTCTGAGCCTGAGTCTCATTGCAGTCGTCGCAAACCTGGGGCAATTTTACGTGGCTCTCTTTTTCTTCTCATTGGGGGTAGTATTGGTGATGCCCACCTCAGAAACGGTCGCGGCCGCGTTTGCTAACCCCATTGCCAGAGGTTCCTACTTTGGGGTGAACTCCCTGGCGTTGGCTGTAGGGGGAAGCCTGGGGCATGTGGTAGGAGGAACATTGGTGGATTGGGCGGCACGGCTAAACCATCCGCATCTACCCTGGCTCATTTATGGGGGTGTGGGATTTGCGGCCGCGGTAGGACTTACCCTGTTCTACCTTCAACCGGCTTATCGGCAACGGCTACAACCGGTTGCGGCCGCCAGAAACGATACCGCAGAAGTGCTTGCAACGTAGGCCACCCATCCAATGGGGTAAGTTTCTTCCCTTCCTCACGGTGATCATATTGAATAGGGGTCTCATAAATTTTGTTTCCCGAACGAATGATTTTGGCCGTGATCTCGGCTTCAATTTCAAAGCGGCGGCTTTCCAGATTGAGCGATTGCATCAGTTGTCGGTCAATCAATTTATAACAAGTCTCCATATCATGTAGGCGCACACCATAAAGAATGTTCGTAGCCCACGTCATAAGCCGGTTACCCTGCCGCATTAACATCGAACGGCGACTTAAATCTCGCTGACCATAGACAACTTTGGCCCGGTGGGTACGATACATAGCCATTAGATTAACATAATCCGATGGAAAGTATTCCAAATCTGCATCTTGAATAATAACCACATCACCGGTAGCATGCGCCAACCCTGTGCGAATGGCAGTCCCTTTGCCCATGTTATGCGGATGGGTGATCAAGGTCACATTATCTGAAGCTGATTTTCCCAACAGAATCTTGGTGGCCTCATCAGAACCATCATCTACCACCAGGACTTCTTTAGGAATGTTGACCTCATGAACACGGCGCAGTAATTCGGCCAGAGTAGAAGCCTCGTTATAGACCGGAATAATCACTGATAAAAACATACGATAATCCTTCACGTTTGCGGTACTTACCAGATGATCTTGCCTGTTTGTGACAGTATCAGACCAAGGTAATCAAACGAACGGCAGGATTATAATGGAAAGAGTTGGCGTTGTCAGGTTAGATGTTAGAATCAGGCAAGGTGAACAGAGTCAAAAAAACTCGGCTTGACCAGACGGCTAGTGAATGATAGAATTTCGACCGCTTTGCCCTCATCGTCTAGGGGACCAGGACGCAGCCCTTTCAAGGCTAAAACCGGGGTTCGAATCCCCGTGAGGGCACAAAAGGCTTCACCTAACCGTGAAGCCTTTTTTGTTTTGGCCTCCAGAAAGGCATGTCTGAAAAGTGCGCGTTTGCGGGTGAGTGTTCACTCGCTACTCACAAACATATTTTCGTAGGAGTTCCCCATGGGCCTGCGGCACACCAAGAGGGATGAAAATCTGTAGGACGATTTGGTAAATCGTCCACTGGGCGATTTGCCAAATCGCCCTACATTTTCGCAGGAGTTCCCCATGGGCTTGCGGCACACCAAGAGGGATGAAAATCTGTAGGACGATTTGGTAAATCGTCCACTGGGCGATTTGCCAAATCGCCCTACATTTTCGTAGGAGTTCCCCATGGGCTTGCGGCACACCAAGAGGGATGAAAATCTGTAGGACGATTTGGTAAATCGTCCACTGGGCGATTTGCCAAATCGCCCTACATTTTCGTAGGAGTTCCCCATGGGCTTGCGGCACACCAAGATGAACCCATCTCCCTGGGAAGGGTGAAAAATGGCCCATAAAAGGGTCCCCGCCCCTGGGGATGGGAAAAACCCGAGTAGGCCACCACCCTACTTTTCATTCTTATCTGAGTTCTTCCCTATCCATATTTCTTCACATCAGTGGTTATTTTCAGAGGAGGTTTCTCGTGCGTTTAGGATTAAATATTGGCTATTCGGCGGGGCGAGTTGATTTGCCTGTTGCGTTGGTTCAGGAAGCAGATCGGCTGGGAGTGTATGTTGTGTGGACAGCAGAAGCCTATGGCTCTGATGCGGTAACACCGCTGGCCTGGCTTGGGGCGCTGACGGAACGCATCAAACTGGGGACCGCGATTATGCAGATGCCCGCCCGCACCCCGGCTAATACGGCCATGACCGCCATGACTTTAAACCAGCTTTCAGGTGGTCGCTTTCTTTTGGGGTTAGGGCTTTCTGGGCCACAGGTGGTTGAGGGGTGGCATGGTGTAGGTTACCGGCGACCCCTTACGCGCACTCGTGAATATGTGGAGATTACCCGCACTATTTTTAAGCGGGAGACGCCCCTGGCTTACAATGGGGCTATTTATCAGATTCCTTACCGGGGAAAAGACGCTACGGGTTTGGGTAAACCTCTCAAGAGCATGTTAAGTGCTCAACCGGATATCCCTATTTATCTGGCTTCGATTGGGCCGGGTAATGTAGAGCTAACCGCAGAAATTGCTGATGGTTGGTTACCCATGTTCTTTTCGCCACAACGGTATGCGGAGACCTACAAACAAGCGATTGATGCTGGTTTGGCTAAAGCAGGCAAAGCGGCCGCGGATTTTGACATTGCGCCCTCGGTGTTGGTGGCGGTTGAAGATAATCTGGAAGTGGCTTACAACATGGTGCGGCCGCTGTTAGCTCTATACATTGGCGGGATGGGGGCCAAGGGCAAGAATTTTTATTATGACCTGGCCGTGCGCTATGGGTACGAAGCGGCCGCGAACGAAATTCAAGACCTGTACCTGAGCAAACGTCAGGGCGAAGCCATGATGAAAGTGCCCCCTGACCTCATTGATGAGGTCGCCCTGGTAGGCCCCCAAGAGCGTATCCGCGAACGGCTTACCGCCTGGCAAGATAGCCCCATCACTACCCTTAACATCGCCCCCATGGGCAATGATCCGCTGGCAACGCTACGGACCATCGCCGAGATGGTTGTCTGAGCATAGACCCATAATGCCCCGGAAAACTGGGAATAATCACGGCGACCAGTTTTTGCCCCTGTCTATTGTCATCCCTTTGCCGGGAGAGGGAACAGTTTTACCAGAGAGATGTGTTCTCATGAGTTGCCTATGAGCCTAAAAGAGCAGGGATTGGTTATTAAAGCGTTGAGTGGATTTTATACGGTTGAAACCCCGGAAGGTTTTGTGGTGTGTCAATTACCGGGACGGATCAAACGACAACGACAAAATACCGATCTGGTAACAGTGGGGGATCGGGTGACAATTTCTCGCCATAAAGATGGCACAGGCTCTATTGAGACAATTGCCGAGCGTCATTCGGTTTTGTCGCGCACACGCACCGTAGCGGGTACACGCCAACTTAATTCCGACCAGGAGCAGGTCTTAATCGCCAATCCCGATCAGCTCATCATCGTCATTGCCCTGGCAAATCCCTCTCCCAGTTTACGCAAATTAGACCGTTTTCTGGTTGTCGCCGAAATGAATGACCTACCAGCTATTCTCTGCGTCAACAAAGTAGATTTGACTTCACAGGCAGAGGCGCAAGCCCAGTTTGGCCTTTATGAAAAAATTGGGTATCCAGTGTTGTATACCAGCACCAAAACGGGTATGGGTATTGAAGCCCTCGGTGAACTGCTTAAAGGGAAAATTTCGGTGTTGTCGGGTTCGTCAGGGGTGGGTAAGTCGAGTCTGCTCAATGCCATTCAGCCAGGGCTGGGGTTAAAGGTACATGCGGTTAGTGAAGCTACAGGCAAAGGGTTACATACAACCCGCTACGCAGAGATGTTTCCTTTGCCGGGTGGTGGTTATGTGGCCGATACACCGGGTATCCGGGGGTTGGCCTTGTTTGATGTGGAGCCAGCAGAATTAGATGGTTATTTTCGGGAGATAGCGCCGTTGGTGTCTGATTGTGCTTTTAGCGATTGTACTCATCGGCATGAACCAGGTTGTGCGGTGATCGCGGCCGCAAAACGGGGTGATATTACGCCAGAACGGTATGAAAGTTACCTGCGTCTACGGGAAGAACATGAAACGTTGGCGCGTGGGGCGTACTAAAAGCCAGGGAAGAAATAGAGGGTATCATGATGGAACGGCCCCAAGAGAATGTGACATCCCCCCGTAAGCCAGAATCACGAGACTCCTTAGAGTTGCTGGTGCAAGAGCATACGGCGGAGCTGGCGGCAGTGAATGAAGAGTTGCGTCGCTTTGTTTATATGGTGTCACATGATTTGCGTGCCCCCCTGGTCAACATGAACGGCTTTCTGGCTGAATTGCGCAATGGGCTGGCGGTGGTGCTAGATGTGGTGGATAGTTTGCGGCCGCATTTGAGCCAAAAACAAAAAGTAGCTCTGGCCCGCGCTCTTTACGAAGATATCCCTGAAGCCCTCGAATTTTTAGACATTTCTGTCCGCAAGATGTCCCGGCTAAGCAGTGCAGTTCTGGCTCTGGCACAAATCGGGCGGCGAGAGTTACAGTTTGAACGCATTGATATGCTCGTGTTGGTGCAGGAAATCCTGTTTACCCTGGCCTACCAAATAAACCGCAAACACGTCACCATAGACGTTGCCCCTTTGCCCGAAGTTGTCGGCGACCAGATCTCTCTGGAACAGATCATGAGCAATCTCCTGACCAATGCTCTGAGCTACCTGGTGCCAGAACGGCCAGGACATATTCGTGTATGGGGAGAGGTAAAATCGGACAAAACTACTTTTTATGTGCAAGATAATGGGCGTGGCGTGACGGAGGGTGAACAGGCTAAAATCTTTGAACCTTTTTATCGGGCAGGTCGGCAAGACATAAGCGGCGAGGGGATGGGGCTGACGTATGTACAAACTCTGGTACGGCGGCATGGGGGCCAAATCACTTGTAAATCAACGCCTGATCAGGGCGCGACATTCATTTTTACAATTTCTAACTATTTGGTGCCCACAGAATAATTATGACTGAGAACAATCACTCCCCCATTCATATCTTATATGTCGAAGATGATGTAGGCTTGGCACGCCTATTCCAGAAGCGGCTAGAGAGGGCCGGTTATGCCGTGGACCTGGTGTATGATGGAGAAGCCGGACTGGCCCAGATCAATCAAGTTGATTATGATGTGGTGGCACTAGATTACAAGTTACCAGGTCATGATGGGTTGGAGATTATGCAAAAGTTGGTCAATTCTCCACATCCTCCCATTATTATGATTACCGGAACGGGTAATGAATTGACAGCCGTTGAAGCAATGAAGTTAGGGGCCAGTGATTACATTGTGAAAGATCCGGATGGGGCATATTTGGAGTTAATGCCCTCGACTATTCAACAGGTGCTATTGCACCAGCAGTTGGAATTGGAACGGGCACAAGCAGTAGCCGCCTTGCAGAAACGAAATAAGAAACTGGCTTTGCTGAATGAGGCAGGGCAGGCGCTTACCTCCATTTTTGACCTGGAACAGATCATGGTTCGCCTGTTAAAGGCGTTGCTCGATCTGACCGATGCCGCAGGCAGTTCGGTATGGTTGCGGAATTTGCCCCATTCGGACATATTGGAATGTCGGGCGGTTTTTCATTATCAAGGCATACCACCCTTGTTGGGCATACAGCTTAAGGTAGGAGAGGGGATAGCCGGGTGGGTAGCGCAAAACAATGAACCAGCGACGGTGCCGGACGCGGCCGCGGATCCCCGTTTCGCGCAAAAAATTGACCACAATACCGGCTTCCACACTCACTCCCTCATCGCTGTACCTTTGCGCCTGGGAGATGAAAGCATTGGGGTGATCGAAGTCGTTAACAAACGAGAAGGGCAATTTGATACAGACGATCTGGCCTTTACGCAGACATTAGCCGCCTCAGCTTCCATCGCCATTCACAATGCTAACCTGGTAGAAGCTCTCCGTCAGCAGACGTTAGACCTGGAAGCACGCAAAAACGAACTGGATGCATTTGCCCACACCGTCGCCCATGATTTGCAAAACCCTCTTTCGCTCATCAGCGGCTATGCCGAGGTATTGGTAGAAACCGATTTTGTTTTGACTGCCGATGAAAAAGAGCGTAGCCTGCGTAGCATTTTGAATAATACGCGCAAGATGAGCAACATCATTGATGAATTGCTTCTGTTGGCCACAGTACGGCGCGAAGATATAGCCATTGCTCCGGTAGATATGGCCCGCACAGTAAAAGAAGCTCGTCGCCGCCTGAACCATATTTGCGAAAAGGCAGAGGCCCGCCTGACAGTCCCAACAACCTGGCCCCAGGCCAAGGGATACGCACCGTGGGTAGAAGGAGCCTGGGTCAACTATCTGAGCAATGCTTTACGTTATGGTGGAGAACCACCCATCATTGAACTTGGGGCAACGGAACAGGCAGATGGCATGATCCGTTTTTGGGTACGAGATGAAGGTCCTGGCATTCCTCAGGAGCAACAGTCCCGGCTGTTTCAACCCTTTGAACAAGTCAACAAAATCCGGGTCAAGGGTCATGGTCTGGGGCTTTCGATTGTGCGGCGCATTATTGAAAAGTTGGGGGGGCAGGTAGGGCTGGATAGTGTCTTTGGTCAAGGAAGCACATTTTGGTTTACCTTACCAAAGGCTGACTGATTAGGACTTATGTGCTGTGGCCGATGTCCCCACCAGCTACACCGAGCACGGGCAAGAGACCGGCTCGCGCAACCCAGAAGGATAACTCATGGCAGAACAGTGGGAAAAACGACGTGATAACAAAAAAACAGCCGTAACGGGACGAACTCGGACGATGGTGATTATGATTGACCGGTTTGTTTTGTGGTTAAGCCGACATTGGTTAGGGGTGTTTAATGGCGCGGCCGCGCTCTATGTTGGCTTGCCGATTTTGGCTCCCATTTTGATGAATATCGGGGCTACCGGTCCGGCTAAGGCCATTTATGTGGCTTACTCCCCCATGTGCCACCAAATGGCGTTCCGTTCCTTTTTTCTCTTTGGTGAACAGTCGGCTTATCCGCGTGAATTGGCCGGTACAGAGATGGTTCCATTTGAAAGTTACACACCGGAGTTGGCTGAGTTTCAGGGCATTGCGGCGACAGATAGTGGGCGTTTTTTCGCGGCCGCACGCGCTTTCCTGGGAAATGAACAGATGGGTTACAAAATGGCCCTTTGTGAACGGGACATCGGTATTTACCTGTTTGTTTTGCTCGGAGGGTTAGTCTATGCCGTTTTGCGGCGACAACGACGCATCAAACCACTCCCCATTATGGCCTTTATCATCCTGGGCATGGGGCCAATTGGCCTGGATGGGTTCAGTCAGCTTTTTGGCTATATGTTTCAGGGCAGTGAAACGGGTCTTACCGCTTTTATCGCTAATATCCTGGTTTTACGCGAAAGCACCCCGCTCCTGCGCTCCTTGACGGGAGCCTGGTTTGGGCTGACACTCGTCTGGCTGGCTTATCCGCATGTCAATGAAGGGATGAAGGAGACGGAGATGGAATTGCAGGAGAAGTTGAGCAAAGCCAGATTGCTTTAGTACAGCCCCACCCGGTGGTCAAACCACCAGGCTAAATATACCAAGCCCTACGGGCTAAAATTCCAGACCAACGGACTTTGTTGCGATAGCCCGGTCGTAATTGTTGGTAAAAAAAATAGGGGTCTTCGGGATTTCGTGGGTACGGGCAACCCTTGTGGTTGCCCCACACAGGGCAGGCACAAGGCCAACCCCTGCATCTGGTGTCAACCCCCTGAATTCCCAAAGAGCCAAAAATAGTCAGGTAATAGGGTTTCCGGTGACACACTGATACCGACAGTTGTTATCAAACCAGCGTCGTACTTTCGTAAAACTGTATTAGTCGTTTAATACAAACTTCAGGTTCAATCCACGCCCTAGAACAGCCTGATTGTCGTTTAAAAAATTAATCAGGTAATGGAATCCCCACCACCCCTAACCCCGCCCCCAGGGGCGGGGAACTTTTCTAAGGGGCATTTTTCGGGGCGAATGCCCCGAAAAATGCCCCATGGGAATTCCCCCCTTCCCTCGGGAATCGGCAGGGGGGATGGGGGTCAATGAATGCGTTACCCGATTAAAAATTTAATGAACAAAAGGCTGTTTACCCCGGGGCAAAGAGCAGAATAGCGTAAGTTGTTTAAGAAGCCGGTGTGAATGTAGGTAGGGGAACGGTTGGTTGGGGAGTGGCACTGGCCGCCGGGAGAGTGGGGGTTGCGGTGACAGGCAGGGGGGTAGGAGTAAGTGGTTCAGGTGTAGCGGTGGCGTTGAGCAGAGGAGCTACGTTCTCGGGCAACACAAAACCCAACAACTCGGTGAGCCGTGTGTCTAGAGTAGACCAGGCAGTTTCCAGGTCCCGGCTGGCTAAAAAGGTATCGGTGGGCAACGAGGCCTGAGCCAGCCGCAAACGTTCTTGTAAGGGGGTAAGCGCGGCCGCGTCGAATCGTTCATCCCCCATCAGTCCATTCACCAGGGCCAACGCCCCGTTCACTTGCTCCAACGCCAAACCCGTATTCCCTTCGGCCAGGTGCAACCGTGCCCGGCTGATCATCTCCCCTATGCGGAACAACAAGAGCATTTCTTCCAGCCGGATCACATCCACTTCAGGAATTTCATCCACCTGGGATTGCAGGGTGAGCAAATCATCGCGCAAGCCAGTTGCGTCCGCCTGTAAAACGGTCACATCACTGCTTAAAGTCGCTGTTTCATTGGCGATGTCCGACTGGAGCACGGCCAGGTCACTATCCAGCATCACAATCGTTGCGCTCATCGTCTGGCCAGAACTGGCCAACAGGTTCAGATCCAGATTCATCTGGTGTATCGCGGCCGCTACCGTGACCATTTCGCTGGCGGTTTCTGCGTCCATTTCCGTCATGCGTGCTTCCATCGTGGCGATCTGACTCTGTGCCTCGTCCAGTTCCGTTTGTAACACATCGTCTCGTTGCCGCGATTCATCCAACCCCCCGCGCAAAATATCTACCCATTGCTGGGTCAGACTCCCCTTACGAAATTGGTCGTAACCAAACAGTACCGCGGCCGCAATGCCTACAATAACCAGGGTAAATAGGGCTGTTTTGAGCAAAGCCAGCAGGAATCGTCCTAACGCCCGGCCCAACCGTGCGCCAAATCCAGGGGTAGAAGGTGTGTCAGTCATGGGTGCTTTTTCCATAGAAACTCATAGGGTAATCGTTCAGCCTTCCCTCTCCCGAAGCGGGGGAGGGGCTGGGGTGAGGGACAGTTACTAGAGAAAAGTTCAACTTCTTGACTGAGCGGTTACCTCATAGGAACTCAGGAGACTGTGGGAACTCGCGTTTAGTTCCTACGAGTTCCTATCTTTATGTAAACCGCCGCTTCCACTCATACAGTTTGTTGATGGCTTCCAGCGGGGTTATGGTGGTAATGTCTAGTTTTTGTAACTCTTCCAGAATGGGACTGCTGGCTGGGAAGAGGGCCATCTGCTGTACGCTTTTCAGGTGGCTGGGTTGCGCGGCCGCGGTCGGGGCGTGCCGTTCCAGCTCTTTTAGTAACTCATTAGCCCGATTCGTCACATCACGGGGCAAACCGGCCAACTGGGCCACGTGGATGCCATAACTGCGATCCGCTCCGCCACGCACCAGTTGGTGCAAGAAAACGATCTTTTCCCCTTCCTCGGCTACGGCAATACTGTAATTTTCGACTTGGGGCAAAATATCCGCCAGTTCGGTTAGTTCGTGGTAATGGGTGGCAAAGAGAGTGCGCGGTTTGAGGCGGGGATGGTTGTGCAGGTATTCAACAATGGCCCAGGCAATCGCCAGCCCATCGTAGGTGCTGGTTCCCCGACCAATCTCGTCCAAAATGAGCAAAGAACGATGGGTGGCGTGATGCAAAATCTCCGCCGTCTCGACCATCTCCACCATAAATGTGGAACGTCCGGCGTGTAGTTCATCATGCGCCCCAATGCGGGTGAAAATGCGATCCACCAGCCCAATTTCGGCCGATTCGGCGGGGACATAACTGCCGATTTGGGCCATGAGGACGATGAGAGCTGTCTGGCGCAGGATGGTACTTTTGCCGGACATGTTGGGGCCGGTGATAACGTGGATGCGCTCAGTGGGGGTAAAACTTGTATCGTTGGGGACGAACCGCTCCAGGGTGAGGTTGCGCTCGACCACGGGATGGCGTCCCTGGTGGATGTTCAGGCAATTGTCGGCGGTCAGGTGGGGACGAGTGTAGTTGTGGTTGGCGGCGACTTCGGCCAGGGCTGAGGCTACGTCTAGTTCGGCCAGGGCGGAAGCGGTGGGTAGGAGACGTTTCGCGGCCGCGGACACCTGTTGGCACACCTGCGTAAACAGCCGCCGCTCAATCTCCAAAATACGCTCCTCGGCATTCAGCACCAGTGTCTCGTACTCCTTGAGTTCGGGCGTGATGTACCGCTCGGCGTTGGTGAGTGTCTGCTTGCGGATGTAATCATCGGGCACACGATGGCTGTTGGCGCGGGAAACCTCGATGTAATAACCAAATACCTGGTTAAACCCCACCTTGAGCGTGTTAATACCCGTCCGCTCCCGTTCCTGCGGCTCCAAATTGGCGATGTACTCCCGCGCATGAGCCGAGGCACTCATCACCCCATCCAACTCCGCCGAAAACCCTTTTTTGATGACGCCCGATTTATTCAAATTGCTGGGTGCATCTTCATTTAATGCCCGCTCTAGCAGGTCGCGCACGTCGGGGCAGTCGTCGAGGCGGGAGGTGAGGGGGGAGAGAGATTGAGAGACTGAGAGATTGAGAGACTGGGGACTGGAGACTGGAGACTGGTCACTGGTTACTGCTAACTGCTTACTGTTCACGGTTGACTGTTCACTGAGCAACTGCTTCAACCCCGGCACGGCGGCCAACACCCAACCGATGTTCTGCATATCACGGGGGGTGGCGGAGCCGTTGAGGGCACGATTGGTGAGCCGTTCCAGGTCGGGCAACCCTTTCAGGGCGGAGCGGGTTTCGGCACGAAGCAGGCTGTCCTGATGGAAAATTTGCACCTGATCGAGCCGGTGGTTGAGGAGTTCGGCATCCAGCAAGGGCAGGCTGATGCGCTGGCGAACCAGACGGGACCCCATCGGCGTGACCGTTTTGTCGAGAATACCCAGGAGCGAATCGGCCTTTTTGCCCGTCAGGGATTCGGTTAGCTCCAGGTTGCGCCGGGTAGCACTGTCCAGAGCCATGAAGCCGTCGGTGTTGTAAGTGGACAGTCGCTGGATTTGCCCCAGGCTCCCTCGTTGGGTTTCTTGCAGGTAGAAAAGGATGGCCGCGGCCGCGCGTACCGCCAACGGTTTCCCTTCACAACCAAAAGCATCCAGACTGCTCACGCGAAAATGGTTGAGCAGGGCCTGGCGGGCTGTGCCTTCTTCAAAACGCCAGTTGGGCAGGCGGGAGAGGGGAATACCCAGGTCGTTGAGGGTTTGTTCGGCATCGGGGATGAGCAGTTCGGCGGGAGCCAGGCGGGCCAGTTCTTCGTGCAGGGCGCGGCGGTTGGGCAAAACGGTGGTGGCAAATTCGCCAGTGGTGATGTCAGCGTGGGCCAGGCCGATGTGCTCACCTTCCAGGATTGCGGCCGCGAGGTAATTATTGCGCCCCGCTTCCAACATTCCCGCCTCGATGACCGTCCCGGCGGTAAACACCCGCACCACCTCACGGGGCATCAGGCCGTTCACCGGTTTATCGCTCATCTGCTCACACAGGGCCACCTTGTACCCTTTGGCAATGAGCCGGGCGATATAATTTTCGGCGGCATGGAAGGGAACCCCGGCCATGGGGTTCTGTTGGCGGCGCGTCAGAACCAGATCCAGTTCGCGGGCGGCCAGTTCCGCATCCTGATCAAACGTCTCATAAAAGTCACCCAGGCGAAAAAAAACAATGGCATCCTGGTATTGCGCCTTGATGTTCAGATATTGCTGGCGACTGGGGGTGATACTGCTCATGGGGATGGTTATTGGTGTATTGGTGTATTGGTTCGCCGGATTACGGCTCACTGTTCACTGTTTACTGTTCACTGTTGAGTCTACTGAAAAAAGGAACCGCCAAGACGCTAAGAACGCCAAGAGCAGATGAAGTCCAGAGAAAATCTTTGCGACCTTTGCGTCTTTGCGGTGAAAACCCCTCTTTCTTCAGTAATCTCACTATTTACTGTTCACTGTTCACTATTCCCGCCCTCGGCCATTCATCCACGCTTCCAGGTGTCGCCGGTGGCGGGGTTCGAGTTTGGTGAGGGGGCGTTTGCTTTTCATGAGGGTATTGGCCTGGTCGAAGGAGAGGCCCTGGTGTTTCATGAGATAAGCGGCGAGGAGAGTGGCACTGCGGCCGCGGCCTTTGGCACAATGGACTAACACCGTTCGTCCCTGGGCCACCTGTTTGGCAATCCATTCCACCCCTACATCCAACACCTCATGTGCGGGTATCGTGACATCAAACACCTTATACTGCACGTGGTTAATGCCTTCACGGGCATAAAAAGCGGTATCATCTTCCCGTTCTGCCCGGATATTGACGACAGCGTTGATCTTGTTTTGGCGCAGGAAGGTGTAATCGCGCTCATAAGTGGGCGCACCACCCAGCCATAACTGCGGGGTAATCTCATCAAACCAGCGATGTCCCCGAATTTTTTCGTAGTTGAAGCGGATCAGTGGGTACAGTTTGTCAAATGCTGTGTGTAAGAGTCTCATAGTTTAAGGATAACGTGTACCTGACCTGCTGACAAACAGATCAACTTTTCGTCTTCACCCGCGTCAGCATCTGCTTTGCCATCTCCCCACTTACCTTTTCGATGTCATCCTGGTATTTCAGGATAACGCCCAACGTATCTTCCACCACCCCCAAATCCAGCGCCACCTGATCCAGTGCCACCAGAGCCGTTGTCCAGTCCAGCGTTTCGGCTACGCCAGGGAGTTTGTACAGGTCGGCTTCGCGCAATTCTTGAATGAATAGTGTGACCTGCCGCGCCAACTGTTCGCCCGCCTGGGGCACTTTGGCCTGCACGATGTCGTACTCTTTCTCAAAGCTGGGGTAATCAATCCAATGGTAGAGACAGCGGCGTTTCAGGGCGTCGTGGACTTCGCGGGTACGGTTGGAGGTGAGAATAACGACGGGGGGTTGGGTCGCTTTGATCGTGCCGATTTCGGGTACGGTGACTTGAAAATCGGACAGGATTTCTAACAGGAATGCTTCAAACTCCTCGTCACTGCGGTCTACTTCATCAATGAGCAGGACGGGTGGTTTGGTGCGGGTTTGTTCGATGGCCTGGAGTAGCGGCCGCTTTAACAAATATTCCGGGCCAAACAGTTCGGCTTCGCTGGCCCGTTCCCCGCGTGCTTCTAGCAAGCGAATGTGGAGCAACTGCCGGGTGTAGTTCCACTCGTAGACAGCGTGATTTACATCCAACCCTTCATAACATTGCAGGCGGATGAGATCGGTGT
>JAGNBF010000149.1 GCA_018004935.1 Chloroflexota bacterium | reverse complement strand
AGCGAGTAGCGAGTAGCGAGTGGGAACTCAGAACTTGAAACCTGAAACCTGAAACTTATTTTCCCCGGAGAGGCTATGCCATGACTGACCCAAATACGACACCTGCCCCCAAACCAGCCCCCCTTACCCCCTTTGTAGACCTCAAGTTGAACCACATCAGTCAACAAGGGGGGCAGAAGGTGGTCGCGGCCGCGAACAGCCTGCCCGCTTTGGTCGTGGGGGATCCCCGGCCCACCCTGGATGACATCTTTGGCCGGGTGCTCCAATTCACCCCAACCGACAGTCTGGCCTTCACCAACCTGGCCGATCACTTGCCCACGCTCCCCCCCGATGCCCAGGGTTCCCGGCTTCAAGGGTTAGTGCTGACCGTGTGGGTCAGACCCCAGCCGGAGCAGTTAGATCGGCCGCTGGCGTTGTGGGCGGCAGGGATACCGGCCGAACTGACCCAAAAAGATGCCCCGGTGCGCGGTTTCTGGCTCCGCTGGGAACCCTCTGCCCTGGTCTTGCAATGGTCACAAACAGGCACAGCCATCGAAGCGTTGTCTGTGCCCCTGCCCCTGCGGGTAGATGAATGGACCCACCTCGCCTTACGGTATGACGGCAAGCAGATTCAGTTATTAGCCAACGGACAAATGATGGGCCAGCGTGATTGGGCGGATGGATTGCCCTGGTCTGCGGCCGCGAGCCTCATTCTTGGGGGTTCCGGTCATGCCAGCGACACCGTCGCCGGTTTTGCCGGTCGCCTGGCCGCCGTGCGCCTGACCAGTTCCCTCACCACCACCACCCCCGAAACCATCCAGGCCCAAATTGAAGCCGACCTGCGCCGTATCGCCATCGGCTCCCATTTTCCCCTGGAATTCAGCCTGCACGATGCCCGCACCCAACCCATCCTCTACCTGGGCGAAGAGCCGCGCACCCTGCAACTAGAAATCAGCAATGTAGGCCAGCAAGACCTGCTCCTGGCGAGTCAAAACGGCTCCGCTGGCGTTCTTGAGCTTCTCTTCCGCCCCGGTACGCTCCTGTCACCAGACAAAATCACCCTGGCCCCCGATACCAACCTGCCCGGAGACGCCTCAGCCCGTTGGGTTTTGACTACTCGACGAGAGAACAACGGGATAGACGTACTGACCCTGACCCACCGGGGTGGCCCGGCCGGTGAACCGGGAAACGCCCTGCTGACCAACGAAAAAACCACCCTTAACCTGGCCGGACTACTGGCGGATGCCCGGGGTGGAGCACGGACAACACGGGTGCAGTTACGTTATCGCCTGCACAACAGCGCCGGACGCCCGATAGAGGGGAGCCGCTTGCATTACCTCTCTATCGTCCACCTCACCGAATCAGAACTGCAAGATCAATATGTTGATTTGTCGGGGCAATACAAACAACACACCCAGGACATTGCCGCTTCACGCCAGACGTTGGCGGATTTACAGACCCGGTTTGACAACCAGAAAGAGCTTCCCGCCAAAGTGCAAACCCTGGATGATAGCCTGAAAGCGTTGACCGATACGGTCACCGGGAGTAAGGGCATCCAACAAGAAGTCACCGATCTCAAAAAGCTGGTGGACGATGTTAATCAACAAACTCGTCTCATGGCCCCTGCGGTTCTGCGGGGGTTGGTAGATGGCCGGTTTCAGGTGGTCGCCTGCGACGCTGGTGATGTGAACAAACCGCTGAGTCGTCTGCGCCTCATCATCACCAACAGCGATCTGAATAACGCCCTTACCCTCACGGTGGGTCAATCCAAACTTAGATTTCACCTGGCCCCCGATACTCCCTGGGGCTTGTACAATGTGCAGGCGGATCAATCATCCTTTAGCATTGTCGTAGACGCGTCTGATCAGTGGGAGCACACCCCTTTACAGACACCTGGGGCTGAGGGCATTATCACATTGACCTACAAAGGGGGGAGCGGGAGTTTGCCGCCCAAAGGGCAGGTTGCCCTGGAGTTAAACTTCACCTGCACAGCTCTGGCAGGGCCAGCAACCTTGCGCGTGGATTATGAAAGTTTCAAACTGGCCGCCAATCCTGACTCAGGCACGTTCTATGTGACTGTGGAGCGCACCGGACAACGGTTGCACCGGGAGCGAGGGGTCACATACAACCCGGCGCCTTTTGATAAACAGCAGGATGCCGGTTATCTTATTCCACGTGGGGGGGTGATCATGTGGAGTGGAGCCACGAACAACATTCCCAAAGGGTGGGCGTTGTGTAATGGCCAATGGGTCAAACCGGATACCGGAGCTGTGGCCGATTATTATCAGGATGGTTATATCAAAACACCTGATTTACGGGATCGGTTTGTGATGGGCGCCGGTAACAAAAACCCGAATGACATGGGTGGAGATAATTGGATACGGGTTAGCATCCAGAACATGCCCAGCCATTCGCATGGGGTTTATGATCCGGGCCATTCTCATAACCTGACACACGGTTTGTGGCTCCGTGATAGTAGCACCGATATTGACGATAGCAGTTTGCCCATCTATGCCCGAAACGATGCCGGTAAGTTAGAGGTAAACAGCAATACGACGGGGATTTCCCTTTATAGTACCGGTGGGGATCAACCCATTTTCTTTGAACCGCGCTATTACGCCTTGTGTTTTATTATGAAGCTGTAAGGCAAACCGGCATGGTTCAGGTCAGCTTTACCAAAGGGTGTGTTTCATTTCGGTTGAGAGGAAGAAAATAATTAATCGGTGAATTTGTGAATGGTTGGATGATTAACGAGGGGAGCGTCTACCGTTTCATTAACCGTTCAACAATTCAATTAGTTTAAAAAATTAATCGGGTAATGGAATCCCTCCCACCCCTAACCCCGCCCCCAGGGGCGAGGAACCATTTTCGGCGCGGTTTGGCGAGCGGACGCTCGCCAAACCGCGCCGGTAGGTTTGTCCCCCCTTCCCTTTGGGATCGAAGGGGGATGGGTCTTCAGTCCAAATCTACCAATCTGTTGCCGCTAACAAAATGTCACTTTATGACCGTGGTAAGTATATATGAGTCAACGCGATTTTTCGCTAACGCCAACGCAACAACAGGGGCTGGCAGTTTTGCTGGCAGACGCGGCCGCGATCATCACCCCATTCTTGTCTGTCCCTGTCGAAGCCATTAAAGGGTATGAACGGCTGGCCCACAAACCCAAGTTTTGGGTAGGACGGCTCCGCCTGACAGACACCCCTACCCCTTTTTCGGTTATCGTCAAACATGTGCCACCGGAACATTATCCCGCCGAACCGGCACAGATCGCGCCCGACCTGCGGGATGAACAGCTTGCCTATCAGTTTCTCAACGCTCTGCCGGAGTTTGATCGGTTGCCGCATCTTTTTGGACAGAAACCCGGTTTACTGGTTCTGGAAGACCTGGAGCCAATGCGGGTTAACCTACCATCGGATGTGTGGCTGACCCAGTTGGCCGATACGTTAGCACGACTGCATGGGGTCTGCGGCCGCGAACGAACCCTTTACACGCGTTTGCGGCAAGAAGCTGGTTTGGGCCATTATCCTGGCGTCGGCTACCCTTCTGCCAACCTCTGGTTTGGCTTCCTGGAAGGCATACGCGAGTTAAAATCCTGGTGCGATTTATTGGCTCTACCCACGCCAGATTGGGCCACCCTCATTCAAACCGCCCGTACCACACTTCAGGCTGAAGGCCCATTTATGACCCTCATTCATACCGAATTGGCCTCAGCCCGGAACGCCATCGCCACCCGGCACGGGGTTTGTTTAGTTGATTTTGAAGGGGCTTGTTTCGGGCACGCCCTGATTGATGTGGCGGTAGCCATGATCGGGCGTATTGAGTGGCAGGTTTCTGGGCAAGGCTACTTCCTCAATCATTTGCCCAGTGAAATGACTTTTGCTGATTTATACCGGCAAAAATGGGAGAGTTGGCGTGGGGAAAGGGTAGCCGATGAGCAATGGCAAAAGGAACTCGCCACGGCGCTCATCTTTGTCGCCGGTTTGGCGGTTGGTTCGGCCCGGCAGGCGGATGCCAAATATGCCGCCGTGCAACCACTGGGAGAAACGCTGGGCGAAATTTTGCGCCGTTTGACCGGTTTTCTCGATCAGTTAAACTGTTTTAGCGAATTATCGTCGTCATTGCGAACGCTTCATGAGGGTTGGGCGGGGCTAACCCCTTAGCGTCTGCAATTGTACTTACCACGGTCATAAAAGGAATAGGGGAAACCCAACGCGCGGTTTGGCGGGCGGACGCCCACCAAACCGCGACGGAAATCGTTTCCCACCCCTTGGGGCGGGGTTGTCACGCCGTACTACCCACAACCACCCCCAGAGGCTCCGCGCTTAATTTCTAGTTTCACTTTCGGCGTGAACAACAGTTCTTCATAATTGTGCGGGTCGGGTTCGGCAAAATCATAACGGGAACCGAGCGCGGCCGCGAACCCATACGCCAGTTCATCCTCACCCACATCCGCCCGAACCGCTTCTGTCTTGAACTCCGTCGGCGCGAACGTCGCCAGCCAGCCGTTAACGCCCCCTTCCAAAATGTACACACTGGGCACACTTTCGGCTTTTAACTGTTGCCAGGCAGTCGTTGCGGCCGCTTCGTCATTACTCATCACCACAATCACCGTATTGGCCGGTTCCTCAAGAAGAGTCGGAGCCAGAGCAATCACTTCGTCGGCGGGCACATGGCGGGCATCCTGAATGTGGAACAGGTTGAAATCAGCCTCATCACGCACGTCGAGCATGATGATGTTCAGGCTGGTATCATGGATGACAGAGAGTAATTCGCCGGGATGAATTTGCACTTCCCGGTTGTCGAGGCGTACCCCTTCGGTAAGTTCCAGTTTGTTCCAGCGATCCGCGTTGCTGGGTTGGCCGATGATGATGGTGGCAATAGCGACGACGGTGATGGTCGCGGCCGCGGTGTACCGCCATTTCGGTTCCTTCGTGATGTCCTTCTTCCCCACCACCTTTTCCAGGATTTCCGAACCCCAGAACATAAACAGGGCCATCAGCACCACAACGAGCACCACCACCCCGGCGGGCAAATTGAGCCATTCCATAAGGGTGAACCGCCCCAGATACGAGGAATTCCAAAACCCTTCATACAGCCCAACCGTTTCGCCAAACAAGAAAATGCCGAAAAACGCACCCAGGGCAAAGAAGATACCATCCAGCTTCAGCACCGCCGCCGAAACTAACGACGTACCGGGGCAAAACCCACCGACAATAAAACCCACGCCCATGATCAAACCACCCACAATCCCCGGCCATAAATAGGTAGGATTGACATAGACCAGGTTAAAGTCCAGCAACCCCAGACCAGAGGTCAGGAAGATCAAGACCATCGCCGTGATAATCGCCCCAAACATCACTTTCAGGACGGTCATCTCTTTGAAGTAAAACTGGGCCGCTAACTTGCGTGAATCACCAAACCCGCTGATTTCCAGCACATAACCAAAAGCAAAGCCAATAATGGCATAAACGATGTAGGCATTCCAGTGGCCTAACAAATCAGAAAGAGCTAAGGGAAACGGAGCCATGTTGATACCTCTGGTATATTAGTATATTGGTATATGGGTATATTGGTATATTGGTCAAGCATCTAATACACTAATACACTAATAACTTTCAATTCCACAACTTGCGTACAAAATAAGCCAGCGCATACGCCCCGGCGAAGACGGCGAACATGAAGGCCCAGCTACCAACGGAAAGCACCGCCCCGCCGGAGAGAGCCTGCCCAGAGGTACAGCCCCGCGCCAGCCGCGCCCCATACCCCATAAATGTGCCGCCAATGAAAGCCATCAGCCAACGCACTTTTATCGGCACACGTGGCCCCCGGTTCGTCTCCACCTTCAGCCGTCCGTTCATCAGCCCGGACGTGAAGCCCCCCGCCAGCAAACCCAGGGTGACAAACACCACCCAGCTATCCAGCGGATTGGTTTCACCCCCGGCCATCGTTGCCAGGTAAGCCGACCGGTCAATATGTTCCGGGTAAACGGCATCCTCAATCACCACCAGCAGGCGGTTCATCCCCCCGGACGCGCCTAACCCATTGCCACTGACAAAAAACGCCCCAAACAAGACAAGCCCCAGTAAAATCCCGCCGATATACGGATGGACATACGGTTTCGCCTCGCGCCGGATTACACTCAATAAACGATCCTTCAAAGAGGGCCGCGTTGTCGGTTTCATTCCAGTTAATGTTGTCATACTCGCTCTCCAAATTTTTATAACACGGATAAGTGAGAACACGGATAAAAGGGTTTCTGAAAATTAGTGCCAACCCGCACGGGTCGAGGTAAAAACACAACTTCTAGACAGAATCCATCCGTGTTTTCTCTATCCGTGTTTTAATCAATCTCCAGTCTCTACGACCACTCCCGGCTCCTCATGCGTCTCCACCTCTTCCCAGCCCAACATCATGGCCTGAATCCCGGCCATTGGCGTGTGCCCGGTGGTCGTCAGGTAGACGTGCATGACGATGAAGGAGGCAAACAGCCAGGCGATGAGGGTATGGAAGGGGGCCAGGAAGGGCAGACCACCGAGCCGGTTGGCAATGTCCGGCCATTGTTGCACGCCCCACATGAGTGCCCCGGTGATGATTTGCAGAGGTAACAGAACATTGAGCAAGCCAAAGTAGGTCATCTGTTGCAAGGGGTTGAGTTTACTATCACGGGTCTTTTCATAGGGATGGGGTTCCCCTTTGAAGATGCCCCGCACATAGTACAGAGCCTGTACCACCGCCTGGTCGAAGAAGCCCCGCGGCCGCGGTAGAAACTGCTTAATCTCCCCACTCGCCAGATGATAGAACAGGGACATGGCCGCATTAACAACCAAAATGGCCGCCAAAATGTTATGCACCTGCACCATATAACTAAAGCTGAAAATACCCAACATTTCTGGTTTGTGGATCACCAACCCGGTGAAAATCAGGAGCATAATCGCCCCCGTCTGGAGCCAGTGCCACAACCGTTCATATACGTCATACATGTAGACTTCGCGATGAGGAACATGGTGCGCGGTATGGGCCAGTTGGCGGGCGGCGCGATAGCGCAAACCACCATGGACAATCACTCCCGCCCAAACACCCAGGAAAGCCACAATACCAATCCAGTCAATCACCGTTACATGGCTATGGCCAAAGATGTACAGCCCAGCCTCATCCGCCTGCGGCTGGAAGAACAGTTGTCCGGCGTCGCTGGTGTGTAGCCCACCCGACCAAACCACCCCCTGCCCTTCGAGCGGGGTGGGGGCAATGCCACCGGGGGTACGATCCGCCAGGGAGATGGGTTGTGTCACCTGAGACGCTTCGCTATGACAACTGGCACATTCCCGGGTGGCCCATTCGCCATTGGTTACATTGTGGTTAATGCTGTAAGGCCGCACTTCCCCGGCGATATGCGGATTGTCCAATCCCAAATCGCTTAACCGGGCAACGATAACCTGCTCTTTGGCACTGTTGTTGATGAGTAGTTCGCTGTTGCTCAACGAGCCATTTTTGTTGTCATCAAACGCTTTCAGCACATCGGGGTGATAACTATCTCCTTCAAACCAGGCCGCCTGCAAATCACGCAGAGCCACCGGCCGTTCCGGGTTGCCATAAACCCAATACCAATAGGTGATGACGTTATAAGGGGCCAACGAGGTTGTGCCGTCCTGATTCTCACGCGGGAGCAGGATGGGTTCGTAGCCGCTCATCAGAGTGCTGACGTTGATGGTCTCTCCTTCGATGCCGCGATAGGCGACGATGGGCTGACTGTCCTCATGCAAAACTGTCCAGTCCACATACTCCAGAGCCGGGGCAAACAGTTCCGGTGTATGGCAGGTCTCACAGCTGAGGGCACTGAAATGCCGATCCTGGTACGGGAGCCAGGCGTGAACCGCTTCCGCCTCATGGCACGATTCACAGCGGCGCACGGTATTGTCCAACTCCGGGGCCAGAATAGTTTGGGGGCTTTGTCCTTTGGCGAACTCATGCAGAGGACGGTAGAGGTATTCGCCCAAATCTATGCGGCGCGGATCAAAGGCCAGATGTTCCGGGGTGTCGGGGGAACTGGACTCGAAGTAGATGGGGTTGTTGAGAGCGTGGTGGCAATCGGTACAACTGACGACGCGCTCGGTGTGGATGTCCCAACTCCGGCTTAGTTCGAGTTTGTCTTCCAGGTTGAGGCCACTGTTAGCCAGTCGCTGGGGGGACATGACCTGCCCGGTGGTCAGGGTGTTGTAGTCGGCCAGGGTGTATTCGCCCAGGGTGAGCGGGGTGTTGAGGTCGGTGTGGGTGACACCATGGCATTGGCCGCAGTTGTTGTTGGTGGGGTCTTGCACCGTCACGTAGTCGCGGAGCAGTTCACCATTGGCAGAGAACGCGGCCGCGTTCCACACCCAACTCTCTCCCTCTTGCGTCACCAGCCCCGTGCCCAACAGCGTTGCCGTGCTGGCCCAGGCAAACTCCCCGGCCTGCACCACCGCCAATCGCGCCTCATTATTCGGCTCCGCCAGGTGGCAAAGGAAACAATTCATCTCCACCGTGCCCGATTCCGCCCAATCCCAGGCTACAAACTCGCCACTGGCGGGATCATACACACTGGTTTCGACGTTATCGGCATCTGGTGTCAGGCTGGTCAAGGGTTGCCCATCCCGGCTGATGACCGCCGGGCCACCCCCCGGGTGGCGCAGACTGAACAGTTGCACCCACTCCACGGTGGTCAAATCTACCCGTTCATCTCCCTGAGCCGAAAGATAGCGGTAGAAGAGCGGGTCCCAACGCCCAAATGACCCCTGACTACTATCCCAGACATTCCCGCCTACCGTTCCGGCTTTGGCATAGCCACTAAGGCCCGCATCGGCATGGAAACTATGGTTGGCGATGAACTCGGTATCGTGGCAACTGCCACAAGTCTGCATAGCCGAGACGGGTTGATTACTGTCCAGCACATTCTCACCCTCAGCATCGAGCAGGGGGAAGGTGGGGTGAATGGGGGAGCGGGCGGCCAAAGGGGGTGTTGTGTCATCTTGGGCAGAGGCGATCTGTCCCCCGACAATTGCCAGCAAGACAAGCAATCCCAATAGGGTAAACCATTTCCAGAGGTGGCGTTTCATCGTTATACCTACACGTGGTGCGTGGTGCGCGGTACGTACTGCGTTGGCTCATCTTGTTTCACGCCATACGTAACACGCAACTCGTTATTTTGGGTCTTGGGGATTTCAGGGGGTTGACACCATCTGTAGGGGCAACCCTTGTGGTTGCCCTCGGCGGGGCAGGCACAAGGCCAGCCCCTACATGTAGCCGTACCCCACGAATTCCAAAAGAACCATTATTTTTCTTCAATGACCGACAGTTGTAACCCTGTCTGTTGTTCGCGGCCGCCCCAGGTGATGGGGTCGCCATAGTAACCCAACGCTTCCCAGTCCAGGCGTCCGTTTTCACCGTGGCAATCATTACATTGCAGGGCGTTTTCGGACGGTTGAACCATGTGCGTCTGCGCCCAGTACATCTCCGTCTGGGTGAAACCATACTCACCGCTGAAGGCCAGTCCGGTATCTTCCTGATTCAGCTCAAAGGCCGACATCCAATCGAAAGTAGTCCAGAAGCCACCTTCACCGGCTGTGCGCGGCACTAACAGATAGTTGTAGACAGCATCATAAGGTTGTAAGGCGGTGTGAACTTTGAACGGCCAGATAAGCGCGTTGGGGTCGGTGATGTCGCCCAGAGGTGAATTCACCAGGGTTGTCTGGGTGGGGTCAATGATGTCGCCCATGATATACCGGTCGCCATTGCCATTGAACCAGGCGTAAGTGGGCATAATGTTGTCTTCATAGACAAATGACCCCTTGATTTTGAGGTATACATGGGGATCATCACCCAAATCTTGCCCGGCGGTTGACCAGTCCCAGTCCACTTTGGTGGGGGTGCGCAGGGCGGTGGCGGGGATGTGACAGGTCTGGCAGGCGACGGTGTCAATGTGGGCATTGATGCGGTCGTCGTCGTGCAGGCTGGTATTGTGGCAGTTGGTGCAAGCCAGGGTGTCATTTTTGACCTGGGGACTGACGGAGATCATGTGGCCGCTGATCTGATGATCTTCGGTGACATGGCAATCCACACATTCAAAATTGAGCCGCCCCATGTGTACGTCTACATCTTCGCCGGGGAAGTAGAGGGTTTGGTCCAGGTCGCCGTGTTTGACGGCGTTGCCCCCGCCACCGTTGAAGTGACAGCTACCACAGTTTTGCCGGGTAGGAATGCCGACTGACTGCGCGGCCGCAACCAGATCCACCCCTTCTGCCGGTAGCCCCATCTTGCTCTTCACATAGAGTCCCGTATCCGCATGGCAGGCCAGGCAGTCCACATTCTCTTCGATGGTGAAGTCAAAGTCGGCATCACCCCAGCCATATCCGGCATGACAGGTCGTACAACTCGGCCAGTTGCCTTCAATGCCGATGCAGAAATTATTGAGTTGATTTTTCTTACCCACTGTTACCGGCTCATCACGCCCCGGCAACATGAGGGGTTCACTTTCCCAAGTCCAGTGGGTGGTGCCCATAATTTGCGCGGCCGCGGTTTCATGACATTCCAAACAAGCCGCCGTGACCTCCGGCCCTGTTTCATAAGGGCCAGTGAGCAATGAAGCATGATCCGTGTGAGCGGGTGTGGGTTGCACATAAGCCCAGGGATCATCCGTCGGTGTTTCGTTGCCAGAAACCAGCAACGCCACCGGCGCAATGATGATAAGCGCCGTCACCACTAAACCCACCAGCCAGATATATTTGAATTCTTTCATGGCTTTGTTCCAGAGAGGGTGTATTAGTTATTAGTGTATTAGTATATTGGTGCATAACAGACACTTGTTAATATACAAATATACCAATATACCAATATACTCTTAAGCCAGGATGCTGGTCTGACGGGCCAGAGCATCCCGGAGCAATAAACGCATGGTGTCCAACAACTCAACGAGGCGAAAATCAGCTAGACGGTAGACAACAGATGCGCCGTCTCGTTCTGCGATAACCAAAGCACGTTGGCGTAACACCTGGAGATGGCGTGAGACCGTGGGCTGGGGCATGTCCAGGTCCTCAGCCAGAGCCGTAACGTGACGGGCTTGCTCGCGCAAGGCGTAAAGGATCAATATCCGCCGGGGATCCCCCAATGCCTGACAGATATTGGCGTGTAACAAGGTTAATTCCTCGAGAGTTGGTGTTTCCATGTGATTTCCTCAAATAATTGCTCAATCTTTCGCTCTCTTTTTAGTAAACTGAGGGAGAGATTAAGCGATTGAGAGACCTGTTTTTCCCCACGCACCTGGTTATAGGGGGATGTGAAGGGTGCGCGGGGAACTGATAATGTATTCGTTTAACCGAATACATATCTAAACGGAAGTGTAAATGAGAGCCACAGGGCACACAGTGATCTATGTCATGGGTTGTTTGTGACAAAAATCACAATGGGCATTCCTCTTTTTTCGTAACTCCTAAAAGAGGGCAAAAGAGGATGCTTTGCTTTTCTTTGGCCCACAGAAAGGAGCGCGGAATGAACATTTTTCTTATAGTCCGGCCCATTTTACGGTCGGGCGGCCTCACCATTTTTAGACGTTCAGGCCAAATTGAGAATTGCTGTTCTATGCCTGTATTATTTCGGAAAACTCAACAAATGTGATAGGTTTGGGAAAATCTGTCCCGTTTATCACAGGCTATATATAGTTTTCAAGAAAAAGATTTTGGCTGTACGGGCAACCCTCGTGGTTGCCCTCTCGTGCAGGGCAGGCACAAGGCCAGCCCGTACCCAAAATCATTATCTTAAGCTCTATAGTTACAATGTAAGTGTTCAGTTCCCTGAGAAAAAGAGCCTTCCGAAGGTTTCTGCAAAGGTGTTGACCAGTGGTACAAACCTTCGGAAGGCTGAACGGTTACGTTACAACTACATTATGAAACAAATTCCTCAGGTCAGAATACCGTATGGGATTAAACGCAACTCCTTATGGGGTTTGCTGAATCTGATCTGCCTGATCGGCTGTACCACCCACACCCCAGCTACAACCCTCCCCACGCCCTCAACCATGCCTGTTCCCACACCGACCCCCCTGCCCACCACAGCCCCAACCCCCATCCCACTGGCTCCCAACCCCAATTTTGCTCCTCAACCGACGTTTTTCTTTGGGGCGGATTTGTCTTATGTCAATGAAATGAATGATTGCGGGGCGACTTATCGTGTCAACGGCGTGGCGCAGGATGCGTTTACCCTTTTTGCCGCCCAGGGAACCAATTTGGTCAGGGCACGTCTATGGCACAACCCCACGTGGATAGCTTATAGCAACCTGACCGATGTAGAAAAACCTTTCGCCGCGCTCAAGACGCGGGGATGAACACCCTTCTCACGATCCATTACTCCGATGATTGGGCGGATCCCGGGCAACAGCGGATTCCCGCCGCCTGGGAAGCGATCACCGATACCGGCGCATTGGTTCAGGCGGTTTACGATTACACCCGGGAACTACTGTTGGCCTTAAAGGAAAAGGGTGTTTTGCCGGGTTTTGTGCAGGTGGGTAACGAAACAAACAGTGGGATGTTGAAGCAGGTTGTTGAATTGGATTGGCCGCGTGACGCGCCGTTATTTGATGCCGGTATTCGTGCCATTCGCGATGTCACGGCCGCGTTCTTCCACGCCCCCTACACCTATCCTCCCTTGCCTGGTTAGTGACGATGCCAAAGCTTTTGTTTGAAACATCAGGTGCCTTTCATGTGGCATTGTTGTCAACAAGTACACCCAAGCGACTTGATAAGAGGGATGGTTTATTTAGGGTGATCTTCCTTGTAGTACCTGGCACGAGACAGACAAACCTGACGATAACGGCTCTTGGGGAATTCAGTGAGGTGACACCCTATGGAATGAGTACTCAATAACTTGTTCGCTGGGAGTGGCACGGTCAGGAGACCGGCCACAGCAAATGTTCAAGTTATTTAATCGTCAATCCTTAGCGGGGTGCGCTTGAACCGCGCTCAAGCAGTTGTGCCTGGAGAATAACAGTACGAGCCGGTCGTTGGGGGTCTTCGATCCGTTTGAGGAGTAAATCGGTGGCGGTGCGGCCAATTTCTTCGGTGGGCTGGGCGATGAGGGTGATGGGGGGTTGTACCAGGGTTGACCAGGGGGTTTCGTCGAAGCCAACCAGGGCCACATCTTTGGGGATGCGTAACCCCCGCTCCTGAATGGCTTTGAGGCCGCCCGCTGTGAGCAGGCTGTTGGTGGTGAATAGGGCGTCGGGGGGTTGGGGGAGATCGAGCAGGGAGAGCGCGGCCGCGTGTCCTGCCTGTATTTTGGGTGAAACATAACACATCAGGTTGGGGTCAACGGCCAGACCAGCCAGTTCCAGAGCCTCTTCTAGCCCCTGCCGTCGTTGTCGCCCGGTAGTGCTGGCTTCCCCAAACAACGCCCCGATGCGGTGATAACCATTGTGGATGAGGTGTTCGGCGAGTTGGCGCGCGGCCGCGACGTTGTTTATCAACACCACATCCACACACGCCGCACTCACCTCCCGGTCAATCACCACCGTAGGAATCCCCACCTCTAGTTCGGCAAAGCGTAGAGCCGTCTGCCGCGTAGGCGAAAAGATAACCCCGGCCACATTTTCATCCCGCATCAGGTTCAGATACATGCCTTCTTTTTCCGGGTTTTCATCCGTGTTGCACATAAACACCCGGAACCCTTGCTCATAGGCCGCATCTTCAACGGCGCGGGCAATGGCGGTAAAAAACGGGTTGCGAATATCAGATACCACCAGGCCGATGGTGCTGGATTGTTGTGAGCGCAGGCTCCGCGCCACCAGGTTGGGGCGATAATCCAACGCCTGAACCGCCTGCAATACCTTCTCCCGTACTTCCGGGCGCACATGCGGTTTGTTCGCTAACACCCGAGACACCGTTGCGGTGGAAACACCCGCCATATCTGCCACTTCTTTTATGCCTGCCATGAATGCTCCTGAGAAAATAGCCACGGATAATGGAACACGGATAGGAAAAAACACGGATAGGAATGAAAAATGGTGGCGTTATTTTCATTCATCTTGGTGTGCCGTAGGCTCATGGGGAACTCCTACGAAAATGTAGGGCGATTTGGTAAATCGCCCAGTGGACGATTTACCAAATCGCCCTACAGCCTTGGGGATTTCGGGGGGTGACGCCATCTGTGGGGGCAACCGTTGTGGTTGCCCCCGGCGGGGCAGGCACAAGGCCAGCCCCTACATGTAGCCGCACCCCACCCGAAAGAACTAATGAGTTTCGAGTTCAGAGTTCCTACTCGCCACTCGCCTACTCGCCTACTCGCCACTCGCCTACTCGCCACTCGCCTACTCGCCTACTC
>JAGNBF010000148.1 GCA_018004935.1 Chloroflexota bacterium | reverse complement strand
GCTCTTGTGACATTCACTTTGGTTTTGGTACACTTTCTTTGGGGCATATTGACGCATCCTTGGCGAAGGTTTGCAGTCAATATTGCCCCAATCTATCCCTTACCACAAAATCCATCAGAATTAGGAAAAAATCCCAAATTCAGGAATACCTGGACTTTTACTACAGTCCCGGCGTGCAACACATCGCCTGCACCACCGGCAACATCATCGAAACCGTGACCCAATTGCGGCAAAATGGGGTTGAATTTTTGCGCGTGCCTACCACCTACTACGAAGAGTTAGAGAGCCGCGTGGGTAAAATTGACGAACCGGTAGATCAACTGGCCGAATTGGGCATTTTGGTAGACCGGGACGACGAAGGCTACCTGCTCCAGATTTTCACCAAACCAGTGGAAGATCGCCCCACCGTTTTTTACGAAATCATCGAACGGCACGGCGCACGGGGTTTCGGCAAGGGCAACTTCAAAGCGTTGTTTGAATCGCTGGAACGAGAACAAGCCCTACGGGGAAACCTTTAAGAGATTTGGGTCTTCGGGATTTCGTGGGGTACGGGCAACCCTTGTGGTTGCCCCACACTGGGCAGGCACAAGGCCAGCCCGTACATATGGTGTCAACCCCCTAAATACCCAAAGAGCCAGAGATTTTAGATTGACGATTGACGATTGACGATTGACGATTGACGACGACAACCCCAATCGTAAATCTACAATCGTCAATCGCAGATGGAGTTTACGATGCCTTACTACTACAAACTTGGTCAGATAGCGCGGAAACGACATGTGCAGTTTCGGCAGGCGGATGGGTCGCTGTATCACGAGGAAGTGATGGGGATTCATGGCTTTGCCGGTATTCAGTCCATCTTGTATCACATTTACCCACCCACAGCGGTGGAAGCGGTGACGCTGACGGAGCAGGTGGAGATTCCTTATGTGAAGGATTGCCCGCTCCAGCCCCGGCATTTGCAGGGGGCGAAGGTAGAAGCGGGGGGTGATTTGATCCGCGGCCGCGTGCCCCTACTCGGCAACAATGATGTCATTCTCTACCTGGCCCGCCCCACCGAAGCCATGTCCTACTACTACAAACAGGCCCAAGGCGACGATACCCTCTTCATCCATGACGGCACAGGCATCCTGGAATCCCAATTCGGCAACCTGCGCTACGGCCCCGGTGACTACCTGGTGATTCCCACCGGCGTCATCTGGCGTTTCATCCCGGATGAAGGAGTGGAACAACGGGTGCTGTTTATCGAATCGTTCGGCCACATTGATCCGCCCAAACGGTACATCAACAACTACGGCCAATTCCTGGAACACAGCCCCTACTGCGAGCGAGACATCCGCCCCCCTGACCATCTGGTAACTTACGACAAACGGGGCGAATATCATGTTCACGTTAAAGCACGTGGGGCTGTCACCCGCTTCACCTACACCCATCACCCACTCGATGTGGTCGGTTGGGATGGGCATCTGTGGCCCTACGCCTTTAACATTGGCGACTTCGAGCCGATCACCGGGCGCGTCCATCAACCTCCCCCCGTCCACCAAACCTTCGACGGCCCTGGTTTTGTCATCTGCTCCTTCGTGCCGCGCCTGTTCGACTACCATCCGCTGGCGATTCCCGCCCCATACAACCATTCCAACGTGGACTCGGATGAGGTGTTGTACTACGTGGAAGGGGATTTCATGTCGCGCAAGGGAATCGAGCGGGCCTCGTTCACCATTCACCCCAACGGCATTCCCCACGGCCCCCATCCGGGCACGTATGAGGGTTCCATTGGCAAAGCCCGCACGGAAGAGCTGGCGGTTATGGTAGACACCTTCCGCCCCCTCTACCCTACCACCTACGCCCTGGAAGTAGACGACCCGGCGTATGCGCGGAGTTGGATGCCGGGGATTAAGAAAGTGGGCAGTGAGCAGTGAGTCCACTGAAAAAAGGAACCGCCAAGACGCCAAGAACGCCAAGAACGGATGAACTCCAGAGAAAATCTTTGCGACCTTTGCGTCTTGGCGGTGAAAACTCCCCTTTCTGTTCAGCCACAACTTGAGAGGGCCACGTTCCCCCACCCCCTCTCACCCTCAATTTAATGCTATCCCCCCAAAAAACCTGCCTGGTAGGACTGTTCTCCTATCCGGCCCGTGGCCCAATCAACGCTTTTTTAATGGCCTAAATGCGTTCATTTAACAGCAATCTGTTACCCTGACCACGGGTTTACGTCACGGCGGCAAAATTGCCCTTCCTGACAACCTTTATCATCTCCGTGCATCTCTCACCACAGGACAAAAAACAATGAACCATAGGCTTGTTTTCCTTATCCGTACCTTCTGGCTAACCAGTTTACTCATCGGGACAACCGTCACGCTTCTGGCTCGCCAGCCCCAACCGCAACCAGTAGGGTTAGAAGCTGAGGAGTCGCAGTCCGTGCATGATGAAATTTCCCCGGCCCAAGAGCAGGCGATGTGGGAGGAGATCCAACGGAACCTGGTTATACTCAAAAATGCGGGTCTCTTGCCCCCGACCACAACCACATCTGTCACCTATAACTTTCCCCTGCGCCTGGCCGCCGGTTTACCCGATTACGCCGGTTTTCGTGTTTCGGCCTTTTCTGACCATAACTCTGCCAGTGGGCAGGTGCTGGATTACAATGGGGGCACGCGCACCTATGATGGTCATCGCGGCACGGATTATGCCCTTTCCCCCTTTGGTTGGAACAAATTGGATGCGGGGGCGGTGGAGGTGATCGCGGCCGCGGACGGTACGATTTTGTTGAAATCCAATACCGACCCCACCGACCACAACTGCAATGTCAGCAGTGCCGACCCCTGGAACTACGTGGCCCTGGTTCATGCCGATGGCCGACTGACCATCTACGGCCACATGCGTTACAACTCACTCACCAGCAAAGGCATCGGCGAAACCGTAACTCAGGGGGAATATTTAGGCCTGGTCGCCAGTTCCGGCAACTCCAGCGGCCCCCATCTCCATTTCGAGGCCCGGTTCGGCAATTATTCGTCAAACGAATGGATTGACCCCTATGCTGGCCCCCACAGCCAACCCGAATCCTTGTGGACCAGCCAACGCCCCTACATTGATTCCGCCGTGAACAAAGTCGCTACCCATTCGGCTCCCCCCAGCTCACCCGATCCCTGCCAGCCCACCATTACCAACCTCGAAGATAGCTTCACCACCCCCGGCAACATCTATTTTTACACCTACTACCGTGATTTCCAGGGCACACTGCCCACCCAACTCAAACTTTACCGCCCCGATGGAACCATCTTCCAGTCGTCACAATATGCCCCTGGCAACCCATTTAACTCCTCGTGGAGCTATGGCTGGGCGGTCAATTTTTCCAACAGTGAACCGGCGGGAACCTGGCGGTTTGAAGTGACTTATAATGGGCAGGTTTATGAGACGTTCTTCAACGTCAATGCGCCCACAACCGTCGCCGTTAGCAGTCCCAATGGCGGCGAAGAATTACCCATTCAGCTTCCCTACACCATCACCTGGAGTGACAATTTAGGTGGAGCAGTGAACATTGCCCTGTATCATAACGGGGTGTACACAGCGACCCTTGCCAGCAATACCCCCAGCGACGGCGAATATAGTTGGGTTCCGTCACCCACATTAACGCCAGGAGCAGGTTACACCATACGGGTGATCAGTGTGATAGATCCGGCCACCTATGATGAAAGCAATGCCCCCTTCACACTGATAGAGCCAACAACCCTCATCGCTGGCGATGATTTTGCCCTGACCACCCTCAATACCCCCGTCATCATTGACATTCTCCACAATGATGAATCGTTCAATGGTGATCCCCTCGCCCTCACGGCCCTGGGAACACCCAATAATGGCTCCATCAGCACCGTCAGTGCCAATCTCTTATACACACCAACCGTAGGCTTCCTCGGCACGGATGTTTTTACCTATACGGTGAGCACAACGGTTGACCAGGCCACGGCAACCGTCACCGTGCTCGTCATGGAAGAAATTTCCACCCTGTTTCTACCGTTGGTCTGGCGATAACATGACGTGGCAAGTATACTCATAATTCGCGGGACGCAGACCAGACAGGTTTTTGAAACCTGTCTGGTTTCCCACAAAACATGGTTATGCCCCGTCGCGGCCGCGTTCCCCCCATCAACCCCGCCCTGTCATTTTGCCCATCGCAAACAGGCTAATTTATGTACAACCACGCTCCCGCCCACTACATCTGCCCCTTCTGTTCCCTCATCCGAGGCCACGCAAACGAACACGTTCTCTCCGTGCCGGACGACATCATTTACCAGGATGCGTACATCACCGCTTTCATTAGCTCCCACCAATGGCCCAACAATCATGGCAACGTGATCATCGTTCCCAACGAACATTTTGAGAACATTTACGATCTGCCCAGCCATTATGCCGAGAAGATTCACCGGTTAGCCCAAAAAATCGCCCTGGCAATGAAGGCAGTTTACACTTGCGATGGTGTCTCCACCCGCCAGCATAATGAGCCAGGTGGGAGCCAGGATGTGTGGCATTATCATCAACACGTAACGCCGCGTTATCAGGGGGATGCGTTTTACGGCTCCCCACGAGCGTTTATGCCCCCCGACCAACGAGCCATTCACGCCGAGAAACTCAAAAGCTACCTGACCCAATCACTTTGAGCCTTTGCTTCAACGATGGAGAAAGATGCTTATGAAGAAGGATAACAACGAAATGGAAGATGAACTTCGTCCAGAATACAATTTGAAGAGTTTGCGTGTGAGGCGGGTTGGCCCGGCGCGAACAGGGTTTGGGGGAACATTTGTGCAGTTAGCACTGGGTGTCGCCGAACTATTTCCCAATTCCGAGGCAGTCAATGAGGCTTTGCGATTCTTGATTCGCGTGACTCGTGACAACAAACCCTTGCCTGAGGCGTCTATCACAGGTGATTAGTTCAACATTCCAACTCCTCAAAATCCCTCTCACAACGGCGTAACCCCCGCATACGAAACCCCCGTCAGATAGGCCACATCTCGCTTCCAGGTAGTAATGTCATTCAAATTGAACTGGTTGAGGTGATCGTGACCGCAGGCGCGGGCCATGACTTGCATCAGGTGGGTGGTGGCTTCCAGGTAGCGGGCCAGCCGTTTGGCTGATTCCTGCACAATGAGGCGGGCACGCAGGTTGGGTTTCTGGGTGGCGATACCAACCGGGCAATTGTTGGTGTGACAGGCACGCATCCCCAGGCAACCAATGGCCTGCAAGGCGGAATTGGCAAGGGCGACACCATCGGCTCCCAGACACATCGCTTTGATGAAGTCGGACTCGGTGCGGAGACCGCCGGTAATGATGAGGGTGATGTCCTCGCGGCCGCAACTCCGCAAATGTTTTCTCGCCCGGGCCAACGCCACCATCGTCGGCACCGAAATGTTGTTCTTGAACAGTTCCGGGGCCGCGCCCGTCGCCCCACCCCGCCCATCCAGGATGATATAATCCGCGCCCACCGCCAGCGCAAAATCCATATCCGCTTCAATATGCTGTGCCGACAGCTTAAACCCCACCGGAATGCCGCCGGAAATTTCCCGCACCTGGGCCGCCACCTCTTGAAAATCGGCCACAGTGATCAGATCGGGGAAGGCCGCCGGGCTGATGGCTGATTGCCCTTCTGGCAGACCCCGCACCTGGGCGATCTTGCCCACCACTTTGGCCCCCGGCAGATGACCACCCGTACCCGTTTTGGCCCCCTGCCCCCCCTTGAAGTGGAACGCCTGCACCTTTTGCACCTTGTCCAGGCTCCAACCAAACTTGGCCGAGGCCAGTTCGTAAAAATAACGGCTGTTGGCGGCCTGCTCTTCCGGTAACATGCCCCCTTCGCCGGAGCAGATGCCCGTCCCGGCCATTTCGGCCCCCAGCGCCAACGCTACTTTAGCCTCTTCGCTCAACGAGCCAAAGCTCATATCACTCACAAAGAGCGGCATTTCCAGGCGGAGTGGTTTTTGGGCGTTTGGGCCGATGATGAGTTCGGTACTGACGGGGTAATCGTCGAGTCGCGGCCGCGTCGCCAATTGCGCCGTGAGAATCTGGATGTCGTCCCAGGTGGGCAGTTCTAGCCGGGACACCCCCATCGCCGATACCTTGCCATGATGACCAAATTTGCTCAGGCCGTCTTTGGCTAACTGGCGAATATATTTGTTGTGCGGTTCGTCCGGGCCGCCGTGCAAATCCTGGTACAACCCCAGATAACTATCCCGGTTGTACGCCTGGGGATGACGATTGTGCCAGGCGGCGACTTCCGCTTCATCTACGTAAACTGCGTCCGCGGCCGCGTCCACCCAGGCCGTAAATTTGTTCAGGGTTTCTTCTTCATTGTACTCACTCACCCCCGTGTCATACCGGTAATCCCAGCCATGCACACCACAAATCAGGTTTTGCCCGTCAATGTGCCCATCAGCCAGGAGCGCCCCCCGGTGAACACACCGGCCATACAGCACCGACACCTTGTCATCATAACGAATGACGACCAGGTCAACATTGGCAACAAGGGCATAAGCGGGCTGGCGGTCAGGCAGTTGGCTCCAGATAGCGACTTGGATTGGGGACATGGGGGTTCTCCTTGAGGTAGAACTGAGTGCTGAGTGAACTCGAAACTAGCAACTCCCCCATTATACCGACAACCCCATGATTCTTACGCTAACTTCCGTCAGGTTTGGGGCTATGACTTCAGGCAGAGGGAAGCGTTACGGCTCACGGATGGGCCGAAACCCTTCGCCTAACGCCTCTTGCGCCTGCCCAATCACCACAAACGCATCCGGGTCTACTTCGTGAATAATAGCTTTGAGGGGCACAATTTCGGCGCGACTCACCACACAAAACAAAATGTGGCGTGGCTGGCCGCTATACATCCCTTTGCCCGTCCAGTTGGTCACACCGCGTACCAAATCCCGGATGATAGCCTGGGCCACTTCTTCCGGTTTGTTAGTGACGATAGTGGCTACGCGAACCACATTAGAGCCAGTTGTTACTGTCTCCATCACCACCCCACCGATGTAGAGCGCAATAACGGCGTACAGAGCATGTTCCCAACTAAAGGCCAGGGCCGCCAGAAAAACAACCAGCCCATCGGTATACATGTAACTTTGGGAGAGGGGAATGCCAAATTTGCGATCCAACAGGCGGGCTAAAATATCTGTACCCCCGGTGGTGGCCTGGGCCTGAAAGACTAACCCGGCACCAATACCCCCGATGACCCCGCCATACAGGGCGTTGAGCAGAAAATCATGGGTCAGGCCATCACGCGGGAGGAATAAAGGCAATAAGTCCACAACTATGGAGTAAACAACCGAAGCAAAGATAGTCCGGGCCAGGAATCTGCGGCCGCCGAGAAAGCGCCAGCCTAGATAAATGAGAGGTATATTGCCGATGAGGATCATTGTGCCGATGGGCCAGCCAGTGAATTTGTAAATAAGCTGAGCCGTGCCGCTTAACCCACCAGCGACTAATTCGCCAGGGATGAAAAACAGGTGCATCGCGGCCGCTTGAATGGTCGTGCCCACGATGATCAGCAAATAATCACGAACCAGTGTTAACCGGATTGGGTGTAACAACCAATCCCGAAGCCGTTGCCTGATATTTAAACGTGTCATACATAACCTCCCACAAAAGAGGACGATTTATCAAATCGTCCTACAATTGGAAAAGCAAATAGGAGTCTTCGGGAATTCAGGGGGGCTGACACCAGATATACGGGCTGGCCTTGTGCCTGTCCACTGGGAGGCAACCAC
The DNA here is from genome assembly GCA_018004935.1 of Chloroflexota bacterium. Lineage (GTDB taxonomy): Bacteria > Chloroflexota > Anaerolineae > Promineifilales > Promineifilaceae > Trichofilum. The sequence continues at coordinate 6,674 of JAGNBF010000148.1, read as the reverse complement.
AAGGGTTGCCCGTACCCCGCGAAATCCCCAAGAACCGCAAATAGTAAGGAATGAGGATTAGGGCGATTGCATACTCAGAGTTCCCCCACCCCCAGGAGTTTTTTAAGGCGGGCAAAATCGGGGCTTTTGTCGTTTAAAAAATTAATCAGGTAATGGAATCCCCCCCACCCCTAACCCCGCCCCTTCCCTCGGGAATCGGCAGGGGGGATGGGGTCAATGAATGCGTTACCCGATTAAAAATTTAATGAACAGTTGCCCCGATTTTGCCCGCCGAATGGGTTCCCCCTTCCCGAAATCGGGAATCGTCAGGGGGATGGGTTCATTTTGGTGAGTATGCAATCGGCTTGTCAGGCCTTACGCGCTGTGGCCAGTCTCCTGACCAAGCCGCGCATCTATGCCCACACTGAGTATACCCCCGTTCATGTGAGTAACTGTGAAAACATTCCGTCTGGCGTCATCCATTACCGTGCCATTGATCACCTTTCTTTTAGCGTTGGGGGTTTACTTGCTGACCATCGCACCCGATCTGACGTGGGCACATTTTGGGGTAGATGGTGGGGAGTTAATCGCGGCCGCGACCACCCTCGGCGTCCCCCACCCCCCCGGGTACCCTACCTACGTCCTGCTAGGTAAGCTGTTCAGCCTGTTGCCACTGGGCACAATTCCCTTGCGCTTTAACCTGTTTTCGGCGGTGAGTATGGCGATTGCGGCCGCGTTTGTGACAGCTATCAGCCGGTCAGCTTGTCAGCCGGTCAGCTTGTCAGCCGGTCAGTCCTCAGTCCTCAGTCCTTCTATCATCGCTGGCCTCACCTTTGCTTTTGCCCAACTGGTGTGGGGGCAGGCGGTGATTACTGAGGTGTACGCGCTGAATCTGGCCTGCCTGGCCCTGTTTTTGTGGCTACTGTTGACAGGACGCCCAGCCTGGTGGGTGGGTATCGCCCTGGGGGTGAGTATGACGACGCATTTGAGTTCCGGGTTGATGTTGCCGCTGGCACTGTGGGGGGTAGGTCGCGGCCGCGTGCTCAACTTACTCACCGGTTGTCTTCTCGGCCTGACCCCTTTTTTGCTCATTCCCCTCTTTGCCCAAAATCCTACCCCTGTGGTCTGGGGTGATCCCACAACGTTGGCAGGCTGGTTATGGGTAATCACAGGGCGATTATTTGCCGGAAATGTATTTGCCCTGCCGCTGGCGCAATGGCCGGAACGGCTGGTGGAATGGGGGGCCATTCCGTTCATTCAATTTACGCCGTTGGGATTGCCGTTGTTGGTGTATGGCCTGTATCGGGCAAGGGAGAATGAGGCAACCGAGAGAATGGCCGCTGATGATTTGTCTGAACTACTCCCGGTTGCCCCGCCCCTACGCCCAATGCAAGGCGCACTCCTTTTTAGCACCCTCGCCTACTTCTTTTATGCCTTCACCTACACCAGCATAGATGCCATTATTTTTCTGCTACCCGGCCTTCTCCTGCTAAGTGTTCTATTAACTTTCGGGCTGAAGCGGCTGGGGAAATGGGGTTGGGTTTTGCCCCTTACCCTGGTTGCGTTAAACTTTGGCCCGGTGAACTTGCATAATGAGGTGGGGCCGCGGCCGCAGGCAGAACAACTTCTGGCCGCCCTTCCCCCCAACGCGATTGTTCTTAGCCCTGGCGATGAAACGATTTTTACCCTTTGGGCTTTACAACAGGGAGAAGGAATACGCCCCGATCTGATTCTTGTGGATGCAAACCTATTCGCTCTGAAGGCGTATCGCCAACGGCTCAGTCAGCTTTTTCCCCACCTGACCGCTCTGACAGAAGATAATCTTGCCGCCTTTCAACAGGCTAATCAACAACAACCTTTCTGCTCCGTCACCATCCATCAACCCCAAAACCCCCTTTGTTACGGAATGAACCTTGAGTAATACCACCCGCAACCGTCTTCCAGTTTATATTTTATTGGCCGGTATCCTTCTGCTCCTGCTCTGGTCTGGCCTAAAAGTAGTTCGTATTGTCCAGGTGGCCCAATCCCTTCAGGCCAAACAAAGCCAGGTTGAAGCGTTATTAGCTGGTGGCCTGGGGCAAATAAACCCGGATGAAGCCGAAGCGTTGGTGCTAGAGTTACGCGCCGATATTGTCACCCTGAAACGAGAAACAGCTATTTTTATGCCTTTACGGGGGTTACTAAGCGGCGTGGACAAAATTGGTCCTACATTGGCCGTAGCCCCGCAACTACTAGAAATAGCGGATGCCGGAACGGAAGCGGCCGTGTATCTGGTACAAGGCTTAAAACCAGGGCTGATTATTCTGAATAATCCGGGACAGGGTGGCTCCCCTTTGCCCCAACTGGTAGAGGTCATTGATCAGGCGCGGCCGCAATTGATTCAGGCCACCACCGGTTTAGACAGGGTCGCGGCCGCACGTGCCCAAATCACCAGCACAACGACTTTGCCCTGGCGCGTGCAAGAACTCCTGCGCCAGCTTGATACCTACCTGCCCCTGGCCCAAAATGGCCTGCAAGTGATGCAAGTACTCCCCGCTATCATGGGGCAAACAGGGCCACGCACCTACCTCATCGCCGCCCAAAACGAAGACGAACTTCGGGCCACCGGTGGCTTCATCAGTGGTGTCGGCATTCTACGCCTGGATCGGGGCCAAATCATCAGCCTAGATTTTGTGGATGCTTACAATATTGACGATTGGGCCAGCAAACCCTATGATTTCCCCCCTCAACCCATCTACACCTTCATGGGATTAGAGCTGTTCCTTTTCCGGGATGCCAATTTTTGGCCGGACTTCCCCACATCCGCCGAAAATATGATGAACCTCTACACCTATGGCCAAGAATTACCCCTTGATGGTGTTATCGCTGTAGATCAACAGTTTGTGGCCCTTATGGTAGGCGCTACCGGGCCTGTACCTTTGCCCCAATATAATCTGACTGTCACCGGTGACAACGCCGTCACCAGTATGCGTCAGGCCTGGGAAGGCACCGAAGATCAGGGTGATGCCGAATGGCTCTACACCCGCAAAGATTTTATTGGTCAATTAGCCTCAGCTTTACGCACCCGGCTAGAAGGAAACCCCGGCGAGATTAACTGGCCGATCTTTTTGCAGGCCGTTGATGCGGCCATTCAGGGCAAACATCTCCAAATTTACGTGCGAGATCCAGTCGTCGCCAGCGTTCTGAATGAAGTAAATTTCGATGGGCGGGTGGAATCCGTCACCGGGCAGGATTTCCTCTATGTGGTAGACACCAATATGGGATACAACAAAGCAACCGCCCTCATTAACACATCTCTAAATTATGCGGTCATTCTGGAAAAAGCAGGGGGTGGTACCGCTGAACTCACCATTACCCACCAACACACCGGGCAGAGTAACTCCCCTCCCCCTTGCGTTCAAGGCGTAGGCGGTTATACCGCCGACAAAACGTATGACCAACTTATCCATCGCTGTTATTGGAGCTATCTGCGCGTATATACCCCTGTCGGCAGTGAACTTCTGGCCGCCTCATCCCATCCTGCCCCGGCCGAGGCGTTCAGCAATCATCAACCCTGGAACGGTCTGGCCTCTGTGACGGAAGACAATAGTGGTTTCCCTATTTGGGAAAATTTTGTTTTGGTTCCTTATGGACAAATGGCCCAAGTTTTATTTAATTATCGGCTCCCGGCCACCATCACCCCTACTCAAGCCGATGGTCATACACAGTATCAGTTACAAGTCAGTAAACAAGCGGGTACGCTGGCGCGGCCGCTGACTCTCACCATCACATTGCCCGATGGTAGTCAATTACTTCAGGCCAATCCCGCCCCCCAAACCATTGAGGGGCAAAATCTGATCTATTCGTTAGAGTTGCGTCAAGATTTAACCCTAACCGTTGATTATCAATAGTCCTCTTGAGGATAATAGTCTGGTCTTTATTTGTAACCGTTCAGAACATAAACCAGATTTTTCACAGGCTGATATTCACTTTAGGTACTCTAAAAACCTGGTTTCTCCAGAAGCACTGAACGCTTACCTTTATGGCTCTTTGGGAATTCAGGGGGTTTGACACTGGATGTACGGGCTGGCCTTGTGCCTGCCTGGTGTGGGGCAACCACAAGGGTTGCCCGTACCCCACGAAATCCCGAAGAGTCACCTTTATTTGCAACTGTTCATATTCTTGTTTTTTCACCGTAGCCCTATTTTCAGGTTAGCCAACAGGAACTCATCTATGTCAAAACCCATTACTTTCTTGCGTAGGTCTTTGTGGGCCTTCTTTCTTGGTTTGCTACTGTTCTTTGTTATTTATAACACTGGGCAAGTATTTAGCCATGGGCGAGGACAAATTACCATTCCTACGCGTACACCCGAACCACCCCCAACAGATGAACCATCCCCTCCCACTGCCACACCAGGTGATGGTGGTGGCGGCGGTGGTGGCGGTGGTGGCGGGGGCGGTGGTGGCGGCGACGCCACCGTGACTCCAGGAGGCGAAGCTACAAGCCCTGCCAACACCCCTGTAGCCACAACTATTCTATCTACCCCCTTGCCTACCCCACTGGGGGGCTATGCACCTACGGCAGAGCCGTGTAGTACAACGCCTATGGTTTATGCTACAGGGGGTGTTTATGTACGCCGTGGTCCTGGTACTGATTATGAGGCGATTGCGAGTCTGGTCTTTCGGGAAGCGAGACCCATTCGCGGCCGCGCCGCGAATGCCGAATGGTGGCTCATTGAATTAGGTGATGGCTCCACCGGTTGGGTAGCCCATCTGGCGGTGCAGGTCACCGGCTACACCGGTCTGGTTCCCACAGTAGAAGTTCCTGCCCTGCCCAATGGGGCAACGCCCACCCCTGGGCCGTTATGGAATCCCACCCCTGACCCGGTCTGTACGGTTGTACCGACAGCTACAGCAACAGTCACGGCCACGCTTGCCGCCGTCGCCTCGTCCACAGCTACCGCTTTGCCAACGGCAACCTCTACCCCGGCCCCTAGCCCAACCACCGGCCTGGCTGAGGTGTCATTACAACCCACCAACACAGTACCCGCGGCCGCGAACACTATCGTGCCCACAAATGCACCACCCACCCCGGCCCTCTCCGCACAAACACTTACCCCATCCCCAGTCCCCTCAGCCAGCACAAGTGAACCTTCGTCAAATGTGGTGTTATACGGCGGTCTCGCCCTCATTGTGACAGCCGGTATTGTCGCGGTGGCCTCACGTCGGCGGGCTTGAGTCAACGCCTATACAGATAATGGTCACAGAGTTAAAACTTATGCAATTGCTCGAGCACGGTCTTCAGACCGTGCTCGTTGTGGCTTGCTGGGAATATCGGCCACAGCGCGTAAGTCCTGAAATGACGTTTTATTTGGGGGTTGAGCCTGTCACAACCCCCGGCCTTCGACAAGCTCAGGCCACATTTTCCCCGAAATATTGAGAAGATGCCCTTATTGATAATAAACAGAGGTACAACTACTTGCCTAGCGTTGCGGCCGCGAACACATCTTGTATATGCGCCAAAAGCTCCTTATAACCGACTGGTTTCGTCAGATACTTGGTAGCTCCCAATTCTAAACCTCGGGCAACAGTCTCATGATCTGCTCGGGCACTTAACATAAATATGGGAATATGAGCCGTCTCTGGCTGATGCCGCACCCGATCACAAACGGAAAATCCATCCAGATCCGGCATCATTAAGTCCAAAATAATCAAATCCGGCAGATGTTCTTTCACCATATCCAGTGCTTCATAACCGCCACCCGCTTCCAATACGATATACTGGGAACGAGAAAGCATTAAGCGCAATAGATTACGGGTCATTTCTTCATCGTCAACTACGAGCACTTTCAAACTCACGTCATAAATCCTTTTGCCGTGATACTACTAAAGGCAGATGTAAAAATCTAAGGTTCAAAGAGAAAGTCACCCGAAAGACCATCTCCTCACATCGTTGTTCTGGCCAATCTCTTGGCCATCCCTGAGGCAACCTGGTGAAAATTCTGGTTCTTAGGGAAATTCGCAGGCTATGACTAAATGATGTGGCTGGCCTTGTGCCTGCTATTACCTAAGTAATTATCCAAGAATAACTTCCCGTTTTGCTGTGGCTGGTCTCCCGACCGCGCCACCCAAGTTATTTTTAGACGCTCACGAAAGTACCAACCCCTGAATTCCTGAAGACCCAAAATACTCACTGTAGTTTGAGAGAGTGAGTCATCACCGCGCTTACACGCTCCTTAAAGCGTTCGCTCTAAACTCAAATAGATGCTCTACTATACCAGAAACAGAACAGATTTTCCGCAATTCAAAAGTTATCCCTGGGCTTTGATGCTTTTGAAACTATTTAATACAGTTTTACGAAAGCAGGACGCATGTTTTTATGACAAGTCTCACCCTTTGTAACCGTCTAAGAATAACTTCCCGTTTTGCTATGATCGGTCTCCTGATCGTGTCACTCAATTTACTCTTGAGCGAACCCTAACTACTCGTTCGTTTTTAACTTAGCGATTTGCTGTGGCCGGTCTCCTGACCAAGCCACCTATCTTACTTCCGAACGATTACTAATGACTTGTGTAAAGCTGTACTTGTTTCTCACGGTTCGGTCAGATTTAGGCTAGTTTAGAAAATGCGGTAAGGTTCCTGTATGACAACAGAAAACCCTACCATAACCATAGAACGAGTGGACGATATACCCTTACTTGTGGCACAAGCCAACA
>JAGNBF010000147.1:9660-14429 GCA_018004935.1 Chloroflexota bacterium | reverse complement strand
GTTGGCTTGTGCCACAAGTAAGGGTATATCGTCCACTCGTTCTATGGTTATGGTAGGGTTTTCTGTTGTCATACAGGAACCTTACCGCATTTTCTAAACTAGCCTAAATCTGACCGAACCGTGAGTGATTAACCAGGAGAACCCACTCGGCGGGCAAAATCGGGGGTTTCACCCCCGATTTTGCCCGCCGTAAAAAAACTCCCCGCCCCTGGGGGCGGGGAGTTTTCTCATGTGCGGGTTATGGAGCGCGGCCGCGCTCCATAACCCACACGCCTGCTATTTCCCCCTTCCCGCCGAAAATCGCAGGAGTTCCCCATGTGCCTTTGGCACACCAAGAGGAATGAAAATCTGTAGGGCGATTTGGTAAATCGTCCACCGGGCGATTTACCAAATCGCCCTACATTTTCGCAGGAGTTCCCCATGAGCCTGTCGCTCACCAAGCGGAATGAAAAATTGGGATGCCTGTTGAAAAAAGTTAGGACTTACAAGGTCGCTCGAGCCAGTCTCCTGACCGTGCTCGTCATGACTCGGTGAGGACACCAGCCATAGCGCGTAAGTGCTAAAGTTTGACATTAGAAAGACCTTGCCCTAAAGAAACCCCTTTTCATTTTTCCTATGCACTGGTATATACTCTTAGTAATCATGCGCTTTTAACTGAGAGTTTGCTCAAGATTAAGTTGGGTGGCACGGTCAGAAGATCGGCCACAGCAAATTCAAAAGTTATTTGCGGGCGAACCCTAAGTACTTGAGGTTAGAGTTCAGAGCCAGAGCTAGAGGGTTTTCCAGAGTAATTTCCTCTTGCTCTCTCCGCTCGCTCTAAACTCCAGTAAGTTTTCTGGCATACCCTATCCTTTCGCCCGAGACTTCCCCCTATAGGTTTTAGTAGCAATTCTCAATTTAGCCTGGGCCTCTAAAAATGTAACGGCCGCCCGGCCGCAAAACGGGCCGGGTTATGGTTACGAAAGCCGTTGGCCTGCGGTTTTAAACAGACTAGGACTTACGGGGTTGCTTGAGCCGGTCTCCTGACCGTGCTCGCTGTGGCTCGGTGGGGACACCGACCACAGCGCGTAAGTCCTAAGTTACTAAAAATTAGGCTCTTTGGGAATTCAGGGGGTTGACACCATATGTACAGGCTGGCCTTGTGCCTGCCCCGTGTGGGGCAACCACCAGGGTTGTCCGTACCCCACGAAATCCCGAAGACCCAAAATTTACTCGTTCAAGTGCAATCATCCCTATGACGATAAATGAGTTTATGACCCTGACTACCCAGGTGACGCTCGTACTCATTGCCGCCATCACCATTGCCAATTACCTGCGTTACCAAGAGCAAGCACAATTAGACATCGCTTTGATGTTTAGTGCGTTGGCTTTTATTACCGTTGTTGGCCGTGTAAGGGAAATCAGCAATACATCATCTTCTCTGGATCGGGGGTTGATGATCGCTACGCAGATAGCCCTGATGAGCCATCCTTATCTTTTCTTGCGTCTGGTTTTGGATTTCCGTCCGGTTCCTCGCCCTATTTGGTGGTTTGCCTGGGTGGGTATGGTGGCATCCTGGTTGTTTCTCCTGTTAATACCTGCACCACTACCTATACTGGTCACGCTTTTGCTTGTCGCTTATTTTATTTATATAGAGTTATATGCGGTTGTTGCGTTTGTGCAGGGTGCCCGGACAACAGCAGGTGTGACCCGCTGGCGATTGACATTAGCGGCCGCAGGTTCAGGCCTGATTGCCCTTATTATTTTCACTGCTGGTCTGGTAAGTCTCTTCCCCGCGGCCGCGCCGCTATTTAGTCTCCTTAACCAATTTATCGGCCTGCTTTCTATGCTTACCTACTATCTGGGTTTCGCCACCCCCCAATGGTTGCGCCAATACTGGCAATTATCAGAATTACAGCGCTTCCTCAAACAAACAAGTGGCCCCTGGGCTGGGGAACCAGTGGTGGCAACTCTCGATCGTCTCTGTGTGTTGACAGTACGGGCCGTGGGCGGTGTCGCCGCCCTGGTGGCTCTATGGGATGAGACGGAAAAACAGTTAGTAATCCGGGCGTCTACCCATTATTCTCTTCTTCCTCCCGGCCTTATCATCCAAAGCAAACCAATTCAGCAAGCTTGGAAAAGTCAGATCCCTATTGTGGCCCTCATACCCACCGATTATTCCCCAGAAGAAGCACCCCTTACTAAGATCGCTGGTGCCCACGCGACAATGCTTATTCCCATTTACACCCCAGAGCGTGCCTGGGGGATATTACAAATCTTTAGCTGGAAGCGTGCCCTGTTCGCCTCTGATGATGTAAACCTGCTGACACTTTTTGCCGAACAAACAGCGATTGCCCTAGGTTATGCTACCCTGGTAACAGAGCAACGCACACTTATTCACCAATTAAGCCAGCGTTCTAGCCAACTGGAAGTAGCCTTTCAAGAGCTAGAAGCCTTCTCTTATTCTGTTTCCCATGATTTACGCGCCCCCTTACGTCATATTTCTGGCTATATTGAGCTTCTGGAAAAAAATACCGCCACTCTGGTAGATGAAAAGGGCCGCCGCTATATGCATATTATTCAGGAATCTACCCAACGGATGGGTCTACTTATTGATGAACTACTGGCCTTTTCCCGCTTTAGCCGCACAGAAATGCACCACATAGAGATAGATTTGAACCAACTGCTCCATGAAGTAATTGCTGATTTTGAGACAGAGCTAACGGAACGAGAGATCGAGTGGCGGATTCATCCCTTGCCCCTGGTACAAGGAGACCGCTCCTTATTGCGGCTGGTATTCAACAATCTCATCTCTAATGCACTGAAATTTAGCCGAACGCGGCCGCGGGCCATCATTGAAATTGGTTGTTCAGACAAACAAAACGAAACCGTTTTCTTCATACGCGACAACGGCACCGGTTTCGATATGCAATTTGTGGGTCAACTTTTTGGCGTATTCAAACGGCTACACAAAAATAGCGAGTTTGAAGGCATCGGCATTGGGCTGGCCAATGTGCGGCGTATTATCCAACGACATGCAGGCCGCACCTGGGCTGAAGGGGCCATAGACCAGGGAGCCACCTTTTACTTTACCTTACCCCATTAATTGGGGAATGGTTCTGAAAAAGAATAATAGGGCGAGGGCCTACTCTCACAATGAACCCAGCCTCCTAACCATGGGGAAAAAATCAATGGGGGCCGTTTTTCACGGGCGGATACCCACGAAAAATGACCCATAACAGGTTCCCTACCCCTGCGGTTGGGGTTAGAAGTGGGGGGAAAATCCGAGAGGGCAATTGTTCTAAGGGTTTACTCAAAAGTAACTATTCAGATCCTAAAGGTTTTGACCTCTGGTGATTCTGGCCTCATGTTAATCAAAACCTTTAGGGTCTCTCTGGCAAAAGTGCCACCTGAATAGTTACACTCAAAATTAAGTTGGGTGGCGCAGTCAGGAGACCAGCCACAGCAAATCGCGAAGTTAATTGCGAACGAGTACTAAGGAGTTCCCCATGAGCGGGCGCTCACCAAATGGAATGAAAATTTGTAGGGCGATTTGGTAAATCGCCCGGACGATTTACCAAATCGCCCTACATTTTCGTAGGAGGAGCAGGTGATTGATCTTAAACGAATTTTATTGGTAGAAGATGATCCCAGAGATATGGAATTAACGCTCACAGCCTTAGAAGAAAAGAAACTGGCCAACGAAGTGCTAGTTGTTCATGACGGTGAAGAAGCCTTGAACTACCTCTTCCATCGCGGCAGTTTTAGAATGCGGGCACCGGGCAATCCCGTCGTCATCTTACTTGACCTCAAACTACCCAAAATTGATGGGTTAGAGGTTCTCCGGCAAATCAAAAGAGATGATCGGTTAAAAATGATCCCTGTGGTAATGCTTACATCATCGCGTGAAGAAAGAGATGTCGTGGAGAGCTACCAATTAGGGGTAAATGCCTATGTAGTCAAACCAATTGACTTTCATGATTTTGTGCACGCAGTCAAAGAGATCGGCCTGTTCTGGGCAGTGATTAATGAACCCCCACCGGTCGCTTTTCGTGCGGCCGCAATCCCCGAAGGCGTTCCCCCTGGGCAAATCGCTCACCAAGATGAATGAAAACGGCGAGTAGGCGAGTAGGCGTTCACTCATTACTCGCAAACTCATTTTAACAGGCGTCCCCCATGAGCGGATGCTCACCAAATGGGATGAAAATCTGTAGGACGATTTGGTTGTTGTTTAAAAAATTAATGGGTCTTCGGGATTTCGTGGGGTACGGGCAACCCTTGTGGTTGCCCCACACTGGGCAGGCACAAGGCCAGCCCGTACATTTGGTGTCAACCCCCTGAATTCCCAAAGAGCCAAATTAATCAGGTAATGGAATCCCCCCCCACCCCTAACCCCGCCCCTAGGGGCGGGGAACTTTTCTAAGGGGCATTTTTCGGGGCGAATGCCCCGAAAAATGCCCCATTGGAATTCCCCCCATCCCCCCTTCCCTCGGGAATCGGCAGGGGGGATGGGGTCAATGAATGCGTTACCCGATTAAAAATTTAATAAACAAGTAAATCGCCCTACATTTTCGTAGGAGTTTCCCATGAGCGGGGTGCTCACCAGGTGGAAGGAAAATTTGTAGGACGATTTTTTAAATCGTCCACCGGGCGATTTGCCAAATCGCCCTACATTTTCGTAGGAGTTTCCCATGAGCGGGGTGCTCACCAGGTGGAATGAAAATTTGTAGGACGATTTTTTAAATCGTCCACCGGGCGATTTGCCAAATCGCCCTACATTTTCGTAGGAG
>JAGNBF010000147.1:0-9560 GCA_018004935.1 Chloroflexota bacterium | reverse complement strand
AGGTGGAATGAAAATTTGTAGGACGATTTTTTAAATCGTCCACCGGGCGATTTGCCAAATCGCCCTACATTTTCGTAGGAGATTTTCATGAGTCGGTACTTACACATTTTGCATCTGGAAGACAACCCTTACGACGCCGAACTCATCCGCGAGACCCTGATGGCTGAAGGCCTCGAACATACCATTGTCAACGTAGATGATCGTCCCGGTTTCCTCCAGGCAATAGAACAATATCAATTTGACCTCATCATCGCCGATTTCGCCTTACCTTCTTTCAGTGGTCAGGCGGCCCTGATCATCGCCCAAACAAAATGCCCAGAAGTACCGTTCCTTTTTGTCTCTGGTGCCATTGGCGAAGAACAAGCAATCGAAAGCCTCAAACAGGGAGCCACCGATTATGTACTAAAACACCGCCTATCCCGGCTCTACCCCGCTATCCACCGCGCCCTACGAGAAGTTGAAGAACGTCGCCAACATCAGCAAGCCGTCGCTTCCCTGGCCATACGCGCCCGCCAACAAGCCGCCGTAGCCCAACTAGGCCAACTGGCCCTGATAAATACCCATCTGCCCCAACTGATGGATGAAGCAGCAACCCTTGTGGCTCAAGCCCTCGAGGTTGAGTACAGCCAGCTATTACAATGCCAGGACAATAGTACAGCATTACATCTGGTCGCTGGTGAAGGCTGGCCCGAAGGAGTTGTGGGACAAGCCATCATCAATGCCGATTTGAATTCCCAGGCAGGATATACCCTGCTCTCTCATGAACCAGTCATTGTGGCCGATTTAGCCTCAGAAACGCGCTTCCTGCCTTCCCCCTTAGCGCTGGAACATCAGATAATCAGTGGCATGAGTGTGGTTGTGGCAGGTAGAGAACAACCATTTGGTGTTCTGGGAGCTTTTACCACCCACCATCGCTCCTTCACCGAAGATGACATCAATTTTTTGCAGAGCATCGCTCACGTTTTGGCTACCGCCATTGAACGACAACAGCGCGAAGAGCAATTACGCCTATCCAGGAACCAACTACGCGCCATCTTGCATGGCATTACCGAAGGGATCACCGTACAACGACCTGACGGTTCCATTATTTATGTCAATGAAATAGGCGCACAACTATCCGGTTATTCCTCAGTGCAGGCATATTTGAATGCCCCCGCCACTGAAATCAGTCAAAGATTTACCCTGCGGAATGAAGCGGGTGATCCGTTTCCTCTCAACCAGCTACCAGCAACATTAGCCTTACAAGGGCAAGCATCCACAGATGTACTCATTCGCTTCCAGCCCGTGGCCGGAGGTGAGGAACGCTGGTCTGTGGTGAGTGCTATGCCCATCTTCAATGAGCAGGAACAAGTACAGTTCGCTGTCAATATTCTTCGTGATGTAACGGAACGTACTCTTCTCTATGAACGGGAGAAAGAGGCCCGTCAGCAGGCCGAAGCAGTGGCTATACGCATCGCCAGTTTACAGATTGTAAGTGCCGCCCTCACCGAAGCCTTAACCCCCATCCAGGTAGCCCAGGTAATTGAGGAACAAACGGTAGCGGTGGTAGGTGCACAAGCGGCCGCGACGTTTATGTTACACCATACACCATCTGGCCCCATGTTAGTCCTCTTACACAGCATTGGCTACCGCGAAGAACAAGTAGCCCCCCTACGGCAATTTGCCCTGGATGCCCCATTTCCGGTCGCCGAGACGGTACGTACCGGTCAGCCCGTATTTTTGGCCTCCCGCACGGAAGCCCAGGAAAAATTCCCCGCCTTTATCGCCCATAGAACATCAGCCCATCACGCCTGGGCTGTATTACCGCTGATGATAGAAGGACGTGTTATTGGGGCCATTGGCCTGGGTTTTAAGCACGAACAGCAATTCGGGGCAGAAGATCAGGCTTTTCTCTTCTCCCTGGCCCGGCAATGCACCCAGGCACTTGAACGAGCACGGCTTTATGAGGCCGAACGACAGGCACGGCAGTTGGCCGAAGAAGCGGCCGAACGCACGGCCGGGTTGCAACGAGTAACCGCCGCTCTTTCCCAGGCCCTCACCCCCAGCCAGGTAGCTCAATTCGTCGTGGAACAAGGAGTAAGCGTACTTGGGGCACAGGCCGGTTCGGTCGTTGTCACCACTGACAAAGATGTGACGCTCGATCTCCTCTATGCGGGGGGTTATAACACAGAGGTAGCAACCCGGTGGCGTCACTTCCCCTTGACTACCCCTTTACCTATTGCCGAGGTGATACGCACGGGTCAACCTATCTTTTTGTCTTCTCCCGAAGAAGCGCTACAGCAATATCCCCTGGTCAGGCAGGATATTATGCTCACAGGCAACCAGGCGTGGGCGACTATTCCTTTACGCATTGAAGGCCGCACCATTGGTGCTTTGGGCTTAAGTTTCGCTGAGGCCCGGTTATTTGATGAAAATGACGAAACATTTATGTTGGCCCTGGGGCGACAATGTGCCCAGGCTTTAGAGCGGGCAAGGTTATATGAAGCCGAACGAATAGCACGAGCCGAGGCCGAAATAGCCCGACACCGGTTAGGGTTTCTGGCCGAAGCCAGTGACATCCTGGCTACATCCCACGATTTCCATTGGACATTAAACAAAGTAGCGCATCTGGCCGTGCCCCAAATCGCCGATTGGTGTGGGGTGATTTTGCTCCGGGAAGAAAAATCCATCCCAGTCATTGAAGCAATTGCCGTTGTCCACAAAGACCCAGAAAAGATAGCCTGGGCAACCAGATTACTCCAAACGTATGCGCCAAAACCAGAGAACACATTAGGGCTACCCACAGTGTTAAAACAAGGGCAATCACTACTTTATCCTGATTTTTCTCATACCTTATTGGCTTTTCGGGACACACCCGCCACGCGGGATATCTTGCACTTCTCGGATGTCCGGTCCGTGATGATGGTGCCTCTGAAAGCACGTGAACGCATCATGGGTGCCATGCTGTTTGCTACCGCCGAATCAGAACGGCTCTTTGACCAGGATGATTTAACCCTGGCTGAAGACCTGGCCCGGCGTGCGGCCCTGGCAGTAGATAATGCTCGCCTATACTGGGAAGCCACCCGGCTCAACGAAAAGCTAGAACAGCGGGTAGCAGAACGTACGGAACAGTTGCGCCGACTTACGCAACAAGTCGTATCTACCCAAGAAGAAGAACGTCGCCGCCTTTCGCGTGAACTACATGACGAGGCAGGACAAGCCCTCACCGCGCTCAAAATTAGTCTGGGGCTTATACAAGAAGATTTACCAGACGAGTTGCCTTTACTCAAACAACGTATGGGTGAAGCGGTGGCCCTGACGCGTGAAGCAATGGATCAAATTCGCAATCTGGCACACGATTTGCGGCCGCCATCCCTGGATACCGTAGGGCTTAACCTGACATTGGAAGGCTTCTGTCGCGAATTTGCCCAGCGCACCCAACTGACTATTCGTTATAGCGGCACCGACTTACCAGAATTGCCAGAGTCGGTGAGTACAACCTTTTACCGGTTACTTCAGGAAGCCCTGACGAATGTGGCCCGACATGCTCAGGCCCGTAGAGTTCAGGTGATGCTCAATTATGATGGGGAAACGCTCAGTTTACAGGTGACGGATGATGGTCAGGGTTTTGACACAGGGAGTTTGGGGGTCAGCCAGCAGAAAGGCATTGGGTTATTGGGGATGCAGGAGCGTCTGGAATTACTCAATGGCTGGCTGGAGATGGATTCGCAACCAGGGAATGGGACTCGGCTCAGTGCCCATGCCATTTTATAAAGAAGGGCCTTAGAGTTCGCAAATAACTTTTGAGCTTACTGGGTCGGGAGCAAGCGGGAGTGCGGCGAACTGGAGTTCAGAACGAGCGCTATAAAAATAACGGTTAATCCACAAAAATAAGGCCATTTTTAATAGCCACCCGGATTAGGGCAGGCAGATCATGAACATCTAATTTAGACATCAAGTTAGCCCGATGTTTCTCCACCGTTTTGACACTAATCGTTAAAGTCTCAGCGATAGCATTATTTGTATAACCCTCGGCAATAAGCTGTAATACTTCCCGCTCCCGTGAAGTAAGCAGATCACCCAGGTTTTGGGGAATAGTCTCAGGTTGAGGCATCATCAAAGTAGTCAGCACAGAATCAGAAATGGCCGGACTGAGATATACCCTTCCCTGGCTCGCTGAACGAATTGCCAGGGGTAATTCTTCCGCGATGGAATCTTTGAGCAAATAACCCTTAACTCCCTGGCGCAATAATTGCTGGGCCAGGATGGTATCAGAATACATAGAGAGAATAACGATTTCGGTAGACATATTTAGGGATAAGACCCGCTCTGCGGCTTGCGCCCCATCCATACGGGGCATCGAAATATCCATAACCACCACATCGGGTTTTAATGACTCGGCTAATTCCAGGGCTTCCTGTCCGGTGGCGGCTTCGCCCACAACCTGGATATGATCTGCCTTCTCTAATAAGGCGCGTATACCCTGGCGTACCAGGTGATGATCATCGGCAATAAGCACACGTATCATCCGTATCATCTCCTCTTTGGAATAGGGAAGTTATTCTTAGACAGTTTCTAAGTAATCGTTCGTATTTAACTTAACGGTTTGCTGTGCCCGGTCTCCTGACCGCGCCACCTATCTTATTTCCGCACGATTACTAAGTATTCCCGACAGTTTCTCTAGTTCATAAGGAGTGCGGATCTTTTTCCGCCGCCTGAATATCTGGGATAGGCACACAAGCTGTGACCCGGGTTCCCTGTCCTGGTTGGGATTCAATGAGGACCTGTCCACCTAATAATTCAAAACGCTCTTGCATGCCTATCAATCCTAACCCACTGTTGGTTGGGGCGAAATGTGCAAACCTGGTCTGGTCAAAACCAACACCATCATCAGCGATAGTCAGTTGTATGCGGTGTGTAAGAGCGGTATGAGTTAAGGTAACAATAATCTCACGGGCCTGGGCGTGTTTGGCTGTGTTGGTTAGCGCCTCTTGCAAGAAACGATAAAGGGAAATAGCCGCAGAATCGGGCAATGAGGGTAGAACAGTACCATTATAGTGGATTATTAATTGTGTGCGACGGGCAAAATCTACACAAAGCCCTTCTAAAGAGGTATTGAGGCCAAACATATCTAAAACAGGCGGCCGCAATGCATGAGCCAGGAAACGTATCTGCTCCATCGTCTGGTTTATTACATCAGTGGCCTCGACCAATTGCTCACTGATACCTTCAACGCCTGCGGGTAAACTATAACGGATGAGATTCAGGTTGATTTTTAAGGCGGTAAGCGCCTGACCGGCCTCGTCATGTAACTCTCGGGAGACACGCCGCCGTTCATCTTCTTGAGCGGAGATGACCTTTTGGTTGAGGCGGTATAAACGTTGTCGGCTCACGAGCACTTCTTCGTACAAACGGGCATTTTGTACGGCAATGGCCGCCTGACCGGTCAGAGCTTCGGCCATAAGACGGTGGCGCTCGTTGAAGGCACTGGCTTGTTTTTTCCCGGCCACAAAAATGCCGAGAACGCGTTCTCCGGCTAATAAGGGGATACCTATCCAACTGCGAGAAAGCTGGGCATTACCCAATGGTGTGGGCCAATTGGGAACGGCCCTGGTGTCGGAAATAAGGATACCATGTTTCTGGGTACAAATCTCGACCAGGGGGGGAATTCTACTCATTTCCAACAGGGCATTTTCACGGTGAGACCAGCCGCCACGGGCCATCCAGACGCGCAATTTGTCCCCTTCAGGAAAGAGGACACAACTTTGATCGCTCTTTAGCAGATTATCCAGATGATCAAGCAGGGTTTCGACGACTGTGTTTAATTTAAGGGATTGTGTGAGTTTGAGGTTAGCATCGCGCAGGCTTTCGGCTGTCTGGCGGGCCTGTTGTTGGGCTTCAAAGAGGCGGGCATTGTCTATGGCTACGGCGGTCCAGGTCGCGGCCGCTTCCAACACTTGCAAATCCCCTTCATTAAACCCTTCTGCCTGATGGTGAATAGCTTCCATCACTCCAATGAGTTCTCCATATATCCGGAGTGGAGCCACCATCAGAGCCTGTAAGGGAAAACCGGCGGTTGCCATCATGGGGCCAAGAATAGAATGAGCGGTGGCGGAACCATAAACCGCCTGAGCCACTCCCGTGCGGAGTACTTCACCGGCAACACCACTCTGGGCCGACATTCGTTGACCGTTGATGACTCCCCGCCACTTCTCATTGGTAGCGGTAAAAACAAGTTCATCGCCTTCTATGAGCAGAATAAAAAGGCCATCAGCCCCTAGTAAGGGGAGCAATTCGGCTAAGACCCGGGCAAAGATGTGTTCCAGATTAAATGTAGCTGTTACCGTCTGACCCATTTTGTTAAGGGCGGTCAACTGTTGTGCCTGATAAGCTAAACGGGCTTCGGCTTTCTTCTGTTCAGTGACATCCTGGCCCGTACCTACCAGTTTACTCAGTTCGCCACTTTCGTTAAGGATAGGTTGTCCTTGTGCTAATAGGGTACGTACTTCATTATCGGGGCGGATGATGCGGTGATAATAAGTAAAGGGCTGTTTGTTATGGATGGCGTGGCGAATGACTGAATCTACATAGGCCCGATCATCAGGATGTACCAGGACAAGAAAGGCTTTGTAAGAAGCGCCAAAGGTGTTTTGATCCAGGCCATAAATGCGATAAAGCTCATCAGACCAGGTGATTTTATCGTGCATGATGACCCATTCCCAACTACCCAAATGGGCCAGACGTTCAGCCGAGGCCAGGAGGGCCTGACTTTCTTGTAGGGTTTGTGCGGCCTGGACGCGCTCAACCACGCGCCCGAGTTGAGTGCCAATATAGGCCATGGCCTGGAGTAATTCCTGGTCTGGCTCTGTGTTCTCAGGGGAAAAAAACTCTAAAACGGCAACAACCTGGGTTTTGATCAGGACAGGAAAGGCAAATCCGGAACGCATGCCTAAGGCGGTTATTTCTTGTCCATAATGAAAGTTGTCATGGTTTTCAATCTGGGTAATCCAGTAAGGGGTACGCAGGCGAAATGCCTGCCCTATCCAGTCATGGGTGATGGTAAAGCGGCTTTTTTGGCTATAGGAGCGAAAGTGGTCCAGGCTATCTTGATGGGAACAATGATAAAGGTTTGCAGTGACCATTTCTCGGCCATTGGCCGATAAGAAGTAGATATGACCGATGGGCCAGGTGGTGTAGGTGCAGGTTTTATCGAGGGCAAATTGGAACGCGGCCGCAATAGATTCGGCTGTATTTGCGGCCGCGGCCACCTCCTGCAACAACTTCACCAGGGCACTCTCCCGACGCAACGCTTCTTCCATCGCTTTCCGTTGGGTAATCTGCCCTTTCAATAGCGCCAATTGCCTATTCAGGCGTTCCTGCAAAAGCACCCGCTCGGGCAATTCAGTCACTTCTTCTTCTAATCGATCATCCATCGGCAACTCCCTCTTTTTTTCTTCACTTTGACTCATACGGCCCTCATATAATCTACTAACCTATCTCTTACCCACACCCAAACAGATTCCCAGACTGGCTATTTGTTAATACCAGATTCGCTAAAGAAGCTCATTTGTGTTACTCCATGCGATCTCAATGAGTGGTACGTTTATAAAACATCATCACTATACAGCCTCGCTGGAGAAACCGGATTTTTGCTGAGGCCAACTCATGCCTTACAAGAGAAAAACCTGGTTTCTGACGTGTATAGTTACAAACGAAAAACGCCAATGCAGAGTTATATATGAGGAAAATAGCTACAGTAACGCCCCTTCCTAGCAAGAAGGGGAAAACCCCATTGATGTCATTTTTCGCGGACAGACAGCCGCGAAAAATGGCACGAGAAAATGTTCCCCGCCCCTGCGGGCGGGGTCAAACCTTCGAGAGGCTGAACAGTTACGCTGATTATAGTCATTATTAGCAAAAAATATGAATTCTTAACCTTTGCAACTGATACGTTAATATGATTCCTAACCTGGGCGAGCCAAATCCAAAATGATCCGGTTTCACTCTAAAGCCGCCCACCCCATTCCCCAGAGTACCTTCCACCAAAGATACAGGTTTCATCCCCCTTAAGGTAGGGAAGCCCCCCATATCGCCTCCCAATATTGTATGACAAACTAAGAATTAGAATGTTCAAGTTATTTAATGGTCAATCATCCTAACTGAAGTTTAGAGCGAGAGGAGAAAGCGAGAGGAATTTACTCTGGAAAACCCTCTAGCTCTGGCTCTGAACTCTAAACTCAAGTCCTAAGTGTGCGTCTAAAAATAACTTGGGTGGCGCGGTCAGGAGACCGGCCACAGCAAAACGGGAAGTTATTCTTGGACAATTGCTAAATGAGCGTCCAAAAATAAGCTGTTATCACCCGCCTGAACTCCCAGATATGTGTAGGCTAACACACAAGAAGAATGAGTGCCGACACAACATGGAGCACATGATGAATACCTTCGACTTTGCCATAGGCACCCGGGTCTATTGTCAAGATGGCGAATGGGGCAAGTTGGCCCGCATCGTCATTGACCCCGACACTTTACAAGTAAAAGAGTTGATTATCGAAAAAGGTTACTTGTTTAAGCAGTCACGGGTATTCCCTGTAACTGTAGTGACTCGGGCTACACCGGAGGGAATCCATCTCTCGCTATGGGAGAATGAACTGCTTGGCTTTCCTCAATACACCGAAGGTGAATATCAACCGGTTACAGACATAGAATCCCGCTGGGCAGATTATCAGGCAGTACTCCCAGAAACTCTGGCCTTGCAGATGACAGCGGCCAGTAATCACCACACAGCCACCCATAGCCTTATTGTCCAAGAAAAGATCTACACCGATATTTTGGAGCATCTGGCGGTTTTAAAATCAGGAACCCCTATTTATGGTCTGGATGGTGAGGTGGGGAAGCTAGATCACCTGATGACGGATGCGAAAACAAAGCAGATTACCCATATCATTGCCCGCGAGGGAACCTTGTTAAACGAACACATTCCTATTCCCGTCTCCCTCATTCAGACCGTCAAAAAAGACGGCATCCAGATTGTTATTTCTCAAGATGGTCTAAAGAATTTGAATCGGTACACATGGACCGAAAATGAACTAACTCCCCCGCCGGGTGGGAATCAGCAGAAGGGTGAACCGGGGGATAAGGTCTCGCGGCTTCACATTTTAAGTGAGGATCTGGCTTTGCGGGCCATTGTTGCAAATGCGCTTTCTGAAGACCCGGAAACAAAGATGGCTATTGTGGAAGTGATTAACAATAACGGTGTTATCACCCTGGTGGGACGAGTAGCGGACAGAAAGACACGTCAGGCGGCAGAAAAAATTGCCGTGGCCCAGCCGGGGGTGATTTCGGTGATTAATTCACTCCAAGTTGATCAGGGTGGAGATAGGTCTGGTGAGAATGCCGCCCAACAAGCCCGAGAGTTCACCGCCATGACTATTCACATTTACTAATTCGGCGCTGGCGAATTTTTAGGCACTCTCTGGACGTAGCACAGCCTTTCCAGGCTGTGTGTTCTCTGGTAGAACGAAAAACGCCGACGTAGCACAGCCTTTCCAGGCTGTGTGTTCTCTGGTAGAACGAAAAACGCC
>JAGNBF010000221.1 GCA_018004935.1 Chloroflexota bacterium | reverse complement strand
GGACTGGCCGTGGGCGGAACCTGGCTGGTTTTCCGCAGTCTGGAGCGCGGTTGGTGGGGGCAGGCTGGGGGCTGGTTGGGCCAGGGGTTACGGCGCGTGATTCAGACTCTGCGGCAACTGGTTACACCCGCCCACCCACCCCAGAAGCAGTTGTATAACGTGTTTTTGGGCCACGAAGAAGCCACCGGCCGACCCATCATCGAAAACCTGGAATCCATCAAGAGCCTGGTTTTTGCCGGAACCAGTGGCTTCGGTAAGACGACTTGGGCACAAAACCTTGTGGATTTTCTGGTCAGCACCCATGGCCCCAACGAGATCAAACTGGCGATTGGTGATGTCAAGCGGGTCAGCTATTCCCCCTGGCGCAATATCCCCCACCTGTTTTGCCCCATCGCCAAGACCAAAGAGCAACATGCCCTGTTGGTGCGAGCCATCTATCAGGAAATGGAACGGCGGCAAGGGCTGTTTGAAGAGTACGAAGATCAGTTTTGTGAGAGCCTGGACGATTACCAGCGGTTGAGTGGGGTCCGCTTGCCGCGCCTGGTCGTTCTCATTGACGAGTTGGCCGATGCTATTCAGCCGGGCGATCCCGCCTATGACACCCTCATCACCCTGGCCAAGATGGGGCGATTTGTGGGTATTCATCTGTTTTTAGGTACACAACGACCTTCGGCCAGCATCCTGACAGGCGAAATTATGAGCCAGATTGTCACCCTGCTTTTTACCTACATGCCCAACAGCCGGGAGTTTGGTGTGGTGGCGATGGTTCCTAAAGAGGTGTACCAGGCGGCCACCCCAACCCCTGGACGCTTCATGATTTACACCACCCGTGGACAATGGCGTTTTATGACCATCAAACGAGGTTCCCGCGAAGCCATGGCCGCTCGTGCCGCCCGGTTATCCGGCAAACCGCGTCAATGGGCCGAAGAAACGAAACCATCTCTGGCCGATACAACTGAATGGGGTGGCGATGATGAACACAAAATTGCCATGTTGCGGGCCTGGGCCGTGACGCTGGACACGCGGCCGCGCGTCGTGGATGTCATGAATCGCTACAAGCTCAGTAAACCAACCGCCAGTAAGTATCATCGCCTGGCTTTTGGTGATGAGGGGGAAAGGTAAAGGCAAATGGGTGTATCTGTTTTACCTTTCCCCTCTGGCAGTGTGTCGGTTTTGACCTTTGTTTTACCTTTTTGACCATGCGTTTTCTGACCTGCCTGATCCCGCTCATCGTTTTTTTCGGCCCGCTCACAGCGATTATTTTGATGCGGCGATTCTCCGCACGTTGGCGTAGGGCAGGGGTGACGCCCCTGGCTGTGGTGGTGTGGCTAATCGCCTTTATCCCGGTTTGCCAGATCGTCGTCGCGGCCGCGTTCACCGTCATCGTTGAAGCCAGCCAGCGCACGGGCATGGTTGACCTGACCGGCGTACCGTATGCCGACCTGATTGCGGCCGCGGCCGCGCAACATGGCGTTGACTCGGCTCTGGTAGCGGCGGTGGTGGCGAACGAAAGCAACTTCGATCCCCAGGCGGTCTCACCAGTGGGTGCGATAGGGTTGATGCAGATTATGCCGGGCACGGCCGCCGAGTTGGGCTTACTAGAGCCATTCGACGCGGCCGCGAATCTCGATGCGGGTACGGCTTATCTGGCAACCATGCTGAATCGGTACGACGGTGATCTGAGCCTGGCCCTGGCCGCTTACAACGCCGGGCCAGCACGGGTTGATACCTGCTGGTGCATCCCCAACAACGGCGAAACGCCACAGTACGTGGTGAATGTGCTGGCGGCCGCGACACGCTATCGCCAGCCCGATAATCGCCCCATCCTGCCCTACGCCTCTGACGTAACGCCTCGCCTCACGGACGCGAATCCCGATGTACTGCCTTTTGAGGGGCAGGACTGGGCCACACCATGTGGCACACCGCTCTATGCCCCCATCACCGGCATCGTGACAGCGGTAGGCTTTGATGGCTATAAGGGACAGTTCGGTAGCAATAACAGCTACATCATCTTCGACGATGGAGCGGGGACAGAGGTGATCCTGCTTCATGGCCGTTATACCGCACAGATAGGCCAGCCGGTTCAACGTGGCACAACCCAGATAGGGTACGAAGCCTCTATCGGCAATAGCACCGGCTGTCACACCGATTATTCGATTCGACAAAGATAATGATTCGGACAAGGAGTAAGGAACATGATCAGCTTTAGACTGGATTTAGGGATGGGAGCCTGCAAACTGGTTGGCCCCTCAGGAACGGTTGAAATGCCATCGCAAGTCGCTATCTGGCGTGACCACGCCCGTGGCCTGGGGGGATGCGGAATGCGCGGCCGCCGCTGAAAGTAGAACTATCCGGAGGGCAGACCTTTTGGGTTGGTTTACATGCCCATCACTGGGGGCGACCAGTGGAAAATGTAGATTATGACCGGCTATCCGGCGCGCCGGAGATGCACGCCATCCTTTACGCCACCCTGACCCAATACATCCAACAGTGGAGCGTTGTGGCAGAACCCGTAGGCTTTCATGTGGGCATGCCCCTCGAACCGCTCACTGGCGAGCAGGCTACGGCCACACTCACGAATGTCCGCGCCTGGATGACTGGTGAGCATCGTTGGCAGGTCAATGGCGAAGCGTATCAGGTGCAGGTGCAGTCGGTCAAAATCACCAGCCAGGCCACGGGTGCGCTCTTCGATTATCTGCTGGATGACGAGGGGGCATTTATTCCCAATCACAAAGGCGACATTAAGAAAGAGTTAGGCATCATGTCTATCGGCTTTAATACGGTGGAGCTTCTGGTCGTCCAAAATAGTGCGCCGGTGCAACGGTTCACGGCGGGAAGTACCAACGGCGTGCGACGCTTGTTGGAACTCCTCAACACAGACGGGCTGTACAGCCTGGGCGAACTAGATACCCAAATTCGCACCAATAATCTGGTTTTAGGTGAAGCCTTGACGGTGTGGGAACGGGAAGTCTCTGGACAGGTAGAACGGGTATGGGGTTCAGCCTGGCGACGGTTTGCCAATATCATCCTGGTAGGCGGTGGGGCTGTGCTATTGCAAGGGCCATTGACCAGGCGGTTTAACGGCAAGGCGATGATGCCCGATCAGCCAGTGATGGCGATAGCACGAGGGTTACATAAGCTGGCCCTGATGCAACAAAGGCGAGGAGTGTAGGCAAATGGCCCGACCACGTTACCGGGGTAAGATTCACCGTTTGCACATAACGCTTTGTCTCCGCGAAGGCGAAGACGATGACTTGATTGCTCTCCTGGTTGATGAAGCGATCAAACCAGGAGATCGGGCGCAGACCGTAAAAACCATGATGCGCCAGGGCCACCTCTTCAATGCCGGTGGTGATGAAGTGGATGAGGAACAGTTAGCCGCAGGTCTAGATGACTTGATGCTGTAGGCGTTATTTGGATCAAGTAACTTTCTTGATCCAAATAACTACCGGTCAATTCGCGTTGACGGGAGTTCGATAGCCGCAAATGACGGCCACTCGTTTGATTTTGGCTGTCTGCGGCCGCGGCGAGGCTCTGTTTAACTCTGGTTATGCTTGGTTGGTCAAGGGAAAGAGGTGGGGAACGCGGCCGCGTGGCTCAAATTAAGCGTTTAGTTCGCGCCAACACCATTAATTCAAGGATAGGGTACGTCTTAGGCGACAGGTTTTGGCTTACCGCCAACCGTCCGCAAAGGCTTACAGGGCACTATGAACGACATGGCCTACAAAGATACGACCATTCTGGAAACATTAACCGGCAGTCGGTTGCACGTATTAGTGGCCCTGGCCATGCCTGACTGCCCCCAGCCAGTAACAGCCACCTGGTTGGCCGGACGTGCTGGCTTAAGTCGGCAGAGTGCAGAGACGGCGCTACGTCGCCTGGCAGAGTACGAACTGGTGGAAAAGGTAGGTAACAAAGGGGGGGCTGGCTGGCTGCTGACGGCCAACGTTCATCAATTACCTTTCCCACTGAGGGCAATGTTCGCGGCCGCAACAATGACAAATTTTTTACCATTGTTATCTTCACCCGAT
>JAGNBF010000146.1 GCA_018004935.1 Chloroflexota bacterium | reverse complement strand
TTTGGTCTGGAGATTCCCAGTGTGCCCAATGTGGCCGATGTGGATGAGGAAGTGTTGTTGGAGATTGATTTCGTCGCGGCCGCGCCGTAATGGATCAGTTATTGGTTACTGGAGTTTAGAGCGAGAGAAGAGAGCAAGAGGAATTTACTCTGGAAAACCCTCTAGCTCTGGCTCTGAACTCTAAACTCAAGTGGTTATTGGTGTATTAGTTAAGGGGACAGCCCGGTCGTTATCTGTAGCAGATAAGGGCCGGGCTGTTTTTTTAGGCGCGAATGAGGGTGATGGTGCGGCCGCGAGGCGTCATCACCTCTTGCGCCGTCGTCCGTTCGCTAATATCGGGCAAGCCAGAGCGTTGATCAAACAACACCAGCCACCCCGTCTCCAGCCCCAACCCGCTCAGGTATTCATCCAACTGGTTTAACCCATCCGGCAACGGATCAGGCCGATTATCCCGCCACACCTTTAGCTCCATCGCCAATGTCACCGCCCCATAACGCAAACACAAATCCATCTTGCCCGTACCGATGGCGTATTCACGCTCCAACGTGCCCCCCCCATTCACCACCCGGTGCAAAAATGCCATCAGCACCAGATGGGGCGCGATTTCATGGTAGGGCGCACTTTTCAAAAGCGGTTGTCCATGTTGCCGCCAAAACGCCAGAAACGCCTGTAACAGGGTCTGGGGGTTCAACTTGCCTTCGGCAGTCAGCCAGGTGGGTTTAATGGCAGGCAATGAATCTTGGGGGCCACCAGCCAGGGTGCGGGGGATGACTTCTCGGTAAATGGGGTTGGCAATGATCAGCCCACCGTTATTGGTGCGGCGTACCAGCCCCAAATCTATGACGTAGTCCCGATCATCAGCAGGCACATCATTGATGACTCCTCCCGCCAGGATTGGCTCAATGACGCGGCGGACGCGGGGTTGGCGCAGTTTGTCGGTGAGTTGATCCAGATGGGTCTGGCGGCGTTGGATGAGGATTTCTTTGGCGGTGGCCACGTGCGCGGCCGCGACCGGAACCGTCACATCCTGCACCAACTCCTCGACACACACCTTCGCCAACGCATTCACCAGCCAGGGCTGGCCTTGTGTCAGGTCAAAAATGAGGGCCTGGGCATCAGGGGTGAACAATTGCCCCGTTTCCGTTGTGTGCTGTTGGAGCAAACGGCTTACCTCGGCGGCATCGAAATTGTCCAGGGTGATAGAGCGCACCGCAATGTTGAACGGGCTGGGACTGTTGAGGCGATCACTGCCCCCGGAGGCTACTTTGTAATCGCGTACATCACGCAATCCCACCAGGGCTAACGAGGCGGGGAAGGCTTGCGGCCGCCGTCCAAACCCCGCCCGCAGTTGCCGCAGGACAGAGATGAGGGCCTCATTTTGGAGGGCGTCAATCTCATCAAGGAAAATAACCAGCGGCCGCAAACTATGTTCCGCCCAATCGGCCAGGGCTGTACCAATGCCTCTGCCTGGGGGAGCATCGGGCCATTCCGGGGGATGTAATTCTGGTGGCAAACCATATTTGATAGCCCCGCGCCAATCATGCAGAATGGCTTTTTCGGCCGCGCCAATGTCATTGGGAAACCCAGCCCCCACTTCCATCGTCATGGTCACAGCCGTATATTGCCCGGAAGCGGTGAGATTTTGCGCCAATTCAGTGATGAGGGTGGTTTTCCCCGTCTGGCGCGGCGCATGGATAACGAAATAATTGTGCTGATCGATCATCCGCCGGATGTCAATATCCGCCAGCCGCTCGGCTAGCGGCAACATGTAATGTCTTTCCGGGTTGCAGGGGCCAGTGGTGTTGAAGAAGC
This sequence comes from Chloroflexota bacterium, assembly GCA_018004935.1. Classification (GTDB taxonomy): domain Bacteria; phylum Chloroflexota; class Anaerolineae; order Promineifilales; family Promineifilaceae; genus Trichofilum. The sequence goes on along the minus strand of JAGNBF010000146.1, from coordinate 12,923 downwards.
GCATGGGGGAATTATACCAATAGTTGCAGGAACTCGTGGGAACTCAGAGGAACTCCGGGGAACTTCAGGAGCTTATTCTGCCCTCACCGCGGCCGCAACCACACTTGGGTGCTGTGAAAGGTACTTTGCCCGGCCATATCGGCCAGTTCATCCGAGGTGAGCCAGTTGACATTGCGGCCGCGACTCAACTTCTGCCACCGTCCTTTGGGCGAGGCCACCACGCCAGGCCGCACATTCTCCGTCACCACCGCTTTCAGCTCACACCAGCCCTGTTCATTCTCCAACCGCACCCACTCACCGGCCTGTATGCCGTGCGCGGCCGCGTCCTGCGGATGTATCTCCACAAATGGCTCCCCTTCATGCTGGAGCAGGCCCGGTTGGTTGGCAAAACTGCTAGAGACGAAATGATGCGCGGCCGCGGAAATAAGGATGAAGGATGAATGATGAATGATGAAAGGGGCATCCGTTGACAATTGGCTATTGACCATTAACCATTGGCCATTTTCTTCTTGATACCCCGGCAACGGATCAACCCCCATCTCCGCCAACTGCTCACAATAAAGCTCCACCTTGCCACTCGGTGTCGGGAAATGCCCATCCGCAAAGGGGATAGATGAGGGTAGATTCAATGGAACTGTGTGTTCCGCCTTGAGCCGTTCCAGGGTGATCCCTTGAAAAACAGGATTATGCGCCGCCGTCGCCGTCAAAATTTCGGCAATGGCCTCGTCCTCGCTCTGCTGTAGCCAGGATTCGGTAAAACCCAACGCGGCCGCGAGCCGACGCATCACCTCCCAGTTACTCTTACACTCCCCTAACGGCGCAATCGCCGGGGCGTTGTAGGTCAGGTGAGTGTGCCCATACGCCTTATGCAAATCCACCTGTTCCAACTGCGACGTTGCCGGAAGCACGATGTCCGCATACTCCGCCGTATCCGTCATAAACAGTTCATGCACCACCGTGAACAAATCGTCCCGCTGTAATCCCTGGATAATTGCGCCGGAATGGGGTGTTGAGGCCGCCGGATTGGCCCCAAACACAAATAACGATTGGATGGGGGGATCACTCACTTCGCCCAGCAATGCCGCGCCCAGCCGGTTCATATTGACACTGCACCCCGGTGGTGGGCATTCTGAGGCGTGCCCAACGGCTTCTTTATCCCAGGCAAAATAACCGCTGGTGCTGTAAGCCAGGCCCCCTCCGGCACGGCCATACTGCCCGGTAAGTGCGGGTAAAGCACAAATCGCCCGAATGGTTTGCCCCCCACGCATGTTCCGCTGCACCCCATCGGCAATTTTGATGAGGCCAGGGCGGGTTGTGCCGTAGAGTCGGGCCAGTGCATAAATGTCCTCTTCTGACAAACCGGTGATAGTGGCAACTCGTTCCGGGGGATAATCGGCTAAGCGCGGCCGCAACACCTCCCACCCCACCGTGTTCTGCGCCAGCCACGCCTCATCGTGCCACCCTTCCCGCACCAACAAATGGGCTATCCCCAACGCCAACGCCCCATCCGTTCCCGGTTTCGGCGCCAGATGCCAGTCCGCCCCTTTGGCCGTTTTGGTCTTACGGGGATCAATGACCACCACTTTTGTGCCGTTCCGTTGCACGGCTTTCAGATGGGGCATGAAGTGGGGAGCCGTTGTCACCGGATTGTGCCCCCAGATGATGACCAACCGGCTATGCTGTACATCCTCGTAGGATTGGCTCTGGCGCACACCGAGAGTCATTTCCACGGCCATTTCTGCGGCCGCGCCACAAATTGTCCGCTCTAGCTGGCTCACCCCCAACCGGTTCCACAGTCGCGCACTGCTCACCCCCATCTGCACCAGCCCCAACGTGCCGCTGTAGCTGTAGGGCAAAATCGCGGCCGCGCCATACTCAGCGATAATCGCCTGCCAACGGCTGACAATCTCATCAATAGCTTCATCCCAGGTGATACGCGCCCACTGCCCACTCCCTTTTGGCCCCACCCGTCGCAGGGGGTAGAGCAGTCGTTCTGGGTGATAGACGTGGTTGAGGTAGGGCCGGACTTTGGCGCAGAGCCAGTGAGAAGTGATGGGATGGGTTGCGGCCGCGTAAAAATCAACCGCCCGCCCATCTTCTACCTCTGTCACAATCCCACACGTGTCCGGGCAATCATGCGGGCAAGCTCCAAAAATAATTTGGCGGCTCATTAAACTCACTCCTTACCCTCACCCAAAAACGCAACACGCACCACGTATCACGGCCTGGGAAAAGTATGTTGATGCACAATGGTTTGTTCGGGGAGCAGGTGAACGAAGTTATAACCCGGGGGATGTTGCGGATCAAAACCAATCACATCGGCATTGGGCCAGCCGGAAAACTGGGAAAACAGGCTGGCGACCCCCACATAGAGAATGCCATCCTGCATAATCTGCACATTTTGGTGGATATGCCCGTAAAAAACACCGCGAATCCGCTCTCGCATGGGCACGAACAACTTATGCAACTGTTGTCCATTGATCACCATCATGTAGGCATCAATCCAGGTTGAATTGATCGGCACGATGGGGTAATGCATGAAAATTGTCAACGGTGGGCCAGGCTGACGTAACTCACGGCGCACAAAATCCAGTTGTTTCTGCGTCAGCCAGCCATGGGGATCAATCTCATCCTCAGCCCGGGCATCCACCACCATAAACCGATGCCCCTTCACATCAAATGTATAAGCCAGAAGCTCAGGATCATCATAAGCATCCCGCTTTGGCCCCATCTGAAAGTAATGGTGCAAATCCCGCGCCCGATCATGGTTGCCAGTCACATAATAAACCGGTATTTCCAGGCGCGACATCACTTCCGCCGCTAATTCGTAAGACGCCGGATGGGGATCCGTCACCACATCACCCGTATGAATCACGAAGTCAGGCTTCTGTGGCATATTGTGGATGATATCTATCACCTTTTCCAGGCAAGGAAGGGCACGATGTCCATGCCGGGCGTAATCCACCGACGGGCCAACATGGGAATCACTGATCTGAACAAAATAGACCGGTTCAGTCGGCTTATAGGGTCTTAACGATTCAGCCGTAATGCGTGGCGTCACAACAGTATCTCGTAGGAACTCTTAGGATCGAAGATTAAATAACCTACGAAACTGCTGTGGCCGGTCTCCTGACCGTGCCACTCTTAGCAAGCAGGTTATTTAATTCTCATTCCTCAGGAACTCTGGGGAACTCAAATCGTAAATCCCAAAATCGTCAATCGTAAATCTTCATGTCCCACTGGTTCCCTAAAATAAAAATAGCCCTTAGATTGTAACTAAGGGCTATCATTCAGGCGAGAAAAGCCAACAGATTGGCACAAACTCAGTTAGAAATGACCGCCATCAACTGACCGGCCAACTGCGCCACCGAGCTATCCATCAAGGCAAAATAGGCCGCTGGAGCCACACCAATCCAGACAATGAACAGCAGGAAGGAGAGCATAATCGCCAGTTCCCCACCGGTCATGTCCCGCAGTTTCTTGTTTTCGGGATTATCCAACGGCCCCATAAACACTCTTTGGAACATCCACAGGAGATAAACCGCCGCCAGGATAACACCAGTCGTGGCAAAGGCGGTATAAATCCAGGGGGAAGCTCCGTAAGCCGCACCACCCATTGAACCCAGGAGAATGGTGAACTCACCCACAAACCCGTTTAACCCCGGCAGACCCATGCTGGACAACACCACCACCAGCGACAGGGCACTAAACAGGGGCATCGCCCGCCAGATACCGCCAAATTGGGACATTTCGCGGGTGTGCCGTTGTTCGTAGAGGACACCCACCAGGAAGAATAACGCGCCCGTGCTGAGACCGTGATTCACCCCTTGCAAAATGCCGCCCGAAATACCTTCCGGGTTCAGGGAGAAGATACCCAACATCACAAACCCCAAATGGCTGACGCTGGAGTAAGCCACCAGTTTCTTCACATCCGTTTGGGCAAACGAGACAATAGCCCCATAAATAATGCCGATAATGGCTAACACGGCAATTAACGGGGCATAATGAGCCGAGGCTCCGGGGAAAAGGGGCAGGTTAAAGCGGACAAAACCATACGTACCCATTTTCAGCAGAACACCTGCCAGGATGATGGACCCGGCAGTAGGAGCCTGAGTATGAGCATCCGGCAACCAGGAGTGGAACGGGAATAGGGGTACTTTAATGGCAAAGGCGATGGCAAAACCGAGGAAAAGCAGGTTTTGGGCATCGGCAAAGAGATCTCGGTTGGTAATCAATTCGGGCAGACTGAAGGTGTCAGCGTTCAGTCCCATGTACAGGATTGCCAAGAGCATGAGCAGAGACCCGGCCATCGTGTAAAGGAAGAATTTGATGGAAGCGTAAACCCGATCCTTCCCCCCCCAAATGCCGATGAGGAAGTACATAGGCACGAGGGTGAATTCCCAGAAGATGTAGAACAGGAACAGGTCTTGGGCCAGGAAAACACCTAACATGCCCGTTTCAAGCAATAGCATGAAGATGTAATATTGGCCGACATTCTCCTTGATCGAGGGGAAAGAGGAACCAATGGCTAACATAGAGATAAAGGTGGTGAGCAAAACCATGAGGATGCTCAACCCATCTATCGCCAGGTGATAGCGAATGCCAATCGAGGGGATCCAGTTAGCGGGACCAGCTTCGAGTTGCAAGCCAGCAACATTGCTATTGTACAGCCCCAAAACCACCAGAGAGATGACGAAGGTGATGATGGATGTCCACAAAGCAATTTGTTTGGCGGATTCGTCCGTTTCCCGTTTGGTCAGTTTCAGGATGAGCATGATGGCTACACCCACGACCGGGAAGAAGGTGAGGATAGTTAAAATCGAGTTCTCCATAGTTTCTCTGTCCCCGCTTTATTCAGTGAACAGTGAGCAGTAAACAGTGAACAGCGATTAATAACTGTTGACTGTTGACTGTTGACTGTCAGTTTGTTTGCATGAAGAAATAAACGACCAGGGCTACAACCCCGATAAAGACACCTAAGGCATAACCGCTGACGTTGCCGGTTTGGGTGGTACGGATGGCATCGGCGAAGCGGCGGGTGAGTTTGGCACTGCCGTTGACGAGACCATCTACGCCCAGTTGATCCAGGACGCTGGCGGAGAATTGGGCAAAACCGATGAAATTGTCGCGGATGAACCGTTCGTGGAAGAAGTCATGCCAGAATGCGCCGTCTAGTTTGTGGCCGAGCCAGTCCGCGGCCGCGTTAAACACCGGCACAATTCCCTTCATCACCACTGTGTTAATGGGTAGTACGGCAAACCACCAGATGGGCGTGCCTTGCAACGGGTCACGCTCATGGGCCGTCCGCGGCCGCGAGCCATACACCCCAAAGAACGACGCTCCCAACGCTACCAAAGCTAACGCGGTAGACATACCCGCCACCGTAGGGCTTAACACAATCGGCGTGTGCGGCAGATGGAGCAAACCATGTCCTTCTGCGGCCGCTTCCGCATGTTCGCCCTCTTCACCTTCCGCCACATGTTCCCCTTCCGCTTCCGAAAGTTCAAACGACTGAATCGAATGCTCCAACCACCCTTCCATCGCCAGATTGATCCCCGAAGGATGATTACCACCCGCTTCCGCCGCCCCTTCACTCAGGTAGGGCAAGTTCAATAAACCACCCAACAGCGTCAAAATCGCCAGAATAATCAGCGGCGTGGTCATCAGCGGCGCACTTTCATGGGCGTGGCTGGCCGCTTCGTGTCGGGCTTCACCAAAGAAGGTCATCTTAATTTGCCGCCCCATGTAGAAAGCGGTGCAGAACGCGGCAAACACCAGCATCCAATACACAATCTGATTGTGCTCACTACCGTGCGCCAGGATTTCATCCTTCGACCAGAACCCGGCCAGCGGTACAATCCCTGCCAGAGCCAGCGTGCCAATCATGTACACGGCAAAGGTGATGGGCATCTTGTGGCGTAACCCACCCATCGTCCGCATATCCTGCGGATCAAATTTCTCTTCGGCATGATGACCACCATGGCCGCCGCCATGCCCATGAGCGTGGAGCGAATGATGGCCGTGTTCCATGCCGTGAATGACGGAACCGGAACTGAGGAAGAGCAGAGCCTTGAAGAAGGCGTGGGTCACGAGGTGGAACATGGCGGCTACGTAGGCTCCCATGCCCGCGGCCGCGATCATAAACCCTAACTGACTCACCGTAGAGTACGCCAGAACTTTCTTAATATCAAACTGGGTGAAAGCAATCAGCCCGGCCAAAATCGCCGTCGCCGCCCCGATGTAGGCCACCAAATCGGGCGAGGTAATGCTCCCAATCACGAATGTGTCACTCACCCGAACAATTTCAAACAAAACGTTGCTTCGCACAATCAGGTAGATGCCCGATGTGACCATTGTGGCCGCATGGATGAGGGCCGAAACGGGGGTTGGGCCAGCCATCGCGTCGGGGAGCCAGATGTACAGCGGAATCTGCGCCGATTTACCGGCCGCGCCCATCAAGAACAAGGCTGTAACCGCTGTAAGCACCGTTCCCAGCGTCACTTCAGCATGACCAAACTTTACAATTGTTTCAGCTCCCCCGGAGCGAAACATGGCGACAGCCCCTTCAAAAACGGTATTAAAAGTCAGAGAAGTGAAGGTCCAAAAGAGCAGTCCCATCGCCAGGATCATCGCCAGGTCGCCCACCCGGTTGGCCACAAACGCTTTACGGGCGGCGTTTGCGTTCATCGCCTGCCCTTTCTCGTCGGTGCGGTCAAACCAGAAGCCGATGAGCAGGAAGGAACACAACCCTACCCCTTCCCAACCCACAAACAGCATCAGGTAATTGTTACCCGTCACCAGGATGAGCATGAAGAAGAGGAACAGGTTGAGGTAGGCAAAAAAGCGGCTGAAATCGGGGTCGCCGTGCATGTAGCCGATGGCGTAAATGTGGATGAGAGAACCAACCCCCGTCACCACCAGCATCATCGTCACAGAGAGGGTGTCAATCTGGAACGCCCAGGGAATCTGTAAATTCCCCACCTTGATCCAGTCGAACAAGGTAAAGATTTCGGCGTGATAATCATGGGCCACCAGGCTGAGGAGTTGTAGGATGGCGATCACCAGGGCGCTGAGGGCCATCACACTGGCAAACCAACCCGACCATTTTTCTCCAACCGACCGGTTGCTATCTACGAAACGCCGTCCCACCAGGGCGTTGAAGAGGAAACCGATGGCCGGGAAGACAAGTATGAGAGGGATGAGACCGAATGCGTTCATAGGTTAGAGACTGGAGACTGAGAAACTGAGAGACTGAATAATCTCTTAGTCTCTTAATCTCTCCTATCCTTTCAAGGTGTTCACTTCGTCAATATTGATGCTGTGGCGACTGCGGAAAATGGCGACGATGAGGGCGAGACCGACGGCAACTTCCGCGGCCGCGACGGTCATCACGAAAAACACCATCACCTGCCCATTCAAATCCCCAAACTGCCGGGCAAACGCCACCAGGAGCAGATTCGCCGAGTTCAGCATCAACTCAATAGACATAAAAATAACAATAGCATTGCGGCGCAACAGCACCCCCAACGCCCCTAAGGTAAACAAAATGGCACTCAGACCAATGTACCATTCAATCGTGACTTCCATAACTCAACCTCTTCCGTAGTAAATGATACGTAACAGCAGATGTTTCACGCATCAACTTATTGCGTTTCCCCTTCCCCTTTCTTCCGTGCCCGCAAGACCACCACCCCAATCGTCGCTACCAGTAGCAATATCGAGGTGATTTCAAACGGGAACACATACCCTTCAAACAAGCGTACCCCTAATGCCTGCGGGCTGGAATCCAGGGCCGGGATGTTGGCCGATTCAATACCGGCCGGGCCAAATGCCCCTAACAAAGCGGCCACAAAGGTCAGGATCAACGCCAGCCCTAACACTGCAATAGCCATGCGTCCCCATGTACTGCGAGAACTAACACCCTGTAACTTCTCGGCCCCCAGGAGCATAATCACGAATAAGAACAGCACCATGATCGCCCCGGCATAAACAGTGACCTGCACCATCGCTACAAAGGGAGCCTTCAAGATGAGATAAAAAACAGCTACCGTGATGAAATTGACGATCAGAAACAGAGCGGCATGAACCGCATTACGGCTGGTGATCATCAGCAACGCGGCCGCAATCGCAATAACTGCCAAAATGAGGAAGAGAATTGGACTACCCATAGTTTCAGTGAGCAGTGAACAATCAACAGGGGACAGGGGACAGTTGCAAAACTGTTCACTGTTCACTGTTTACTGTTTACTTACTTAGGATTCTCCATATCCGGTATGGCCCGATCAAATGTGCCCGGTTCAACTTTGACCGGGGTATTGATGTAAATCGCACCCGGTTTGGCTTGCTCAAGGAGCATCTCTTTGGTGTAAATCGCCCCGGCCCGGTCGGTAAAGCTGAGTTCGTACTCTCGCCCTAAGACAATGGCCTGGGTGGGGCAGGCATCTTCGCAATAACCGCAGAAGATGCAACGCATCATATTAATCTCATAGGTTGAGGCGTACCGTTCACCGGGTGAGAAGCGGGCTGAGTCTGTGTTTTCTGAGGCTTCGACAAAAATGGCATCGGCAGGACACGCGGCCGCGCACAGGGAACAACCAATGCACTTTTCCAGCCCATTATCATACCGGTGCAAATGATGTCGCCCCTTAAACCGGGCACTCACCGGTCGCGCCTTCTCCGGATATTCATCCGTCACTGGTGGCTCAAACAGATGTTTGAGCGTCGTCGCCATCCCTTTGAGAATTTCTCCAAACATGTAGTTCTCCGTGTTGCGTGTTGCGCGTCAGACTGTTCTTTACGCACGACGCACGACGTTATTTTGTCATCTAAAGTTTGGCGAAGATTAGTGTAAGCTCTGGAAATCTCTTAGTGAACGTCTAAAAATAACTTGGGTGGCTCGGTCAGGAGACCGGCACAGCAAATCGGGAAGTTATTCTTGGACAGTAACTTAGTCTCTCAGTCTCCAGAAGGCCTAACAAAAATCGCCAATAGCCTCTTATCTATCCTAAAAACCCAAATTCAGGTTCAGAACCCCTTCCTCAAACAGCACAATGCCAATACCCGTCACAATGAAACTGGCAATCGCCAGGGGAAACAGCACTTTCCAACCAAATTGCATCAGTTGGTCATAACGCAGACGGGGCATCGAGGCCCGAATCCAGATCATCAGGCACAGGCTGAGGAAGATTTTCAGAATGATGTAAACAAAACCGAGGGCGGGAACCTGATCCACAAATGGTCCCCGATAGCCGCCAAAGAACAAAACAGCGGCAATGGCGCTCAAGGAAATCATCTTCATGTATTCGGCCATGAAGAACATGCCAAAACGCATCGCCCCGTATTCCACCACATACCCGGCAGAAAGTTCTTGTTCTGCTTCCAACAAGTCAAAGGGAGAACGTTGTAGTTCCGCCAACGCCCCGATGTAGAAAATAATGGCGGCCAATGGGTTAACCAAAACAAACCACAACCCTTTTTGCGCTTCTACGATTTGGCCCAGGTCCAGGGAATTCGCCAACATAACCGGCGGCAAAACGGACAATCCCAACGCCAGTTCATAGCTAATCATTTGGGCGGAGGTGCGGATACCGCCCAGTACGGCATATTTGCTATTAGAGGCCCAGCCCGCCAGAGCTATACCATAAACACCGATTGAGGTAATAGCCAAAATAAACAGCACCCCAACATTCACACCCGGTGCCACGGCAAAGTAAGGGGTAAAACTCCATTTGCCTAGTTCAAACGGCCCAGCCCAGGGAATGACAGCCAGAATGAGAATGGCGGGCATTACCGCCAACATGGGGGCGATGAAGTACACCCATTTATCAGCTTGTGCGGGGGTTGGGTCTTCTTTGAAGAACAGTTTTACCGCGTCGGCGGCGGGTTGCATGATACCGCCCAACAGGCGTAATTCACTTTTACCCTTGCGCGGAAGGGGCAGATAACCCGCCCGGTTAGGACCAATTCGGGCCTGCAAACGAGCCAGCAATTTGCGCTCCAACAAGGTGGTGTAGGCAAACCCCGTAATCACGGCAAATGTGACAATTAAACCGACAATGACTGCCCTTATGGCGATTTGACCGGTGGTGAGTGCTTCCATAATTCCTCGAAGTGAACAGTAAACAGTGATCAGTCAACAGTTCTTTGCCTGTTCACTGTTTACTGCCAACTGTTCACTTATTTATGTACAGCGGCCCGTTGTAGGCCGGATATATATTTTGTACCCCGTAAAACGGCTAAACCAGCGGGAACATGCCCATTGATATGCGCGACGGCATTCAAGTTGGCCCCATTGATGCTGACTTCTACGGTGTCCCCGGCCGCAATTTTGCGGGACTGGGCATCGGTTTCGTGCAAGAAAATGGTGGGTTGAGCCAGCCGCGGCCGCAATACTTCCGCCTCTCGCAACAACGTCCCCGTACCATTGTACAGGGCCACACTGGTTATCAACTGCAACCCCAACAAGTCAGGTCTGGCCGTATCACCAATGGCATACGGTTCGGGGAGTTTCGTTTCCCCTTCCGCCGCCCATTGTTGCCCCAAACCGGATTTATTCGTATACGATGTGCCGCCATAATACAGATCAGAACCACCCACATCTGGCCATTGTTTTTCCACCTGGGCCAACAGCCGGTAATCCAACCCTTTGTACTGCGGCACAGCCCGCGCCATATCCCGGAACACCAGGCTAGAGGCGATGGGGGCTTTGCCTAAGCCCAACTTCTCGCTGATCTGGGCGATAATTTGCCAGTCAGGGCGGCTTTCACCCATAGATGTGATAGCCGGATAGAACCGTTGTACCCGCCGTTCGCCGCTGGTAAACGTGCCATCATGTTCGGCCCAGCTTTGCGCTGGGAGAACCACATCGGCCAGTTGCGCCGTGGGGGTCAAGAACAGCTCTTGCACCACCAGGAAATCGAGCTTGCCCCGCTCTGCCATGAGGCCATCCCCCACCGGGTCAGCCCCCAGCAGGTAGAGCGTGCGGATGTCACCGGTGGCCGCGGCCGCGACAATTTCCCTCTCCCCCATCCCCCGGCTCGACAGGGCTTTGTACCCTGGCTCAAATGCGGGGTGAATACCCATATCCCAGGCTCCCTGGGTATTGTTGTGCGGCCACACGGCAATCAGGCCATTGTTGACTCGCCCGGCGTGAGCCTGCCCCTCACTGTTTTTCAGCAGGAGCAGATTGGCCAGAATGCGGGCCAGGGTATCCGTTTCGCTGTAGGCCAACCCTTCGTAACCGTAAAAGATGACCAGATTTTGGGCTTTGATGAGCGACGCGGCCGCGACTGACAACGGCTCATTCCCCTCACTCTCCACCTTAGCCGCATTCACCAGCGAATGCACGGTGCTGAGAGCTTCACCGGGGGCATAATGAATGACCTGTTTGGCCTGTTTATCCAGGCGAGTAGGCCGCATATTCATCACGATCAGGGTCGCGCCCCGTTCAGCCGCCTGCTTCACGCGCAACCACCAGATTGGCACTTCTTCGTGCAAATCAGAGGCCACCACCAGGATGGCATCCCCTTTACCCAAATTTTTCAGGTTACTACCCTTACTCAACCCGACTTTGGCCGTAACATCCCCACCGGCCAACCGGGAACCACTCAGGTCCAGATGATTACTGCCCAATCCGCGCCGGATGAGGTTTTGGAACAGATAAAGGGCTTCGTTGCTGACGCGATCATTGCTCAGACCCGCGACAGAACCCTTGTTGCGGCTCAAGCCATCGGCCACCGCTTGCAGAGCTTCGTCCCAGGTCGCTTCCGTCAGCCGCCCATTTTTACGCACCAACGGTTTCGTTAACCGGTTGGGCGATTCGGCAAAATGGTGGCCGAACCGGGTGCGGTCATCAATCCAGATTTCGTTGACGGCTTCGTTTTGGCGGGGCAGAACCCGTTTAATGACAGTACGGCCTTCAGCTTTGGCCTCAATACGGGTGCTAAAAACAATATTGCTCCCCGCCGGGCTGTACGGGTCCAAACTGGCGACGGGGATCAATTCCCACGGCCGCGCCCCAAAGCGGAAGTCGGCGGTGGTGAGCGCCCCCACCGGACAGATGTCCGTCGTGTTGCCACTCCAGTAACTATCAAAGCCAGGGTCGGAGAGGGTCATAATTTCCAGACTGCGGCCGCGGTTGTGGAACCCAATCACCGGATCGTCCACCACTTCCGCCTGGAAACGGGTACACCGGGCACACTGGATACACCGCTCCCGATCCAGATAAATCAAATCTCCCAGTGGCACATGCTTATCCTGCTTCATCTTGGAACTGAAATCGAAGCGGCTCGTCCCCACCCCATGCTCCATCGTCAGATTTTGCAGAGGGCATTCCCCACCCTTGTCACAAATGGGGCAATCCAACGGATGGCTCGTCAGAAGAAATTCGATGATGCCCGCCCGTGCCTCTTCCACCTGCTTGGTAGATGTGCGCACGACCATATCCGGGGCTACTTGCACCGTACAGGCCGTCTGCAACCCTTTGCCGAAATTCAGTTGCGGCGTGCCATCCGGGTTCTGCAAAATCGCCCCTGTCGCCCGATCCCGCACCGGTAGACCAATCTCCACCAGGCACATGCGGCACATACCGACGGGAGCCATCTTGGGATGGTAACAAAATACGGGGATGTCATTCTGAATGCGTTTGGCCGCATCCACCACCCATTCCCCTTTGGGAACGCTGACCTCAACCCCGTCTACGGTAATCTTAACCAAATCACTCATATGACCCTCAAATCCTAACGGCCATTGGCTTTGACTTTGGCCTGGTAATCTTGTGGGAACAACTTAATCGTGGACAGCACCGGATTTTTGGCGAATTCGCCCAGGGCACAGAGGCATTTGCCCCCAATTTGCTCGGCGACGCTGTTAAGGACTTTGACATCGTTCTCCGTACCTCGTCCGGCGTCTACTTTGTGAATGAC
>JAGNBF010000047.1:22732-55526 GCA_018004935.1 Chloroflexota bacterium | reverse complement strand
AACCCCCACTCTCCCCCCTTTCCCCGGCCAGTTTCATCCAGACCATGGGGCTTTCTTGGACAATGAGGTGGGGGGAACCATGGGGGGTTTAAAAGTAAAAGAGAGGGGGTTTGGGGGGGGGGGGGGGGGGGGGGGTATCTGGGGCAGGCGTAGGCTGATTCGCGGCCGCGTTCTTTGTGGGTGTGGCGTTTGCCGGAGCCAGGGTAGGCCTGGGGGCAGGGGTGATGGTGGCCGGGAAAGGGGTACGGGTTGCGGCCGCAATGGGGGTTGGGGTAGCTGGTTGGGGGGTAGCTGTGGGCGCGGCTGTAGATGTGACAGGGCTGGGGGGAGCCGTGCGGCCGCAGGCCAGAGATAACAGGAGTAAACAAAAAAACCAGAGCCAAAACCGTCGCATAATGTACCTCGTTGTAAAAAATGGGTCTTTGGGATTTTGAATATAGAGTTTATTGCTCACACTCTTCTTATTTTACCAAACTCTTGAGGGGCCAGGGTGCTTCACCTGAGAATCGAGGGAGAGTCGGGGGGCGGGCGTTGTCTGTGCGTTTTGGCGGTTGTTATAATGCAATGAATAGGGGTTATTGTAGACCTTAAGATAATGATTTGGAGTAAGGGCTGGCCTTGTGCCTGCCCTGCACTGGGGCAACCACAAGGGTTGCCCGTACAGTCAAAATCTTTTTCTTAAAAGCTATAGTAAGCGTTCAGTCCCTCTGGGGAGGAAGCCTCCCGAAGGTTTGAGGAGAGACGTTGACCAGTGATACAAACCTTCCGAAGGCTGAACGGTTACGATTATTAACAATCAGATTGAGGTTTGTATGGGTAAATTACAACGATGGTTGGGGTTAAGTATGTTAGTTATAGTGGTTGTGGGAGTGATTGGGGCCGTGCCGCAAGGTGTGCCGCCAAGGGGAGCGTCCCAGGCTCCGGCAGGTAGTTTGAATATAAGTAGGCAAACCGCGGCCGCGAACCCAAACACTTTCGCTATCACCGACACGATTCGTTTCGATCCGGTATTGCCGATAACGGTCAACCTGGTCGATCTGCCGCCTGCGACGGCTTTTGATACCTGGGAACATCAGGGCAACCTTGGCCCCAACGAGGCCGATATTTTGCCGCTGGAGCAGTGGGCACAGCAGGAAGCTCAGGCTCTGAATTTACCCCCCAGTGATAAGGTGATACAGGTATGGGACGCGGCCGCGCCATCTAGTGAGCCTCTTCTGGGGTTTGATACACTGGATTACAGCCAATGTTGTGGCCCATCTGGTGGCCTGACTCCACCTGACCCGGTGTTAGCGGTAGGGACAAATCATGTGATGGTAGCTGTAAACAAAGCCTTTGCTATCTATGACAAAAATGGTGCCTCTTTACTGGGACCCATCACCCTCTCCGCCTTATTTGCCGGGACAGGCAGTGGTTGTGGCACAGCCCCCTTTGACCCTGAATTGCTGTACGACGAAAAAGACAATCGTTACTTGCTCATCGCCGATGGTGGGGGTACTGCCTTGTGTGTAGCCGTTTCCCAAACCGGCAACCCCACCAGTGGTTGGTATGTCTACACATTTAATACCGGAACAGGCTTTTTTGATTTTCCCCAGGCGGGGATTGGCCGAAATGAGCTGTTTGTTGGGGCCAACAATTATGGGGCACCGGGTGGGGTAGGGCAGATTTATGCGATTCGTAAGGCCGACCTCTATGCAGGTGTGGGCGCGGCCGCGATCATGCGTACTATCAACCCCTCTCTCACGAACCCCTCGCCTACTCCCGCCCATCTGCATGGTTTTGATCAGGGCACCTGGCCCACCAGCGGCCCCCATCACATTCTGGTTCACCACTATGATGATGATGTGTATACCCTTTATGCCTGGGATGCCCCCTTTGGTGCCAATAACCTGACCTCCGTGGCGGTCTTTGATCTCACGGCCACAACAGGCATACCCGCAGGAACTCCCCTCATTATGCCACAAAAAAATGGGGCAGATATTGGCGGCCGCCCTAATCAGGGGCGCATTGACTCCCGCCAATGGGACCTGGAATATCGTAACGGTTTCCTCTGGACAACAATGCACATCAGTTGTAATCCTGGTTATGGTTCGGTCAATTGCATACGCTGGGCCAAAATAGAGCCTAATTCGGGTTCCATTGTTCAATATGGGGTTTTAGGCAGTAATGGAACCTATCGCGCCTACCCGGATCTAATGGTAGACCGTTTTGGCAATATGGCGATGGTCTATGCGCGAATGAGTTCTGATAGCTATCCGGGTGCCTTTTTTACCTGCCGTAGTGGTACCATTTACCCTGCCCAGGTCTGGTTAGAAGGGGTAGTGAAAGGGGGTGAAGTGGCCTATACCTCATTTCCCAGCGACGTACCCCCTTACCGGTGGGGTGATTACATGACAATGACAATTGATCCAGATGGGGAAACCTTTTGGGCCATTGGCGAATATAGCAAAGATATTCCTAACGAAGCCCATTGGGGAACTTATGTGGTAGCCTTTACTTATGAACAATGCCCCATGATAACGGATGAACTCTATTTGCCTCTGCTGAATCGCTAAGGAATGGGAATTATACTGCCAAAGGGCATAATCTGACCTTTTCCCGCCGTGTCGCCCTGACGCTTTATCGCCGCGTCAGGAATATCTGGAGCACATCTACCCCTAACCCCGCCCCCAGGGGCGGGGAACTTTTCTAAGGGGCATTTTTCGGGGCATTCGCCCCGAAAAATGCCCCCTTGGAATTCCCCCCTTCCCGAGGGAATTGGCAGGGGGGATGGGGTCAATGAATGTGTTACCCGATTAAAAATTTAATGAACAACTAGACGATTTACAAATTACTGCGAAATATCCCATCACTTGATTATTCCAGGAGGGGTATTCCCGCCCGCTGAAACAGATCTCTGGGGGCTGTGTTGGGAATGAGTACACGGAGGGCGTCTGGTTGGATGTTCGTAACCATGGGGGTTGTGCCCCCGAGGTCGCCATCCGTATGAAAATAGAGGGGAGCGTCACTTTCTACTGCGACATAACGGCCGGTGGTATGACAGATATTGGGATTAAAGGTGTGTCGGCCCCGGCGGATTTGCCAGAGGTAGTGCAAAATATTGCTTAAACCATGACCAGGGAAGAGCCAGACTTCAAAGAGGCCGTCGTCAAGGAAGGCCTTAGGGCTGAGAACCAGCTCGCCTCCGGCAAAGAGGCGGCAATTACTGATGGTGACGAGCAAGTAGGTATCATGAAAAGTCTGGCCATCTACATGGATGGTGGCTTTGACGGGTGGTAATTTGGGGATAAGACGTAAAATTTGTAGGAAGTAGCCGACAGACCCCAATTTTTTCGTTAATTTAGAGCGGGGTTCAATCTGTTTTACCAAATAACCATCAGCGCCAGCTCCAGCCCAGAGGACCCAGTATTTGTCATTTTGGCAACCGAGGTCCATTTGGTGAACGCGGCCGCGATACAGCCCTTCAGAGGCCTGGAGGAGAAGAGATTGGTTAAATAACTGCGGCCGCGGCATTTTTAATTCTTTGCCAAAAGAGTTGCCTGTGCCTACGGGTAACGGAGCCAGGATAGTATCTGTAAACGCCAGCCCATTGGCGACTTCCCCTAATGTACCATCTCCCCCAGCGGCAATAACGAGATCATGATGCGTTGCGGCCGCGTCTCGGGCCAAAATTACCGCATGACCTGGATATCGCGTGGGTTCTACTCGCATGTCCCAGCCCCGATCCCGCCAATAATCGGCCACCTTTTCAATCGTAACCATCACATTGAGCGGTCCGGCTGTTGGGTTGTAGATAAGCGTTCCTTTGGGCATAAATGATTGATCTCCAGGGCAAATTTGCTCCCATCTCCCTATGGCCTGTCTCCCGACCGTGCCACCCCGCCTATTCCCGAACGATCACTTACCACTCATCTACAGATGTCTGTTCGCACGCCAGCCAATATTCCCGCAATTGCCAGGCCAGTACGGCTGTGGGGGTGTCTGTGGTGTCTAAAACAAGATGCGGCCGCTCTACGGGTTCCTGTGCTTCCACCATCCATTGATATACGGCCCAATCAGCCTCCGACATATCTGTATGACGGCGCTGTGCCGTAAAACGACCCTCTAGTCTGCGGCGGGCAATATCTTTGGCCACCTGCACATGACAAATAGCCAAAGCCGACCCTTGTTGCTCGGCTACTGAGTACAACTTTTGTCTTTGCGTAGCAATATAATTGGTGCCATCAAAAACCACACGCTGACCTTGGCGCAGGCGTAATTCAGTCAATGCATGACACACTTCATAAACAAAAACCGTTTCTAGCGGTGTATAAGTGGGCTTCTCAGGTAAGAAACGACGTATTCGGTCAGTGGTAATAATGACACAGGCCAACTGTTTCTGCATTTCTTCAACCAGAGACGATTTCCCTGTTCCTGGCAGACCAACCATGATCAGCAGGCTTCCACCATCACGCACAAATGGCGTTTCGGGCAACCAGGTATCCACAACTTCCACCAGGGTGGCCACGTCCATGCAAACTTTTCCTAGTGCACCGATCCGGCACCGACGACAAAAATGACAAGCAACTTGGTAAAACTCACGGTTAGGCCGCTGAGCGATCCTATCCAGGTTCTTTCGGAATTCGCGAGGTGTGGCTACATGTAGGGGCTGGCCTTGTGCCTGCCCCGTCGAGGGTAACCATAAGAGTCGCCCCCACCAGATGGTGTTACTCCCCTGAATTCCCGAAGACCCAAAAAGATTTTGGCTTTTACGGTGTTTCACCCAGAGCGGAAACAAGCGAAAATCGAAGCTTCATACGATTGTTCCCCCATCCGCGCCAACTGCTCCAGCAACCTTTACGCTCAGATTTTAAGCGCAACTTGTTCAGAATACCCCGTTCAATAACTAATGCTATCTAAAGAATGAGAGAAAGACCAGTTTCCCCGGTTTGACAAGGCCCTTGGTTTTCGCTACTATACCGCTCTTGCCTGCATAGTTTTTGACCGAGCACATCTTGCTTAATCCACAATCACAAGCCTGGTGTGCTTTTTCTTTTGCCCAAAAATTATCGTGATTACACAATCAATCTTTTGCGAGTGATGCTTATGAGTCAATCACCAAACGTCATGATCCAGGTAGAAAACCTGACAAAGGTTTATGATACCTACACAGCTATTCGTGACATCAATTTCCATTGTAAAAAAGGTGAAATTGTCGGTTTTCTTGGCCCCAATGGGGCAGGGAAAACCACCACCATGCGTATTCTCACGGGTTACATGCCGCCCACCAGTGGGTCAGCTACCATCGCCGGTTACGATACTGTAACCCAATCAATGGATGCGCGGCGCCATTTAGGCTACCTGCCGGAGACTGTACCACTCTATCCAGAAATGAGTGTGGAAGGGTACCTGGCTTTTGTGGGTCGCCTCCGCCGTGTGGATAACTTGTGGGAGCGCGTGGATGATGTGCTGGAAATGGTCCACCTCTTAGATCGGGCTGAAAGTCATATCAGTAAGCTTTCTAAGGGGATGCGCCAACGAGTGGGGTTAGCCCAGGCGCTCATCCACAACCCTGATGTGCTTATCTTGGATGAGCCGACTATTGGTCTTGATCCCGGGCAAGTTATAGATGTGCGTAAACTCATCAGAGAATTAGGCAAAGATCGCACTGTTCTCTTGAGTACGCACATTTTAACCGAAGTAGAACAGATTTGTGACCGGGCCATAATCGTCATTGCCGGTAAGGTCTGGGCTGACATTGCCCTGCGTGATTTGGGTCAGGGGGAAGAACGAGCCTTGACGCTGAAGGTAGCGCAACCTGGAGAAACCTTTATTCAGACGGTGGCCGATCTGAAAGGGGTGCATGCTGTCGTACCTTATGGCACGAATCAGTACCGGGTGACTTTTGATGGGCGAGATGATACACGAGTGCAAATCGCTAATATCATCTCGGAGCGGGGTTGGGGTTTGTTAGAACTCGGTACGGAACGCGTTAGTCTAGAAAACCTGTTCCTGCGTTATCTCCGTGAAGCTGAAGCCCTGGCAGTTCAAGAAGAGGAAGTAGAAGCGGAGAGCGAGAGCAGTGAGGAGGAAGAATAATGCAAAACGCCTGGTTTATTGCCCGCCGCGAACTGGGGGCTATCTTTGTTCAGCCTATAGCGTATGTGTTTATTGCCGCCATGACCCTGATCAGTGGGGCTATTTTTGCCCAACAGATTTTGTTCCTGGCAACACAAGGGGCACAGAGTGGAGCCGCGCCTACAGTCGCCGATTCTCTGGCTACCTTTGCTTTCCTGGCAGTGTTTGCGGTGCCCGCGATTACGATGCGCCTTATTTCTGAGGAGCGGCAGAGTGGGACCGTGGAGTTGTTGATGACTATGCCGATAACGGATGGTCAGGTAATTTTGGGTAAGTTTATCGCCGCCTTTTTGTTATGGGTGGCGACAACGGCGTTGACGCTTATTTATCCCTTCGTTTTGTTGCGTTTTGGCAACCCGGATGTTGGCCCTATGATTACAGCGTATCTGTTGGTGCTGTTATGGGGGAGTGCTTTGATTAGTATCGGGATTTTTGCGTCTGCGATTTCAACCAATCAGATCAATGCTTTCATGCTCTCATTTGCTGTGATTCTGATTTTTTATCTGATGGCCTTTTTGGGGAGTAACCCTTCTTTGCCCACAAATGTCAGTACGATTATGCGGGAGCTTTCAATGTTGTCACACCAAGATAACTTTTTTAATGGGGTGTTGACGGTGAAGGATGTCCTGTATTTTGTTTTGCTGACAGGGATATTCCTGTTCGCGGCCGCACGCATCTTTGAGAGCCGTCGTTGGCGTTAAACTGTTCTTTGCACCATTGAGGGACAGCAATGAATAAAACCACACAAAACTTGATTTCCGTTTTTCCCTGGGTAGGGCTACTGTTACTCCTGTCTGGGGCTGTGACCTATGTGGTGGTAGACCGTTTTACCACTTTGGTCAACATTCTCTTGGGGTTGGGTGCTCTGCTTTTGCTTCTTTTTGCCGTTTTCCGGCCTGATGATGTGCGGATCATGCTCAGCGGCCGCAATTTCCGCTATGGCCTCAACACCTTTCTCTCCATCCTGTTTGTCGTTGCCATCGCCGCAATTCTTTACTACGTGGCTTATAGCAATAATGATTGGCGTTATGATCTCACCGAAGCGGGCGAATTCACTCCCTTGCCGGAGACCTTGGCCCTGCTTGAAGGATTGGACCAGCCTATCAAAGTCATTGGGTTTTACACCCCTCAGGCGTCTTTCCAGCAAGAACAAGCTCGCAGTGTCCTGGACTCATTGACTGCCTATACGGATCAAATTAGTTATGAATTTGAAGACCCGCTGTCTAACCCCTTGTTGGTGGAGCAATACGCACTAACCGCCGATGCTACGCTGGTGTTTACCCAGGGTGAAGGTGAAAACGAACAGTTTTCTAAAGCCAGTGGGACAGCAGAGCGTGATATTCATGCCGCTTTGGTGCAGGTGCTCAACCCCCAAGAAAAGAAACTCTATTTCCTTTCTGGACATGGGGAACCAGCCTATGATGGCTTTGATGAAACGGGTTTAGGTCAACTTCAGGCGGGTTTAGAAGAAGTAGGGTTTACTTTAGCCTCCTTAAATCTCTTTACTGAAGGAAGTGTCCCAACCGATGCTTCGGCTGTAATTGTGGTGGATCCACAGGCCCCAATTCCGGCAGAAGAAGTAGAAGCCCTGCGCACGTACCTGAATGGAGGTGGATCTGTCTTCCTGTCTATAGATTTCCCGGCTACAGAAGAAATGGTCAACGCGGCCGCGAATGGAGCCGATACCATCCAACCCCTACTAGACGATTGGGGTTTGTTTGTTCGTTTTGATGTGATCGTTGATCTGGAATTAGCACAGGCAGGTGTATCCGATGGCGTAACCTTTCTGGGCGTAGATTTTGGCTCTAGCCCCATCATCACCGAAGAGTTACCCCAGTTTGGTACCGTTTTCCGCGTGGCCCGTTCTATCGCCATTGCCCCCCAGGAGACGATTACCTCTGTAGAACTTGTACGTACCAGCGAAGCCGCCTGGGGTGAGACAGACATCGTGAGCCTTTTCCAGACAGGGAGCGTGGCTGAAACTGAAGATGACAACGGTGGCCCTCTAGCAGTAGGTGTGTCTGCCGAAAATACATTAACCGGTGGACGCCTGGTGCTTTTTAGTGACTCCGACTTTATCCGTAATACCGGTAGTGCCACGGGAGGTAATAGCCTGCTTTTTACCAATTCAATGAATTGGTTAGCCCGTGACGAATTCAGCATTAATCTGACACCTCGCGAATCCATACAACGGTCTATCGCTATTCCTCAAGAACAATTGACCCTTTTGCGTTGGATCAGTACCTGGCTTGGCCCGGTCTTAATGCTGATCATTGGCGGGGCGGTCTGGTACTCACGGAGACAGGTACGATGAATTCACGGACAACCTGGATTCTCGGGGTAGTTCTTCTGGTGCTCGTGGGTTATCTGGTTATTAGTAACCGGACAGCCGGAGAAGAGGCGGCTGAGGCCACTGTTCCCCCGGCCCCAACCCCAGTACCGCGCACCCAGGTTCTTCCCGAAACCGAACAGGTATTAACACCCGTTCGCCTGGAACTTTCAGGAACGGATGAAGAGGGTAATCTGATTAACCGGGTTTATATGGCGGGTGAGGGGGGTATCTGGGCACAGATTGTTCCGACTGCCACACAACTCATCAGCGGTTCTATCGTTTCACAGGCCACCGCCATGCTCAATATCTCCAGCCGTTTGGTGTTGCCCGCCGATGAAAACCCTCTTTCAGCTTATGGCCTTGACGATCCAACCTATGTCATTATTGTTGTCGCTGACCGTAATGGTGAATCGGTTCGTTATGTATTCAACGTAGGTGCAACCATCGTGGGCGAAACTGGTTATTATCTGCAACGCCAGGGCGATGAGCGTGTTTATGTCGTTGATCGCACTGCAGTTGATGGAGCAATTGCCCTGTTAACTGCTGTTCCTGTTCCCCCACCTACGATCATTACTGTTCCTTTCACGAACACGTTGCCCTTCAGTGATACCGCTCCGATAACACCAACGATTTCTGTTACCAGTACGGTGCCAGTAACATCAACAATTGCGCCTTGATGACATCCTGACTCTACCATCATGACATGTTGAGTGATATATGAGAGCGATAAGGTCAGGTTGCGAAAGGCGAACAGATGGACTATAATTCCGCCTGTCTTAACTTATGCTGGAAAGTGCGACGTTTTTCGGCACGACGACTTTTTCCGGCACACTTTCACAGGAGAATACAATATGTCCTTCACCAAGGAACGAAAGACCGAGATTATTACAGAGTATGCACAGCATCCTGGAGACACTGGCTCCCCTGAAGTGCAGATTGCTCTGTTTAGTCAGCGTATTAATCAGTTGCAGGAGCACTTGCGGCTTCACAAACATGATGAAAGTACGCGACGCGGTTTGCTCAAGCTGGTAGGTAAGCGGCGTCGCCTCTTGTCCTACCTACGTGATACAGACCCTGACCGTTACCGTGATGTCATTGACCGTTTGGGTATCCGGCGCTAAGAAAATGATGAAATGCGTAGGTGGTATTACCGCCTACGCATTTTTTGTAACCATTGGTCGCAGGTAATAATGTTCGTGGTGGTTTGAGGCGTTTAGGTATTAGGTATTGGGCTTTGTTTCATACTCTTCGGTTTGGTATGAGTCAGACCCCAGTCCCTAATCCCCTCAAACAATCTTCTCCTTGTTACCTCAACGAAATTATCTTTCTTGCCGGTGAAAACGGCGATTGTTGGTTTCTATCCTATGGCCAGCAGATTGTCTCTGATCCAGGCTACGGGTTGGAGTGCGCCTGACTCAGGTTGCTAAAGTTTGGAGACCCTTTAGGGATTGGCTGATTTTGTGTACGTCATTCCCCTGAGTATTACCAAAACCCCACTCTTTACTCCCTTTCAGGCAATCGTAGAGTGTAGATAACCCGTAGGGCAAACAACGGCCAAACCAACTTCTCGGAAAACCCTGTGGTATGCTCGGTGTACCTATTAGCGCTATCAACCTCAATTGGTTAAGCAATATCCCGGGAAGTTAAATAGAACGTCCTTTTGGTTCATTGGCGGTAACTCTCCGTCAATAGCCCATTCCCTTCAGGCAGTCAGGTTTTGTGGTTGGTTAATGACGCGCAATAGATCCCCTGAACTGACGCTCCGAGAAGGGACAAATAGATGCAATTACATACAGAATAATATCTGAATAATGAGGAAAACCATGTCACAAGAACACATTTTTACCACGGAAGTGGCCGGAACGACGGTTACTTTCACTACGGGCAAACTTGCCCAGCAAGCGGGAGGCGCTGTCACGATTCAAGTCGGTGAGAGCATGCTTTTGGCTACTGCTACCATGTCGAAATCTGCTCGGGAAGGATTAGACTTTTTTCCCTTGAGTGTTGAGTATGAAGAAAAAATGTATGCCGCCGGACGTATTCCTGGTAGCTTTTTCCGTCGGGAAGGCCGCCCTTCGACAGAAGCGACGTTGATCTGCCGGTTGGTGGATCGCCCGTTGCGGCCGCTGTTTCCCGATGGTATGCGTAATGAAGTTCAGATTATTGTGACCACGTTATCTTCTGATAGTGTTCACCATCTGGACATAATGGCTGTAAATGCGGCCAGTGCGGCGATTATGCTTTCGGATATTCCTTGGGAAGGGCCGATTGGGGCTGTCCGTGTTGGTTATATTGATGGACAGTTTGTTGCTAATCCCGAAATTGCTGAGATGGAACATAGCCAGCTTGATCTACGGATGGCGGGCACGCGGGACGCTATCATTATGGTAGAAGCCGGAGCCAATGAGATCCCTGAAGAAGTGTTGGTTCAGGCATTGGCGTTTGGTCACAGCAGTCTCCAGGGGTTGATTGATGTGCAATTGCAGATGCGTGAGGCGATAGGCAAGGGCAAACGTGATATTCGTTACAATATCATGGATGAAGCAATGGTCACGGCCATGCAAGCTCGTCTGGGGGACCGCCTGGAATTGTTAGTGGCGGAACAGACGGATCGCCATGAGCGTAGTACCGCCGTTGATGAGTTGCGTGAAGAGATCATTAACGAGATGGTTTCGGATGATGAGTCGGCGTTGCCCAAAGATTTGCTGGAAGCGTTTGGACAGCAGTTTAAGAAAACAGTTCGCCAGCGGATTTTGTATGAAGGGGTGCGCCCGGATGGCCGCAGTCATCGTGATATTCGTGCTCTGTCTGCGGAAGTGGGGTTAAGTCCTCGCGCTCATGGATCCGGTTTGTTCCAACGAGGGGAAACTCAGGTTTTGTCTATTGTGGCGCTGGGAACTCCTCGCGAAGCACAAAAATTGGATGGTCTGCACCCAGAAGAAACCCGTCGCTATATTCACCATTACAATTTTCCTCCCTTTTCTACGGGTGAAACATGGACATTACGTGGCCCGAAACGGCGGGAGATTGGTCATGGTGCGCTGGCTGAAACAGCTTTGCGTTATGTGATTCCTTCGGAAGAAGAGTTCCCCTACACGATCCGTGTGGTTTCGGAAGTTCTTTCTTCTAATGGGAGTACCAGCCAGGCCAGTGTGTGTGCTTCGACGTTGGCGCTTATGGATACTGGTGTACCGATTCGTCGCCCGGTAGCGGGTATTGCGATGGGGCTGGTTTCTGATGGGACAAAATATGCCATTTTGACGGACATTCAGGGGGTTGAAGATCACCTGGGGGATATGGATTTTAAGGTGGCAGGGACGGCAGAAGGGGTTACGGCGTTGCAGATGGATATTAAGATCTCCGGGTTGACCCAGGAGATTATGGCAGAGGCGTTGGCCCAGGCACGAGATGCCCGGTTACAGATTTTGGATGTAATGACGGCGACGATTGCGCGGCCGCGCCAGGAATTGAGCAAATACGCCCCCCGTATGGAGTCCATCAAGATTGACCCGGATAAAATCGGAGCCGTTATTGGCAAGGGTGGTAGCACCATTCGGGGTTTGGAAGAAGCGTATCAGGTGTCTATTGATATTCAAGAAGACGGCACTATCTTTGTGGCTGGTGTGGATGGGGTTAAAACGGATGCGGCGCTGAACCAAATTCGTTCCTTAACGACCGGGCCTGAATTGGGGCAATCTTACACGGGTAAGGTAGTGCGTATTACTGATTTCGGTGCCTTTGTGGAAATTCTGCCCGGTATTGATGGTATGGTGCATATCTCGCAACTGGCTTCAAAACGAATTAATCGGGTGGAAGATGCTGTGCAGTTGGGTGATGAGGTTATGGTGATGGTGACGGATATTGATTCATCATCGGGCAAAGTTCGCCTCTCCCGTAAAGCGATTCTGGAAGGCTGGACGCTGGAAGACGCACGTGCGAATGACATGGCAAACAAAGGCCCACGACCTGGTGGTGGGGATCGTGGTGGCCGTGATAATCGTAGTGGGGGCGGTGGTGGAGACCGCGGCCGCAATGGTGGTGGCAATCGTTTTGGTGGGCCACGCCGCTAATACGCACAGTAGAGGTATGATGAACATCGAACCAGATGGCGATATTCTCGCTGAAACCGAAAATTATTTTGTCTGGCGTAGTGAAGGTGACGACGGCAGTTTTGTCTACCACGTGGAGTTAGGGGGTGTTTCTTTACACTTACTAACGGAAGAGTGGGATGAGTTAGTGACGTTGTTTAAGAGTTTGCCGAAGTAACTCATTGGGCCGGAAGATCCTTCTATTGCTTAGGACTTACGGGGTTGCTTGAACCGATCTCCTGACTGTGCTCGGTGTGGCTCGGTGGGGACACCGGCCACAGCACCTAAGTAATCGTTCGGAAATAAGATAGGTGGCGCGGTCAGGAGACCGCGCCACAGCAATCTCCAAAGTTATTGACGAATGAACCCTTAGTGGTTTAGTTGCAAAGTAAAGTCGTAATCCCCAAAATTCTGAAAATTTATATCGTTAACTTCCCAACGGTGTCTGGCTGTGGGAACTGTTTTTGCTTATGGGAGCGCACATTATGTCTGAAGCAGAAGCAAACAATTTACCGCACTATGCGCCGATGATTCGGGATATGATGCCCGATGATCGGCCACGTGAACGAATGATGCAAGTGGGCGCGGCCGCACTCTCGTCGGCCGAACTGACAGCGATTGTTTTACGTACCGGCACCGGGGGTGAAAATGTGGTGCGATTGGCAGAACGGCTCCTGGTGCGGTGTGGTGGTTTACCGGGCCTGGTGCGGGCCTCAGCCAAGGAACTGATGCAGGTGAAGGGTATTGGCGAGGCCAAGGCGCTGGAGATAAAAGCGGCTTTAGAGCTAGGACGGCGGGCGATGATTGCCTCGCCGGAAGAGCGGCCGCGTGTCAGTTCTCCTTCCGATGCGGCCAATTTGCTCATGACGGAGATGATGTACCTGGAGCAGGAACATTTGCGGGTCATTTTGTTGGACACGCGTAACCGGGTGTTGGGGACGCCTACGATTTATGTGGGGAGTTTGAATACGTCGGTGGTGCGACTGGCAGAAGTGTTTAAACCGGCTATTAAAGAGAATGCGGCCGCGATCATTGTCGCCCATAATCACCCCTCTGGTGATCCTTCCCCTTCGCCAGAAGATATTCGTGTGACGCGGGAGCTGGTGCAAGCGGGCACGCTTTTGGATATTGGCGTACTCGATCACCTGGTGATCGGTCATCATCGTTATGTGTCCTTAAAAGAACGGGGTTTGGGGTTTGGGTGAGGCAGGTGGGAAATGAGGCAAGTAGGATGATTTGGTAAAGGGCGTGTTTCATTTCGGTTGAGAGGAAGAAAATAAGTTCTTTGGGGTTTCGTGGGGTACGGGCAACCCTTGTGGTTGCCCACACGGGGCAGGTACAAGGCCTGCCCGTACATCTGCTCTCAACCCCCTGAATTCCCAAAGACTCATTATTCAACTCATTTGCAACACACCCTTTGGTAAATCGCTCTACAAACAAGACCTGACAGGTTTCCGAAAACCTGTCAGGTTTTGACGGAACTTAATCTTTTACAGACCCTAAGCCAGGTATCGTTATGATTTCTGCCAGTGTTATGTTTGGGCTGGGGGTGAATTAGGTAGAAAGAAAGAGACTTGTGCCCCGCCCGTGGAGACATTTTCGGCCCAGACGCGGCCGCGATGGGCTTCAACAATTCCTCTGGCAATGGCTAACCCTAATCCGGCACCCCCCGTTGTGCGTGAACGTGCTTCTTCCCCCCGATAAAACTGCTCGAAAACACGAGGTAAATCTTTGGGGTCAAAGCCAGGGCCGTTGTCTTTTACGTGAACGATCACCCCATCATTTTGACGCTCGGCTGAGACATGAACGATGCCTTCGTTGGGGGTGTAGTTAAGGGCGTTGCTGATCAGGTTGCCCAAGACACGCCCCATTTTGGGCGCGTTCAATGTGACGGGGTCTACACTCTCGTCCACTTGTCCGCAAAGGATAATGTTTTTTTGCCGGGCAAGCGGCTGGAAACTCTCCAGGGTGTCGGAGATGAGATCGTGTAATGAGTGGGATGACAGGTCCAGGTGAAGGCTTCCCGTGTCGAGTTGGGCCAGTTCAAATAGGTCATCAATCAGGTCATTGAGGGCAATGATGTCAGCGCGAATGGTGCGGTAGTAGCGGTGAACGGTGTTCTCATCGGTGACAACGCCATCATGTAGGGCTTCAACCATAGCCCGGATGCTGGTGAGGGGGGTTCGTAGGTCGTGGCTGGTCCAGGCGATGAGGTCACGGCGAAGTTTTTCGACTTCTTGTTGTTGCGCGGCCGCGTTTTGTAGCTGTTGCGCCATTTCATTGAAGGATAGGGCCGCTTGAGCTACCTCATCACGCCCAGAGACAGTTACCCGGGCGCTCAGGTCCCCATTGGCTACTCGTTTGGCTTTATGGGCTAATTGGCTAAGAGCGGCGGCAATGTGTCGGGCGACCAGAATGCCAAAAGTGGTGGCGATAACAAAGGCGAACAGGAGTAGGATGACGATCAAGGCCAGGTCATGGGGGCTGGCGAACATCAGTTGGGCGATGACCCAAATGTTGATGAGGTTTAGGATTGCACCCCAGCCATAGGTAAATACGAGGGTCCAGCTAAGAGATGGGGAGTGGGTGCGGCCGCGGCGAAATAATCCATAGCCCAGTAGTAAAGAAAGCACTGAGGTCAGCGTCAGGGTGTAAACCAGTTGGGCCAGGTCTTCCCAGGGGGGTTCCATCATCCAGGCCATCAGGCCACTAGCCAGTAAGAGCGCGGCCGCGACACCTAAGGCAATTACCCGCCAGGAAGATTCGGTATACCATTGCGTATTGTTTGGCATTATGGGCTTAATATTTTTGAGTTGTATCTTCTCAATTAACCCCGTCCCCAGGGGCGGGGAATGATTTCCGGCGCGGTTTTCCCCCCTTGCTTGGGGTCGAAGGGGGATGGGTCTTCTGCCTGAGTTTACCCATTTTCAGTGATGACATGCTGGTTCATCAACCGGGTTCAAATTTATAGCCAACACCCCAAACAGTCAACAAGTGCTGTGGCTGACTGGGATCAATCTCTACTTTTTCGCGCAGGCGGCGGATATGGACGGTAACTGTGCTGGGGTCAACATATTCAGAAAAGCCCCACACCTTCTCCAATAATTGATCACGGCTGAATACCTGGCGGGGATGGGAACCCAGGAAATAGAGCAGGTTAAACTCTGTGGCCGTCAGGTCCACAATTTCTTCTTTGACAACGACCTGGCGTGTTAAGGGATCGATTGTTAATCCGGCAAACTCTAGTCGTTTTTGCTCTTTTATCCCTGGTGAGCTATTCCCTTTTGTTCGGCGTAGCACCGCTTTGACCCTGGCTACCAGTTCAGCCGGGGAGAATGGTTTGATCACATAATCATCCGCACCCAATTCCAGACCATAGATGCGATCTGTTTCCTGGCGGCGGGCGGTGAGCATGATTACCGGGACGGTGGAATGAAAATCTAATCGTAAACGGCGCATGATCTCCAGGCCGTCTATGTGGGGGAGCATTAGATCGAGGATAACCAGGGTGGGTGGGCGGCGCTCGATTTCGGTCAGGGCTTGCCGCCCGTCACGTGCGATGCGTACCTGATACCCTTCTCGTTTGAGGTAAAGGCTGACAACTTCACCGACTGAGGCTTCATCATCTACAACTAAAATTTCGTCTATTTCGTTCATAGGTGGGGGGGGAATCCTGATAGGGAGGGGGTGTGGGCAAATGTTGCGTTGCCTACCCTGTGTTTTTAGACAGTCACGTAACCATTCCGTCCAGAGACGATTTTAGGCCGTTTTGGTTACTTCAATGGATGTAGAAAAGAACGGATTAAAGCGACCTCTGGAAAATCCGTTTACTTTCTAATTCGTTGATGTAACACAACTGAACGGTTGCACAGTCACTTAGGATTGACGATTAAATAACTTGAACATTTGCTGTGGTCGGTCTCTTGACCGTGCCACTCCCAATAAACAAGTTGTTTAGTTCTCATTCCTTAGCATACTCTATTGATTGTAGGGTAATTTATTACAGAGACGTTACGACCTCTGGAAAACAAGAGTGGCTCTTTGGGAATTCAGGGGGTTGACACTATATGTACGGGCGGGCCTTGTGCCTGCCCAGTGTGAGGCAACCACAAGGGTTGCCCGTACCCCACGAAATCCCGAAGACCCACAAAAGTAACTGTTCAGTTCAGAGACGATTTTAGGCCGTTTTGGATGACTTCAGCGGATTTAGAAAGGCACGGATTAAAGGGGAAAATCCGTTTGTTTCTTAATCCGTTGATGTAACGTAACTGAACGCTTATTAACAAAAGACCCCTGGCGTTTTAAAAACGCCAGGGGTCTTATAAGGTCAGGTATGAGGTTGTGTTAGAGGGAAATTTCAGGCATTGCGGCCGCGTACCCACCAGCCCGCACTTAGCAACAACAACAACCCTACCAACCCCAGCCATAAACCACTCACACCAGAAATTACCCCGGCATTGCTCAAGGTGATGGCTGTGGGACTGAAACCAGACTGACCAACCAGGAAGTTAGAAAATCCTGGGGTAGTGCCCTGTGTGTAGGAGTAGTTATTGCTACCTGACCCTCTGGTTACACCGGTCAACGCCCCCCACGAGCCAGTGGCGAAGCGGTATGGCACAATCTCACCAGTAGGGATAGCACCTAGTTCACTATCCAAAACCCAGAGGGTGACTGCGGCCGCGCCCTGATTTGTTGGCGTTATATCAAAACAACGTCGTGCATAAATCGGTGCCACACCGCTCACATTAGGGCAGTCAAACACCGCCGTACTCCGCACCGTAACCGTGACTGCTCCCAAATTCGTCCCGGTCCCCGTCGTATCAATATCTACTCCGCGATATTTATCCGTACTGATAGTCAAAAAGGAAACCGGAGCACTGTTATCAACATTAAGCGTTTGTTGCAGTGTGCCATTGTTCGTCATCGTGCCTGCTACAGTGGGGATATTGGTACTGGGTATGACGACGACAGCATTGAGGTTAACCGTCAGGTTGTTGAAGGGGGTCACATTGCCGCTAATGGTTTGGGTGGTTGTGCCATTTATGGTGACACTCCCGTTATTATGCGTGAATGTGCCATTGTTGTTTAAATTCCCCGCCAGACTCAGCACCCCTGAAGTTCCGGTTAGAGACCCCGCGCTAATGGTAAGATTATTCAATGTGACTGCATTGGCCCCGAAGCTCAACGTGCCTGAACCTGCTTTTGTCAGGTTTAACGTACCGGCAGAGAGTGTCCCACCGATGGTCAGTGTGCCTGCATCAACCGTTATTTGCCGGTCAGCATTCGGCGTGACTGTACCGGTTCCCAGATTCAGGTTCCGAGGAACCGAACCGCTATAAGCAAAATCACCGTTCAGTGCCAGGGGGTAACTGAGCGTTGTAATGTTAGCCCCACTCGTATTGTCAATGGTGCCCCCGTTAATAGTGAACGTCCCGGCCACAGTACCAAGCGCGTTGGCATTGTTGATGTTTAAGGTTCCGGTGTTGAGTGTTGCTCCACCGGTATAGGTATTTACTCCCGCAAGAGTCCAGGTGCCGGAACCGTTTTTGGTTAATGTGGCTCCTGCTGTAGCGATAACGCCACTTTCGACCCCGACCCCAGTTCCTGTCAGGACAAGGTTATTTCCCGTACCCGTTACACCACCCGTTAAGGTAAATGTGCCACTACCCGAGGCATCAACCGTACCACCATCGGCCGTTACGTTTATTACCCGATTTGAGGTATGACCAGACCCTGTGTACTGTAATACCCCGGTGGCCCCGATGGCAATCGTGCCATTACCCGTAGTTGTCGGTGCACCTAGCGAGCTGGTTCCACCACTGACATTCTGCAAAGTGTTGATGCTCAGTGTGCCAGCACTAATTGTTGTGACACCTGTATAAGAGTTTAATCCTGAAAGTATCCAGGTACCCGTGCCGTTCTTGGTTACAGTGGCGGCCCCAGTTGCAATAACACCACTTTGAACCCCAGTTCCTGTTCCTGTCAGTACAAGGTTATCGTTACTACCCGTTACTCCACCTGATAGGGTAAGTGTGCCACTACCCGATGCATCAACCGTGCCACCATCATTCGTCACATTGATCACGCGGTTGGAAGAATGACCGGAACCTGTGTACTGTAATATCCCGGTGGCGTCAATGGCAATCGTGCCGTTACCCGTAGTTGTCGGTGCACCTAGCGAGCTGGTTCCACCACTGACATTCTGCAAAGTGTTGATGCTCAGTGTGCCAGCACTAATTGTTGTGGCACCTGTATAACTGTTTAATCCTGAAAGTATTAATGTACCTGTGCCCGTTTTCGTGACGCTGGTAGAAGTTGCCGTGCCATTACTGATTACACCCGTGTAGGCGGCTGGGCTGGTATTGTCAGACCCAATTGTTAATGTTCTGGCTCCGGCCGTACCCGATGAATGTGTCAAATCACCTGAACCGGTTAATGATCCGACGGCAAGATTGGTATTGGCCATATTCAGAGTGCCGTTTGTCATGGTGAGTAAACCGGCCACTGTTTTAGCGGCATTTAATGTCACGCCCAATGCATTGTTAATCGTAACATCCGCCGACATAGCGGCAGGAAACTCAACATTGGAAGTTGTTTGCGCTCCACTACCCGCATATTCAAGAACTGCATTCGCCCCATAGGTCGGTGAAGTTCCTGCTGTGGTGGCAGTTCCTTGCAGGGAAAGAATACCGTTAACTGTAGTTCCTGTTATGGTTTTGGCCCCACTCCCGGAGAGTGTCAGGTTGTTATAGGTGTATGGGCCAGCGGTTTGGGCCGCACCATTGAGATTGATACTGCTTGTGCTGGCTGTGAATGATGCTTGAGCATCACCCATAAAGTTACCACCTATATTGATTGCCCCAGCCCCGGTAAAAAGTACCCCTGTGCCACTCCCTGTAGTTACATTGGGTGTCGTAATATTTCCGGTAACGTTGATTGTTCCTGTGGAAATCGTAATTTGGGTGCGCCGGTTGTTGCTACCGTAATTACCGGCAACGGGAATGAGGGCGATGGAAGGAGCAGACAACGTACCGGAACCTACAGCCAAGATTGTGGCCTGATTTCCAGAAGTGACTGTTGTTCCGTTCATGGTTATGTCGCCAGATGTGAGGGTTGTACCCGGATTGAAGGTCAGGCGATTGGACCCTGCTCCGCCATTGAAGGTGATGGTTCCGACAGGATTAGGGGGTGATACATCCAGGGTAACAGTACTCCCTACGGCAATAACGACATTGTCGGTATTACCCACTGTATTGCCAGGGTAAGTTGTACCACTGGCTGGACACCCTGCCCCGGTAATTGTCCAGCCAGCGTTTGTTCCCCAGTCTACGCCTCCTGTCGCGGTGAAAGTACAGGTGGCGTTGGGTTCCGCGGCCGCAGGGCTGGCCCCGCTTAACGTCCATAAGAATAGTGCTACAATTAAACTGAGCCCCAGATGAACGAGTGATTTACGTGACATAACGTCCTTTCCTTTTTGGGTAAAGAGGATGAGAAAAAGTGGAGATGACAAGGGTGGCGTGCTGGCAAAATGACGGGGTAACAAAATGGTCTGAAGTGAAACTCGGCGACCACCTGTAATGTGACCTTAGTACTAGCTTATTAAATCTTTCTTACGAAAGTCATTTAGCTAAGGTTCGGATTTGGTTATAAATATCGTCACTATACAGGTGTTATCTGGCGATGCCTGAGCTTGTCGAAGGTTGAGCCGGGTTTCGACAGGCTCAACCCATGGCATCTGTTGCCGAAGAGTTGAGGATGGCAGGTAATGAAACGACAATTTACAGCGTTGTTGGCGTTGGTTGAGGAAAAATACCCTGCCTGGACGAGGGGAGAAGCTACGGGCTGGGTAGAAGATGAAATACAATACAAACACGCGGCCGCGACCCAGGCGCAGGTTCTCCTTAGTCAATCCGAATACCAAACTTTACTTAATACCCAACAATATGATGAGCTTATTTCTTGTATGGAAACGCTAAGTCGGGCCACGAATCTGCTTTGGCGGCGGTTGCCCCGCCGGGGTGATACGGCCATTTTGTATGCCGATGGCCTGAACAAAGCCGAGTTTGCCCTGATTATGCGTGATTTGCTCTATGGCCCAGCCTCTGCCCCTGAGCGGTTGGAGCAATATGCCCGGTACGCGGCCGCGAACCATCTCCCGCTCTCCTGGCCCTTCCCTACCTATCTCCTCTTTCTGCTCCACCCCAAAAGTGAACTGTTCATCAAACCAGAACCCATCCAGTGGTGGCTAAAATTCTTGGGGGTGACGGATGTGTGGACGAAAATGCCGGGCGCGGCCGCGTACACCGCCATTCGTTACCACGCTCACGAACTCAAACAGGCTCTCAACCTGCCCGATATGATTTCTGTCCAGAGCCTTATCTGGGTGGCGTTTCAACAGGCCAAACAGCACACCGGCCGCCTCACCCCCAAAGGGCAGGTGGAACTGGATGTACCGCTCATTAATGAGACCGAACCTGACTATGAATTTACTAAAACAGCTTTAACCATCCATGAGGTTGCCAACATGCCCTACACCCCCACACCCACCCTGCGCCAGACCCCCTCTATGGTGGGAGTTGGCCCGGTAAAACGGCGCAAAATTGAGTTAGATGAGATCGCGGCCGCGACTGGTCTCCCCCTTGATACCCTACAAACCTGGCTCCGGGCCATCGAACGCAAAGGGCAGGCCGTCCTCTATGGCCCACCAGGAACAGGCAAAACCTACGTCGCCCGTTACCTGGCTGACTATCTGGCCCAAGACAATGGCTTCGTCACCATCCTGCAATTCCACCCCGCCTACACCTATGAAGATTTTATCGAAGGTATCCGCCCCCAAGAAAACAGCGAGGGTAAGCTGGAACTCAAAATGACCCCTGGTCGCTTTATCAGTTTCTGCGAACTGGCCCGCCGCACCCCCTCCGCCACCTGTGTCCTCATCCTGGACGAAATCAACCGGGCTAACCTCTCCCGCGTCTTTGGCGAACTGATGTACTTGTTAGAATATCGGGAAGAGCGTATCTTTTTGGCCGGGAGTGGGCTGTTTGGCATTCCCGCCAACGTCCGCATCATTGGCACGATGAACACCGCCGACCGCTCTATTGCCCTTGTTGATCATGCCTTGCGTCGCCGCTTTGCCTTCTTAGAACTGGCTCCAGATTATGAACTCCTGCGTTATTATCACCGCCAACATAACTCAGATTTACAACTAGATGGGCTAATTCGTGTGTTGCAACGGCTTAACAGCCAGATTGAGAAGCATTATCAGGTAGGGGTAACATTTTTTATGCGGCCGCGGCTCGCTACCGAACTGCGCGACATCTGGGAAATGGAAATTTTGCCCTACCTTGATGAATATTTCTTTGACCAACTGGAACGGATCGAACCATTTCGCTGGTCACGCATCGCTCAGGAACTCCTGAACGAGGCGTAACGCTTTACCTTTCCCCTAACCATAGGGTGGCCCCTTGCCCCAAAACGGGTAGTGCTAATTGCCCGTCAACAACATCAATCGTCTGGCCGGTAAAAAATTCGCGTAACGATGTACCGTCAGCAATACCCCCCAGTGCCACCGGCAAATGACCCGCCGGGTAAGGCGTTTCGTTACGGTGCGCCACCACCAGCGCAAATCCATTTTCATCCGCCCGTAAATAAGCAAAGGTATCTTTCTCTACACGGAGCACCTGGAACCCGCCGGTTTGCAAGGTAGATAATTGACGGCGCAGGCTGATTAACTGGCGATAAAAAGCCAATAGATCGTGATGCCACTGGTTTTCATCCCATACCATGCACCCCCGTGGCCCCAGGTGTGGATCATTTTCCATTCCGATCTCGTCACCATAGTAGAGAGCAGGCAGACCGGGCATTGTGAATTGCACGATGACGGCCAACCGGTGGAGGGCATCATTACCCTGAACGATGGTGCGAATACGGGATACGTCATGGCTATCAAGCTGATTGTATTGTTGCAGGGCGATGGCCCAGGGGATGGACGCCAGCCGGTCTTGCCAGGTGGCGATGAGAGCGGCTGTGGAATAGGGCACAGGGGAACTAACCGACTCGTTTAGCCCATGGGCGCCCACATGGTAGCCGCGTAGCCAGTGCCACAAAGGAATGGTGAACCCCATGTAATTCATGACCCCATCTAGTTGATCTCCCTGTAACTGAGGGCTGGCATCGAAGAAGTTTTCCCCCAATAGATAGGCATCGGGGCGGGTTTCTTTTACTGCCTGGCGTATGCCCTGGTTAATTTCAACACCTAACTGGATGACCCCTTGCCGTCCTAGCATGTTGGCTACATCTACCCGCCAGCCATTGGCCAGGAAGGGGGGACGCAACCAATGGCGGAAAATGGCGTCGGGGTGGGCATACATGCGGCCGCGTAACATCTCACTCTGGTAATTTAATTTGGGTAATGACCACACCCCCAGCCATGATTCATACTGCTCTGGGTGATCGTGGAAGGTGAAGAAAGAGGCTTCTGGACTGGTGGGATCTGTGCGTGCGGTTTCAAACCAGGGGTGCCAGTAACCGCAATGGTTGGGCACAATATCCAGGATGTAGCGTAGTCCACGTTGGCGTAAAGCCTCCGCCAGGTTGACAAGAGCCGAATCACCCCCAAAATGGGCATCCACATGGGCATAATCGGCCACATCGTATTTGTGATTGGAGTAGGCGGTGAAAATGGGGTTGAGGTACAGAACATTAACCCCCAGTTGCTCCAGATAGTCTAGATGGTGTTGGATGCCCGGGAGATCCCCACCATAAAAGACAAGGGAGAAAGGTTGATCCGGGTCTGGGGATGAGGCCCAGGGGTAGGTGTGAGGTCTGCGGCCGCGGTACTCGTACTCCTCAGGTTGGGGATCGGTGGTAGGATCGCCATTGGCAAAGCGGTCAGGAAATATCTGGTAAAACACACTGCCCGGAAGCCATGCCGGGGCATCATAATCAGCGATGATGCGGAAATCATAAATATCACGGGGTTCTAACTGGACTGGTCCGGCGGCTGTGTACCACCACACACCATCTTCAGCTTCAAGCAGAAAACGGTAATGTACTTGAGGCTCACGGATGGGAAGGGCTACCTCCCACCATTGGGCTGGCCCGGCCACGCGGCCGCGGGCCAACAAAGTCAGCGCCTGTTCCCCATCAGGAAATGTGCGTAACAAAACCCGCTTGATAGGGGCATCTACCCCCGTACGCAAACGTAGGTGAACCATTTCACCCAATCGGGGATAAAGATGAGAAACATATAAACCTGAGCCATCATGGTGAACCGTCTCCAGCCAGGTAGGATAAGAATTCATGTTATATCTATGCTCCTTTGTGCGACAATCTATTGGGTCATCACTCATTAAATTATAACGTGAGTCAGCATTTCGTCGTTTATCCGTTGAGTTTCCCGCCCCTGATTTTGCGACAATCAGGGAAAATAGATTAACCACAGGTATACTGGCCGAACAAGTTATTTAGTTCTTATTCCTTAGTGAGTGTCTAAAAATAACTTGGGTGGCGCGGTCAGGAGACCGGCCACAGCAAAACGGGAAGTTATTCTTAGACGATTACTAAGGGTTCGTACGTAAACAACTGGTAACGATACCGCGCCACCCAACTGAATGTTGAGCGAACCCTAAACGTGCTTTTTCGGCCCCTTTTTCCTACCCATGTCATATTTCCACAGGAGTAACAAAATGAAACAAGTCACCTACTCAGATAACCGGTTAACCTGGTTTATAGCGATTGGGGTTAGCCTCATAGCGCTGATTCTGCTAGGCAATTGGATTGGCCAGCAGACCCGCCTGGCCGCTCAGGGCCAACCCCCAGAACCACGCCCCGCTTTTGGCGACAAACCTGTTGCCTATGTTTTGCCTGAATCTGTCAACATTCCTACCACAACCATTCCTTTGCTGATTCAAGGCAGTGGTTGGCAAGAAGTTTTCACCGAAACCTTTGAGTCAGGCATCTCTTCTGCCATCTGGACTGTCTTTGATGAAGATGGTGTTACAAATGGTGAATATAAATGGGGCACCGAAACCTACACCAACACTACCCCATCGGGTACACGAAGCGCCTGGAGTGTGGGCGACGGTGAACAAGGAGGTCTGCTAGACCCGGCCACGGATGGTTATCCGCCCAACGCCAAATCCTGGCTCATCTACGGCCCTATCAATGTCACCGAAATGGTGGATGGGATGATCATGTTTGATTATTGGTTCCAGGCCAGTGTGGGTGATACCTTTGCCGTGATGGCTTCAACCGATGGAACCAATTATACGGGTCTGGCCACCAGTAGTGGTGGTGGTGGGAATTGGTCGAATGTGATGTATGATTTGGGTAGTTATGCGGGTCAGGCGCAACTTTATCTGGCCTTCGTTTTTAACAGTGATGGAACGGCTAATCCTACCAACCTCAAATCTGTCTTTTTAGATCAGGTTGTTTTAGCCTTTAACATGCAGAGCAAACAATATTTGCCCTATGTTCTGCAAGACCCCACGGCAACTCACACCCCAACGATTACGCCTACCCCTTCTGCTACTCCTACATCTTCCCCCACACCTACCGCTACCGCCACAGTTGGCCCTTATGTAGATAATTTCGATTTTTCCAGCACAGGTTGGACGATGCGTCGCCAGAGTACAGGGCCAACTTCACCGAGTAATGGCGTCAGTTATGTGACAGGGGGGCGGCTGGAAATGAGTGTGGGCAAGTCAGGTCAATATGAGATTGCCGCACCTATGGCTGTTGCTGGTGGGAATACCTATAAGTTTGAAACCCAGGCCCAATTCATCACTCCTCA
Organism: Chloroflexota bacterium; assembly: GCA_018004935.1. Lineage (GTDB taxonomy): Bacteria > Chloroflexota > Anaerolineae > Promineifilales > Promineifilaceae > Trichofilum. The sequence goes on along the minus strand of JAGNBF010000047.1, from coordinate 30,199 downwards.
AGATCAGAGTGGTTATGGGATTGTGTTTGGTGGTGATTGGAATGGTCAGACCTGCCCTAACAGTAATTACACATCTTGTTTTACCTCATACTATGTGCTGGAAGTTCGTTGGTTGGCCAACAACAATAACCCATTATTGGTAGCCAGAATGCGTGAAATTACTGGGCATGATAGCAACAACAACCCCACCGGGACTATTCTCTTCGATTGGACGGAGGCACGGTTGGTTAACGGTGTCACGATTAATCCCAATGGGGTGAATGAGTGGGACGTACAGTATGAGAGCAATGGAACGATAAAGGTCTGGGTAGCGAATCAGTTATTCAAGACGATAACTGGCGAGACCAGTTACTTTAGCCAGAGATACTTCGGTCTTTTTGCGTCTACCTTTAATGAATCTGGGGGGACGACAAACAGTACGGTTGTTCGATATGAGTATGTGTCGGTGGTACCTGTGCCGTAAGCCCTGTTTTTGACTGTCGTCTTGACCACGCGTTATGAGAATGCCGACGCGTGACCCCTGGCGATATGTTTTTACGGGTACCCGGTATCTGCTCCATAAAGTGCGGTGACGTTACCCCGCCCCTGGGGCGGGGGACTTTTCTGGGCGCGGGTTTTCAGGGCGAAGGCCCCGAAAACCCGCGCCGTTCAGTTCCCCCCTTGTACGAGCGTAATCGCGCCCGTCTTTATCTATAGAGGTTTCCCTCAGCCTTCAGGCTTTTTTATAAGATTCGTTGGGTGGCCTGGGCGATGGCGAGGGTTTTGCCCTCTTCGCTGGTGACGGTGGCGGTGAGGTGGAGTTGGGAGCGGGTGCGCTCGACGAGGCGGGCGGTGACGAGGATGTGGCTCATCTCCGGGGTGACGGGGCGGATGTAGGTGAGGTTGAGGTGGGTGGTGGTGGAGTAGGGGGCCAGGAGAAAGCTGAGAGGGCCGAGGGTGTTGTCTATCGCGGCCGCGATCATCCCCCCTTGCATGTGCCCCACCGGATTCTGGTACATCTCCTTCACCGGAAAACGATTCGTCATCGCCTGCCCCTCTTCGTAACTGACAAACTCCACTTCCATGAGTAAGGCCACCGGCGGTGGGAGTTTTAAGCCACCGTTTTGGGGGGCTTGTTGGCTGAGTTGTTGTAGAATGTTCGTCATATTTTGTGTGGTTGTCATTTGATTTGCTTCAACTATACTTTTGTTTGACCATGATGAAATCTGCGAACTCCCCACGAAGACTCAGTCTGCTCAACGACCTCCATCTTGTCCCCTCTATGGAAAAAGACCTGGAGAAAATTTTGGCTGTTCTGAAAACTTATCATGTCAAACGAGTTATCTTGTATGGATCGTTAGCTCGTGGCGATTTCCGTGAAAATTCGGATATTGATATTTGTGTTCAGGGGTTAGCAGATGATTATTTTTTTCTGGCTTTAGGCCAATGTTTGATGTTATCTTCTCATGCTGTTAGTTTAACAAACCTTGAACAAACGGCAGGTTATTTCCGTGAACGAGTTTTAGCCGAAGGGAAGGTGTTATATGAACAAGGCCAATGAATTGGCCCAAGAAATAGCGGCATGGTTCAGGTCAACTTTACAAATTTGTAGGACGATTTGGTAAATCGTCTCGTGGGCGATTTACCAAATCGCCCTACAAAGTGTTAAGCACCGTTTGCCGACTTTTGAACCACGCCGAAATAGCGTTTGGTCAGGAGAATTTGGGCAAGATTTTTGACAGAATAATCTACATGGCCGCCCAAGATGCTGATCCGACCATGAAAATTTCAGCTTTGACGTATGAATGTTTTGGTTATTACAACGCGATTGAACATTTGATATTATGATTTACCAAATATTTGCATATGGCTACGCCTTCAGGTGCATTTTCCCATAAAGAAACGTTACAGAGTTTTTATCAGCTCATCGAAGAGTACGAGGTTGAAATGGGCGACCATACGCGGCAGACACTGCTGGAGTTAATGGCCTTTCGTCATGTCGCCACGAAAATATATGGCTTTTTGATTGATGAAAACAAACTGCAACTGATTATCAGCAGGATAACAACCGAACACGAGAATATCAGGCTGTTGATCCTGCGAATCCTTCAAGTTTTAACCGCTTAGGGTTTGTAAAAATACAACTTCCCGGTTTAGACCTGACAGGTTTTCGGAAACCTGTCAGGTCTTGGCGGAACTTAATCTTTTACAGGCCCTTAGCTCAAGCCTGTTTGTGGAACTCGTCGTACTGGCGCACTTTCTTCATGCCCTGGCGTTCGTACAGGCGGAAAGCGGTCAGGTTGGTGGCGTTGACCCCCAGGGCGACTTTGGGCAGACCCCGCTGGTGGAAGACGCGGAAGATGTGTTGCAACATGGTTGAGGCCAGCCCGCGGCCGCGCCACACATCCCGTACCGCCAACTGCCGCACCCAGCCATACGTCTCATAATCAAAACAGAGGGCACAGGCCACCAGTTCATCCCCCTTCTCCAACAAAAACCAGAGGTCAGGCGTAAAATGATCGGGGCGCATCATGTAATCCCGCCACGAAGTAAACCGTGTGCCGTCATCGTCCTCTTCGTAGGTGAAAGCGTGCTGGATCAGATCAAACACCTTCGCATCATCCACGCCCGGCTGAATAGTGCGTAAGGTCAGCCCTTCCGGCCAACTCACTTGCGGCGGCAATTCCGCCAGCTCAATCTGCATCCGAAAATGGTGTTTGACACAGGTGAAACCGGCTCGCTGTAAAGCCGCCTGCTCCGGCACAGCCACATCCGGCATGTAATTTTTAAGCCGTGAGCCTTCGGGGGTGCGGGGGTGGGCGCGGGCCACGGCTTCCATTTCGGCCAGGAAGAAATCGGGCAGGGAACTTTCCAGCCAATCAGGGTGAACGTAAAAATCAAGGATGTATTCCTTGTGTTCCGGGGTGGCCAGGGCATAACCCACCAACTGCCCATCCGCTGTATGCACCAGCCAGATGTTTTGGTTCAGATCAACTTCTGACCAGTTGGCCTTCAACTCATCGAGCGAGGTGTCCGGTTCGCCATGTTCGTGCGTTTCGACCAGATGCACCAGAGCCAGAACAGCGGCCAAATCGTCCAACGTCGGCGGCCGCACCGTGAGATTATCGGGTAATAAGTTCATCATACTCCAGGGGGGGAGACGCGGCGACACGGGGACGCGGCGACGCGGCGATCTTTCGCCCCCTCGCCGTGTCGCCCCCTCGCCGCGTCACGATTTGTCGTCAAGTAGTTCGTTAACCTGCTTGAGTTCCTCAGCGGATAAATCCCAATCCGCCGCTTTGAGGTTTTGCAGGAGATGATCGAGCCGGGTCAGACCGGAGATGACGGAGCAGACCTGGGGCTGGGCCAACAGCCAGGCATGAGCTAATTCGCCGAGGGTGCGGCCGCGTTCCCCCGCCCATTCCGCCAATTTCTCAATCCGGGTGCAGTTGGCCTCGGTCATGTATTGCTGGACATAACCACTGCTCTCACCGCGTGAGCCAGCCGGAGCCGCTTCGCCCCGTTTGTATTTGCCCGTCAGGAAGCCCCCCGCCAGGGGGAAAAAGGGGATAAAACCCACGCCATGCGTCCGGCAATAGGGCAACACTTCCTTCTCCACGTCCCGCTCTAGCATGTGGTAATGGGATTGGATGGTGACAAACGAACTCCAGCCGCGTAGTTCGGCCAGCAGGTTGGCCTCGGCCAGTTGCCAGGCGGCATATTGGGACGCGCCGATGTAACGAACTTTGCCACTGCGGATCAGGTCGTCCAGCGTGCGTAGGGTTTCGGTGATGGGGGTGGTGTCGTCCCAGCGGTGCATCTGGTACAGGTCAATATGATCCGTTTGCAGGCGGCGCAAACTGGCCTCGACCCCGTTCATGATGTGGTAACGAGATGCGCCGTAATCGTTGGGGCCTGCGCCCGTCTTGAAGTAAACCTTCGTGGCGATGACAAACTGTTCACGGCGGCCCTTGAGAGCGTGGCCCAGCGTGGTTTCGGATTGGCTGTCGGCGTACACGTCGGCGGTGTCTATGAAGTTGAGGCCATGATCGTGCGCGGCCGCGATAATCTCATGCACCGCTTCCTGCGCCACCACCTTCCCAAACTGATTCGTCCCCATGCCAATGACAGACACCCGGACGCCGGAATTACCTAGTTGACGATACTGCATGTGTGCTCCTTTGATAGCATTTCAGCATTTCAGCACTTCAGCACTTCAGCACTTCAGCTAGTCAGCATTTCAGCATTTCAGCTAGTCAGCTTTTTTGCTGACCGGCTGACCGGCTGACAAGCTGACCGGCTGACTAGCTTAAAAGCTCTTCCCCTGCCCGGCCATCTCGATCAGCAAAGCCGGGGGGTTAAAGCGGTCGCCGTATTTGTGGGCGAGTTCTTGGGCGCGGGCGACGAACTGGGGCAGGCCGTAGGCGTTGATGTATTGGAGCGTGCCGCCGGAGAAGGGGGCGAATCCCCAGCCGAAAATACTGCCAATGTTGGCATCGGCGACGGAGCGCAGGACACCCTCTTCGTAACAGCGCACCGTTTCGATGGCCTGGGCGAACATCATGCGCTCGATCATCTCCGCTTGCGGTAGTTCGCCAAACCCGTTCAGGGGGAACAACTGGCGCAATTCCGGCCACAAATGTTTCTGCCCCGCCGCCGGATACTCATAAAAACCGGCCCCATGCGCCTTGCCGGAACGATTCTGCTCCGTCACCATCACGTCCAGCACCCGGTATGCCGGATGCTCCGGGAAGGGGCGACCTTCGGCGGCGAAATCCTTTTTCGTCTGTTCGCGGATGTGCATCATCAGGCTCATGCTCACTTCATCGGAGAGGGCCAGTGGGCCAACGGGCATACCCGCCTGCAACCCGGCCGATTCGATGGCGCGGGGGTGTTGGCCTTCGGCTAAGAGGGCCAGACCTTCGTTGACATACGTGCCAAACACGCGTGAGGTGTAGAACCCCCGGCTGTCGTTGACGACGATAGGGGTTTTGCGGATTTTCAGGGTGTAATCGAACGCCTTCGCCAGAGCGCGGTCGCTGGTTTTTTCACCGACGATGATTTCCACCAGCCGCATTTTGTCCACCGGGGAGAAGAAATGCACGCCGATGAAGTTTTCCGGGCGGCTGGAGCGTTCGGCCAGACCGGTGATGGGCAGGGTAGAGGTGTTGGAGCCGAAGATGGCGTCCGGGGGGATTTGGGCCTCGGCTTCGGCGGTGACACGGGCTTTGAGGTCCCGGTCTTCAAAGACGGCTTCGATGATGAGGTCGCACCCCTGTAAATCCTCGGCTGAGGCGGTGGGGCGGATGCGGTCAAGGATGGTCTGTTTGTCGGTGGGAGTCATGCGGCCGCGGCTCACCCGCTTCTGCAAAATTTTCTCTACCAGGGCTTTCCCGGCTTCCGCTTTTTCTAAGGTGGCATCCTTCAACACCACATCCATCCCGGCGAAGGCGGTCACGTAGGCGATGCCGTGCCCCATCATGCCCGCCCCCAGAACGCCAACTTTTTGGGTGTCTTGCGGCTCAATCCCTTGTGGGCGGCTCTGCCCTTCGTTGATGGCGTTGAGCTGGAACCAGAACGCGCCGATCATGTTTTTGGCGACCTGGCTGGTAGCCACCTGGGCAAAATAGCGGGATTCGATGCGGCAGGCGGTGTCGAAATCCACCATCGCTCCCTCGACCGCCGCGCTCATAATCGCAGAGGGGGAAGGGTAATTGCCGTAGGTAGTTTTGCGCATGATGGCCGGGGCGATGGCGAGCATTTGCACCATTTGCGGCCGCTTCGGATCACCCCCCGGCATTTTGTAACCGGACTGGTCCCAGGGCTGTTTGACGCTGGGGTTGGCCGTGATCCAGGCCCGTGCCTTTGCCATCATCTCGTCCATATCCGCCGCCAGATCGTTGATCAGGCCATCCTTTTTCGCCTGCTGCGGGTCAACCTGTTTGCCTTCGCTCAGGTACGGGAACGACGCCTGCAAGCCGATCATGCGGGTCAGCCGGGCCACGCCGCCACCACCGGGCAGAAGTCCCAGCGTCACTTCGGGGAAGCCGATTTTGATTTTGGGATTATCCAGGCAGATACGGTAATGGCAGGCCAGGGCCAGTTCCAGACCGCCACCGAGGGCTGTGCCGTTCAGCGCGGCGACCACCGGTTTGCCCAATATTTCCAGGGCACGGAACCCGGTTTTGAGTTGTTGGGTACTCCCGAACACCTCAGCGGGGTCGGTGACGCGGTAGAGGTAATCCAGGTCGCCCCCGGCCAAAAAGGTTTTTTTGCCAGAAGTGAGAATGACCCCCGCCAGAGCCGTTTCGGCCTGGAGTCTGGCCAACACCTCAGCCAACCCCCGGCCAAATTCTTCGTTGAGCACATTCGCGGAACGCCCCGGCATGTCCAGGGTCAGGGTCACAATGTTTTGTTCGTCTTTGTCGTAACGGAAAGCCATGATGTTTCTCCAGGAAATTAGGACACGGATGAACAGGGATTTCACGGATCAAAAAGAAAAATCCGTGTCATCCGTGTAAATCCGTGTCCAAATATATCCGGTAAAGCGGTAACTCGCGGCCGGGGATGCTGGGCACGGGGTGGTGGCCGATGAGTTGACCGCCCATTTTTTCGTAGAACGGGGCGGCGTTGGGGTCGCTTTCGACGATGAGGCTGTGGTAGCCGTGCGCGGCCGCGATCCCCTTCACAAATTCCAGCAACTGCCGCCCTACCCCTTGCCCCATGGCCGACGGGGCCACGAAGAGCATATCCAGCACCCCTTCTGCGGCTGTTTGCGCCTGCCAACTGGCAAACCCTTGCAACTGTCCTTCTTGTTCCAGCACATAACAATGATATTGGTCCAGGTAATCAGGGGTGACGGTGAGGAGCGCGGCCGCGTACTCCATAAACTCGTCCGAATACCCCCAATGCGCCTTCGACTGCACCACCATTTCGGTGATCGTTTGCGCCTCGTCCTGTTCTGCCCGGCGGATGGTGGAATGATTGGCGTTCATTTAAAAAGAGACTTTTGCCACGAATTTCACGAATTAGCACGAACAAACAAGGGAAATTCGGGTCAATTCGTGAAATTCGTGGCTGATATATCTTGAGACGCGGCCGCGCCCCGGCTCATCAGCACAATACCACCAAACACCAGAGCCGCACCGATCAGGTGGTACACGGCCAGCCCTTCATCCAGAAAGAGAAACGACAAAATCGCGCCGAAGACGGGCATCAGGTGCAGGTACATGCCTGCCTTGTTGGGGCCGATGACACTGACACCCCGATTCCAAAACAAGAAGGCCAGCACCGACGGGAAGATGCCCACATACAAAATGCCCAGGCCGTTGAGTGGAGTCAGGTGTAGGGTGGCTCCGGCGAGGGTGGTGATGATGAAGGCGGGCAAGAGAAAGAGCATCCCGGCCAGGACGGTAGCGGTGAGGATAACCGGCTGGGCCAGGGTGGGGGGCAATTTTTTGAGCAGAACAGAGTAAATCGCCCACAAAA